>JBBIOJ010000017.1:73706-86102 GCA_037443445.1 Desulfarculaceae bacterium | reverse complement strand
GCACGTCCGGATCTGTGAGGGTGAAATCCAGCAATGGATGAACTACTCGACTGCCATGAGCTGGTGGGCTTGCCTTGGCTCCACATGCCCTTCAGCGCCCTGAGCTTTCTTCCTTGCCCAGGGAACGTATTTCAAGCCTCCACATCAAGATCAATTCAGAGACTTTGGGAGACGTAGCAGCAAAGCCGCTGTTGCCTCATCAGTAGTACCAGAGGCCCAGGCCCGGCCTTGGAAAACTGCATTAAAAAAATTTCATCCAAGGACACCTCGAGCGGTTCTAAAATAGGAAAATGGAGCCTCCAGAGTTACATGGGGCAGGAGAGAGATTTGAGGGGGCTTTGAACGCCCTTATGGAGCAGAGTATTGCGTGTCTTGCTGATAGAAGACGACCCTGCTGTAGCCCACTTCCTGGCAAAGGGATTCAAAGAAGAGGGCTGGGAGGTCCTGGAGGCAGCAGACGGTGAGGAGGGCCTCTCTGCAGCCTTGGAGGCTTGCTTCGACGTGATAGTTTTGGACCTTCTGCTTCCACGGCTCCATGGTCTGGAAGTGCTCAGGAGGATTCGGCAGGAGGGGATATCAAGCCCCGTCCTCGTACTGACCGCCCTGGATGAGAAAGAAAATGTGGTGACGGGGCTGGATCTTGGGGCCGATGACTACCTTGTCAAACCTTTCTTTTTCACCGAACTCATGGCGCGGGTGAGGGCGGTGCTCAGGAGAAGCCGAGCACAGCTGCCGGCCGTGCTAAAGGTGGCTGATCTCACCCTGGACCCTGCCCGTCGAAAGGTGGAACGAGGGGGAAAACCCATCCATCTTACGGCCAAGGAGTTCGCCCTCCTGGAGTACTTCATGCGGCATGCAGGCCAAGTCCTGACTAGGGTGATGATCCTGGAGTCCGTGTTTGATTATCACTTCGATGGAATGAGCAATCTGGTCGACGTGCACGTGTACAAACTGAGGAACAAGGTGGACCAAGGCTTTTCGCGTGCCCTCATCAAGACAGTGAAAGGCGTGGGTTATGTCTTGGAGCCGTAAGGGAATACCTTGGCGGCGCACTGACGTGCGTCTCACCCTCTGGTATGCAGGTGCCCTTCTGGCTGTCCTGGCCCTGGCATGCGGGTTTCTGGGGTATCGGCTTCACTCACACATGTTGAAACAGGCCGATGCAGTGCTCATGGATGAGGCACAGGAGATACAGGCACTCCTTGAGGAAGCGCCTGACTTGAGCTGGATGGATCGCTTCAGGTCAGAACTGGCGGGCAGGACCAGGCTGAGGATACATTTCCGACTCTTGGACAGGCTAGGGGGGGAGATCGCCTCATCGGGTTCCAAGTTTCCATGGAGTCGGGTTCCCCTTGAGCCCAGTTCATGGAAGGGCTCGGGAGGTTATCGCTCAAGACTCCTCCGGTGGAAGAAGCTCCCGCACCGGGAGTTGACAGTGCTCCTCAAGGGTCCTGAACAGTCTTTCTTCCTTCAAGTGGGCATGGATCTAAAGCTACTTCGCAATGCCATGGGGAACTTCTACAGAAATGTGCTCATTCTCATCCCTGCAGCACTTTTTGTGTGCGCGGCTGGTGGATGGCTTCTGGCCAGAAGGAGCCTCTCTCCCATAAAGCAGATCGCCACCACTGCCAGCCGTATTTCTTCATACAACTTGGATGAGCGCCTCCACAACCGCGGGACCGGAGATGAACTAGATGAGCTTGTGACCACAATTAACAGCATGCTGGATCGTCTAAATCGCTCGTTTGAAGAGATCAGGAAGTTCTCGGCTGATGTGGCCCATGAGGTGCGCACCCCCCTTTGCGCCATGAGGGGTGAGGCAGAGCTTGTCCTGAGCAGATCCCACACAGCAGAGCAGTATCAGGAGGTCTTGGAGCGGTTTCTTGAACAGTTCGACCGGCTAAACAGGCTCACAAATGGATTGCTCCTGCTGGCCAGGTTCGAGGCCAGAGCCCATGTGGAGCACACCGAGAGGCTGGAGCTTGGAGGACTGCTCCAGGGGCTGGTGGAACTCTTCGATGCCCTTGCAGAGGAAAAGGGGATCAAACTTCAGCTTTGGAAGGAAGGAGAGACAATGACCTTGGGTGACAGGGCCCTTCTCCAGCAGGCCTTTGGCAATCTCATCCACAATGCCCTGAAATACACGCCGCGGGGGGGAAAGGTGGAGCTGAAGTGTTTCCCTGAGGGGAATTGGGTTTGGGCAGGGGTTGAGGATACGGGAATCGGAATACCTCCACAGGATCTGCCTCATGTATTCAAGAGGTTTTACAGGGTGGATAAGGCCAGCCCCCGGGAAACTGGTGGAAGCGGGTTGGGCTTGAGCATTTCCAAGAGAATCCTGGAGGCCCACGGGGGTGAAATATGCATCCACAGTACCCAGGGCCGAGGCACCAGGGTGGAGGTGAGGCTTCCGAAAATCTGTAATGGCCCATCTGCGTGAAGAAAAGTTCATCCACCGTTAATCTTTGTTTAATCCAAGTGGCCTATGCTTCCTTGGACATACGGGAAAGGGATGATCTTGCCCGTCACAGAGGAGGAGGCCATGCGGATGAGGAATTGGTGTATGATGGGAGCTTGGGGTGGCGTCCTGCTCGGGTTGACTGCATTGGGCAGGACCTTGATCCAGGAGAAATCGGTACCCCTTTCGCTGGGTAGCAGGCAGGGCATTTTGTCCAGACTGGAAGAGATCCGGGGGGAGAAGCCCTTGTCTTTTGCCGTGGTGGGGGATTCCCACGGCTCGGCAGTCTTCAGCGAACTCCTCAAGAACCTGAGGGAAGAGGGGCTGGACTTTATTGTTCATCTTGGGGATTTTGCTCCTGCACCCAACCAGGAGGGTCACGCGCTGTTCATGGCACAGGTTAGAGAAAATTTGGGCCCTGAAGCTCTCCCTATGATTTTGGTGATGGGGAATCACGATGTAGGTCCTGGCTTTCCTGTCCAGGCTTTTGAAGAGCTTTATGGCCCCTCCAGCTACTCTTTTCAGGTGGGAGAAAACCTCTTCTTGGTGGTGCGCAACTGTCTCCCGCGCAGCCTGCGTCGTGGGGGTAGTGTAAACAAGAGTTGGGGCGATGAGGTTCGAAGGGTTATCAAGGAAAAAGGCAATGGTGCCAAGAGAATCTTCCTGTTCATGCATGCTCCTCCCTTGGATCCTCTGGGCAGCCTCGCCAAGCTGAAAGCCCAGAGATTTGAATCCAGGTGGGGGGGCCTGGGGGTCGATTACCTCATAGCAGGCCACCTGCACCAGTACAGCCGCATGAAAATAGGCTCATCCGTGCTCCTGGTGAGTGGAGGTGGGGGAGGTAGCCTCAGGAACGTCCGCTCCGGAAAATTCCATCACGCTTTGATCATGAGGCTGGGAGGGGATCAGGTCACGGAGGAACTGGTGACAGTTCGGAATCCCTGGGCCCCTATGTGGAGGCTTAGAAGACAGAGCGTGCTGGGAGTGTCTCGTGTGCTTTCCTTTTTGAGAGGAGGGCTGGGAGGCAAGCACCCACTGCCCGAGCATCCTGGAAAATTGGCCTCCTTCGTTAAGGATTAGATGATGAAAGCAAGAAAAAGCGCATCAATTGCACTTGCTTGACCTTCAGGGAAACGAATCTGCATGTGCGATACTGCCTGAGAAAGGGTTCTGGGTGAGGATATCCTATAGCCCAAGGCTGATTTGGAGGCTTGATCCCCCAAGGCCCCTTGGGCTTTGGGGGGCGATCAGAACCAGGCTCCGGCCTCCCACCCTCCTGGGGAAGAAGCAGTTCTCCTGTTTCAAGAATTTTGACCTATCGGGGTAATTGTTGGACATGGCTCTTATAAATTGGGGGAAATCCAGGCTGCTAATCGCCTATCTTTTCGGGGTGGTATTCCTGGCCATCACCATGGGCCTTCGTTTGGCCCTTGTTGTAAAGGCCTGGAGGTTTCTGGAGGGCGGTCTTGCTGTTTTCTTGAAGATGATGGGTACAGGCCTTCTCATGGACCTTGTAACCTTGAGCTACTTGGGGGTTCCCTACCTGGGCTTCCTGGTTGTGGCCCCCCGCCGGCTCTACTCCAGCCAAAGGTTCACACCCTTTTTGCACGCTGCGGCAATTGCAAGCCTGTACTTCATCATTTTTGTGGCAGTGGCAGAGTGGTTCTTTTTCGAGGAGTTCGCAGCCAGGTTCAATTTCATTGCCGTGGACTATCTCATCTACACCCAGGAGGTCATGGGGAATATCTGGGAGTCCTATCCCCTTGTCCCCATCCTGCTGGGGATCCTTCTGGGAACCCTTGGAATCTGGTGGCCCTTGAGGAAGGCTGTGGGAGCCTCCCAGAGGAGCCAGGAGTCTTTTGGGATGCGAGGCCTGCGGGCTGCCCCGTGGCTCGGGGCAGCGCTGTTTTTCGGGCTCACAGCCCGTCTGGACTGGAGTCGTGTCTCAGAAAACAACTATGCCAATGAGATAGCATCCAACGGGATATATAGCTTTGTCTCGGCCTTCGGGGCCAACCAGCTGGATTACGAGACCTTCTACCCCTTGCTGGATCCTGAGGAGGCCATGGCCAAGCTGAAGGAGCAGTTGGCAGAACCCAAGGCGCAGTTTCTCTCGCCTGACCCCTGGGACTTGAAGCGCAAAGTGGCCAACGGGGGACCCCTGGGAGGAAAGAGGCTGAACGTGGCCCTCATCGTGGTGGAGAGCTTGAGCGGGGAATTCGTCGGGGCCTTGGGAGGGGGGAAAAAGCTCACCCCGAGGCTGGACAGGCTGGCCTCCCATTCTCTCGTCTTCACAAATATTTATGCCACAGGCACCCGCACGGACAGGGGGCTCGAGGCCATAGTCCTCTCAGTGCCTCCCACCCCAGGCCGCTCCCTTGTGAAACGGCCCGGGAATGAGAATTTGTTTTCCCTGGGATGGGTCTTCAAGCAAGAGGGCTACAGGGTGGAGTTCATTTACGGGGGTTACGGGTACTTCGACAACATGAACTATTTTTTTAGCCACAACGGCTTCCAAGTCGTGGACAGAAAAGACTTTGAATCCCGGGAGATCACCTTTTCCAACGCCTGGGGGGTCTGTGACGAGGATCTTTACCGCAAGGCCCTTTCCCGCATGAGAGAGTCTTGGGAAAACAGGGAACCCTTCTTCGGTCTGATCCTGACCACCTCCAACCACAGGCCTTACACCTACCCGGAAGGGCGGGTGAAAGTCCCATCGGGAAAAGGAAGGAAGGGTGCCGTGCTCTATACGGACTGGGCCATAGGGCATTTCCTCGAGGAGGCAAGAAAGGAACCCTGGTTCGAAGACACCATCTTTGTGGTGGTGGCGGACCATTGCGCCAATTCTGCTGGGAAGGCCGCCCTGCCAGTGGATCGTTACAGGATCCCCCTCCTCATCTATGCCCCCAAGTGGGTAGGGCCAGGCCGGGTGGAGACCCTGGGAAGCCAGATGGATCTGGCCCCGACGCTCTTGGGCCTGCTGGGGGTGGACTACACGAGCAAGTTCCTGGGTAGAGACCTCTTGGGCATGAGTCCGGAAGAAGGCAGGGCCTTTATGGGAACATACCAGAAGTTAGGCTACCTCAGGGGTGAAAGGCTGGTGGTGCTGGATGTTAGAAAACCTCCGGCCCATTACCTCTTTGTCCCGGGCAAGAGGGACCTCAAACCACTCGATCCCCATGCCGAGATTGCACAGGAGGCCATTTCTTTCTACCAGGGAGCCTATCTTAGCCATCGCCGCGGCTTGGACAAGTGGGAAGCTCAAAAAAACACCGCCAGGGCAGACAACTGAGAGCGGAAGGAGGAGCTGAGTTTGAGGAACGCATCCCCGAAGCCCCATTCAGCCTCTTGGACCCAGGAACTTCCGGCAGTGACGGAAAAGGGGAGCCCTTGCGGCTCCCTGGTGGGCCCTGGGTTCTCAAAGCTGAGCCGGAGCCGACCAGACAGGAGGTTTGTATTGTGGCATCTTTGGTTTCCCCTGGGCCTTTTTGCAGGGCTGGTCACGGTTTTTGAGCTCACGGGGCTTGATCTCAGGCTCTCAGACATGTTTTTCGATTTCCAAGAGGGCTTTTTTTTCTGGAAGAACACCTGGTGGGCAACGAGCCTGATCCATTCGGGCGGGAAGATTCTTGTGGCAGCCATTTGGCTCTGCCTGCTTTTTTTGTGGCTCCTTTCCTTTTTGAGGCAGGGGCTTTCCAGGCTTGGGCTTTGGAGGGCTGCCCTGGGCTTTCTCCTGCTGAGCATGCTCTCTGGGCCAGTTACCGTGGCCTGCCTGAAACTCCTCATAAACAGGCCCTATCCAGAGCACATCAAACGTTACGGAGGACCCCTGCAATACACCAGGCTGCTTGAAGGCCCCCCTCCCACCTCCAGACACTACAAGGGTTTCCCGGCAGGCCATGCCTCAGCTGGATACGGGCTCATGGGGCTTTATTTCGTGCTTCGGGACAGGAGGCCGCGGCTGGCCCCCTGGGGGCTTGCCCTTGCAGTCGGACTCGGGACCTTGTTCGGTTTTGGTCAACATGTGAGGGGCTTGCACTACGCCTCCCACAACGTGTGGTCCGCCGCCATCTGCTGGTTCGAGGCTCTCGCCATGTACCTGTGGGCATTCGCCGGGAAGCTGGAAGGAAAGAGCCATTGCAGTCTTGAGATGGATTCCGTGAGACACTGTCCAGTGTCCGCCAGCCGTGGCGCTACTGGGAAGGAGGCCGGCAGGCAAACAGCCTCTGGAAGAGGTGTCCTTGGGAGGAGGCTCTAGAGGGATCGTGAACAGAGGGAATTTGAGAGACATTGTCATACTCCTTTCCACCGGTCTTGCATTGATCCATGGTGCGGCCTCTTGGGAAAGAGTCACCTCGGTTGGAATGCTCCTTGTGGGTTGCGGCCTGCACTTCATGTCCAAGGGAGTCCTGGTCAGAAATCAGGTGTTGTGCAACCAGGGACTTTACGGCATGGTCAGACACCCTTTTTATCTTTCCAACTACCTCGTGGACATGAGTTTTTGTCTCATGTCGGGAACCATTCTGCTCCCGGCACTGTATCCATTCCTGTTCTTCTGGGCTTACGGGCCCAGTGTGCGCAAGGAAGAAAAAGAACTCTTTTCCCGCCACCGGCACAATTTTCTTGAATTCGCTCTGGAGGTTCCCCAAGTATTCCCTGATCCGGGCTCAATAAAGGGTTGGCAGGACATCTTCGCGGGGTTTTCCCCAAGGCGCATTTCCAAGCGGGAGCTGGCCAGGATCGCGAGGTTCTGGGCGGTAGAGTGTTTTTTCCTGCTCCTGCACGAAGTGCGGGAGGAAGGGTTCGGACAATTGGTTTCCCTCGTGGATTACGATGGGCCTATTCTTGCAGGCGCCTTGGTTCTTTTTTCATTGCTGAGTTTCCTAATAATTAGGGGCGAGGCCTCGAACGCGGGAAAAATAATCTGACTTGGTAATGTATGCCTTAAAACCAGTCAAACCCCCACGAAGAGAAGGTGTCTAATAGTTTAGGTAGCTCGTCCAGTGGGGAGTTGGAATCCGTGGCCTGGATTGTCCAGAGATCGTGTAGAGCAAGGGCTAACACGCTAAAAATTGTTTCAACAAAACCACCGTGGGGAATAAAGGGGCCGAGTTTTTCATTGGTTTCAAGAAGTCTTGGGTCCCGAACACCTGGAAGCGTCCTGGGGTTTGGGGGTATGGCCCCCAAGTGCCATCGGCATGGATGGATGATCCGGGATACGACCCTCGAAAGGAGGATGGACATGACCGATCTAAGTCCCTTGGAAAGAGGCAGAACGCGCTGGTTGCTGGGTGGAGTAATCGTTGTCTTCGGGCTTTTCTCCAGTTCCTTGAGCTCCACTGCCCAGGGGCTAAGGCAGCCGGGAATCGGGGAGGACCTCAGAACGGCTATCACTGAGGTGGCCAAGAAGGCTGTCCCGGCGGTGGCCCACATCGAGGTAACGGAAAAGCAGGAGGTGGCCAATCCGTTTATTCCCTTCCAGGAGGACCCTTTTTTCGTCATTTCTTCGGTGTTCCGGAAATGCCCAAGAAATTCGATCGAGAGGTGATGGGCCTTGGCAGCGGCATACTGATGGACTCCCAGGGCCACATTTTGACCAACCATCACGTGGCCGGAGGTGCTACCAAGATCGAGGTCACATTGGCCGACGGCCGGAAATATCCAGCCAAACTCGTGGGCACGGATCCGAAGACAGATCTTGCCGTCATAAGAATCCAGGCCAATGAGCCTCTCCCCTATCTTCCGTTCGGAGACTCGGACAAGGTGGAAGTAGGCGAGTGGGTTGTGGCCATCGGGCATCCAAGGGGTCTGGATCAGACCGTTACACATGGAATCATAAGCGCCAAACACAGGCGCGGGGTCACAGATCCAGGCAGCTACCAGGACTTCCTTCAGACGGATGCGGCCATCAACCCGGGCAACAGTGGTGGGCCATTGCTGAACCTGAGAGGAGAGGTGATCGGGGTGAACGCGGCCATTGCCTCGCAGACAGGCGGATTCGAGGGAATCGGCTTCACCATTCCAAGCAACATGGCCCTGCATGTGGCCAAGCAGTTGATATCAAATGGCAAGGTTGTCAGGGGATGGATGGGAGTCAACATACAGGACTTGACTCCAGAGCTGGCAAGGAAGTTTTCCCTGAAGACGGCAAGAGGAGCTCTCGTGGCGGACCTAGTGAAGGCAGGGCCAGCGGAGAAGGCCGGCCTCAGAAAGGGAGATGTCGTGGTGGCATTGGGGGGTAAGGAGATCACCGACAGTGCTTCCCTGCGCAACGAGGTGGCTGCTACGCCCCCGGGACAGGAAGTGAAGGTGGAAGTGTTGAGAGACGGAGAGAAAAAGGAACTTACCGTGAGAGTCGGGAACCTGGAAGACGCGGCTGCAGCATTGGTCTCATCCATCAAGGAACGACTGGGAGTTGAGGTGCGGCCAGTTAGCCAGACCGAGACCGAGAAGTACGGCTTGGACCCTCAGCAGGGGGTCACCATCACGTGGGTGGATCCCAATGGGCCCATGGGCAAGGCAGGACTGGAGGTGAGGGATATACTGTTGGGTGTTGAAGGACAGGAGATTCAGGGAGTGGAGGGGCTCGTGGAACTGATGGAGGCCATGAAGCCTAGGCACCGGGTCAGCTTCACCGCCCTCGACCATCGAAGCGGGAATACAGGTTCCGTGGAAGTGACCGTTCGATGAAAAAGCGCTTAGACTGGTCATAAGAACTGTGATGGGGCTTGATGTCTGGGCCGTTGTCCCGGGTAAGAGACCTTTTGCGGCCCATGCTCTTGTATGGCCTCTGGCTGGGCCCTGTATGCCCCAAAGTCGGCCACCCAGCCAATGCCGTGAGAAGCGGGGCTTGGATCTTCGGTTTCAGAGAGGGGGGGGTCGTTGACGCATGGATCTTTCCAAAGAAGGCTTGCCGCCATCTTGAGCGCGGACGTCAAGGGATACTGCTACTTGGTGGAAAACGACGAGGATGGAGCGATCAGAACCCTACTCTCTTACAAAGAGCTGATGGCAAGGCTCATTGAAACTCATGGTGGCAGGGTCGTTGATTCCCCGGGCGACAACCTTCTCGCTGAGTTCCCGAGTGTAGTGAACGCGCTCCAGTGTGCCGTGGAAATCCAGAGAGAGGTCGGATTTCGGAATGCCAATCTTTCGCCGGACCAGCGGATGGAGTTCCGAATGGGACTGCACCTTGGAGACGTGGTGACAGACGCGGAACGTATTTTTGGGGAAGGGGTGAACATAGCGGCAAGATTGGAGGCCTCGGCAGAAGCCGGGGAGATATGCGTATCGGCCACTGTATATAATCTGGTCAAGAACCTCGTGGATGTGGAGTTCGAAGACCTGGGAGAGAGGGCCCTCAAGAACGTCTCTGGGGGATTGCGTCTTTTCCGAGTGAATCCTTTGAGAGGGGACCGCTTCTCCGGGAATTTAGATGGGCAAACCCAAGCAAGGGACCGAAAGAACATGAGAGTGCTCATTGTGGAAGACGACGAGAAAATCGCCTCTTTCGTGGCCAAGGGGCTGAGGCAATCGGGTTTCGCGGTGGATGTGGCCCCGGACGGGGAGGAAGGTCTACGTTTGGCTTTGAGCGAGCCCTATGATGCAGGGATCGTAGACATCATGCTGCCCAGGCTGGACGGCCTGACCCTGATCCAGGAGCTTCGAAAGAACAAGAGGAGGGTCCCGGTGATCATCCTGAGCGCCAAGAGATCCGTGGATGATCGCGTCAAAGGACTCCAGATCGGGGGGGACGATTACTTGGTCAAGCCCTTTTCCTTTTCCGAACTACTGGCCCGGATAGAGGCTCTTCTGCGCAGGTCCAGTCCCCTGGACGAATCCGGAAAGTTGAGTGTCGGAGATCTCTCCATGGACCTCATGAGAAGAGAGGTCTTCCGGGCTGGGAGAAGAATAGAACTTCAGCCGAGGGAGTTCTGCTTGTTGGAGTACCTCGTGCGGAATGCAGGAAGGGTCGTTTCCAAGACAATGATTCTGGAGCACGTGTGGGACTACAACTTTGATCCCCAGACAAACGTGGTGGATGTGCTTGTCTGCCGACTTCGAAACAAGGTGGACCGAGATTTCGAACAGAAACTGATCCACACGATCCGGGGCGTGGGCTATGTCCTCAGGACTGGCTAAACGAGTGCAAAAAAAAGCTGCTGTCAGGCTTGTCCTATGGTATTCCTGTGCTTTTCTCCTCAATGCGTTGCTGCTGTTCGTCCTCGGCTTTTTTCTTCTAAGCTCCTACCTGGCCAAGGAGGACCATGCCGCGCTTCAGCTGAAGCTCATGGAACTCGTGCATTCCTTTGAGCAAGGAGGCCTGCCCTCCCTCCAAGAGCAGATAAGCATGGAGAAGACTTTCGGCAACAAGAATCCTTATTTCATAAGGCTCTTTGACCAACGCAACAGGACGATGGTTCAGGCAATTCCCCCCTCTCTCGCAGGGGGCGGTCTTCCCGATCCTGCGGATGTCGCCACAGAAGCAGGCGGCATATTCTCCTGGCCCATGAGAAACGGCAAGGGCGTCCTGGAAATTACCTCCTCCTCTTTTAGCGGGAGATACTTGCTCCTGGTGGGGAAGAACAGAACTGAGAGGGACAAGGTGCTGGCACATTTCAGGAAGGCACTGGGGATACTCATGATCCCTGCTCCACTGTTCTGTCTCATGGGAGGATGGCTCTTGGCGTACCGTTCGCTTCTCCCCATCCGTCATCTGACCGACACGGTGAGAGCGGTGTACAGCGGGCAGACGGGGCACCGGGTCCCCATGTCCAAGGGCGGCGAGGGCCTGGACGATTTGGTCATGCTCTTCAACGCCATGCTGGAGAGGATCGAGAATCTGATCCGAGGGCTAAGGGAGTCTCTGGACAATGTGGCGCACGACCTACGTACTCCAATGACCAGGCTCCGAGGCATTGCGGAGCTTGCCCTTCGTTCCCAGCGAGATGATGAGAGCCTCAGGGAAGCGCTGGTGGAATGCATGGAGGAATCGGATCGCATCCTGACGATGCTCGACACCTTGATGGATATCTCGGAGGCCGAGACAGGAACGATAAGGCTGGAGTTGAGAGATGTGGACATGGCCCATGTCCTGAAGGAAGCTGCGGAATTGTATGGGTACAGCGCCGAGGAGAAGGGCGTCAGGCTTGAGGCACACTGCGAGGAAGGGTTACACGTGTCGGCCGATCCCAACCGGATCAGGCAAGTGCTGGGAAACCTCCTGGACAATGCCGTGAAGTATACCCCTGCCGGGGGGCGCGTGATGGTGGATGCAAGTGTGATGAACGGGGAAGTGGTGATATCTGTGAGGGACTCGGGGATTGGGATCCCCGAGCAGGACCTTCCCAAGATCTTTGAGCGTCTTTACCGTTGCGACCACAGCCGCTCTGAAAAAGGACTTGGTCTTGGCCTTAGTCTCGTAAAGGCTGTCGTGCAAGCCCACCGGGGGCGCGTGGAGGCTTCCAGCACCCTAGGACAAGGCTCCACCTTCACCCTTTTCCTCCCTTTGTCAGCCTGATTGGGGGCCACCCCTCCTCCGTGGACCTTTCCAACTTGTAATGTTCCTGAAATGTTCGGGCAATACTTCGGATGTCTCATCAAGTAGAGGCAGGACCCGGGTCCAACAACGAAAAGGAGGAGGCAAGTCATGACCAGTCCCCGGAAAGATTTGGAGACCAAGGAGATGGACCTTCAGGTGGTGCAGTGTCCCAGCCAGCCAGGCCGGCTCACCATTTCCACTCGGTCTTGTGCTGAAAGATACAGACTGGCCCAACAACCGAATACCAAATTCCCCAGAGACGAGTTCGGTCTGGCTCTCGTGAATGGCCTTCGGAACTGTAGGCACTGCCCTGAGGGGCGTTACTTCTGGCAGAACAGGGATTGGCCGCATCTGGCCCGAAGAGGTCTCAGCCAGGATAGGCCACGGCGGGCTTTCC
>JBBIOJ010000017.1:15755-73606 GCA_037443445.1 Desulfarculaceae bacterium | reverse complement strand
GATATCGACAAGTTGGCGCAGGTGAAAAAGGGTAAGCAGCTCCTGATCGAAGGAACTGCAAAGCTCCTGGAAGCCAAGAATTCCCTGGAGCAGGGCCAGAAGACTTCCACGGAGGGAGCATATTCCTGGCCTCCGCACCCCAGTGTGGAGGCCAGGTGCCGCCCCATCCGGCTCTTCCCGGCCATCAAATGAACCGTGACTCACAAAATCTCTAGCATGAACACGCTGGCACGAGATCTGAGGGACGTCTTGGATGAACCACCCAGGAACTCCTGATGCAATCCAGGGCAGGGTTTTCACTTTCGGGTGTGAAGTCCAGGTTCCATCCTACGGTAAAAACATCCCTTGATCCGGTCTGCAGCGAGAACGTACAGGAGCACAATGAGTCCCATGAAAAGGAGAAATCTCCCCGGAACGGGGTGGAACCCGAAGAGGCCGGCCATGGGGCCATGCGGTATCCAAATGGCGGCCAATACGACCATCAACGTTGTGACGAGAAGACCCTTGCCGGGGAGGCTCTCAAGGAATGGCTTCCGAGTCCGGATGACCAACACAATAATAGAGGCCGATATCACTGATTCCAAGAACCACCCAGTCCTGAACTGTTCAGGAGTGGCACGGAGCAACAAGAACAGGACCCCAAAGGTCAGATAGTCGAAAAACGAACTGATCAGCCCGAAAGTTATCATGAAGCGCTTGATAAACCCTATATCCCATCGCCTTGGCTTTTCCACCATTTCGGGGTCCACCCGGTCCATGGAAATGGTCATTTCAGGGAGGTCTGTGAGGAGATTGGTAAGAAGTATTTGTTTGGGTAAGAGAGGCAGGAACGGCAAGAACAAAGACGCGCCTGCCATGCTGAACATATTGCCGAAGTTGGCGCTCGTGGCCATGAATACATACTTGAGAGTGTTGGCGAAGGTCTTTCTCCCCTCTTTGACTCCTTCGACTAGCACCTCCAGACCCTTCTCCATGAGAACGATGTCCGCTGCATCCTTGGCAACATCTACTGCACTTTCCACCGATATTCCAACATCTGCAGCATGGAGGGCCGAGGCGTCGTTGATCCCGTCGCCCATGTACCCCACCACACTGCCGCCTTTCTTTAGGGCCAAGATGATCCTCTCTTTTTGATTGGGCTCTATCTCAGCAAACACGTTCACCTCTTGCACGATCCGGCTCAAGGCCTCCTGGGTCACTTGACGCAGTTGTGAGCCTGTGAGGATCCGGACATCCTCCATGCCCACCTGCCCTGCGATGTTCTCCGCCACAATCGCATTGTCCCCAGTCAGGATCTTCAGAGAGATCCCCAGAGATGCCAGCTCACGGATCGTGCGGGCGGATTCGGCTCTTGGTGGATCGCTCAAGACGAGCAAGCCCATTAGAACCATGCCTGTCTCGTCGTGTGTGCTTATTTCTTTGGCCGCACCCATCTCCTTGCGCGCTACACCCATGACCCGGTATCCCTGCCGGCCTAGCTCCTCGTATCTGCCTAAGATTCCATCGCGGAGTTCTTCGAGATCCACCAGAGCGTCCTTCGATTCCGCCAAGCCACACACCTCCATCACATTGGGCAGGGCTCCTTTTGTTACCATCAAAGAGACTCCCCGGTTCTCCACAAGGATGCTGAGTCTCTTGCGCAGGAAATCATAGGGAATCTCGTCCAGCTTCTTCCAGTCCGAAACATCCACTTGCCTATACCCTCGGATCGCCTCGTCAATGGGATTCGAAAAGCCGCTTTCGAAGTAGGCATTTAGATATGCATGAAACAGGACCCTATCGCTTTGTACCGCTTGGATGTCTAAAGCTCCTTGAAGATGGACCACTCCTTCAGTCAGCGTTCCAGTCTTGTCAGAGCAAAGCACTTCCATGCTGCCCAGGTTCTCTATGGAGGCCAGCCTCTTTACTATCACTTTCTTCTCCGCCATCTTGCTGGCCCCGTGGGCAAGATTGACGCTTATGATTGCCGGCAAGAGCTGAGGGGTGAGCCCGACGGCCAGTGCCAAGGAGAAAAGGAAAGCCTCCACAACGGGCCTTTGGAAAAACACATTTATGGCGAAGATGCTCATCACCAGTATCAGTGTGATCTCCAGGAGCATGTAACCGAAACGCCTCACACCTCTCTGGAACTCCGTCTCGGGCTGCCTGAGCCTCAAACGCTCCGAAATTTTTCCAAACTCCGTGTCGCGTCCGGTTCTCACTATCACTGCTTTGCCAGAGCCGCTCACCACGTGGGTCCCCATGAAGAGCGTGTTTGCCAGTTGACCCATGGGTGCATCCGCTGGGTGAATACCGACTGTCTTTTCCACGGGATAGCTCTCCCCTGTGAGGGCTGCCTCGTCCACGAATAGATCCTTTGATTCCAACATGAGGCAGTCTCCAGGCACGGCAGAGCCTGCCGAGAGCATGACCACATCTCCGGGGACGGTCTCCTCCACCGGAAGCTCCTTGGTCTCCCCGTCTCGCAGGACTTGCACCCTTGTCTGCACCAGGGCCAGCAGACGGCTCAGGGCGTTGGCGGCCCCCCTTTCTTGCCAGAATCCCAGCAGACCGCTTACGATCACTATGACGAGGATGATGATGGCATCCGTGGGGTCATGGAGGAAAATGGAGAGCACAGCTGCGACAATAAGGATCAGGACGATGGGGCTCTTGAACTGTCCCAGGAGAAGCAGTAGCGTGCCTCCCGAGCTTTTCCGGCTCAGTGCATTGGGCCCATGAAGAGCCAGGCGCTCCATTGCTTCAGGGCCTTTCAGTCCTTCGGATCTCGAGCCGAGCAGTCCCAGGATCTCTTCCCGGGAGTGGCTCCAAAAAGCTCGGGGAAGGTCAGGTGAATATGTTGCTCCCATAGGCTCACCCTCCGGCGAGTTGCAAGACAGACCATCCAATGGGTCCAGCAGATTCTCATTGTTTCTTGGACCCCGGGAATCCGCCTTGGGGCAGCAGCGGGGCTTCCAGGAACATGCGGGGCAATTCACCTGTGAGGGCCTCCAAGAAATCAAGCAGCTCCTGGAGTTCCTCGGGGGTCATCTCCAGGCCGAGCTGGGTGCGGCCCATGATCTCCACGGCCCTGGACAGCTCCCGGACCGAGCCGTCGTGGAAATAGGGTGGGGTCACGGCCACATTTCTCAAGCTGGGGACCTTGAAAACGTACAGATCCTGGGGATCCCCCGTGACATCCGCCCTCCCACGGTCTATCTCTGGGCTTGCGGTTGCCTTCCAGTAGTCCATGTGGATCCCGAACTTTTCGTACATGCTGCCGCCAAGGCCTGCCCCGCCGTGGCAGTCTGCACAGCCCAGGTTCAAGAAGCGTTCCAGCCCTTTTTTTTCTCTTGGGCTCAAGGCAGCCTCGTCCCCCAGGAGCCAACTGTCCAGACGAGATGGGCTAAGAAGGCTCCTCTCAAAAGCCCCTATGGCCACCCCCCAGTTCTTAGCGTTTATGGGATCCTGATCCTGGGGAAATGCCTTCTTGAAGAGCCCGGCATAGCCCCCTATGGCCTTCAGCCTCGCCATGGCAGCCTCGGGGGTGGGGTTCCCGAAGCTGGGTGGCCCCACCAGGGCCTTGACGGCCTGGTCCTCCACCGAGTCCCTGTCGCCTCTCCAGTGCTGGGAGATCTGGAGAAAGGCATTCAGGACCGTGGGGGCGTTTCTGGGGTTGAGCCTTCCCATGACCCCTACCGACCGGGGCAGCCCGTCTGTGCCGTAAAGCTGCGGGAGATGACAACGGCTGCAGCTCACAGTGCCGTCTGCGGAAACCCTGGGCTCGAAGAAAAGGAGTCTCCCCAGGGCGATCTTTTCTTCCCAAAAGGGTTCCTTGGAGGAAGTCTGTTGCGGTTCAAGGGGGGCCATTGCTTCCAAGGCTCTGGCCCTGAGCTCCTCCCCAGCCATGGGAACTCCGGCCCAACACAAAAGGATACCTGCTGTGGCCAAGATGTTCTTCCATGAAAATCCAATTGCCTGGCCCATGACCCCCCCCCGGTCTGCCTCATTTCTCCGGAATCCCCTTCTTGTGCTATCCAACCTCAAGAGCCGATTATACCGGAGTTGACTGGGAGGGGGAAACGCATGTGGCAGCCCCATGGGAGGATCTTGAAGGGACGGCTTGCTCCGGGGAATTGTTTTGGCTGGGTCGTGTCTGCACAAAGCGGCCTGACCCAAGAGGGGAGGGCCTGCTTTGGAAGGGTGCGGGATGAGTCTGGGCTCTAGGAGTTGGGCGGCCAAACTCTGGGTGCTCTGGCAGCAACCCGGGCGGGGTTCAGCAAGGGTAAAGGGGATGCAGGCTTTTCTGGCTTGTGCAATTCCCTTTTCCTTGCGGACTTGCCCGAGGGCGTGGGTGAGGGCCGTCTCAGGGACAATTTGAGCCAAGAAAAATCTTTTCGTTTCGGTCTATTTGTTGGATCTTCCCGAGGGGTTTAGGCCTTATACTTTTCACAGGGGCACCAAACAGCCGAGTTGAGAAACCTGCCTGGTGGTGGGCCAGGGCTGCCTTGGCTTTTGGGCCCAAGGGATTCTGCTGGGGCAGGAACCCCAAGAAAGGAGGAAGCCATGGAAGCCAGGACAAAGAGGCAGGAGGGGCGGGAGCCAGGGGATAGGCTCTTGTATCATCAGGACTTCTTCCGAACCTTCAGGGAGATCATGAAAAGGGTTTCCACCACCAGACGCTCCATGAACGTGCTTCACGATATAACCGAGGCAGTGGCTCGTTCCATGGGGGTCAAGGGGAGCGCCCTTTTCCTCCTGGACAGGAGAAAGGGGGTCCTGGAGGTGGTCTCTTCTTACGGGCTGAGCGAACAATATCTAAGGAAGGGCCCTGTCCTGGCAGACAGAAGCATCAAGGAGGGCCTGGAGGGAATGAGCGTCTGCGTGGACGACGTCTCCACAGACCCGCGCATTCAGTATCCCCAGGAGGCGGCCCGGGAAGGGATCCGTTCCATACTCTCCGCCCCCATGGTGTTCAAGAAGAAGGTCATAGGGGTGCTGAGGGTGTACGCCTCGGTCCCCACGGAGTTCAGCATGGAGGATGTGGACTTCGTGGAGGGCTTGGCAGACCTGGCAGCCCTGGTGATCGAGTATAACAGGCTGGTTTCCGGGGCCAAGCTGAGCCTGGATGCTCTAAAGAAACTGGCTGGCAGGCCCGCAGGAAAAAAATGAGTTCTGGGGGGGCCTCAGCGCCTTTTTCGGCGGGACAGCACAAAGAGGCCCCCTCCTGCCAAGAGCAAGCCTAGAACCACCAGGTCTGCCTGGTGGGAGTACTCCTGCACCAGTGTCCAATGCTCCCTGAGCTTCATGCCGCAGTAAAGGAGAAAGGAATTCCATAGGGTGGCCCCTGTGATGGTGGCCAAGACAAAAGGACCAAGAGGCATGGAGCCGGCCCCTGCAGGGATGGATATGAGGTGCCTCACAACCGGGATGAAGCGGCTGAAAAAGAGCGTCCAAGCTCCCCTTCGGCGGGCGAAGAACCTCTCTGTGAACTCCAGATCATGGGGGCTCAGCAAGAGATACTTGCCTGCCCTCAGTACCAAAGGCCTCCCACCCCATCGGCCCATGGCATAAGAGGCCAAGGAACCTGCCAGGGAACCGCAGCTTGTTGAAAAAATGGCCAGCTCTAGGCTCCAGCTCCTGTCCGCTACCAAGAACCCCACAAAGGGCATTACGGCCTCGCTGGGCACAGGGGCTATCATGCTCTCCAGGGCCATCAGGAACGCTGCACCCAGGTAACCGCCTGCCTCCAGGCAGGAAACCGCCAGAGTCGAAATGGTCTCTGTGAGCATGAAGGGTCAGCCTCCTCAGCGTTGGTCCAACTCTTCCAGGACGGGCCGGGCCGCCGCCTCATAGGCTTGGAGCATGGAGATGGCCAGCACAATGGCCAAGGGACCCAGCAGAATCCCCAGAGGGCCGAAGGAGAAGATACCGCCCAGCAAAGAAAAGAATATGAGCAGGGGGTGAAGTTCGCTTCTGCCCTTCATGATCATGGGTCTGATGAGGTTGTCGCTCAGGCTTACCACCAGCCCCCAGACGATGAGGAAGATTCCTGATCCTGTGTGCTGGGTGAGGATGAGGATCACCCCTGCGGGAAGCCATACCAGGGCCGTGCCGACCACCGGCACCATGCTGAAGAAAGCCATGGCCACTCCCCACACAAGGGGTTGGAGCCCCGCGATGAGAAAACCTATGCCACCCAGCAATCCCTGTATCATGGCCGTCAAGAAAGCCCCATAGAAGGCCGACTCGCTCACCCCTTTGAACTTCTGAAAAAGCTCTCTCCTGAGACTACCGGGCAGAGGTGTGAGATAAAGGGCCCAGTGGAGGAACCTCCCGCCGTCCTTTAGGAAATAGAAAAGAGCCACGAGCATTAGAAAGAACTGCCAGATAGTGGTTGTGACAGCCTTCAACGCTGAGGCGCTCAGTGCCACTACCTCCTTGCTTAGGCTGCCTACGAGAGCAGTGAAGCCCTTGATCAACTCCCTGGGGTCTATGCGCAATTGAGGCAAGAGTTTTCTTTGCCATTCCAGGCCCTGGCGCACCAGGTCTTCGTCCAGGAGGTTTCCATGGAGCCTCTGGTTCACCCAGTCGTACAACTGAAGGGATTGCTGTGCCAGAAGCCCCAGAAGCACAAGGCAGGGAAGTATCACCACAATCACCACCAGAAAGCAGGTGAGAAGTGCAGCCAGTGCCTCGTGCCCCCTGGTGAGACGTCTTATCCTGGCATGGCCCGGCTCGGCTATGGTGGCCAGGACCAGCGCCACCAAGAAAATGCTCAAGAAAGGCCTCAAGACCACATAACCGAAAACCAAGACCGCCACCAGGCTGGCCAGTAGAAATCCCCCACCGTAATCCTTTAGCCCCGCTCCTCTTTCCATGCGGCTCCACTCTCTTTCAGCCTTTGGGGTTTGGTCCTGCCAGACCTTCCAGGCAGGACTTTTTCCGGACCAAGGGCCCCCCGCAGAAAAACCCCTCAGCCCCCGTGGGACTCTGGCCTCAAAATGATTCCTCCCAAAGGTGGCAGGGTGAGACAGAGGCTGTAAGACCTTCCGTGGACCGGCTGTGCCTTGGCATGGATGCGGCCGGCGTTGCCCACGTTGCTTCCTCCGTAATAGGCCGAGTCGGTGTTCAGGATCTCGCAGTAGGCTCCTGGAATGTCCACTCCCACGGCATAGCCACGGCGCACCACAGGGGTGAAGTTGAAGACGCACACCAGGTGGCCGTCCGGGCCCCTGCGCTGGAAGGAGATCACGCTTTGGAGG
The DNA here is from genome assembly GCA_037443445.1 of Desulfarculaceae bacterium. Lineage (GTDB taxonomy): Bacteria > Desulfobacterota > Desulfocorpusculales > Desulfocorpusculum > Desulfocorpusculum > Desulfocorpusculum. The sequence goes on along the minus strand of JBBIOJ010000017.1, from coordinate 66,362 downwards.
GCATCATTACAGTCTATCCAGGAGAAACCCCGCGGATCCGTATCCCAGGCCCAAAGAGCCTGCTCTTCTCTGTAAAGCCTGCCCAAGTCTTCCAGAAGCCTTCCAACCCCCCTGTGGGTGGGATATTGCTCCAGGAACCACTCCAGGGAAGTGTCGTGGCTCCACTCCCTCCAGGGGCCCAGTTCCGTGCCCATGAAGAGGAGTTTCTTGCCGGGGTGGCAGAACAAGTAAGCCAGAAGGAGCCTCAAGTTGGCGAAGCGCTGCCATTCATCCCCTGGCATCTTGGAAAGCAGGGAGCCTTTGCCGTGCACCACCTCGTCATGGGAAAGGGGCAGAATGAAGTTCTCGCTGTACGCATACAGCATGGAAAAGGTAAGCAGGTTGTGGTGAAAGCTCCTGTGCACCGGGTCCTTGCGGAAGTACTCCAGGATGTCGTGCATCCAGCCCATGTTCCACTTGAAGCCGAAGCCGAGGCCCCCCAGGTAGGTTGGGGATGAAACCCCCGGCCATGCAGTGGATTCCTCTGCCACGGTGAAGGCGCCCGGCACCCGACTGTAGATGAGCTCGTTGAGCTCCCTAAGGAAGGCAACTGCTTCCAGGTTTTCCCTGCCTCCATGCTTGTTGGGAAGCCATTCCCCATCCTTTCTGCTGTAATCCAGGTAGAGCATTGAGGCCACTGCATCCACCCTCAGGCCGTCGGCGTGGTACTCCTCCAACCAGAACAGGGCGTTGTCCAGCAGGAAGTTCCTGACCTCGTTCCTGCCGTAATTGAAGATAAGGGTGTCCCAGTCTGGATGGTATCCCAGCCGCGGGTCCATGTGCTCGTAGAGGGCGGTGCCGTCAAACCACCTCAGGCTGTGGTCGTCCTTGGGGAAATGGGCAGGTACCCAGTCCAGGATAACCCCTATGTTGTTTTGATGGCATAGATCCACCAAGGACTTGAAGTCGTCAGGGGTGCCATAACGGCTGGTGGGAGCGAAGTAGCCTGTCACCTGGTAACCCCAGGAGCCGTCAAAGGGATGCTCCATCACCGGCAGGAACTCCAGATGTGTGTAATGGAACCTACGGGCATGTTCCACCAGAAGAGGCGCCAGGTCCCTGTAGCCTAGCCAGGAGCCGTCCGGCTTTCTGCGCCATGAGCCCAGGTGCACCTCGTATATGCTCATGGGGAGCCTCCTGAGATCTCCACCCGTGGGCCGGCTCTCCATCCAGGCTTTGTCCCCCCACTGGTAGGAGCCCAGATCCCAGACTCTGGAAGCAGTGCCAGGTCTCATCTCCATGAAAAAGGCCAGGGGGTCGCTCTTTATGCGAAGATGTCCCTCTTTGCTGAGCAGCTCAAACTTGTAGAGTTCTCCAGGGCCTATCCCAGGCACAAAGAGCTCCCAGATGCCCGAGGCCCCCAGGGAACGCATGGGAAAGAGCCTTCCGTCCCACCCATTGAACTCGCCTATGAGGCTGACCCTGCGGGCGTTGGGGGCCCACAGGGCAAAGCCTACCCCTCTCACTCCCTCCATTACCATGGGATGGGCGCCCAGCTTCTGGTGCAGGTTCCAATGGCGGCCCTCTGAGGCCAAATAAAGGTCCAGTTCCCCCAGGGTGGGGAGGAATCTGTAAGGGTCTTCCCTTTCCCAAACCGAGCCGTTGGAAAAGCAGAAACGAACCTTGTAGGAAAAAGGCGGGGTCCTGCCCTGGATCAGGGCAGCGAACACACCCCCTGGATGGCACAGCAGCATTGGTATCTGCTGGCCGCTGGGCATTACTACCCACGCCTGGGTGGCCTCAGGGTGAAAGACCCTCACCACCGAATCCCTGCCCAGGGGATGAGCTCCCAGGATGCGGTGAGGATCAGAGTGGTCCACCCTTGTGAGAGCCTCCAGCTCTTCAAGAGGGATGTTTTCAACAAGATCCTGGGGTTGGGGGCCTGCCCAGGATCCCTCTTCAGGGGCCGCATGGGGAATCCCCTTACGAGCGGCCCGCTTTACATCCTCCGGCGCCATGGCAAGAGCCTCTCCCCTATTCTCATTTCCTTGGCCAGGTCTTCGGCCGCTGGCAGGGCCTCGCCAAATTCCCACCAGTTCTCTTCACAGGCCTTCACAAAGAGATTCTGGGCCCTCCAAAGTTCCAAGTTGATACCCAGCTCCCTGGCCGCCTTGAGAGCGGCCATACAGCAATGGAACACACCCGAGGCCTCTGCGGGCCTCTCTTGAAGAGCTTCGAGGCCGGAGTCCATCTGTTGGGACAGGAGCCTGGCCCACCTCTCTTTCTCCGCTTGGTATCCCCAGGCAGAGGCTCGTTCCAGGAGCTCGGCCGCCTCCTGGATCCGGCCGCTGTCCTGGGGTAGTTCCTCAAGGAACCTCTGGATTCGCCTGGTTATGCATACACTGGCGGCCGTAATCAGGGCTTGCGGTATAGGGAAACCCATGGCCGCCAGGTGTTCCAGCATGCCCAGGTCCTGCTCTGCCAACCTTTCAAGGGTGTCCACATAGTCCTGGAACCTGTCTTCCAGCACCAACCTGATGATTCTCCTTTGCTCATCCAGAAAAAGATCCCTGAGAGGCACAACCGGCCTGGGAAACTCCTCTCTCATCCAGGAGTAAAGCTCCCCCAGGGAGAAATCCACGAGCCTTTTTTTCAACTCCTGTTCCAGGCGATTCCAATCCTGCTGGGAGCCGCAGGGTTTCTGGAAACAGGCCAGGTCCAGACCTCCGAAATGAACGGCTGCATAAAGGTAATCCAGGCACTGGGTGGTCCTGCCACAGGTGATCTTGACCCTACCCAGGGCCACCTTGGCCTTCCCAATGTGCTCCAGCTTGTTGCCGAGCACCTCCACTGCGTAACCGGGGATCTCCTCCCCGGCATGCCTATCCCTGAACAGAGTTCGCACCCCGAACTGGGCCACCACCCTTGGGGGCTCCACCACCCAAGGCAGCACCTGGGCTTCCCAAACCCCTCTTCCGTTTCCCAAAGCCGGGAGATTGCTGGGGGCCTTCTCCAAGATGCCCAGAAAGCCCTCTTCCAGATCCTCTCCGAACTCCCTGGCCAGCTGTATGGCCCTGGCCGCGTATCTCAGGATCTGGGTGGTTTCTATCCCTGAAATCTCATCGAAAAACCAGCCGCAACTGGTGAACATGAAAAGACCGTGGCGCTGCATTTCCAAGAGCTTGAAAGCCTTCTGCCTTTGCTCCTCTTTCCCAGAGGCCCCGTGAATTCTCCAGAAAACCTCCACTTCCTTCCCAGGAGGCTCCAGGATCACCCCCACGTACTTGTCCCTGGCCTCCCAGGGATCTTTCAAGCACAGGGAACCCTGCTCCTCGAAGATCCTGTCCAGGCGCTGTTTGAGCCAATCCAGGGCTTCCCTCAAGGGGGCTCTCCACCTCTGGTGCCACTCAGGGGGTCCTCCTGTTCGGCAACCGCAATCAGATCTCCACCGTTCCAGGCCGTGGGCGCAGCTCCAGGAAGTCCCCTCTCTTATCTGCACCTCCCAGGTAGGCGGTGAGAGCTCCAGAAATTCCCCGTAGTTGGTGAGGCTCACAGAAGGATCGGCCAAGGCCCTGTTGAGCAGGTATGCCAGGGCCATCTCCCCGAAATGGTGATGGTGCCCGTATGTCTCCCCGTCGGTGGCCAAATGCACCAACTGGGGGCCCTCCAGATCTGGTCTAAAAGCAGCCACAACTCTGTTATAGAAAGACTCTCCGTCCCTCAGGAGCCCCTCGAAAGCCACGGCTCTGGAGAGGGGGCCGTGATAGAAGAAGAGGTTCATGTGTTTGCCCGATGGCAACCTGCAAAGATAAGGCCGGGTGATGTCCAGGTCCTCTCTTACTTGCCTCCAGGAGGACCGCCCCAAGGGCCTCACCCGCAGAGCCTGGTGAGGGGCCAATATGGTAAATAGGATGCCCTCCTGGGCCATGGCATCCAGTGTGGCCAAGTCCACAGCTGTCTCGGGTAGCCACATGCCCTCGGGTTGGCTGCCGAAGACCCTGGAGAAAGCCTGGATGCCCCACCTGATCTGGGTGAGACGATCCCTGGGGTTGTCCAGGGGGAGGATGCTGTGACCAAAGGGTTGGGCCAGGGCATTGGAGTGCCCCCCATGCCGAGCCTGGCTCTTGCGATGGGCCTCCAGCAAGGCCTCCATGACCTCAGGGGCGTGGGCAGCCAGCCAGCTTGCCAGGGTGGGCCCCACGTTGAAGCTGATGTGCTCGTAATTGTTCAGAAGCCCCTGAACCATCCCCTCCGGGTCCAGGATTCTGGCCGCCGTGTTGGGGGCATAACACTCGGCTGTTATCCTTTCATTCCAGTCATGGTAAGGGGAGGCCCCGTCTTGCAGCTCCACCATCTCCAGCCAAGGGTTTTCCCTTGGGGGCTGGTAGAAATGTCCATGGATGCAAATGAATCTGCTGGCAGGGCACTCTCCCAAGGGTTTCAGCCTCCCCGGACCCAGCTGTAGAGTTCCAGATACTCCCGGGCCGAACGACCCCAGGAAAAATCCTCCTTCAGCCCGTTGAGAACCAGGCTTTTCCAGAGCCCTGGCTTTTCGTAGAGCGAGACGGCCTGCCTCACGCATTGCAGGAATGCCCCTGGCTCATGGGGACCGAACTTGAAACCGTTTCCCTGGCCGGTCAAGGGATCGAAAGGCTTTACCGTGTCCTGCAGGCCGCCTGTCGCCCTCACCAAGGGCACTGTGCCGTACTTGAAGGCGTACATTTGGGTCAGGCCGCAAGGCTCGTACCTGGAGGGGATGAGGAAAAGGTCTACCCCTGCCATTATCCTGTGGGCCAAGGCTTCGTCGAAGCCGATCCTGACCGCCAGTTTGGTGGGATTGGCCTTGTGAGCCTCCAGCAAGGCCCTTTGGTAACGCTCTTCCCCGGTGCCCAGGATCACCAGCCCCACATCCAGATCCAAGACCTCCTGCAAGACGGCTGTGAGAAGGTCCAAGCCCTTCTGAGCTGCCAGGCGTGTTGTCATGCCCAGCAGAGGCCTTTTCTCAAGTCGAGGATCCAGGCCGGTTTCCTTGATGAGCTCTTGCTTGCAGGTGGTTTTCCCGGTCATTTTCCCAGGGAAATAATTGGCCGGGAGGTGCGGGTCCGTGGCAGGATCCCAAAGGGAATAGTCAACCCCGTTCAGGATCCCCTTCAACACATCCCTCCTGTGATAAAGAATTCCTTCCATGCCCAGGCCAAACTCGGGTGTCTGGATTTCTTTGGCGTACGTGGGGCTCACAGTGGTCACGGCACGGCTGTAAACAATACCCGCCTTCAGAAGGCTCAAATTTCCCCAGAACTCCACCCCTTCTGGGTGGAAAAACTCTGGCCCTGACAGGCCAGTGAGGGGGAGCTTCTCGGCTGGGAAAATGCCCTGGTAGCCCAGGTTGTGGATGGTAAGCACAGTGGGCACCCCGCCAAGCACCGGGGAATTCTTGTAAGGGCCGGCCAAGAGGGCTGGCACCAAACCTGTCTGCCAGTCATTGCAATGGATGAGATCCGGCCTGAAACCCAAGGCTTCGGCCATGAGAAGCACCCCGTGACAGAAAAAGCTGAACCTCTCCAGATTGTCGTAGTAATCCCCGGCCGGGGTGCCGTAAAGATTGGGCCTGTCATAGAGGTCCTCCCTTTCCAACAAGTACACAGGGGTTCCCCCTTGGCCCCTGGTTTCCCAGACTGCTGCCACCAGACGGGAGTTGCCCAGGGGCACCTCCAGGCGGTCCAACACTGGGGAAAGGCCAAAGCCTCCTTTTCGTACAGAGCTGTATAGAGGCAGGGCCACCCTCACATCGGCCCCCAGCTCCCTCAAGGCCCCTGGCAGCGCCCCAGCCACGTCCGCCAAGCCCCCGGTCTTGGCATAGGGAACCACCTCCGAAGAGAGAAACAGTACCCTCGGCATATTGCCCATTTTCACCTCCTGCCCTTTTCCCTGGGTTCAAATCAATTGGCATTGTCCCGAGTTACCGCTTCCAAGAGTTTCCCGTAGACTTCAGGGAAGGAATACAGAACCCGGTTCCACGAGGGGATCAGGGTGCCGCCTGTCTCAGCCCTGCATTGTTGCCAGGCCTCCCAAAGGAAGTCCTGGAAATGGTGTGCAGTGATCTCCTCGCGGTGCCTGTCGTAACGAAGCCCGTTGACCTCGGCGTCGTCGCTGTAGCGCTTGATGAAAACAAGGGCTCTTTGATAGTAGGTGTGCCGGACCATGTCCACGAAAGAATCCTCCAGGGGCACTCCGTGGGAGCGAACATGGCTGAGGAAGAACTTGGCTATGTCCACCACCATGCGGCGAAGTCCATTGGCGGGATCCTCAGCTCGAAGCTCCTGTTCCTTGTGCTCGTAGTTTATTGCCAAGTCTATCTGGGCGATTTTCCTGGGCGTGACCCTGTAGTACACCTCGGAGAGGGTGCTGACCTCCAGGCCCCAGTCGCAGGCTATGTTGACCCCCCTTGCCAGCCTGGCCAAGAAGCTCACCTCGCCTGCCAGGGGATACTTGAAGGCTCCATGGTAAAGGAAGAAGCGTTCCAGTTCCGTGAGGCCCCTCTGGCGCATTATCAATGCCATGGCGTCCAGAAAGGGAAAAATGAAGAGCCTGGTGACCCTTCCCTTCATGACCAGTTCCGCCCTGGAGATCCTGGCGTAATAGCCTTTGCAAAACTCGAAGTCGCTGTGCGGATTGGCAGTGGGCTCCAGGAGCCTTCCCAGAAGCATCCGATCATAGTCCAGGATGTCGCAGTCATGTAATCCTATGACGTGGCTGTCCCCCCTGGCGAAGAGGTACCCCAAGGCTATCCAGACCGACTGCCCCTTGCCCTGGACCCCGGTGTGGATCCTGCGGGAGGCCATTTCCTGGAATATTCTCTGAACCCTCGGCCCGTCCACCCAGACCACGGCCACCTCCCTCTTGGGCGAGGAAAGAGAGGAGAAAAGCTCCTTGGCCTCCTTGAACTGGGATGGCTCCGGAGCCCCGCCCAAAGCCACTACCACCTGGTGCAGGTAGCCCACCTGCCCCAACTCCAGGCAGATCCGCTCCAGCACCCCCCTGGAATTCATCTCCTCGTGCAGGCATGGGAGAAGCAGGCTCATTCGCAGATTCTGAGCATAGGAGAGCAGTTTCCTTTCCAAAGAGGCCAGGTATTCCTCCCTGTCCAGGATCTGATGAAGCCCGTGGAGGTTTGTGATTATACCTTCCTGGTGGAAATCTCCCATCCCGGGGACCCTTTCTTTGAAACTCCTCAACAGCGCTTCAATATATCAGATCATCCCTGCATGTGCACCTTGCGCCGCGGGTGCCAGCACCACTTTGCCTCCCCCCCCAGGCAGGTCCAAGGCATACTGGGGCACCAGGTGCAGGGGGAGTTTGAGGGCCAGTTTTTGAACTATCCCCAGGCCTTTGGCAACAGGTGTGCGGAAATGTGAGGCCCCCATCACCGGGTCCAGCTGGAAGAGGTAATAGGGTCTCACCCCCAGCTCTGCAAGCCCCTCAAGAAGTTCCAGGATAATCTCCAGCTGGTCGTTGACCCCTCTTAGCAGCACGCTGTGGGATCCCAGGGGAATCCCGGCAGCGGCCAGCCTCCAGCAGGCTTTGCGGGCCTGGGGAGTCAGCTCCCCTGGATGGTTGAAGTGGAGGCTCATGTAAAGGGGATGGTATTTCCTCAGGATCCTGCAAAGGGAGCCGGTTATCCTTTGGGGCAGGGCAGAGCAGACCCGGGTGCTGACCCTGAGGATCTCCAGGTGCTCAACGCTTCTAAGAGAGGCCAGGATGGACTCCAGCTCCTCATCCTCCAAGAGGAGCGGGTCTCCCCCTGAGAGGAGCACATCTCTCACTTCCGGATGGGAGCGGATGTATTGCAGGGCTGGCCCCAGATCAAACCTGCCCCCCCTCCGGGCCCTGCCCACCCTCCTTTTTCTGTTGCAGAACCTGCAGTGGATGGCGCAACGGTCAGAGACCAGCAGGACCACCCTGTCTGGATAACGGTGGATAAGATTGGGCACCGGGCTCGTTCGCTCTTCTGCCAGTGGATCTGGGCAGCCGGCCTTGTCCTCCAATTCCCTGGGATCTGGGAGGACCTGCCTGGCAAGGGGATCCAGGGGCTCCCGGATAAGGGAGAGAAAGTAAGGGTTGATAAGGGCCGGGAAACGTTCAGCGGCTGCACCGATGGAGTTCGGATCCAGCCCGAAACTCTTGCAGATCTCCTCTGGGCTGCTCAGACTCCTGGCCAGGATCTGTTGCCAGGATTCTATTGCTTTTCCTTTCATGTCAGTCTCTCGGAGCAGTGAGCAGGATCCTGCTGTCCGCCACCACACAGCCTTCCCCCTGGGGATAGACTATGAGGGGGTTTATGTCTAGCTCTGCTATCTCAGGGTGATCGCTCACCATCTGGGAGAGCCTCAAGATGCAGTCCTTGATGGCCTCTATGTCCGAGGGCGGCAATCCCCTTAGGCCCTGGAGCACCTTGTAAGCCTTTATGGAGCGGATCATGATCTCAGCGCTGACCTCCCACATGGGGGCCAGGCGGAAGGTCACATCCTGGAGGGCCTCCACAAAGGTTCCCCCCAGGCCGAACATGCAGATGGGACCGAACCTGGGATCCCTTGTGGAGCCCAGGATGACCTCCACCCCGCCCCTGGCCATGCGCTCCGCCAGGACCCCCTGGATCCTGGCTTGGGGGTTGAAGCTTCTGGCATTGGAGAGGATCTCCTGGTAAGCTGCCTGTGCTTCCTGTGGGCTTCGGATCTTGAGGCGCACCCCTCCGGCGTCGAACTTGTGAACTATGTCCGGAGAGCTGATTTTCATGGCCAGGGGGAAGCCCACTTCTTCAAGGGCCTGGGGTAGCTGAGAGGCTTCCTGGACCAAACGCCCCTTGAGGGTGGGAAACCCGTAACACTGCAATATCTCGTTGGCCTCCCACTCAGGCATGAAGTAGCTCTCCTTGTCCTGGAGTTTTCTCCTTATGATTTGACTGGCCGCCTCCTTGTCAGCCGCCACCCTCCTGACCTGCCTCTTTTCCAGTCTCAGAAGCTCCCCGAATCTCACCATGGAGGCCATGGCCCTGGCTGCCGCCTCCGGAAATGTGTAATTGGGGAACCCGTTTTTCTCCAGATACCTTACCCCTTGGGAGACATCCACTATGCCCATGAAGGAACACAGCACTGGCTTCTCTATACCCTTGGCCACCCTGGGCACTATCTGGGCAGTTTCCAGGACGTCGGTCATGGCCTGGGGAGTAAGTATCACTATGGCCCCGTCCACCCCGTCCTCCTCCAGGATGGCCCTTATGGCAGCCTCGTAGCGCTCATGGGTCGCATCCCCTATCACATCCACCGGGTTGGCTATGCTGGCCGTGGGGGGAAGCTGCTGGGTGAGCTTTTCCTTTGTACTCTCAGAGAAACTCGAAAGGGTGAGCCCGTACCGGATGGCAGCATCCGTGGCCACGATGCCCGGGCCTCCCGCGTTTGTGACAATGGCCACCCTCTTGCCCCTGGGCACTGGTTGGCGTGAGAAGGCCAGGGCGTAGTTGAAAAGCTCTGCGATTGTCTCCACGCGCTGGATGCCGCTTTGCATGAATATGGCGTCGTACGCAGCATCGGAGCCGGCCAGGGAGCCTGTGTGGGAAGAGGCTGCCCTGGCTCCCTCCGCAGACCTGCCAGACTTGATGGCCAACATGGGCTTCCTGGAAGACCAGGTGATCTCCCTGGCTATCTCTATGAACTCCCGGCCAGCACTTATGTCCTCCAGGTACATGAGGATGACCTGGGTGTCCGGATCCTCCTTGAGATAAGCCAAGAGGTCTATTTCGTTCACATCGGCCTTGTTTCCGAAACTTATGAACTTGGAGAAGCCTATGTTGCGGCCTGCAGCAAAATCCAGCACTGCGGTGCACAAGGCTCCGGACTGGGAGATGAAGGCTATGTTCCCGCAGGCAGGCATCTTGGTGGCAAAACTGGCGTTCATGGAAACCAAGGGGTTGGTGTTGATCACCCCTAGGCAGTTGGGCCCTATGAGGGGCAGGCGGTGGACTCTGACAGCTCTCTTCAATTCCTCTTCCAGGAGTATCCCTGGCCCCCCCACTTCTTTGAAGCCGGCCGTGATGACCACAAGCCCCTTCACACCCTTGGCCGCAGCCTCCTCCACCACCTGTGTCACCAACTGGGCCGGCACTATGATCACGGCCAGGTCCACCTCATCCGGGATGTCGGTGAGGGAGGGATAGGCCCTCACGCTGAGCACAGATCGGGACTTGGGGTTCACAGGGTAGAGCACCCCCTGGTAACCGGCCGAGAGGATATTGGAAAAGACTGCCCTGCCCACGCTGCCTTGCCGATTGGTGGCCCCCACAACGGCTATGGACCTGGGATTCATGATGGGCTCTATCTGCTTCACCTTTTCTCCCTCCACGGTTTTCCAACAGCATACCAGATCCTGCCTGCCCAAAGCAGCCTTGCCAGTCAAAGGCAGGCTCTATATCCTGGGAACAGTGTGGAGGCTCAGAGCATGAAGAGGATTTTGCGATTCGCAGGCTTGGCACTCTTGCTCATATTGAGCCGAGAAGAGGGGCTTTGGGCACAGGAAGGGAGAATCCCTGTTACGGCCAGCATAGTTCCCTTGGCCGATTTTTGCCGCCAGATAGGAGGGGAGCTGGTGGATGTTCAGGTGCTTGTGCCTCCAGGGGCCAGCCCACACACCTTTGAACCTCCTCCCTCTGTGGTGGCAAGGGCCAGCCGTGCAAGGCTTTTTCTATTCATCGGGGAAGGCCTTGAGCCTTGGGCTGCGAGGCTGGCCAAGTCCCTCAAGAAAGGGTCGGTGGCGCTGGAGGCGGCCCGAGGCCTTCCCCTCATCAGGGGGATCCCCGCGAGGGAATCCCGGGAATCAGAGCATCCAGCAGATGAACACGCCCATTCCCACCAGGGGGCCAATCCCCACGTCTGGCTGGATCCCCTACTGGCTCAGGAGATCTGCAGGAAAATAGCCACTGCACTGATCCAGCTGGATCCGGCCAACAAGGTCCTATACGAGGAAAACCTCAGGAACTATCTGGACAAGCTAAAGGCCTTGCACGAGGAAATCCTCCAGAGGGTCTCAGGGTTCAGGATCCGGAAATACGTATGTTTTCACCCTGCCTATGTGTACTTTTCCAGAAGGTACGGCCTTGAAGAAACAGGGGTGATAGAGCTCTCCCCGGGCAGGGAGCCCTCCCCTAGGCACCTCAGAAACTTGGTGGAGCAGATCCGTGAGCAGGGGATCCAGGTGGTCTTTGCAGAGCCCCAGCTGAATCCCAGGGTGGCCGAGGTGATAGCCCGGGAGGCAGGGGTGAGGGTTGCCATGCTGGATCCCTTGGGAGGCAGGGCCCCTTATGGTTCTGATTACCTGGCTCTCATGAGGTACAATTTGGAGGTGATGGCCGAGAGCATGGGGGAGGGGAGATGATGGGCACTGCCGTGGAAATCAGGGATCTCACGGTCAAGTTCAACGGGATCGTGGCCCTGGAGGAGGTGGATCTGGAAATAAAGGAGGGAAGCTATGTTGGGATCCTGGGGCCCAATGGGGCCGGGAAAAGCACCCTCTTGCAGGTGATACTGGGGCTGGTCCGGCCCACAAGAGGCCGGGTGAGGGTCTTTGGGGAGGAGCCCGAAAAACTCAGGGGGAAGGGCAGGGTGGTGGGGTACTTGCCCCAGAGGCCTCTCATGAACCCGAGTTTTCCCGTCTCTGCCCTGGATGTGGTGCTCATGGGTCGCTACGGAAGGGTGGGGCTTTTCAGAAGGCCTGGCAGGCAGGACAGGGAAGTAGCCATCCGCTCCATGGAAAGGGTGGGCATAGCACATTTGGCCAAGAGGAACATAGGGGAGCTTTCCGGGGGTGAGCAGCAAAGGGTTTTCATAGCCAGGGCTCTTTGTGTAGAGCCCAGGCTGCTGGTCCTGGACGAGCCCACCGTGTCCCTGGATGCCTGCGCCCAGGACGAGCTTTACGACTTGATAGCCGGGCTGAAGCAGGAGATGGGCCTCACGGTTCTCATGGTTTGCCATGACGTGGGAGCCATATCCAGATATGTGGACGACGTGATATGCATAAACCGCCGGATCCATGTGCATCAGCCCCCTCCCATCGGACGCATGGGTCTGGAGCAGACCTTCGGCTGCAGTGTAGAGTACCTTTTCCACGGGGAAGTTCCCCACAGGGTGGTCAGGGGACACGATGGCTGAGTTCCTGGAATCGGGTTTCCTTCAAAGGGCCCTGGCCGCAGGCATACTGGTAAGCGGTCTTTGCGGGGTGCTCTCGGTCTTTGTGGTGCTTCGAAGAATGGCCTTTATAGGGGTGGGGATTTCCCACTCGGCTTTTGGGGGAGTGGCCCTGGGTTTTCTCCTGAACGTGAGTCCCTTCTGGAGCGGGGTGAGTTTTGCGGGGCTTGTGGCTTTGCTCATAGAGTGGTCCAGGAGCAGGGGGCGGGTGGAGGAGGACACGGCCATAGGGATCTTGTTTTCCGCCTCCATGGCACTGGGAGTGCTTTTTCTCCATCTTTCACGCACCTACAACGTGGACGTGTTCGGCTTCTTGTTCGGGAATATTTTGGCCGTGGGGCAAGGGCAGCTCTGGGAGATCCTGGCCCTGGCAGGGCTGGTCCTGGCAATTGTATTTGTGTTTTTCAAGGAGATGGTCTTTCTGAGCTTTGATGAGGCCATGGCCTGGGTGAGCGGGGTGCCTGTGGGCTTTCTCAGGTACCTTTTCCTTGTGGCCCTTGCCTTGAGCGTGGTGGTCTCCATATATCTAGTGGGGATCATCCTGGTGGAAGCCTTGCTGGTGGTGCCCGGGGCGGTTGCCAGGAACCTCACCCGCCAGATACGCCACATGGCCGCGGTCTCAGCCGCGGTGGCAGTGGGCTCCACGGTAGTGGGCCTTGCGGTCTCCTACTGGCTGGACCTCCCCACAGGTGCTGCCATAGTGGGTGTGCTCTCCTCGGTCTTTTTCGCCACCTTGGGACTTTCCAGGAAAAAAACCCACAGGCTGGCCTGAGAAAGTAAAGCGCCCCTGTCGCTACGGCTTGGCTGCAAGGCCTCTTAGAGCCCAGCCGCACATGCTTCTCCAAAGTTGCCGCGTCCCTGTTGACAGGGCCCCTGGCTTTTGATAGCCTCCGGTATTCGAAAGGATCAAAAAATAGTGGCTAAAGAGCTGATATACTTTCACTAATACAGCTTTGATTAATTCTCGGTCGCAAGGGATTTTAAGTCTGGACATTTTCCTGCATCAGGGGGTCTGAGTGACCAACCTGGTCAGCCCCGAGGGGTGATCCGGGCCAGAGGAGATTCACCCGTCTGGGCTTTATTGCAAGAAGGGAACTCCTTCCCAGGGGGTGCACATGGCCGGGGAACAGGGCGGGGAAAGGGCGCATTCCAAGCTCACCATAAGGCTAGTTGGATTTCAGCCCGGGGCTTCCCAGGAGGAATTGGCTGGAGCCTTGGGACGCCTCTACAAGGGAAGGAGCCAGGAGGAGCTAAGGAAGGCCTTGGCCAGGGTGCCTTTCACTCTGACCCGCTCAGCCACAGAGGAGCAGGCCCGCAGGATAAGGAGTTTTCTGGAAACAAGAGGGGCCATCCTGGAGATAGCCTACGGGGCTGTTCTGAAGGCCCAGAGTCCCTCTGCAGAGACCCAGGGGGAATTGCCGGGAGCCAGGGTTTCAGGAGCCATTTCGGCCCCAGCCAAGCCCATTACCTGGGCCAAGGACAGACGCTCCAGGCCCAGGGTTCACCCCGGGCTTCCCCTGGAGCCCATGGGCATCAGGGAAATCCTGGGCCGCTCGGTCTTGTTGCTCAGAGAAAACCTGGCATTGTTTTTCCTCCTGCTATTCCTGCCAAATCTGGTGTCCTTCTTCCTGGCCAGGTTGGTGGGAGAGGCAAGAGGCATGAGTTTTCCGACAGGCCCCTTGGGGGGAATGGAGCTTGGGTTCCTGGTGGCGGGGATAGCGGTTTTCCTGGTGCTTTTCATATGGGCCGAGGGGGCTTTGATTTTTGCCGTCTCCGAAATGCACCTGGGCCATGAGGCAGGCCTGGCAGGTTGCCTGGGAGCCATGCGGCCCAAGCTGGGGGCCCTGCTCTTCACCATGCTCCTGGCTTGGTTCCTGATCCTCCTAGGGGGGCTGATTCTTGTGATACCAGGTTTGATTTTCGCCTTTAGGTGGCTCATGGCCGACAAGGTGGTGGTCCTGGAGGGCTTGAAGGGCGTCCAGGCAATGCGAAGGAGCAGGGAACTGATGCGATTCAAGGTGGGCCCGGGTTTCTGGAACAGGCCCTGGATTCGGGTGAGCCTGCTGGGCTGCGGGGTAGGGCTTGTGTGCCTGGGTATGTACGTGCTGTTCCTGGTACCTGGCTGGGTGCTCACTTACTTCTTGCCAGGCCCCTTGAGCGATTTTCTGGGAGAGGGACTGGAACTCCTGGCCGAGACCCTTACCGCAGCCTATGGATCCATAGCCTTGGTGTTGTACTACTACGACATAAGGGTCAGAAAGGAGAACTTCGACCACAGAAGCATGGCCCAGCACGTTTGAGCCGAGCCTCCCAAGAAAGCCCCCGGCCTTGCAACTCAGCTCTGCCTGTTCAGCAAGGCCTATTAGATTGGCGCCCACACCCTCTGGATTCCCAGACATGCAAGCCTGGGGGCCGGGTCTTTTCCCCTGGAGTGCATGATGGAAGAAAAACTGAGGTGCGCATGGTGCCTCAGGCCTGGGTAGGAGGACCTAGAACCAGTTCCACTGCCTCTCCCAGGGAGTCCACAAAATGCAACCTCAGGGCGGCCAAGGTCTTCTGCGGGGCCCCTTGGGCATCTATCCTGTTTCTGGAAGGTAGCACCACCTCCCTGACCCCGGCCCTTTCTGCTGCCAGGAGCTTCTCCCTCACCCCGGCCACGGGAAGAACGCGCCCGGTTAAGGTCAGCTCTCCGGTCAAGGCCACTTGCCTTCGGGCCGGCCTGGAGGTGAACAAGGACAGAAGAGCCATGGCAATGGTTATCCCGGCTGAGGGACCATCCTTGGGAATAGCCCCTGCCGGAACGTGCACGTGTATGTCCCTGTCCTCAAAGGCCTCCTCAGGGATCCCCAGCTTTTTTGCCTGGCTTCTCAAGAGGCTCAAGGCGGCCATGGCCGACTCCCTCATGATCTCCCCCAGTGAGCCAGTAAGCAGCAAAGCGTTCTTCCCCTTCATGGAGGTGTCCTCTATGAACACTATGTCCCCCCCGGCTTCTGTCCAAACCAGTCCTGTTGCCACGCCCACCCTGTCCTTTTCCTCTGCGGCCTCGTTGAAGTAACGCCTGGGGCCCAGATATGAGACCACATCCTCCTCCCGGATCTCTTTGGGGAGGCCCTGCCCCTGCAACTCCCGCCTTGCCAGCTTTCTGCAAATGGAGGCCAACTCCCTCTCCAGAGCCCTGAGCCCGGCCTCCCGGGTGTAATCCCTTATCACCCTGAGGATGGCCTGGTCTGAGAATTCAGGAGGATTTCCCTCCAACGCATGCTCTCGCACCAGCCTCGGGATCATGTGACGCCTTGCTATCTCCAGCTTTTCCTCGTCCGTGTAACCAGGCAGGGTCAGGACTTCCATCCTGTCCAGCAATGGGGGGGGGATCATGTCCGTCACATTGGCAGTGAGGATGAACATGACCCCCGAGAGATCAAAGGGCATGTCCAGGTAATGATCCACGAAGTGACTGTTCTGTTCCGGATCCAGCACCTCCAGGAGGGCCGAGGCCGGATCCCCTTTGAACTCCTGCCCCAGCTTGTCCACCTCGTCCATCATGAACACTGGGTTCAGGAATCCAACGCGGCGGATTTCCTGGAGGATCCTACCGGGCATGGCCCCTGCATAGGTCCTTCTGTGGCCTCTGATCTCGGCCTCGTCCCTGACCCCGGCCAGGGATATCCTAACGAACTTTCTCTCCAGAGCCCTGGCAATGGAGCGTCCCAAAGAAGTCTTGCCTGTACCAGGAGGCCCTGCAAAACAGAGTATCGGGCCCTTGACCTCCCGTTCCACCCTCCTCTTTTCCAAGGAACGGGCCACCGCAGCCCTGAGCTCCTCCAGCTGGAAGGGCTTGGCAATATAATCGCAGGCACCTGTCTTCATGGCCTTGACCGCGGTCTCCACCGTGGCGTAACCGGTAATCAGGATCACGGCTGTGTCAGGCCGGGCTTCCTTGATCTGGGAAAGCAGCTCCAGCCCGTCCAGCCCTTCCATCTTGAGATCGGTGAGAACCAGGTCAAAGGGCTGCGCGCGCAAGAGGGCCATGGCCTCCAAGCCCGTGGAGGCTGTGGCCACTTGGTGGCTGTCCTTGCCGAGCACGTGGCGGATGTTCTCCCTGGCTATCTGTTCGTCGTCCACCACAAGTATGCGGAAGGGCTTTTTCCTCCTGAGGGTTCTGACCGCCAGGTACTCCAGGATCCGCTCCTTGACCTGGGCTAGTCCGAAATGGTCTTGGTCCAGTACTGCCTGGGCCCTGGCCAAATCCAGATTGTCCTCGGTGTGCTGCCCCCAGGGCATGGAAAGCAGATAGTCCAAGTAAGTCAGGATTATGGTGTAATCCGTGGAATCAGGGTGCATCTTCTCCAGGCGGGCCAGCTCCCTGATGGCAGCCTCCCTTGCAGGAGGGGGCATGGAGGATTTTTCCAGAGCCCTGCGAAGGGAGAGCAGCTCCTCTGCCTCATAGGGGCCTTCCTCTTTGCCCGACTGACCTTTTTTCCCGAACCATCCCATGGATCGCTCCCCTCAGCCTGGATTTTTCAGAACCTTTGAATAATGCAGGCCCGCACCTGGATGTGAGGTTCGTGTTGCTTCGGGAATGCTCAAGGGGAGACCCACTTTGCCACTCCATCCTAGAAGGAGGTCTCTCTCGGAGTACCTAGGTCCAACCGAGCACCCGGGACCTGAGCAGGGATCCGATAGCCCCCATTATACATAGCTTGCCCTGACAAAGAAGGGAGCCCAGGCACCAGGAAAAAGTGTTGCGTTATGCAATATCATTTCGTCTTGGAGCAACACCTGTCTAAGTATCTAAAATCCAAGAAGGTCTTTTCCAATAGGTCCCTTGTATATTTCAAGATGCAATAGCACGGATTTTCTCCCGGAGAGGCCAGAAGGGAAATATGGCAAGCAATATCAACAAGTTGTAATGGAATAAATTTCCGGCACGAGTCTTGGTAAGGGAATGATTGCCCCAGCTTAAAAAAGAGGGCAGGAGAGGCTCAGATGATGAACAGGATACGGGAGAGACTCGAGGACTGGATGGCTGCCGTGGCCTTTGCCGAGCAGGGAGACCACGCCACAGCCAGGCAGCTCATCAGGCCCAGGTGCACACCTTCTTTGACCCAGCGCAAGAGGGCCAGACGCCAGGAAAGGATGGTGGCCAGGGCCCCACTGCCAAGGGGTTGAGAGCACCTGGGAAGAAAGCCAAGCGGAGGACACGCAATGGGTGTCTGGAGCAGGCTCAGAGGGAAGGCTAAGGGGCATGCCGGGATCCTGCAGAAGAGGCGTCGGGCGGTTTCCTGGGCGGATGCTCTGGAGCGTTATGGGGAAGCGGCGGGGGTTGCCCAGGAGGGCCTGACTGAGCAGGCCCGGGGACTGGTCTTGGGACTTCTCTTGGAGCCCAGGAAGATCCTTGTGGTCACGGGACAGGACGGGGGCTCTGTGGGCTTGAGGGATTACGCCTCATCCCTGGCCGCACGCATGGGCTGCGAAATATGGCACCTGGTCTGCTCCAGGCCAGGATCACTTCCTGAATGGAGACAAGGGGGATGGGACAAGGCACAGCTGCCTTGCGAAGAGATCTTCCTGGAAGGGGATGTGGGCAGTTGCATCCAAAAAGCACTGGGCCTGTTAAAGAGGGTGGAGTTTGTGCTCATGGAAGAGCAGCAGCCCCAGGAGTTGGAGGTGGCTGTGCCTGTTTTCACTCTGTTGAATCAGGCCGGGAACTGAGAGGAGGTGTGTGGGGATGGCGCGGCAACAAGAGGAAGCTGGGAGACCGGTGGGGAAAATGGTCTTGTTCGGGGCAATCACCGCAGGGCTTTACGGAGCGGTTTTTGCCCACTCCGACTGGGTAATGGAACACTTCACCAGGGGGGCCTGGTACGCGGCTTTGCCAGTGGCCACGGTTTTTCTTTTCTCTTTTGTTCATGGGGCCTTTGCAAGCCATCTTTGGTCCGTCCTGGGAGTGGGGGTGAGCAGGAAACCAGCACAGCCGAGTCCCAGAAAGACCAGAAGGCTGGTCCGCAGGCGCAGACCTCAGCCGCAACTCAGGTTGAACGCCTGAGCATCCGTTCTCCTGGGTGGACATTGGCCTGAAGCGGGGATCGCTCATATCTCGAAAAAGGAGAAGGATAATGCAGGAAGCGGCTCAGGAGGCTGTCAGATTCATAGACCTGAATCTCTTGTCGGTGCTTTTCCTGTTCGTAGTAGGGTTCATAGGTGGGCTGGTCAGCGGCTTTATCGGATCAGGAGGGGCCTTTGTGCTCACCCCAGGGATGATGAGCCTCGGTGTGCCTGGAGCCGTGGCCGTGGCCAGCAACATGTGCCATAAATTTCCCAAGGCCATGGTTGGGGCCTACAAACGATTCAAATACGGCCAAGTGGATCTCAAGCTGGGGATCACCATGGCAGCCACGGCTGCCATTGGGGTGCAGGTGGGCATAAGGATCCAGCAATGGATTCTTTCGGTTTGGGGAGAGGCCGGCTCGGATCTATATGTCAGCCTGGCCTTCGTGGTGGTGCTCGTGAGCGTGGGAGGGTACGTTTTCAGGGATGCCAGGCGCCTGGCCAAGTACGGTGGAGACGAGAAGACCTCTTCCCTGGCCAAGCGGCTGCAGAGCATAGAGCTTCCTCCCATGATACACTTCAAGACTGCCAACGTCAGGATCTCCTTCTGGTTCACTGTTCCGGTGGGATTTGCCACCGGCATGCTGGCTGCCACCATTGCAGTGGGCGGATTCATAGGGGTGCCGGGCATGATATATGCCATAGGAGCCTCCAGCTTGGTGGCCTCGGCCACTGAGCTGGTCATAGCCTTTGTCATGGGCTTTGCAGGTTCCGTCAACTGGGCCATTCACGGGATGGTGGACATTCGCCTGACTTTGATCATCCTGGCAGGATCCCTCTTGGGGGTGCAGCTGGGAGCCATCGGGACCACCATGGTGCGCCAACATGTGATCAAGGCAGTCATGGGAACCATCATGCTCATCGTGGCCATGAGTCGGGCCATGGCAGTGCCAAAGTACCTGGGCAAACTGGGGCTTGTGGAGGTTCCGGCGGATCTGGGCGATTTGCTCTCCAAGCTCAGCTTCGCCACCATGTGCGCGGGCTTGGGGGTGGGAGCAGCCATGATACTGGGCGCCATGTGGAAGAGCCGCGTGAAAGAGGCTCAGCCCACCGAGGCCAAGGAAGTCCTGGAAAAAAGCTATGAGGCAGCCAGGTAGACCAGATTCTTTCCCGGGCCCCCAAGACTTGCCCCCAACTCTAGTGCGAGCCGGCCCCACTCACGCAGGTTTTGGAGAGGGAAGGAGACAGGCCTTCCCTCTCATTGCAAAGTGCCTCCAGCTCAGCGGAGCCTAGGCCTCGGGCCAGCTGCGGGGCCGGTTACCCTTTGCGGCTGTGCGCACGGGGCTTGCGGTTCTTGGCACGCCTTGGGATAATTCCAGCGTTTCCCCGTCCGATGATTTCTCTTCCAGGGAGAGACCCCTTCATGTGGCAGGCCATGGGGAAGATCAGGGTACGTCTGGTGATCGGGTTCGTGGCCTGTTTCCTGGGCGTGAGCCTTTTTGTGGCCCTGAGCTACCGCTATTTTGTTCAGATAGAAGTAAAACTCCTCTCCCTGAATCTCTCGGACGAGTTGGTGAACCTGACCCTGGAGGCCAGGCGCTACGAGAAGAATTACTTTCTTTACGGCCACGAGGCTGACTTCCAGGAGGCCCTCAGGTACCTGGGCCAAGTAGAGCAAGCCCTTCTGGTCCAGCGCAAGGCAGTGGAAGAGGTGATGGGTTTTTCAGGCTGGAGTCAGTGGAGGGACGCCACTTGGGTATACCGACGTTCCATGTCCGTGGTACATGAGACAAGGTCCTCCACTGCTGCAAGCACAGAAGCAGAAGAGATGCTTCAACCCCATGTGAACACCATCCGTTCCATGGGCCAGGATCTCATAGGCCTGGCAGAGTACATGGCCGGGAGGGAGCGTATTGGAGTGCAGGCTCTGCTGACCCGGTACAGAGTCTTGTTCGGGCTGTTCTTCCTGAGCACTGTTTGCTTTGGGGGGCTCATCGTTTATCTCCTGGAGGTCAAGGTGGTTCGGCCGCTCTCGGTGATCGAGAGGGCCACCAGAAACGTGGCCGAGGGGAGATTTGAGACCATCGAATGGAATTCAGGTCAAGACGAGATCAGCTCCCTGGTAAGGGCCTTCAACAAAATGGTTCTGCAGCTTGAGGAAAACAGGGAGCAGATGGTAAGGACAGAGAAGCTCACGGCCCTGGGTACACTCACAAGCGGGGTGGCCCACGAGCTCAACAATCCCCTGAGCAACATCTCCACTTCTTGCCAGATCCTCTTGGAGGAGGCAGACCAGAGCTTCTCTGAACACCACAAGCAGCTCCTGGCCGCCATAGAAGATCAGGTGGTGAAGGCCAGGGACATAGTGAGAGCACTCCTGGAATTCTCCAGGCAAAGAGATTTCCAGTTAAGAGCAGTGGATCTGAAAGAAGTGGTGGATGACACCCTAAAGCTCATCAAGGGGGATGTGCCAGCCAGGGTGGAAGTCCGAAGCGAGGTGGGACCCGGAATAATCCTCTTGGCTGACAAGGCCCGGATTCAACAAGCCTTTATCAACACGATCATGAACGGGATCCAGGCCGTCGAGGATCAAGGCATTGTCACAATCCGGGCCCGCAGGGCCGATTCAGAGGGATTCATTCTAGTGGAAGTAGAGGACACCGGAGTGGGGATCCCCCCTGAGGTGCTCCCCAGGGTCTTTGATCCTTTTTTCACCACAAAGGAAGTGGGCAGAGGCACCGGCCTGGGCCTTTCGGTCACATACGGGATAGTGGAGCGGCACAAAGGCAGGATATGGATCGAAAGCGAACCCGGCAAGGGCACCAAGGTGGTGATGCAGCTTCCCACAATGGGCCAGGAGGAGACCTGATTCATGACTCGGCTGCCCAAGATCCTCATAGTGGAAGACGAAGAGCTTGCCAGGGAGAACCTCCGTTACATCCTCTCCAAGGAGCCTTACGAGATAGAAGCAGTGGGGAGCGGCTCCCAGGCTTTGGAAATGCTGCAAAGAAACGATTACGACCTCGTGCTCACGGACCTGCGCATGGAGAAGGTGGACGGCATGGAGGTGCTCTCCAAAACCAAGGCCCAAAGACCCGCCACAGAAGTGATAATGATCACTGGATACGCCACGGTGGACTCTGCCATCGAGGCCATGAAGTTGGGGGCTTTTCACTACATTCCCAAGCCTTACAAGATAGAGGAGGTTAGGGCCCTTGTGAGGCAAGCCCTGGAGAAAAAGAGGCTTCGAGACGAGCTGGATGAGCTCAGAAAGGACCTGGAGATCCGAGACGGTCTGGGCTCCATAGTGGGAAAGAGCAGACCCATGCAGGAACTCATGGAGACCATGCGCCAGATAGCCCCAACGGATTGCAATGTTCTGATAGTGGGAGAGACCGGGACCGGCAAGGAACTGGTGGCCAGGGCCATACACCAGCTGAGCAAGAGATCCAGGGGGCGTTTCCTTGCCCTTAACTGCGGGGCATTCACCGAAGAGCTCCTGGCCAACGAACTCTTTGGGCACGAGAAAGAGGCCTTTACCGGGGCCCATACCGCCAAACAAGGGCTTTTCGAGGCTGCCCAAGGGGGCACCATATTCCTGGATGAGATAGGGGACATGCCGCCGGCCATGCAGGTCAGGCTCTTGAGGGTTATCCAGGAGAGGGCCGTCATGAGGCTTGGGGGCACGGCGAGTATTCCAGTGGATGTGAGGGTGGTGGCTGCCACCAACAAGGACCTCAAGCGCTTGGTGGAAGAAGGCAGGTTCCGCTCGGACCTCTATTTCAGGCTCAACGTGGTGGCCCTTAATGTTCCGCCGCTTTCCCAGCGCAGGGAGGATATACCCCTGCTGGCCCATCATTTTCTGCGAAAGTTCTCCTCCCAGCAGGGGAAGGAACTAAAAGGCATCAGCGAGGAAATGATGGGGCTGCTCATGAACTATCCCTTCCCTGGCAATGTGAGGGAACTGGAAAACGTGATAGAAAGGGCAGTTGCCCTGAGCAAGGGAGAAATGCTGGAGGCCAAGGACCTGCCTCAGGAGTTCACCTTGTTCCGTTTCCGAGCCTTGAGACCCCGGTCAGGAGGGCTTCCCACCCTGGAAGAGGCCGAAAGGGATTACATCCAGTGGGTGCTCCAGCACACAAAATGGAACAGGACCAAGGCTGCGGAGATACTTGGCATAGATAGGGTCTCTCTGTGGCGGAAGATAAAGCAGTATTCACTTGCGCCTCCTGGCCTGGCCCAGCAAGAGGATCGGAAGAACCATCCCCTCTGAGAACCGCCGCCTTCTCCCCCTTGACGCCCTGAAAAGCCTCTGATACGTTTTCGCCGGTCCGTGGGGCAGGGGGCCATTTGCTGAAGAGCCCTTTTAACTTGCTTAGAAGCTGATTTCTGTGGGGTGGTCCCTTGTGCTGAGGCAGGCCAAAGCCGTCTGCGGGAGGCGTCATCTCGAGTCGCATCAGGGTGGAGGTACCGCATGAGGGGATGGGGAAGGTGGCTGGCTGCGGCTGGGGTGTTTGTTCTTTTGGGGCTGGGAGTTGGCGTGGAGCCGTCTTTGGCAGCCGAATGCGCTGAGACAGCGGACGGCACCCCATGGTGGGTTTGGCCTTTGGTGCTCTTCGTGTTCTGTTTCGTGCTGGGGATCATAGCGGTTCTGGCAGGGGTCGGAGGCGGGGTCCTTTATGTGCCTTTGGTGAGCGGATTTTTCCCTTTTCACCTGGATTTCGTGAGGGGTGCGGGCCTCTTTGTGGCCCTGGCCGGGGCCCTGGCAGCAGGCCCCGGGCTCCTGAGGCGCAACCTGGCAAGCTTGAGGCTAGCCCTTCCCGTTGCAGTAATAGCTTCCAGTTGCGCCATTGTGGGGGCCTTCATGGGCCTTGCCCTTCCCACCAACGTGGTGCAGATCTGCCTGGGTGGGACCATAGTCTTCATAGCAATACTTCTCCTCATGTCCAAGAACGTGGAGCGGCCCCAGGTGCAAGAACAGGACCCGGTGGGCCTGGCTCTGGGCATGAGCGGGGCTTACCAGGAATACACAGGGGAGTTTGTGCAGTGGAAGACCCACCGGACCTTGCCGGGTCTTCTTCTGTTTATCCTCATAGGGGTCATGGCAGGCATGTTCGGTCTGGGAGCGGGTTGGGCCAACGTGCCGGTCCTGAACCTGCTCATGGGGGTGCCGCTCAAGATAGCAGTGGGCACAAGCAAGTTCTTGCTTTCCATCACAGACACTTCGGCGGCGTGGGTTTACATGAACCAGGGTTGCGTCATTCCCCTCATGGCCATTCCCTCCATAGTCGGGCTCATGCTGGGCTCTTTCGTGGGCGTGAGGATCCTGGCAGTGGCCAAACCAAAGATGATTCGTTACTTGGTCATAGGAGTGCTTCTTTTCGCAGGCCTCAGATCCCTCTGGAAGGGCCTGGGGCTTTAGCTCTGGAGGTGCAGGACATGTCAACAGAGATAGAGACCCCCAAAGAGCAGATCCTCTACGCCAACATACTTTTTTACGGCTGTTGGCTCGGGATTTTCATCATGATCGTGACCTATTTCCTCTATGTCTCGGGTATCATGGAACCCCATGTGCCTTTACAAAGGATAAGCCAGTGTTGGTCCGAGCCCGTGGGCAAGTATGTGGAGGGTTCCCAAGTCCCGTTGGGCTGGGGATGGGTGGTCTTGTTGGGGAAGGGGGATTTCCTGAATTTCGTGGGCATTGTGCTTCTGGCAGGGCTCACACTTGTCTGTTTCTTGACCTTGATCCCGGCCTATGTGGCCCAGAAGAGATGGGTCTTCGCTCTTATAGCCACTGTGGAGGCGCTGGTGTTGATCCTGGCTGCATCGGGCATCCTGGCCACAGGAGGCCACTGAGAAGAGCACCACCGGAGAGAGCATGTCCCTGGTGAGCCGGATAGCCGCATGGGCTGGAAGCCTGACGCGGGAGCTCAAGGATTTCACGGACTACACCGAAAGCCCCAGGCGTTACAGGCGGCTTCGCCGGAACATGATTCTGCTCGGAATTCTGGGGACCACCCTGCCACTGGTTCTCCTGGCTGCCTTCAACTACCACCAGTTCCAGAGGGCCATGAAGGCTGAGCTGGTGCAGCCCCTCAGGATACTGGTCAACCGCACCAAGCACTCCTTCGAGCTTTTCTTGACAGAGCGTCTATCTGCCTTGGGTTTCATAGCCTCTGCTTACTCCTGGGAGGAACTGGCGGATGAGAAGGCGCTTCACCGGATATTCCAGGTCATGAAAAAGGAGCTGGGAGGGTTCGTGGACCTGGGGCTGATAGACCGGGAAGGCATCCAGGTGGGCTACGTGGGGCCCTACCAGCTGAGGGGAAAGGATTACTCGGATCAGGCCTGGTTCCAGGAAGTGAAGGTGAGGGGCCGTTACGTGAGCGACGTGTTCATGGGGTACAGGATGTTCCCCCACTTTGTCATAGGGGTGGAGCGCCAGGCGGACAAGGGGGAATGGTGGGTCCTGAGGGCCACAGTGGACACGGAAAAGTTCAACACCCTGATAGCTTCCATCGGCCTCACGGAGACCACCGACGCCTTTGTGGTGAACCGTGCGGGTGTGCTTCAGACTCCATCCAAGTATTACGGCAAGGTCCTGGAACAATGCCCCTTCCCACTGCCGCCCGTGAGCCGAGTTCCCATGGTGGTGGAGACCGAGGACCCCTTCGGGAGAGAGGTTCTGCTGGGTTACACTTACTCGGAGTTCCCATCTTTCATCTTGATGGTGGTGCAGCCAAGGGCCGAAATGCTCAGGGCCTGGCTCACCTTGAGAAGCGAGCTATTCGTGCTTTTCGCGGCAAGCCTCCTGGTGATCTACCTCGTTCTGTACAAGGTGACAGGCCTGCTGGTCAGGAGGATCCAGGAGTCGGACCAGATAAGAGAGGCATCCCACAGGGAAATGCAGTACACCAGCAAGCTGGCCTCCATAGGGAGGCTTGCGGCCGGGGTGGCCCACGAAATAAACAATCCCATGGCCATCATAAACGAGAAAGCAGGACTCATGCAGGATCTAATAGAGACCTCGGAGTTCTGTCCCAACAGGGAGAAATTCCTGGGTCTCACAGCCTCCATCCTCCAATCCGTGGAACGGGTGAGAAACGTGACACACAGGCTCCTGGGCTTTGCCCGCCGCATGGACGTTCAGTTTGAGGAGCTCTCCCTAAACGAGGTGCTGCAGGAGGTGATGGGCTTCCTGGAGAAAGAGGCTTTTCACAGACACGTGGATCTGAGGGTGGAGCTCTCCGAGGAGCTTCCTCGCATATACTCCGACAGGGGACAGCTCCAGCAGGTCTTCTTGAACATCCTGAACAACGCCTTTGACGCAGTGGGGGACGGGGGTTGGGTAAGGGTGCTCACCCGAAGAGAAGGGCAGGATTGGGTGGCCGCCTCTGTGGAGGACAACGGGAAGGGCATGTCAGAGGAGACAATGAAGCATATCTTCGACCCATTTTTCACCACCAAGAAAGGCTACGGGACGGGACTGGGGCTTTCCATAACTTACGGGATAGTCACGCGCCTAGGCGGAAAGATCCAGGTGAGAAGCCGGTTAGGGCTGGGAACGGCCTTCACGGTCTTGCTGCCCTTGAGGGCGCCCCAACCAGGAGGGGGCCAAGATGGAGCAATGCAGGCTGCTGTTGGTGGATGACGAGGGTGAGTTCGTCACCACTCTGGCTGAGAGGCTGGCCCTGAGGGGCATCCAGGCCAAGGTGGCCCTAAGCGGGGAAGAGGCCTTGAAGCTGTTGGAGTCAGAGGCCTTCCATGTGGTGGTGCTGGATGTGTTGCTGCCAGGCTTGGGGGGTCTGGAAGTGCTAAGAAGGATTCGCGGTTCTTACCCGGGGGTGGAAGTGATCCTGCTGACGGGCCGTGGTAGCGACAAGGAGGCCAGGGAGGGGGTGGCTTTGGGGGCCTTTGACTATCTGGTCAAGCCTGTACAGCTGGAGGAGCTCATCAGGAAGATCCGGGAGGCCAGTGCCTGCAATGCCTTGGAGAAGCCATGGAAGGCGTGAACCGACAGGGGGATCGTGAGGCCAGATTCATGGGCAGGATCACGGCCGGGATGACCCATGAGATAAGAAATGTTCTGGCCATAATGAGGGAATCCGCGGGGCTCATGGAAGACATGATGAAGCTTTCCGAAAGCAGCCCCTTTCCCCACAAGGAGCGGTTCTCAAGGGCCCTGGGGGTGATCCAGCAGCAAGTGGACAGGGCAGTGGAGCTTGTGGGAAGGCTGAACCGCTTCGCCCACAGCATGGACGAGTCCCGGGCCACCGTGGAGCTGGGAGAGTTCCTGGAAGAGGCAAGTGCCCTCCTGGCCCGACAGGCCAGAAACAGGAAGGTGGAACTGAGGCCCACTGTCCAGGTGGAGGGGATGAGGCTCAGGACAGATCCCTTTGCCCTTGGAATGCTTGTGTGCGGGTGCGTAGAGCACTGCATGGAAGGCCTGAGTCAGGGTGGGGTATTGGAGCTGGCGGTGGTGGAGGAGGGCGGGAACCCAGCCCTCAGGATCCAGCCTCATTGTTTTGAAGGAAAAGGGGACAAGAAAGGGGGCCTTCCCCCGGAGCTGAGTTACCTCTCGGACATTGTTGCCTACCTGGGCTTGGAAGTGCAACACCAACATGGGGAGGCGGGAAGGAGTCTTTGCCTCTTCCTGGGAAAAACTTGAGATTTCCGCACAGGAGCGATGGAGCCGGCTTAAATTAAGCAAGTTCCAAACGAGGCTCCAATCGTGATAATCTGAATCTGGGAGAGACCAGCCTGAGGAAGGGAAAAGGGGGCGGGCAAGGGAGGTGGCCATGGGCGGCTGGAAGGAAAAGATGGAGAAATTGTTTGCTGCAGTGGGCTTTGCCGAGCAGAACCGCCGTGAGGAGGCCCTAGAGGTGGCGGGGCTCCAGCCCGTGAAGGCGGATCTGTCCCTGGAGAATGTCTTTGCTGCCGCGGCCTTTGCAGAGGCTAACAGCCCGGAGACGGCCAGGGAGATCTTGGGGATCAGGGAAGCTCAAGGTTTTTCCAATCCGGAGGATTTCGTCTCGGCAGTGGGTCTCAGGGGTGTCAGGATCTGGTACGGAGTTGCGCAACTGGCAGCCTGAGGAATCTTTCATCATCTCGGGCCCGGGGAGGGGAGCATGGAAAAGTTCAAGGTTCTTCTTGTGGACGACGAGGAGGAGTTCGTAAAGGCGCTCTCCGAGCGACTGCAGATGAGGGATGTGGGATCAGACCTGGCCTTTGACGGGGAACAGGCCCTTCAGATAGTGAAGGACCAGGAGCCCGACGTCATGGTCCTGGACCTGAAGATGCCTGGCATTGATGGAATGGAAGTCCTAAGAAGGGTTCGCAAGGCATATCCTCACGTTCAAGTGATCATACTGACAGGGCACGGCACGGAAAAGGACGCCGAGGAGGCCAAGAGGCTGGGGGCCTTCGCATATCTGCAAAAGCCGGTGAATCTGGACCAGCTTGTGCAGACAATGCGCAAGGCCTACAAGAAGAAGATGGAGGACGCCATGGTGGCGGCCACCTTTGCAGAGGCCGGGGACTTCCGCACGGCCAAGCAGGTGATGGAAGAGGAAAAGGAGAAGAAAAAGGGCTGAGGTCTTTGCCGGTAATGCCAAGTAGCATTGGCCTCAGGAAGCGAGATTCTCGAGAAGGCCTTCAAGTTCCATGAGTCTCTCTGGTCAGGAAACGGTGGGGAGGCAGAGGGGGCCGAAAATGGTCCCGAAGGGGGTTGGGATGCACAAAGCCAGGGTGCTGCTGGTGGATGATGAGGAGATGTTCGTGGAGATGCTGGCTGAGAGGCTGGAGGCAAGGGGTCTGGAAGTGGCCAAGGCCTTCGAAGGCGATCAGGCCTTGGAGAAAGTGCAGGAGAAGGACTACGACGTGGTGATCCTGGATGTGCTCATGCCCGGAAAGAGCGGGGTGGATGTCTTGAGGGAGATCAAGCAGCTCAAGCCCCTCACAGAGGTGATCATGCTCACCGGCCATGCCACTGTGGACACGGCCATCCAGGGCATGAAGCTGGGGGCGTACGATTATCTCCTAAAGCCCACAGAGACCAAGGACCTCCTCGAGAAGATTCAGGGCGCTTACAAGAGAAAGACCGAGCAGGAAGAGAGGATCCGGCAGGCAGAGATAGAGAGGATAACCAGGACCAAGGGCTGGTGAGGGCAACAGAGCCCAATCGATCCGGGAAGGCAAGGGGATGCCGAGGAGAGGCTGGTAATGCAGGAGGAGATCAGGGTCAGGGACTTGATGGTGCCACTGGAGGAGTACGCCACTGTCTCGGAGGAGGCCACGCTCTACGAGGCTGTTGTGGCCCTGGAGGAAGCGCAGAGGAGCTTCGATCAGAGCCGGGACCGACACAGGGCCATCCTGGTGCTCAACAAACAGGGCAAGGTGGTGGGGAAACTCAGCCAGCACGACGTGATAAGGGGGCTCGAGCCCAGTTACGACAGGATCGGGGACTTCCGGGGCTCCAGCCGCATGGGCTTCAGCCCGGAGTTCATACGCTCACTTCTCAAGAACTACGCCCTTTGGGAAAAACCCCTCAGGGAGATTTGCCGAAAGGCCGCGGAAATAAAGGTCAAGGACATATACTACACCCCCACCAAAGGGGAGTTCGTCAGGGAGGAGGACACCCTAAACACAGCCATCCACCAGTTGATCGTGGGGCACCACCAGTCCCTCCTGGTGACCCGAGACCTGGAGGTGGTTGGGATCCTGAGGTTGAGTGATGTGTTCAGGGCAGTGTGCAGGATGATCATGGAGTGCAAGCTGTGATTTTGACCGGGACCTGAGCGCCTGGGGTCAAGAAGGCTTAGAAGATCTGGAGCTGTCTTGATAGCTGAAGTTGAGGAGGAAGAGGGCTATGGCGGCTGATGGGAATGGATCCGGGGGGTTCGATTGGAAGAGGCTTTTTTTCATCCTGCTGGGTTTTGGGCTTTTTCTTTTCATCTATTACACGCCTTCCTGGAAGGAGGCAGTGGATCCCACCGGCAAGGCGTCTCCCCTGAGCCGTGAAGGTAAGGCCTCCATAGCACTCTTTCTGATGGCCGGCATATGGTGGGTGTTTGAGGTGGTGCCCATCGGGGTCACAAGCCTTGCCATAGGGGTCATGCAGGCCCTCTTTGCCATACGCCCTGCCAAGGAGGCCTTTCGGGACTTCATGGACCCTTCGGTAATGTTCATCTTCGGCTCTGTTGTGATAGGGTTGGCCTTCACCAAGACAGGACTGACCAGGCGCATAGCCTACCGGATGCTGGGGCTGGTCGGGGAGCGCACCAGCATAATAGTCTTGGGCTCCCTGATCCTGACCGCGGGCCTGGCCCACTTCATGGCCCACACGGCCGCTGCCGCCACTGTCTTTCCGATTCTCATCGCCATCAATCACCTCTACGGGCAGGGGGACAGGCCCACTCGCTTCGGAAAGGCCTTGTTCATAGGAATGGCTTACGCGGCAGGGGCAGGCAGCATAATAACCTTTCTGGGTGCAGCCAGGGGCCCGGCCGCAGCCGGGATGTTCAAGGAGTTCACAGGCGCTGACATTGGATTTTTCGATCTTCCCAAATATCTCTTTCTCATAGGCTGGGGCATGGTCTTTGTGATATGGGCATACCTCATGGTGTTCCTCAAGCCGGAGAAAGAGCGGATAGAGGGGCTGAGGGAGACCGTGCGGGAGCTTTTCTCTGAAATGGGCCCCATGAGCAGGGATGAGAAGTTAGTGGTCCTGTGCTTGGTCCTGGTGGTCGTCGGCATGGGGCTACAGTCCTTTGTACCTGCCCTAAAGGATTGGGACAGGGCGGCCATAATGCTTGTCTCCACACTTCTGTTCTTCCTCTTCAGGGTGCTCACCATCAAGGAGTTGGAGGATGTACCCTGGAACATAATCCTACTTTTCAGCGGGGCAATGTCCATAGGCTTCTGCCTCTGGAAGACAGGCGCGGCCCAGTGGATGGCCGTCAACTGGCTGGTGCTCTTCCAGAAGGCCCACTGGATGGTCTTCGTGATGGGCATAGCTTTGTTCGTGCTCCTAATGACAAACTTCATAATGAACGTGGCTGCCATAGCCATCTCGCTTCCGGTCTCTCTTGTGATCGCCAAGTACCTGGGGGTGGCCCCCGAGGTGATCCTTTACGCTTCTCTGGTTACTGCG
Source organism: Desulfarculaceae bacterium (assembly GCA_037443445.1). Lineage (GTDB taxonomy): Bacteria > Desulfobacterota > Desulfocorpusculales > Desulfocorpusculum > Desulfocorpusculum > Desulfocorpusculum. The sequence goes on along the minus strand of JBBIOJ010000017.1, from coordinate 35,951 downwards.
GGCATGCCCTTCCTGCTCTTGATAGGAGCTGCCCCCAATGCCATAGCCTATGAGTCCAGGCAGTTCACACCAGGAGAGTTCTTCAAGCACGGTGTGCCCATGAGCATAGTTCTGATGGTGGTCCTGGCAGGGGCAATAGCGGTGCTCTGGCCACTGTTGGGGATGCCGATACTGATGAGAAACTAGGCGATGGGCGATATTGACACAGACGCCCTGGGTCGCCATCATCTGCCTGAGAGCTGCTGCGGGTGTGGGTGCGAGATGCTAAGGCTGGGGTGGCGGCCATGGAATCGCGGGACTACAAGGCGCTCAGAAACCGAATAATCGGACTCGCCCTGGGCTTTTCCCTCATACCTCTTTTCGCCCTTGGATTCACCATATACTACCAATTTCACGTATCCTACACGGCCAAGATACTCCAGAATCTGAGAGGTCTCCTGGAGAACCGAAGAGACGCCATAGATCTTTTCTTTGACGAGCGCATCTCCCAGATAAGCACCGTGGCCTACACCCATACCCTGGAACAACTCAAGGACGAGGCTTATCTGGAGCAACTTTTCAGACTGGTGCAGTCCCGCTCGAGATCCTTCGTGGACCTGGGAGTCATAGACGAGGAAGGAAACCACGTCTCGTACGTGGGTCCCTACCAGCTCAGGGGTGTGAACTACAGGAACGAGGAGTGGTTCCAGGCCACCATGCTCAGAGGTGTGTACATAAGCGACGTGTTCATGGGATTCAGGAAATTCCCCCATTTCGTCATAGCCGTAACCCGCAGGGAGGCGCAGCGAACCTGGATCCTGAGAGCCACCATAGACACAGACATATTCGAGGCCATGGTGAAGGCTGCCCAGGTTGGACGGAGAGGGGATGCCTTCGTGGTTAACCGGCAGAACGTGCTGCAGACCACCTCCCGCTTTGGCCAGTGGCGGCTGGGTGAGATCCTGGTGCCCGAGTTCTCGGCTTTTCCGGGCACCAGGCTGGAGTCCACGGTGATGGACGGCCGGGAGGTGCTCGTGGGCTCCACGTGGCTTCGAAACAAGGACTGGCTCCTGGTGGTGCTGGAGAACCCGGAGGAGGAACTGGCCCCGCTTCTGAGGGCTCGCACCTTGGTTCTGGGGGTGGTGCTGGGCGGGGTTTTCCTCATCGTGCTGGGCACTGTTTTCCTGGCAAGGGTCATGACTGATCAACTGGCAAGGGCAGACAGGCGGAGGGCTGTCCTGGACTCAAATCTGGTGCAGTCCAGCAAGATGGCGGCCCTGGGCAAACTTGCGGCCGGGATCGCCCACGAGGTCAACAATCCCCTGGCCGTGATAAAAGAGAAGGCCGGTTGGATCAGGGATCTTCTGGCTGAGGAGGACATAGCCTCCAGCAAGAACTTCCGGGAGTTTGAGGACGCCATAAAGAAGATCGAGTATCACGTTGACAGGGCCAGGAAGGTGACCCACAGGCTCTTGGGCTTTGCCAGGCGCATGGAGCCGGTCCAGGAGAGCGTGGACGTAAACAGAGTGCTGGAAGAGACGGTGGGTTTCCTGGAGAACGAGGCCAGGTTCAGAAACATAGAGATCCGAAAGGAACTCCTGGAGGATCTGCCGGTCATCCGGAGCGACTCCTCCCAACTTCAACAGGTCTTTCTGAACATCCTGGAAAACGCCATAGATGCCGTGGCCAAGGAAGGGGCCATAACCGTGCGCACCAGTTACTCCCCGCAGCTAAGAGAGGTGGAGGTGACCGTGGCGGACACGGGTCCCGGAATCCCCAAGGAGATGCTGGGCCGCATATTCGACCCCTTCTTCACCACCAAGGGCACCGGAGAGGGCACTGGCCTGGGACTTTCGGTCAGCTACAGCATAGTTGAGAAGTTGGGAGGCAGGATCACGGTGGAAAGCGAGGAAGGCAGGGGGGCTGCCTTCACCATCCACCTCCCAGCCCCATGAGGAGAGTCGCGAAAAAGGGGGTAATCCCATGGCTCCACCAAGGGTTCTGGTCGTGGACGACGAGGAGGACTTCCTGGAGACCCTGGTCAACAGGCTAAGAAGGAGGGGCCTGGAGGCACAGGGTGCGCTCAGCGGCCCCAGGGCCCTGGAGCTGCTGGAGAATGGAGTCTTTGACGTGGCGGTGCTGGATGTGCGAATGCCCGGCATGGACGGGATAGAGCTCCTCAAGGAGATAAAGGACCGCTGGCCCTTCCTGGAGGTGATCATGCTCACCGGGCACGGCTCGGTGGAATCGGGCATACAGGGCATGAGGCTGGGGGCCTTTGATTACGTGATGAAGCCAGCGGATCTGGAGAACTTGCTGGAGAAGATCCAGCAGGCCCACGAGAGAAAGAGCCTGAGGGGGGATTGAGCCTCCAGGAGCCATGGGATGGGGAGGAAGGGGGGAAAGGAGGGGTCCCGGAGGCTCCCTTGGCTACCATGGGTAGGAGTGGGCCTTGTGGCATTGGGATCCCTGGGCGCCCTCTTGACTGGAAGCCAGCTTTGGCTCGTGGTTATTCTGGTCCTGGGAGCTGCTTGCTGCGGGGTAGCCACAGGCCAGCTCTTGGCCGAGCTGGGCAAGGCGCGCAGGGAGAGGGCCTTGCTGGATGCCAGGGTGGTCCAGTCACACAAGCTGGCGGCCCTGGGGGAGCTCTCGGCCGGTATTGCCCATGAGATCAACAATCCCCTGGCCATAATAGGCCGCGAGGCCGAGTTGATGGAGCATCTGGTGGGAAGCGCCCTGGCGGGTGCTCAGGATGGACCCAGGGCCGAACTCCAGGAATCCCTCCGGGAGGTGAGCAGGCAGGTGGAGCGCTGCAAGGAGATCACCCGCAATCTCCTGAGCTTTGCCAGAAAGATGGAGCCTGTTTTCCAGAAGGTGGATTTGAATCGCCTGGTAGAGGACATGGTCAGGTTGGTGGAGAGGGAGACCCAGGGAAAAGGCATCCAGATCCTCAGGGAATACCACCAGGGCCTGGAGCCCATAAGAACCGATCCCCCGGGGCTCAGGCAAGTGGTCCTGAACCTTCTCAACAATGCCAGACAAGCCACGGAGCAGGGGGGCACAATCACCGTTAGGACCAAAGCCGTCCTGGGGGGAGGCGTGGAGATGGAGGTGCAGGACACTGGCTGCGGTATTCCTCGGGAGCACCTGGCCCGCATATTCGATCCCTTCTTTACAACCAAGGCCCACGGCAAGGGCACAGGCCTGGGTCTTTCCATTTGTCACGGAATAGTGAGCAGGCTCGGGGGCCGCATAGGAGTGAGAAGCCAGGTGGGGAAGGGTTCCTGCTTCACCGTGTGGCTGCCGGTGGAACCCGGCTCAGGGGGGAATGCATGAAGGAGACTTCCAAGACCAGGGTGCTCCTGGTGGATGACGAGGAGAGGTTTCTGAGCACAACTGGAAGGCTCCTGGGGGTGAGGGGCTTCCAGGTGGGGACTGCGGCGAGCGCTCCAGAGGCCCTGGAAGAGCTGGAGCAAAATCCCTACGACGTGGTGGTGCTGGACATTCGAATGCCTGGGATGAGCGGGATCGAGGCCTTGGCCGAGATCAAGCGCAGGAGGCCTGATGTGGAGGTCTTGATGCTCACAGGGCACGCCTCGGTGGACGCTGCCGTGGAGATCATGCGGCTAGGGGGGGCCGATTACCTTCTAAAGCCTTGTTCCATGGACGAGCTGGTGGACAAGATCCAAGCCGCCCTGGAGAGAGGCAAGACCAAGAAAGGAGCCTGAAGCCAGAGGGCAGGCTCAATTCCTGGCCTCCCAGGGCCCTTGCAACCCTTGCTCATCTGAAGCGCGAGACATAGCCAGATCCACTCCCACCAACCCTGGGCTGACTCCTTCATGCCAGGGCTTGAGGGTAGGAGGAGGGCAATCCTGTAACCTGGGCAAGCTTGCCGGGGCTGCCTCCGGGACTGGACTCAGCCCAGCAGGGCCTTGCAACCATAGTCCCCTTCCAGGAAGGCCCTGGAGACCGTCTCCACGGCCCCATCGCTGTGCATGAGCATGTCTATCTGGCGGGTGAAGATGAGGAGTCTTCCCAGGAGGTCCAGCTTTTCCTCCAGGGCTGCCCTGTCCCTCTTCTGTAGGCGGGCCGTGACCCTGTCGCCCCTCACCTCCACGCAAAAGCCCAGCTCCTCCAACACCCTGGCTATGGCCCTGGCTCTGCGGTTGCGCCTGATGTCGTCGGCAGCCCCCCCCTGGAAGGAAAAGCTGATGTAGTTCTTGCTGAGGGTCTGGCCACAGTAGGTGTCCAAGACACCGTAGTGGTATCCCACACGGGAGCTGAAGTTCATGTACTTGTCCGAAACTATGGCAAAGCTTCTCTCCCCAAAGCGTTCCGAGGCCAGGGGGTTGGTGAGCATCTGTTCCGTCATCACCGAGAACAAACCCCTCCACTCTACGGGCCTGGGCTCCTGGGAGAGGAGGCCCTCGTGGGTCATTCCCCTGAGCAAGGCCATGAGGGGCAAGGAGGCTATCTGTCCCAGCCCAATTTCCTTCTCCCCAGGATTCGCTTCTCGGAACCCGCCTCCCAGGTCTATGATGTGCAGGTCTATGGGGAGCTTGGCCCGAAGCCTCACTGATTTGCCCGTCTCCTCAGATACCAGATCGCTTATCTTGAACATTTCCCCGTACGAGACCTCGTGGACAAAGCGCATTATGTCGTGGAGGGAGCGGCAGGCCTCCGGCCTGAAATCAGGTGAATTGGGCTCCACGAGGTGAAGAGGGGCTATCCACTGGGCAACTCTCTGGAGGACCCGGTGCACAGGTGTCCCGACCATGAGTGGCTGTGGTGGGGCTCGCCCATCCAGAAGCTCTGCCACCCGCCCCTGGTACACCCTTCCTGAGTCGGCGTCCACGGTCACTATCATGCCCTGGGGGATAAGCCTCGTGGCCTCCTTCAGGTCAACTATGGTGGGCACGGAGAACTCCCTGGCCAGGGAAGCCATGTGCCCGGTGATGCTCCCATGGTCCGTGAGCACAGCCTGGGCCCTCGGGAGGGCCAACATGAACTTGGGGGAGGGTTGATGGGCCACGAGAACTGCCCCCTGGGGGAACCTGGAAAGATCTTCTTCCGAGTGCACATGGAAGGCTGGTCCAGAGCCCACCCCGGGGCAGGCAACGGCATCTCCCTGAAGAATCAGCCTATGGCTCTCCAGGGGCCCGGAGCTCAGCAATGTTCGTCTCCAGGCCCGGCCCGAGAGGGCCAGGGGGCGGCACTGCAATATGAGGAGCCTTCCTTGGGGATCCAGGGTCCACTCCATATCCTGAGGGCCCCCGAAGTGCTCCTCCAGCAGAAGCGCGTACCTGGCCAGCTCCAGAACTTGTTCTGTGCTAAGACAGGGCGCCTCCATCAGGGCATCTTCCACCGGGAGCTCCAGGAGCCCTCCCCCTGGCCTGCAGGTCAGCATCAAGGGCTTTCTGGAGACCCTGGCCTCCACCTTTGGGACCTCTCCCGAGCGCTCCACCAGGTAGGTGTCCGGGGTGATCACTCCTCCCACGGCGTAAGGCCCAAGGCCCCAGACCGCACTTATCCAGATCCTGGAATCCAGCGGATCAGAAGGGTTGAGGCTGTAAATGACCCCGCTGGCCCTGGCCTCCACCATCTCGAGACAGGCCACGGCCATGGCCTGCTCCTCGTCCCTGATCCCTTTGTGGAGCCTGTAGGAGATGGCCCTGGGGGTGTAGAGGCTTCCCACGATTATCTTGTATGTCTGGAGCATCTGCTCAAGGGGAACGTTCAGGGAGGAGAGATACTGGCCCGCGAATGAGAGCCCCCCCATGTCCTCCCCTGTGGCGCTGCTCCTCATGGAAACGCGCTGCCGCCCCTCTCCCAGGCAGCTGCGGTGAGCCTCCAAAATTGCCCGTTCCATTTCCGGAGGGATCCTGGCCAGGAGGATCCTTCTTTGGATCTCCTCGCTGGTCCTGGTGAGGCTGTGTGGGTCCTGGGGCAGGATCTCCATCTGCAGTTTGGAGATTTCCTCCGGCAGGTCGTTGTACTCCATGAAGAGTCGAAAAGCGCTGGTGGTGATGGCGAAGCCCTCTGGAACCGGGAGACCCACCTTGTTTCTAACCTCTCCCAGATTGGCGTTCTTTGCTCCCACCAGGTCCAGGCAGTTGCGGTCTATTCCCCGGTAGGGTAGGACAAGCTCCTTTGCCGGCCCCTGGGTTCGTTCCTGAATCTCCTCCCTTATGCGACCGCTTAGCTCTTCCAGCACTGGTGCAAGTGCCGGGTACTTGCCCCCCGAGAGGCCCTCCAAGGCCCTTACCATCCTGTGGGTGTGAAAAACCGCTCTGGCCGCAGCCGAACGCACGTAAGCGGTTCCGAAGATGGCGTGGCCCCTGAGCTTCTCCTCCATGTCCGCTATGAGATCCAGGTTCTCGGCATTGGAGGCCAGAAGCTCCTGGAAAAGGGCGTACTTGCGGCGAAATAGGTCTTCTGCCCCCTGCTGGGGCAAAGCACCGCGTCTGAAAACCCCCTTGAGCCTTCTCCACAAGCCAGGATCTCCCCTTGCTGGATGGTCAGGCAATATCAAGCATTGTTGCTCGGTTTTGCTGGATAAACCACCTCGTATTGCGTGGCGGGTCCCCTACCGATCTTGCGCAGTAGCCCCCTGGAGACCATTTCCTGCAGGTCGTAGAGGGCCGTGCGGGGTGGGAGCTTGCCGCCATGGATCTCCTGGTACTCGCTCCTGGTGATGCGGCCTTGGCTCTGAATCACCGGCCAAGCCCTCCTTTGCCTGGGGCTCAGGTCCAGGGGCACCGGGGGGGGCTCATGGGCTGACACAGGCCTAAGGAATGGGATGGGCTCTGTTGACCTGGCCTCCTCGTCCCCGAGGCGGATGTCCTCTGCCAGCAGAATGTGGTTGCTGGACATGGCCACTGCCCTGGTGAGGCAGTTCATGAGTTCCCTCACATTCCCTGGCCAGTGGTAGCTTTTCAGCTTCTCCAGGGCCCCACGGCTCAGGCCCAGGCCTTCCTTGTTCATGAGCCTGCAGGCCTGCCTCAAGAAATGGTCCACCAACAGGGGGATACTCTCCTTGTGCTCGCGCAGGGGAGGGGTCCTGATGGTCAGGACCGCGAGCCTGTAGTAAAGGTCCTCCCTGAAGGCTCCTTTGTCTATGAGCTCCTTCAGCTCCGTGTTGGATGCGGCTATGAGCCGCACGTCCACGTCCAGCTCCTGGTCGCTGCCCAGGGGCCGGACCTTGCGCATGGATATGGCGCGAAGCAGTGCCTGTTGAACCTTGGGGGAGGCGGTGCCAATCTCGTCAAGGAACAGGGTGCCTCCGTGGGCGGCCAGGAAGGCCCCCTTTCGTTCCTCCTTGGCCTCGGTGAAGGCTCCCTTGACGTGGCCGAAGAGGGAATCCAGAAGCAGGTTCTCGTCCAAGGCACCGCAGTTAAGGGAGATGAACGGACCGTTTCCTCTGCTGCTGTTACGGTGTACGGCCTCTGCTATGAGCTGCTTGCCGGTGCCCGTCTCACCTATTATCAGCACGTCAGCATCCACAGAGGATGCCTTGAGGATCTCGGCCTTGAGCCTCTCTATCATTGGCCCTATGCCCACTATCTCCTCCAGGTGCGGCACCGAGGCATGGCTCTTCAGGGCCCTTATCTCCTCCTCGAGACGAACTCTCTCCCTTCGCCTCTCCAGCTCGATTTGCCCGTCTCTTTCCCGGATCTTGGCCATTTGATCCCTGAGCACGCTGATCATGTGATTCAGCGCCGCCTTGAGGACCCTGGTTTCGTGGTCCCTGGCCTCCACATCCATCTCCTGCAGTGTGCCTGTCTCCACCATTTCCCTCACCCTGCCGGCCATGCGTAGGATGGGCCTTGTCAAGGCCTCACTGAGGCCGAAGATGACCAGGGAAATGAGAAGGATTGACAGGAGCGTTATCACGAACATCACGTCTATCTGTCTGTACCCGGCCCAGAGAGGAAGGCGGCTCCTGTCCACGAGGGATATCCCGAACAGGACCGAAGGGGGTTCCTTGGGGCTGCTCGTGAAGCGCACCGGGGCATATCCCTGGGCAGCGGTGGTGCCCCCAGAGGGTTCGGCCAGCCGGAACACCCCGTTTCTGCCCTCGGCCACCTCCCTGACCATTTTCCAGTACCGGGCGTGCTCTTCGTGGGGCCTGAAAGCGCTGTCCAGCCCCGGTCTGCCAAAGGTGCCCGAGAGGGCGGCCCTGGCTAACTCCACGGAGAGCTCCTTGGACTGGTCCTCCGGCCTCTCCGACTGGAACAGGATCCAGCCATCCCGGTCGAAGAGAAAACTGTACCTGGGCTCGGGGCTCCTCACAAAGGCGAAAAGGGGCGAACGGGGGGAATTGAAAAGGGACATCACCTCCCTTATCTGGCGAAGTTCCAAGGCCACCATCAGGATTCCTTTGGGAGAGCTCCCCTCTGCGAAATAAGGGGTTGCAAACCTGATCACCTGAGCCGTGATGGGCTGGGTCACGGTGCCGTCGGCCGATGGAGGGTAAGCCACGTGGAGAATCTCAGAGGTCCAGACCGTGTCCCTGCCCATCTCTCCCAAACGCTCCAGGAGGCCCAAGGGACTGGGTCTGACCCCTGCTATATCAGGGGATCTGACCGCTACAGCCCCCTGCCCTATGTCCAGAAGGAACACATTTTCCTTTGACTTGTTGGAGACATAAGCCACTTCTTTGTAAACGTAGCCCCGTGTGGCCTTTCTGGCCTCCACAGAACGCAGCAGATCCATCTGGCCCACAGACCCCTGGGCCATTACAAGCAAATCCTCCCTGCACTGATGAAAGAAGATCTCCAGCTCGTGGGCCATGGCCAAAGTTTGGGTGGCCACGTTTCTCTCCAGGGCCTCGTGGAGAAAACGGTTAGCGAACCAGTGGGTGATGTACCCTGTGATGGCCAGAATTCCCACCACAGAGGGGATGAGCGCCAATAGCAAACGGGTCCTGAGCCTCATGGCCCCTAAACCGACCCCGAGTCCCTCCAGCTCCCAGGAGCCGTTTCCCAGTCTCACAATGCGCATGACCTTCCTCCCCCCAAGAAGCTCATCACTCAGACTCGTGACTATCCAGAAGAAAAATTTTCGCACGTTGCGCGGTCTTTTGCTAGATGGTAGGGAGCTCTCCAGGAGCCAGTCAAATCCTTTTACAAGCCTCTTCCAGGCCAACCCGAGAGAACCTAAAGGGATTTGCAACAGTCTTTGCATGTTGGCAGAGGCTCCTTGCCGGGCCACCTCATGGGTCTGGGCTTACGCGCCGGGCGGGCGGGGCAGAGCCCGCCCGCAGGCAACACAAAGCGCCAATGCCTGTGGTTGCTGAAAACAGGGGCTCTTCTTGCGCAATTCGGCCTGGCACGGATCTTTAGTAACTGAGGTATCAGTGAAGATCGCGCAAAGGGGCTCTTTGCCCCGAGACCAGCAGGTTGAGGAGGAGGAGATGAACGGTGCAGGAGAAAAGGGGCGTTGGGGGCGAACTGGGAGCTTGCTTGCCAAGCTTGGAGGATGGGCATGCTTTATGTGGGTAGTCCTTCCGGACTGGGTTTGGGCCGCAGGGGAGAAGGCCACTAACCTGGTTGTGGTGGCCGATACAAGAAGGCTTACTGGAATCATGAAGTACTTTGCCAACCTCTACAACACCAACACGCTTCTTTTTGCTGTCTGGGCGGTGGTTCTGACAGCTCTTTGGGGAGCCATCCTGGGTTTTCTCATGGATTTTCTCATGGCCCGCACGGGGCTGGATCTCAAATCCAGAAAAATAGTGGAGCACTGAGGGAGGTGGCGGGATGGACTGGCTATATCTTTACATGCCCGTGGCAGGGGTCACCATATTTTGGCCCGGGTTGGTGTTGATAGGTTTCTCGGTGGGGGTGCTGGGGGGGTTTTTCGGAATGGGGGGGGCCTGGATGGTAACCCCTGGCCTGAACATCCTGGGGTTTCCCATGGCCTTCGCCATAGGAACTGACATGGCCCACATTGCCGGCAAGTCCATGATATCCACCATGCGCCATTCCAAATTCGGGAACGTGGACTACAAGCTGGGCTTGATAATGGTGCTTGGCACCTTCATAGGGATTGAAGTGGGAGCTCAGCTGGTCATGTACCTGGAGAGGCTGGGCAAGGTGGAGTCCATAGTCAGATGGGTGTATGTGGGCTTTCTGGCCCTCATCGGCTGGATGATCTTCTACGACTATTACAAGGCCCGCACCAAGAAGAAGATGGGGCTTGGGGAAGGGGAAAAGGGCACAGAGGGGATCACCTGGTACAAGACCCTACACAGGATCAAGATTCAGCCTGTGGTGTACTTTAAGACAGCCGGGTTCAGCTGCTCTATGTGGCTTCCCATCTCTGTCAGCTTCATGACAGGGCTCCTGGCCGGCTTCCTGGGCATAGGGGGAGGGCTTTTCAGGATGCCGGCCTTGGTTTACCTGATAGGCTGTCCTACCCACATAGCGGTTGGAACTGACCTGTTCGAGGTCATGATCTCAGGACTTTACGGGGCCTTCACCTATTCCATGAAGGGAAGGATAGAGCTGGTAGGCGTTTTCGTGATGCTCACAGGGGCTGCCATTGGCGCCCAGATAGGAACCGTGGCCACCAAGTACGCCAAGGGCTATGGTATAAGGCTGGCCTTCGGGACCTGTGTGGTGGCATGCATGGTCTCCATAATCCTGAAGGAGTTCAAGTTCACAGCCATCTCCGCAGCCCTGATCCTGTGTACCATAGGGCTCATGTCAGCCTATATCACCGTGGTAATGCTCAAAGGGGCCGCAGAGGAGCTGAGGGAGAAGAAGGCCAGGCAGAGGGCTGCCGCACAGGCAGCCTGAGATGCGGGAGGAGGTCTAGAGCATGAGAAGGGCGCTGCTTACTACAACATTGGGTCTGATATGCCTTCTGGGCATGGGGGCAGCAGGCATGTGTGCCGAGGTGAGCCAAGGCAAATGCCTCAGGTTCGAGGAGACCAGCAAGCTCATAACCCTGGAGGAATACGACACAAACTTCTCCCCCGAGTATCCCTACGGCCGGCCAACCGGGGTCACCTCCTTGTACGATGCCTCCGGGGCCCTCATAGGGGCTTCACCCAATCCAGGAGACATACTGCGCATAGCCTATGAGGTGCAAGGGACCCAGCGCATGGCTTTGAAGGTGATGAACGTGAGCAGGCAAGACCTGATGAAAAAGTGAGGGCACACATGCCAGAGCTGACTCGAACAGGAGATTCCACTGGAGAGAGAGAAATTTCGCAGGATGGGGGTGTGGGCCGTTGGCTGGGAGTGGCAGCCCTCAACCTCCTGATCCTGGCAGAGCTCACCTGGAGCATGTACCATAGCCACGGCGCAGGGGAGGACATGGCCTGGGTATTCCTGCGGAGCTTTCTCCCCTTGGCTTTGGGCACCCTGGTCATGGGGCGTTTCCTGCTCAGGAGGTTCTTCTCTGCCTGACGGGCGGGCACACAAGGGGGGCAGAAATCCCCCCTTTCCCTTGGCACTGACGGAGGCTCTCATGGAGAAGGCCAGGGTTCTCCTGGTGGACGACGAGACCGAGTTCCTCCAATCCCTGCTCAAGGTGCTGTCTCGAAGGGGACTGGAGGTGCAGGGGGTGACCAGCGGCATGGAGGCCCTGGAGCGGATGGACCAAGCCCGATTCGACGTGGTTGTGCTGGATCTCATGATGCCCGAAATGGACGGCATGGAAACCCTCAGGCGCATCAAGGCCAAGTGGCCGGATACCGAGGTGATTCTGCTCACCGCCTTGGGCTCTGTGGAGCTGGGGCTCCAGGGCATGGGTGCCGGGGCCTTCGATTACGTGCTCAAGCCCATGGACGTGGAGGAGCTGGTGGAGAAGATAAGGCAAGCCCACGAGAGAAGCTGGCTCCAGTGGGAGGCCTCCATCCAGTGGGCCCCCCCGGGGGGAGATGAGGGGGGTGAGCCCGGTCAGGGGAGGTGATGGCCATGAAAAAAGCCGTGAGGGTGTTGCTCGTGGACGACGAGGAGCTATATGCAGAGTCCCTGGCCAAGGTGCTCAGAAGGCGGGGGATGGTGGTGGCAACCGCCAAGGATGGGCCCATGGCTCTGGCCTGGCTGGAGGCCAACCAGGCCGACGTGGTGGTCTTGGATCTCAAGATGCCGGGCATGGACGGCATAGCCACCCTGGAGCAGATAAGGATCAGAAAGCCCGAAACAGCAGTCATAATGCTCACAGGCCACATAGACCTGGAAAGGGTGACCAGGGCCCTGCAGGGAGGTGTGGGAGATATCCTCCTGAAACCCTGCCCGGTGGACTCCCTGGCCTCGGCCATAGAGAACGCCAGGGAGCGAAGGCTTGCGGCACAGGCCCTGAAAGAGAGAGAGGGGGTGTGAGGCCAGTCTTTTCAGGGTTGTCTCCGGGCCCCGGACTCCATTTCACGGGAAGAGGTTTCATTCCTGCCCATGGTTTCTCGAAGCTGGTAGTTTTCCCTTATGAAGGCCTCCTGGAAGAGCCTGGCGTGCTCGTCTGTGGCCATGGCAGCATCCATCTGCCTGAAGAACTGAAGGAGCTTTCCCAGCACCTTCAGCTTCTCCAGAGTCTCCTCCAAGGAGGCCTTGCCCAGCCTGGCAGTGACGCTGTCCTGGGCCAGGCTTACCGAGAAGCCGAAGTGACGCAGCACCCCGGATATGGCCCTGGCCCTCCGGGCCCGTCTTGGATAGTCGGCAGCGCCTCCCCGGAACAAGAGGGACACGTAGTTCTTGTTGGGAGTGGGACTACAGTAGGTGTCCAGCACGCTGAAATGGTAACCAACCCTGGCGGTGCAATTCAGGTAATGGTCCGAGATGATGGCATAGCATGGGTCCTGGAAGGATCGCTCCTGCTCAGGGGCTGTTGTGGCATGTCTCATCATCACGGAGAAGAACCCTCCCAGGTCCATGAACCTGGGGCCGAAGCGCGGTATTCGCTCGTCGAGCATCCCCTCAATCACCGCACGAAGAGGCAGGGAGGCTATCTGGGATGGCTTTAGCCTTCTGCCCTTGGGTGTCTCCCTGAGTCCGCCCCCGAGGTCCAGAACGTAAAGGTCAATGGGCAAGAACACGTCCAGGAGGTAGCTCTGGGGCCTCATGTCCCCCAGCCTCTCCCCCAAGCCGAACATTTCCTGGTAGGATTTCTCGTGAATGTATCGTGCCAGGTCGTGGAGGGTCAAAGCGTGCTCCGGGGAAAAATTCCGGTCTCCAGGATCCGTTAGGTTGAGGGGAGAGACATGGGGCAGCACCCTGTCCAGGAGATCCCTTTCCTGGCCGGGGAGAATGTCCCTGGCGGCCATTGGGCCGCTGGTTTCTGCCTCACCTCCCTCCAAGAGCTCCCTCACCTCCCCCTCATAAACCACCTTTCCAGAGGCGTCCACGGTCACCAGAGTCCCATGGGGGACTAGCTTGGTAGCCTCTCGGGTGTTGAGAAGGGCGGGTATACCCAGTTCCCTGGCCAGGGAGGCCATGTGGCCCGTGGTGCTACCAGCGTCCGTGACTATGGCCTTGGCCTTGGACATGAGTCTTATGAACTTGGGGGAAGATCCCCGTGAGACAAGGACCCCTCCCTGGGGAAAGCTCTCCGGATCTGCGTCTTCCTCCATGTGAACGGCTTTCCCGCAAGAGGCACCCCCACAGGCTGTCTCACCGCCCCTGAGCAGCACCTTGTAGCCCTCCAGGGGCTCTTTCTGCTTTTGCTTGCTGGGGACAAGTCTCAGGGGCCTGGCCTGCAAGAGCAGCAGCCTCCCATCCCGAGCCTTGGCCCACTCCATGTCCTGGGGGCATCCGAAGTGCGCTTCTGCTCTCAAGGCCCAGCGGGCCAGGTCGCAGGCCTCTTGGTCGCTCAGGGGCGAGGCTCTGAGATCTGCCTCATCCATGATTTCCTCCGAGAGCTGCGAGTCTCCACCCGCCACCACCCGGACTTTCTGGGCCGAAGGGGTTCTCCTCACAGAGGGCCTTTCCTGATCCAGCCCGCTTATTCTGATCACCTCGGGGGAGATCCTCCCCTCCACCAGGGTCACCCCCAGGCCCTGCACTGCTTGAATCAACACCTCCCGGTTCTCAGGCTCCGAGGGGTCGCAGGAGAAAACCACCCCGCTTCCCACTGCCGGGACCATGGCCAGGACCCCGACGGCCATCTCCGCGGATTCCCCAGGGATCCCATGGAGCAACCTGTAATGCATTGCCTCTGGGGAAAAGAGGCTGGCCACCACCTTTAGATAAGCCCGCGGGAGCTCCTCCTCAGACACGTTGAGAAAGGAGCTGAACTGGCCCGCGAAGGAGAGCCGGGAGTCCTCTCCAAGGGCGCTGGAGCGGACCGAGAGCCTAGAGGGTTTCCCCAACCTCTGGGCCAATTCCTTGCAGGCCGAAGCCATGGCCTGGCCCAGCCTGTGGGGGATCTTGGCCGGTAGAATGCGCTCCTGTATGGCTGAGCTCACCCGCTCCACCTCCGGCCCAGAGGACAGAGCCAGTCCCTGGTCCTGGATCCAAGAGCGAAGCCCCGCCTCCTCCAGGAGGAGCCTGTAGCCCTCCACCGTTATGGAAAAACCGTCGGGCGTGGGAAGGCCAAGGGCGTTTCTCAATTCCCCCAGGTTGGCCATCTTCCCACCCACGACATCGGCGTGGCTGGCCCTCAGCTGGCTCAACTCCAGGATCAGCTCGGAGGACCCGTTGAGGGAGGGTGCCTGGAGGCAGGAAAGTATCTGCTGGGTGATCCTCTGCAGGGCAGGAGGCAAGGACGGATAGCGACCCTCCGAGATGACCTGGATGCTCTCCACCATGGCATGGATGTCCGCTATGGAGCGCACCACCTTGCGCTTTATGTAGTCGCTGTCCAGGAAACCGTACCCCCTTTTTCTTTCCTCCAGTTCCGCCAGGGTCTCAAGAAAGCTGTGGTTGGCAGAAAGAAGCTTTCTGAACTCGGTGTGGTACAGCCGGAAGCGGGCCAGCTGGGCCTCCTGGTCCACATGGGGGCGTTCAGGGAACAGGCCTATTATCTCCAGGAAGTTCCTAAGGCTCCTCCAGGAGCGCCCCAGAAGGCTGGACGGGGAGGACTGGGAGGATGCTTGCCCGCTCATGTGGCCTCCCCTGGAGAAGGCTTGGGGCCCTGTCCTCCCTGAGTTGCGGCCCTTCGAAGGAGCTCTATGAGATCCGGGATGGGATGCGGCTTGAGCAAGTAAGCGAAGGTCCCCACCTTTCGGCCGCTTCGCTCCTCCTCGGGGGAGACGTGCCCTGTCATGAGGATGACCGCCATGCCCGGGGCCTTTTCCCTGAGCTCCCCCAAGAGGGAGAATCCATCCCTTTCAGGCATCTTTACGTCCAGCAAGGCAACCTGGAAGGATCCGGACTCCATCAGCTCCATGGCCTGCCTGGCTCCCAGGGCCACCTGGACCAGGAAGCCCCTTCGGCCCAGGAGCTTGGCCAGGCCAGTGGCGAACTCCTCCTCGTCGTCCACAATGAGCACCCGGATGGGCTCCATGAGTCACCTCACTGCGTCTGGCCATCAGCCTCTTGGGAACCCCGGGCCATTGGCAGAATCACGGTGAAGCGGGTTCCCACCCCCACCATGCTTTCCACCTGGATCTCACCACCCATATTCTGCACCAGGCCATGGCATATGGCCAAGCCGAGGCCAGTTCCCTTGCCCACCGGCTTGGTGGTGAAGAAAGGGGTGAAGATGCGCTGGAGGTCCTGGGGATCTATGCCACAGCCGTTGTCCTCCACAGCAACCAGTACCCTGTCCCCTTCCTCCCGGGCCCTCAGCATCACCCTGGCCTGGGGCTTTCCGGCTGTGGCATCCAGGGCGTTGTTGAGGAGGTTCGCGAAGATCTGCTGGAGGTGAGTAGGGTTGGCCCAGACCCTTGGGAGCTCTCCTAGATCCGCCTCCAGGGTGACGTTCTCCACCCTGGCCCTGGATCTGGTTATGAGCAGGAGGTCCTTCAGAAGCTCTCCCAGGTCAACAGCCTCTGATGAGGCCTCCACCTTTCTGGAGAACTTCAGAAGCCCCTGGGTTATCACCTTGCACCTGGCCACCTGCTGGCCAATCTTGGCCGCGGAATCCAGGATCTCCCGACGGTCCTCCTCTGGGATCGGGGAGGCAGAGGCCAGGTCCCTGATCCAGGTCTGCAGGGTGTCTATGGTGGCCAGGGGATTGTTTATCTCGTGGGCCAGCCCGGCGGACATCTCTCCCACGGCGGCTGTCCTTCCGGCCAGTATGAGCCTCTGGGTGAGAGACTCTTTCTCCAGATCGGCCCTGTGGATGCGCCTCACCTGGTCCCTGGCTGCTGCCACCGAGAAGATGGTGGCCCCCATCCCGCCTGCCAGAAAGAGCAGGATCCCCACCAGGGATGCCTTCCAAAGGGGGGCGTACGCATCAGAGGTTTCCTGCCTGAAGACCAGGAGCCATCTGGGCCTCGAGATCCAGACCGAGCTACACAAATAGGCCCTGTCCTCCAGGACGAGCTCCCTGACCTTGATCCCCTGGTGAGGCGAGAGGTCCGGGAAGCCTGCCGGCGCCAAGGGGTTTCCTCCAGAGCGCGGGGGGATCTGGTAATGCCCGTCCTGGTTCAGGATGAAGGTCTCGCCCGTGGTGCCCAGCCTGGCTGCATCCACCACCCTGGAGAAGTAATCCGTGTTCACCGTGGCCCTCAGGATCCAGAAATCCTCCCCCTCTGCTCTCTTTACCGCTATGATGAAGTGGGGCACGCCCCGGAAACCCAGGAACATGTCGCTCACGTAGTATCCATCTTCCACCACGTGTCGGAACCAGACGGTCTGCCTGTAGTTCCTCTGGGTCAGATCGTAGGGCCCCACGTACTTGATGTGATTCCCATGGCTTCCTATGACCCCCAGGTCCTCGAACAGGCCGCCCCTTTCCTGATTTATGCGGTAGAGCCTATCCAAGGCCCCAGAGCGAAGCTCTTCCAGGCTGTACTGGTGGGCCAGGGAACCGATCTCAGCGGTGAGACTCCCCAGGAAGCTCTCCACCGACTCCCTGTGGTAACGCAGGAAATTGGCTTGTTGTTCCAGCACCACAGAGCGGTTCAGCTGGTAGAAGAGCAGGAAATTGGCCCCTCCTATTCCCGCCAGGGGGGCCAAGGAAACCAGCATCATGCGGGTGACCAGGGAGCGGAACATGGCACGGTAGCGGTTCCCGTCTCTTTGCTCCATGTCCCGCTCCCCTTCAGCCCAGCCTAGGTTCCCACCGGGACCATGATCCTCTTGGAGGTGGTAAGCCCACTGAGCTCCGTCAAAAGCTCCTTGGCGCTCTTTTTCCTAGGTGCCAAAATCCTGAAGGGTTCCTCCCCGGCCTCCTTGCCTGTTATTTCCAGCCACCTGGTGGGGAGGAGAAATCCATGGAGGGCTCCCAGAAGCCCCAGACCCAGGAGTATCACCCCTGTCACCTCCAGCCACTCCCAAAACAGAAGAGCCACGCCCCCCATGGCGAGCCCCACACCTATTTCCCCTGGTCGGATCATGCGTCTGGTCCTAATTGCCTTGATCTTTCCCAAGGGAAGCTCATCCAGGATGGTCCCGTCTCTTTTGTCAGCAGTGGAGGGCTCTCCAGGCCTTATCCAGGAGCGCACCCTCAGGAGGCGCCTCTGGGTCAGAAAGAGGCTCGTGGCCATCTGTTCAGGCTCTCTCATGACCGACTGAGTGAGCTTCATGTGGGCCTCTATCACGTGGTGCTCCTTGAGGATCTTCTCCCCGGGGGCCAGGCGGCTTTCGGCCAGGGCCCTATAGAGGTCCATGGTCCTTTGGGCCAGAAGCCGCTGGAAGGCCTTCTCCCGAAGGTCCCCCCTGGCATGGGCCAGATGGAGCTTCCGGATATCCTCCCTTATCTCATCCATTGGATTCCGCATCCGGAAACCTCCCGGGCGAAAGCCCTTTGGCATGGAGCCCTGGCATCAGCTGGACCAAGATGGCCACCAGGATCACGAAGCCCACGCAGAAGGCGAACCACGGGTCGTGTTCCACCACCAGGGCGTTATATAGGAGCCAGACCAGGAATCCGTAGAGGATCAGGTTGGCTACGATCTGTCCAAGCTTTCCCATGATACCCTCCCTTTCACAGGTGCATGGCCTCATGAAGCCAAAGCACGTACACTAGGGCTGCCGCCCCGAGGGATATTACCAATAGCACCATCCAGTAGCCGAACATGTTTTCCCAGAGCCATTTCATCCTTGCCCCTCCTTCACGCTGCCACCACAAGCGGAGGCACCCACTTGGGCACGGGCTTTCCGTGCGTGTGTCTGACCGAGAATATCACCAGGGAGACGATGAACAGGCAAAGAAAGAGCATCTCCCCCAGGGTGAAGACCACGGCGAAGAAAGCCAGGAACTCTATTTTTTGGCCAGTGAGCACGTAGATGAGCCTGAGGAGCGCCCCTGTTGTGGCCAAGATCAGGGAGTAGCTGAGAATGTACCTGATGGCAGGCCCCCTCACGAACGAGGTGGCTATGCTTCCGAACTGCGCCCCTATCATGGCCCCCACGATCATGAAGAGCACGGCCATCATGTCCACGTTTCCGCTCATGGTCTGCCTGAGGGAGCCGTACCCCCCTGAGACCACGATCTCCACCAGGTCCGTCCCCACGCCGATGTGGGTCGTTGCACCTATCACGTACACCAGGGCGGGGACCCTTATGAAGCCCCCTCCCACCCCAAAGAAGCCTGCCAGGACCCCGGTTGCCACGCCCACGAGCACTATGGCCCACATGGAGATGACCACCCTGGCATGGGTACACTTGACTATGGGAAAGATTGGGATGGACTGGAACCAGATGTGTACCCTGGAGGTCTTGAGCTCCCGGCCCACCCTCTCACCGTGCTCGGAGATCTCCTCGATCCTCTTATGGGCTCTCCGGGTCTCGAGCTGGGTGTAAAGGAAGAGCCCGAACATTATGCTCACAGAGCCGGTGAGAAGGGCAGGTCCAGAAAGCCCTATGGACTTGGTGTAGTTGAGAAGCCTCACCCCTAGCTCCACCCCCAGCATGGTTCCGCCCACCATTGTGAGGGCCAAGGTCCAGTCTATGTTTCCAAGCTGCCTGTGACGCACCGAGGAGATGACCGCCTTGCCCGCTATGTGTGTGGCATCTACCCCGGAGGCCATGTATCCCGGGAAGCCGAAGACGATCAGGGCCGGAGTCACCATGTAACCTCCACCCACGCCGATGAAGCCCCCTACAATTCCCACGGTGAAGCCCGTGATCATGAGAAGGAATATGGGGGCCTGGATCCCTCCTATTGCGAAATCGAACATCGTCTCACCTCCTCCTCAGTGGCCGTAGTGATCTATTTTCTTGATCTTCCAGCCCAGCAAATCCGTGAAGCCCTCTGCCATAAGCCCCAGGCAGAGTCCCATGGCTACGACCACGGCCACGTTCCAGACCCCTGACCAGGGATTGGTCTGCACACCCTTGTGCATGAAGGTGTCCTTGTACTTGAAGCCCTTGGACTCCTTTATCTCCCAAGGGGCGATGACCACCAGCTTGTCACCGTCCAGCTTGGCCCTCTTGCCTGCTTCCAGCACCTTCTTATCTATGACCCCGTTGGCCCCCTCAGGGAGTCTGTCACCCTTTTTCACAGGCACGGCCAACCGGCCCTCTATCTTCTGCGCCCCCGGCTGGATCTGCAGCACGGCCGGCTTCTCCTTGGTTGCCTCCTTGAAGGAGTTCACGTTTATGGCATAGCCGTCCGTCTTGGACTGGTAGTAATACCAGCGCACCATCTGGCCCGAGGTGTAGGAGTGAACCACGAAATAGACCATGGCCAGTGATGCGATGCTCCAGAATACGAACTTGATCGTCCCTCTTGTTCTGTGATTCTCGGCCAAAGCAATCCCTCCCTTCTTGTGAATTGGAGCCCAGAAATCATCTCCTTCCGGGCCCCTGTGAGACTAGGTGGTCTTCAATCCCGCATCCCCCCTTTCCATCTGGTTTTCCTTTACTCGCCGGAGTTCCGCTTCCAGACAAAGCAAGGGGAGTGCCACAGGGACGGAGAGGCTCAAGTACCTGAAAAAACGTTATTCAAAGGCTCATTTCCGGAATCAGGCCTTTCCTGAACGGATCGAGCCATGCATGGTTTCTTTACATGCTGTAAAAGATGGATGCAGTCTGTGGGGAACTTCAAGAGCCGGTAACAAGGAGCCCCAAGGGCGCCCCACGGCCCAACCCCACCCCGTGGGACCATTCATGTATCCATCCGGAATTGAGCGATATCTTATCGTAGGAGCGGGGTTCACCC
>JBBIOJ010000017.1:0-15655 GCA_037443445.1 Desulfarculaceae bacterium | reverse complement strand
GCGGGGTTCACCCCCGCCCGCAACGCTCCCCCTGGCATCCCGAATTGCCCGGCTTCCCGGTTATTGCCTGGGGCCCTCCCCTGTGCTATATGCTCATGCCATGGTGTGGAGACGGATAAGCCTCAGGGCAAGGATCTTTCTTCTGGTGGGTGCCATGGCCGCAGCCGCCCTGGCAGGCGGGGTGGTCACAATGGCCTACATGGTTTGGCTGGGGGCTGTGCTCACATCGGTGTCCGAGCAGGACGTGGCGGCCATGCGCATGGCCAGGGAGCTGGAAAGTGCCCTTGTCATGCAGAAGGGCTTTGCCACCTACTTTGCCCAGGACAAGGATCCAGAATGGTTGAGGCAACTGGACGAGTACAGAAACGCCTTCGAGCAGTGGCTGAGCAAGGCCATGGAGAGCCCTGGGCAGGGAGAGGCCAGAGCCCTCCTGGATAGAATCAAGGCGGCATACATGTCCTATGACCAGCAGCGGGCGGCGGCCATAGGGCTTTATGCCAGGGGGCAGGAGAAGGAAGCCCAAGCCCTCCACCGGGAGGTGCGGGGCAAATTCCTTGAGATGGGGGAGCTTTGCGAGAGTTACAGCCGGCTTCACGAGAAGCACATGGAGGATGCCAGGCGGGAGATCGGCCGCAGGGCGGATTTCATAAACGACCTGGCCATGGCCACCATGCCAGGGGTCGTGCTCTTGGCCTCGGCCCTGGGATATGTGCTCATAAGGCAGGTTCTGGAGCCCATAAGACAGCTGGCCTCAGAGCCCTCGGTCACGGCAAGGGGGGCTCCGGAGCCGGATGAGGTCAAGGCTCTCACCAGGCGGGTAAGGGGACTGATGGAGGATGTGGATCAGACCAGGCTCCAACTGGAGCAAAGCCAGGAGCAGCTCATCCGTTCGGAGAAACTGGCCCTGGTGGGGAAGCTGGCGGCGGGTGTGGCCCACTCCATAAGAAACCCCCTCACCTCGGTGAAGATGCGCCTCTTCTCCCTGCAAAGAGGGCTTCAGCTCACCGTGGAGCAGAGGGAGGATTTCTCTGTGGTCTCAGAGGAGATCCGCCAGATAGACCACATAGTCCAGAGCTTTCTTGAGTTCTCCAGGCCTCCCAGGCTCAGCATCCAGAGGATCAGCCCCTCTCGGGTGGTGGACAAAGCCGTGGAGCTCCTCAAGGAAAGGGTGGAGGCTTATGGTATAAAGTGCACAGTGGAGCGGGGAGAGCCCCTCCCGGAGATTTACGTGGACCCCGAGCGCATCAAGGAGGTGCTGGTCAACCTTATGGTGAATGCTGCCGAGGCCATAGGGGCAAAGGGGGGCAGGATAATTGTAAGGGAGCGGATGGAGCATCCCCAGGCACAGAAATCCCTTGTTGTTCTGGAGGTGGAGGACAACGGGCCCGGGATCCCCGAGGAATTGCAGGAAAAGGTGCTTCAGCCCTTCTTCAGCACAAAGGAGGAGGGAACGGGCTTAGGGCTCAGCATAGCGGCCAGGATAGTGGAAGAGCACGGGGGCTGGATGGAATTCAGATCCAGGCAGGGGCAGGGAACCACTTTCCTGGTAAGGCTTCCAAGGAGGGATGCGCCTTGGGAACCATCCTGATTGTGGACGACGACCCCAGACTTCGCCAGAGCTTCGAGAGGCTGTTGACGGCAGAGGGGCACCAGGTCCTTAGCGCTGCCACAGGGGAGGCCGCAGTGGAGTCTGCGACCAAGGCTCTGCCCGATCTTGTCATAATGGATGTGAGGCTCCCCGGGATGAGCGGCCTGGAGGCCTTTCTGGAGATAAGAAAAATGGAGCCCAGGTTGCCGGTCATCATCATGACCGCCTTTGGGACCACTGAGACGGCCATAGAGGCCACCAAGCTTGGGGCTTACGACTACGTGCTCAAGCCCTTCGAAATCCCGGACATGCTCTCCCTTATCTCACAGGCCTTGGAGGCCGGGCGCTTCATGCGCTCAAGAGTGGAAATGGATCCCTCCATGGACAAGGCGGCTTCGGTTGAAGCTCTCGTGGGCAGAAGCCGGGCCATGCAGGAGGTGTACAAGGCCATAGGACGGGTGGCCCCCACCGATGCCACGGTCCTGATCCGAGGGGAGTCTGGAACCGGCAAAGAGCTTGTGGCCAGAGCCATATACCAGCACAGCCTGAGGGCCCAGAGGCCGTTTCTGGTGATAAACTGCGTGGCCATTCCAGAGACGCTGCTTGAAAGCGAGCTTTTCGGGTACGAGAGGGGGGCCTTCACCGGGGCTGTGAGCCGGAAGGTGGGCAAGATCGAGCAGGCCCACAAAGGCACTGTCTTTTTGGACGAAATAGGGGACATGCCCTTCAGCATACAGTCCAAGATCCTGAGGCTGCTCCAAGAGAGAAGCATCGAGAGGCTAGGGGGAAGAGAGCCCATTGCAGTGGATGTGAGAATCATAGCGGCCACCAATAGGGATCTGGAGGGGGCCCTGGCCGGTGGCAGGTTCAGGGAGGACCTTTACTACAGGCTGAACGTGGTCACCCTGTGGCTGCCTCCCCTAAGGGAACGGGTGGAGGACATCCCGATTTTGGCCGATTACTTTCTGTCCTGGTTCGCCTCAGAGATGGGAGTTGCCAACCCAGGCCTCACCCCGGAGGCCTTGAGACTCTTGCAGTCGCACAACTGGCCCGGGAACGTGAGGGAGCTGGCCAATACCCTGCAGAAAGGCCTTATCTTCAGCAGAGGTGGTCCCATATCCGCCAAGGATGTGGCCCAGGCCATCAGGGCAGGAGAGCCCAACGAGAGACGGCCTGATCAGCTCTCCGTGGAAGAGGCCGTGCAGCACTGGATCAGGAAAGTTATGGCCCAAGGCCCGGATGAGGGAGTCTTTGAGAGTCTGACCGAGCGGTTTGCCAGCATGGTCATCAGGGAAGCCCTGAACCTCACGGGAGGAAACCGAAGCCGGGCGGCCAAACTGCTTGGGCTCTCCAGGCCCACCCTCCAGGCCAAGATAGAGAAATACGGCCTCAAGATCCAGACCTCGGTGGAGAAGTAGAAGGCAGCTTTGACATCCTGCAAAGAAGCCTGGCACACGGAAGTCTCCAGAGAGCTTCCAGAGCCTGCCCCAATCGCTGGGGAAGGCTCCCTCCCAGGTGAGGCTCTCTCCACCAGACCCAGGTTGCTCGGAGATGGCTGGATCCGAAGCACTCACCAGTGGCGAGCAGGGAAGGCAAGGCGCGTTTCTTTTCGTGCCTTTGTCTCCTCATTTTGTTCCCCTAACCGGGATGATCCATTGGTGGGGGAATATCCAGGCTGAAGGCTTCCCCTTCTTCTCGCCCATGGCACGCCCTTTGCGGGGAACATGCCTAGAGTAGGGGGGAAGGCCTTGACCCAAAGATTCAGGATTCTGATCGCAGACAGAAATCGCCACGTGAGGGAGTTCCTGGGAAGGGAGCTCGCTAGGGATGGTTTTCTTGTGGAGGCTGCTGCAGATGGATCAGAGGTGATGGCCAGGCTCAGGGCAAGCCCTGTTCCTGATCTCTTGGTCCTGGACCTGGAGCTTCCACTCCTTGAGGCCTGCGAGATGGCCAGGGGGCTCAGGGAAATGGGGCTGGAGATCCCCATAGTGCTGCACAGCTTCCCCCCTGAGGCCCCTCTGCCTTGCCGGCTGGAGGAGATAGGCCCTTTTGTGGAGAAAAGCGGCGAGAACATCCAGGGGTTAAAGGAGACCATCTGGGAGTGTCTGAGAGAAGCCTATCCTGCCCGCTTCCAGAGAGGCAAAGGGCATGGGCAACCCCAGGTCCCCGGAGCCTCTTGATTCTCAAGATGACGGATCTTCCATTGCCACACCTTTCCTGGTATGTTTGCTCGGGGTCTGCCCGTACTGAAGAGGAATCCTGGGACGAGACAGCCCGTTTCAACCATTTCAGGGTGGGATCCCACCAGGCAGGCTCAGGGAGCAGGGGATGCGCTCTTTCTCCACCTTCAGCCAGGACATAGCCGGGCCTGGCTTCTACAGATCCCTCAGGCGGAACATTCTTCTGGTCATAGTGCTGGTCTCCTTCGCACCCTTGGTGCTGGTGACAGGGCTCGTGGGCTACTACTTTCACACCTCTTACCAGAGCAAGGTGCTGGCCCATCTGGTGGAGCTCGTGGAGAAGCACAAGCAGACCATTGACAGCTTTCTGTACGAGCGGCTGTCAGGCATAGCCCTCATAGCCCGCACCTTCGACTTCGAGCAACTAAGCAACGAGATGTTTCTACGGGAGAAGCTCTCCATCTTGAGGGAGGAGTACGGCGGAATATTCGTTGACCTGGGTCTGGTGAGCGACCAGGGGATACAGATAGCCTATGCAGGCCCCTTCGAGCTTCGCCGTGCGCTTTACTCGGAGGCAGAATGGTTCAAAAGGGCAATGCAGAGCCAGGTCTTTATCAGCGACGTTTTCATGGGTCTTAGGGGCATGCCCCATTTTATCGTGGCCGTGAAGAGGACCTATGGGTCCAGGGAATGGATTCTCAGGGCCACCATAGATTTCGTGGCCTTCAACTCCCTGGTGGAGTCCACCAGGATAGGCACCACTGGCTCGGCCTTCATAGTGAACAAGCAGGGGGAGTTTCAGACCAAGCCCAGATTGGAGAAATTTGTTCAAAAGGACGTGGTAATGCAGTCCCTCTCCAGCCGTTCTTTGGAGGAGCGTGTGGCTGTGTGGGAACAGGGGGATCCCTCGGGCCGCAAGTTTCTGTATGTTATGACTCCCCTCAAGAACGGTGAGTGGATTCTGGTCTACCAGCAGGACGAGGACGATGCCTTCGCTGATCTGTACCGGGCCAGGAGATGGGCTTTCGCCATAGTGCTTCTGGGCGGCCTGGGCATAGTGGCCACATCCCTGGCCCTTTCCAGACGCATGGTGCACAGGATAGAGATGGCAGACCGGGAAAAGGAGATGATGAACGAGCAGGTGATAGAGGCCGGGAAGCTGGCCTCGGTGGGTGAGCTGGCAGCCGGAATCGCCCACGAGATCAACAACCCCGTGGCCATAATGGTGGAGGAGGCCGGTTGGATAGAGGATCTCTTGGAGGACGGGGAATTTGGCTCCAGTGCCAACCTGGATGAGTTCCGAAGGGCGGTGCGCCAGATCCAGACCCAGGGCAGGCGTTGCAAGGAGATAACCCACAAGCTCTTGAGCTTTGCGCGAAAGACAGACCCCAAGGTCAAGGAGGTGAACCTCAACGAGTTGGTTCAGGAGATGGCCTCGCTGTGCGAGCAGAGGGCCCGCTTCAGCAACGTGCGCATGGAATTGAACCTGGATCCAGGCCTTCCCTCGGTGTGCGCCTCCCCATCGGAGATGCAGCAAGTGCTTCTGAATCTGATCAACAATGCCTTGGATGCCATGGACAAGACAGGGGGCAAAATAGAGATAACCACACGGTTGGATGGGGACAGGGTTGTGGTGGATGTGGCGGACACCGGACCCGGGATCCCCCAGGCCAACTTGCCGCGTATATTCGATCCCTTTTTCACCACCAAGCCCGTGGGCAAGGGAACCGGTTTGGGACTCTCCATCTGCTATGGTATCATCCAGAAGATGGGAGGGGAGATAAGCGTGCAGAGCGCTGTGGGGGTGGGCACGGTGTTCCATATCAGGCTGCCTCTTCCCAAGGGGCAAGCTGGCTCACCGTGCGCGTGAGGGAACTGGAAAGCTGGATCTGGGAAACGGAGGAGGAATGGCCATGGCAGGGGCGGTTGTGATGCTGGTGGACGACGAGGTTCCCTTTGTGGAGACCATGACCAAGCGCCTGACCAGGAGGAGCCTTACGGTGATGGCGGCCTTCAGCGGGCCAGAGGCGCTAAAGAAGCTGGAAGAGAACCGAAACGTGGACGTGGTAATCCTGGATGTGAAGATGCCTGGCATGGACGGCATAGAGACCCTCAGGGAGATAAAGCGGCAGCACCCCCTGGTGGAGGTGATCATGCTCACGGGCCATGCCACAGTGGAGACCGCCATTGAGGGAATGAAGTTGGGGGCCTTCGACTATCTAATGAAGCCCTGCGAGGTGGAACAGCTCTTGGCCAAGGTGGAGGAGGCCAAGAGCAAGAAGAGCCAGCACGAGAGGAAGATAATGGAAGCCCGCATGAAGGAGATCACCTCCAGGCGGGGCTATGATTGAGGGAAGATCCATGGGCGGGGTATGCCCGGGCCGCCAAGGTCCCATTCGTCTGCTTCTGGTGGACGACGAGGAGGGCTATGTGCAGGTCCTGGCCAAGCGGCTGGGAAGGCGAAGAATCCAGGTCACGCCGGCCCTGAGCGGCTCCGAAGGGATCCAACAGCTTCGTCGCCAGGACTTCGACGTGGCGGTGCTGGACCTCAAGATGGAAGACATGGGCGGCATAGAGGTGCTGCGCGTTTTCAAGCGCATGGACCCTGAGATGCCGGTGATCATGCTCACAGGACACGGCTCGGAGAAGGCCGCCCGGGAAGGTCTGGAGCTTGGCGCTTTCGACTATCTGACCAAGCCATGCGATCTGGAGGAGCTGGTGGCCAAGATACGCCAGGCCTGTCAGAGGGGAGGTGAGGGTGGTGCCTGAGCTGGGGGTTCTTCTGGTGGACGACGAGGTGGAGTTTCTGGAGACCCTGGAGAAGAGACTTCGCCGGAGGAACATGGATGTGAGGGTCGCCACCAGCGGGGAACAGGCCCTCAGGGCGCTGGGGGAGTGCTGCCCAGACGTGGTGGTACTGGACGTGAAGATGCCCGGTATGGACGGCATAGAGACCCTCAGGGAGATAAAGAAGAGGGCTCCTTTGGTGGAGGTCGTCATGCTCACCGGCCATGCCAATCTGGAAGTGGCCATCCAGGGAATGGAAATGGGGGCCTTCGACTACCTCATGAAGCCCGTGGACATAGACGAGCTAGTGTACAAACTCCAGGACGCGCACCGCAGAAAGAGTCTGCAGGAGGAGAGGATAAAGGAGCTGGAGGAAAAGGGCAGGCTCCCCGGGCCAGGCCCAGGCGGATAAGAAAGTTCGCCATCACATCGGGTGCTGGTGCGGGTGTTGACTGCGATTCTTAGATCGAGTGGGAGGTGCCTGGCAGATGCGGAAACGGAAAGCGATGTACAGGATTCTGGTTGCGGCAACAGTTGCCCACGCCCGGTGGGAAAAGGAGATGTCGGACAACCTCCTTCGGGACAGGAGGAGGCTCTTGGTGCTTGCGGCCCTGGGAGGTGGGGCAGCCCTCTTCTCCCTGGCCCTGGCCTCGGAGCTTCCCGGGATCCTGGGAGGCAAAGAAACTTACACGCCCTCTTTCTACACGCCCACCACCTTCCTGGTTTCCACTGTCATAGGGCTTTGCGCCGGGCTCATAACAGGGGCCATAGGAGCAGGAGGCGGGTTTATAATAACCCCTGCCCTGATGAGCGCCGGCGTGAAGGGGATCCTGGCTGTGGGCACCGACCTCTTTCACATCTTCGCCAAGGCCATAATGGGCACAGTGGTGCACAAGAAGCTGGGAAATGTGTCGGTGAGCCTGGCCATAGCGTTCCTGGTGGGATCGGTGCTGGGGGCCACGGGAGGGGGGCTCATAAACAGGGCCCTTTATGAGACGAACCCTGTGCTGAGCGACACCTTCATAAGCGTGGTGTACGTGCTTCTCCTGGGGTTCTTGGGCATCTACTCCCTGCTGGACTTCCTGAAGTTGAGAAGGATGGGGGACCAGGTGGGACCCCACCACGGGGAAAGCCCGCATGGAGCCGAGGCAGCCAAGGCGGACAAGGGGCTCCCGGCCAAGTTGCAGGCAGCCCGCATTCCCCCCATGCTCAGCTTTGACGAGGACCTGGTCCCGGGTGGGAAGAGGATCCCGGCCCTCTTCGTGGCCATATGCGGGGCAGTGGTAGGCTTCGTGGCCTCCATCATGGGGGTGGGAGGGGGGTTCCTCACCTTTCCCATGTTCGTGTACATACTTGGGGTTTCCTCCTTCACCACAGTTGGCACGGACGTCTTGCAGATCATATTCACGGCAGGCTACGCCGCCATAAGCCAATACGTGATCTACGGGTTCATTTTCTATACCCTGGCCATGGGCATGCTCTTGGGCTCCCTGATAGGGATCCAGCTGGGTGCCATGACCACGAAGGTGGTAAAGGGCATATACATCCGTGGGTTCTACGCCACGGCAGTCCTGGCTGGTTTCATAAACAGGCTTTTTGCCCTTCCCAAGCAACTCAGGGAAATGGAGATCCTGGACATCTCCAAGGGCACAGTGGATCTCATATCCAGCCTGGGCAACTGGATCTTCTTCATAGTGGTCGGGATCTTTGCCTTCTGGGTGATGAGCAAGTTCGTGGGCAATATCCGCGTGCTGAAAGGGGAGGGCTGAGCCATGCTGGTGGTTGACAGGAGGCGTTTCAGGATAGGTGCAGTAATGGCGGTGAGCTTCTTCGTGGTGCTTTTCCTCATGTTCTCCCCCATCTTCAATGGGAAGAACGCTTTTGAGGCCGCAGACGATTTCTTCAACTCCATAGCCAAGGGATCCACCTACTACATGGGGGATCTGGCCAAGAGCGCCGAGAAGTACAAGGGAAGGCTGGTGGAGGTTACCGTGAAGCTGGCCGATGCCAAGGCAGTCTCTTCCTGCGCCAAGATGCTCAAAGCAGCGGGGGCTCTGGTAGAGGAGTCGGGGCAGCAGTTGCGGGCGGCCGGAGACCTTTTCAAGATAACCCAGGCTGCCATACAGGACTCCGAGGCCATGTTCCAGAACAAGGGGGAGGATGTCTCGGGGCGTTACGGGCTTGGGGAGAAAGAGGCAATTTATCTCTGGTGGACCCTTTTCAGGGAGATGGAGAGGGACTTGAAGCGCCAGAAGAAGTTCGAGGAGGCAGCTTGGCTCTCCACTGTGTCAAAAAAGGCCCTGGAGGTGGGCTACAACTTCTACGGCATCCAGGCCAAGAGCGCCTCTGCCACTGCAGGAGGCCTGGCTTTCACCCTTGTCTTCTACGTGGTCTACACCATGTGGTGGGGTTATGCCATCCTGTACCTGTGTGAGGGGCTGGGCCTCCAGATGAAGCCCGGGGGGAAGAAGGAGGTCTGAAGCCCCCTTTGCAGGAGGCAGAGGGGGCATGGCCCCTGGAGTTGCCAGCCCTTTTCCATGATTGGGGCCAGTAGCATGTTCGCTCTGGGAAAGGTCCTGAGCAAGATCCTGCCCTGGAGCAGGAGAGAGGGTGCTCTGCCCTCGGACCCCGAGGCCTTGAGAGCGGCCTTTCGCTCCCGGTATCACAGCTTCAAGCTGCTGCTTACTGCCAATACCCGGGCCCTTGAGGCAATGGCCGACATGGAGATGGCGGCCAGGGGGGATCGCCCCTTTGGCATGTCCCTGGTCAGGGCCAATGTGACGGCCGTGAGCGTGAATGTGTTCAGAATCATCAAACACCTGGACGAGCTGGCCCCGGGCAAGTACAGGGCGCTTTTCCAGCGCTTTCGGCAGATCCAGGAGAGTGTCCACCAGGAGATGGCCCCCCATGAGGTGCAGGTGGCCGACAGGCTGGTCTACTGCCTTTCTGATGTGGACCGGGACATGGCAGATCTGGTGGGCAGCAAGATGGCAAACCTGGGGGAGGTGAGAAAGCGCGTGGGAGTGCTGGTGCCCCCTGGCTTCGTCATATCCACCCTGGCTTACAAGCGGTTCATGGAGGAAAACGATCTTCAGGCCGAGATAGACAGGAGGCTTCAGGCCACAGAGCTCCAGGAGATGGGGGACTTCTATGGCCTGAGCGCTTCTGTTCAGCAGCTCATCCTGAGATCCCCGGTGCCCGGGGATGTGGCCGAGGCCATTCAAGAGGCTTACAGGAAACTGGAGCAGGAGGCAGGGCAAGGCATCACCGTATCCATGAGAAGCAGTGCCCTGGCCGAGGACTCTGCGGGGACATCCTTTGCAGGCCAGTACCGCTCCCTCTTGAACGTGAGCAGGGAGAGCCTCCTGGAGGCTTACAAGGAGATTCTGGCCAGCAAGTACAGCGTGGCTGCCATGGCCTACAGACACGGCCGGGGGATAAGGGACGAGGATGTGGCCATGTGCGTTGGGTGCATGGCCATGGTGAGAGCCGTTTCCAGCGGGGTCATGTACTCGCGCGACCCCCTGAACATAAGGGATCGCTCGGTGTACATAAACTCGGCCTGGGGCCTTCCCAAGTCGGTGGTGGATGGGAGCGTGACCCCGGATCTCTTTGTGGTGGCCAGAGAGCCCCGACTGGAGGTGGTCAGGGAGGAGATAAGGCGAAAGGAGAGGGCCTTTGTGTGCTACCCGCAGGAAGGGGTCTGCAGACTGGATCTGGCGGGTGAGGAGGCCATTGCCCCTTCCCTCAACCCCTCCCAGGCCCTGGAGCTGGCCCGCCTGGCCATCCGGATGGAGGAACACTATGGGGTGCCTCAGGACATAGAGTGGGCCTTGGGGGTGGATGGCCTTATGTATGTGCTTCAGTGCCGGCCCTTGCAGCAGATGGAGAGAAGGGAAGGGCAGGAGCCCGGGCCTGGGGCCAGGGAGCTGGAGGCCAAGGTTCTCCTGGCAGGTGGCGCCACTGCCAGCCCAGGTGTTGGAGCAGGCCCGGTCTTTCGAGTGGAGAAAGACGCTGATCTGCTGGGGTTCCCCCAGGGGGCAGTGCTGGTGGCCTCCCAGGCCCTGCCCAGGTGGGCGGCTGTGATGGGCAGGGCTGCGGCAGTGGTGACAGAGCAGGGAAGCGTCACGGGGCACCTGGCCAACGTGGCCAGGGAGTTCGGGGTGCCTGCTTTGCTGGGTGTCTCAAAGGCAATGGAGGGGCTCTCCAACGGGATGATGGTGACAGTGGATGCAGAGGGCCTAAGGGTGTACAGGGGCCGTGTGGAGGAGCTCCTGGCAGAAACCCCCAAGGGCCGCAACCTCATGCAGGGAAGCCCGGTGCTCCGGACCCTCCTGGCGGTGATGGGGCATATAACCCCTTTGAACCTCATTGATCCCGACAGCCCGTTTTTCAGGCCAGAGCGTTGCCAGACCCTCCATGACATAACCCGCTTTGCCCACGAGAAGTCAGTGGAGGAGATGTTCAATTTCGGGAAGGCCCACGGTTTTGCGGAGAGAACCAGCAAGCAGCTTCTGTGCCAGGTGCCCATGCAGTGGTGGGTCTTGGACCTGGAGGACGGAATAGAGGGAGAGAGCCAGGGCAGATACGTTAGACTGGAACAGATCCGTTCCATCCCCATGCTGGCCCTTTGGGAAGGGATCACGGCAGTGCCCTGGGAGGGACCACCCCCAGTGGACGCCAGGGGGTTCATGTCGGTGATGGTTCAGGCCACCTCCAATCCAGCCCTGGACCCATCCATGCAGACCCCTTACGCCAACAGGAACTACTTCATGATCTCCCGCAACTATTGCAGCCTGAATTCCCGATTCGGCTTCCATTTCTCGGGGGTGGAGACCCTGGTGGGAGACAGGCCTCCAGAGAACTACATAAGCTTCCAGTTCAAGGGAGGCGCTGCGGATTACCCCCGCAGGGTTGCCAGGGCGGTGTTCGTGGCAGACATCCTAAGGGGGTACGGCTTCAGGGCCGAGGTGAAGGAGGACGCGGTGTTCGCCCGCCTGGAGGGCGGGGAGGAAAAGCTCATGTGCGGCAGGCTAAGGCTCCTGGGTTACATCATAATCCACACCCGTCAGTTGGACATGGTGATGGCCAACCCGGGTGCATACCAGAGACAGCGGGAAAAGATCCTGGCCGACCTGGAGAGCCTGGGGTAGCTCTTGGCCATGCCCAGGAAATTCGTAAGGGCGGGGTTCACCCCCGCCCGGGTTGCCCCGGCAAAACCAAAACCCCAAAACCACGGGAGGGGGTAAACCCCTCCCCTACGATAACCATTGTAATTTCAATGGGTTGGATGGCGGGATGTATGGGCGGGGTTCACCCCCGCCCAAAATGCCTTTCCCCGCCTGCCTTGGGCTTCACAGAGCAGCCTTGAGTCTATCCAGATGCTCCTTGAGCTCCCTTGGCAGTCTCTCACCGAACTGGGCGTAGAAACTCTCCACCTCCAGTATTTCCTTGCGCCATTCCTCAGGCCTCACCTCCAGGAGGCGCTCCAGGGCCCTGCGCGGGATATCCAGCCCTTCCAGGCAGAGGTCCTCGGGCCTGGGAAGCAGCCCTATGGGGGTCTCCCTGGCCCCGGCCTTCCCCTTGATCCTGTCTATGATCCACTTGATGACCCTCGTGTTTTCCCTGAAGCCAGGCCAAATGAACCCGCCTTCCTCGTCCTTCTGGAACCAGTTCACCGAGAAGATCCTGGGTGGGTGGCTTAGCCTGGTCCCAATTCTGAGCCAATGGGAGAAATAATCGGCCATGTTGTACCCAGCAAAAGGCAGCATGGCCATGGGGTCTCGCCTCACCACCCCCACCTTGCCTATGGCAGCTGTGGTGGTCTCCGAGCCGTTGATGGAGGCCCTGAAGACCCCGTGTGACCAGTCAAAGCTTTCTGAGACCAGGGGGATGGTGTCCGAGCGCCTGCCCCCGAAGATGATGGCCGATACCGGGACCCCCTTGGGGTTGTCGAATTCTGGAGAGAGGGTGGGGCAGTTGTAAAGGGACACGGTGAACCTGGAATTGGGATGAGCCGCTGGCTTTCCGCTGGCCGGATCGTAAGGGTTCCCCTGCCAATCCTGGAGGCTCTTGGGCATCTCGCCCAAGCCTTCCCACCATGGGGCGTTAGCATCTGTGTCCAGGGCGGTGTTGGTAAAAAGAGTCGGGTACCACCTGTCGTTCTCCAGGGTGCGCATCATGTTGGGATTGGTTTTGTAGGAGGTTCCAGGGGCCACTCCGAAAAAGCCGCTTTCCGGGTTTATGGCGTATAGCCTTCCGTCTGGGCCCACGTTTATCCAGGCTATGTCGTCCCCCAAGGTTGTAACCTTGTAGCCCTCCAGGATAGGGTCCAGCATGGCCAGATTGGTCTTTCCGCAGGCAGATGGGAAAGCCCCCAAGATATAGGTGACATCCCCCTGCGGGTCCTCCACGCCCATGATGATCATGTGCTCGGCCAGCCAACCTTCCCTGTAGCCTTGGTGGGAGGCTATGCGCAGGGAAAAGCATTTCTTCCCCAAGAGGGCGTTGCCCCCGTATCCCGAGCCTATGCTCATGACCAGGTTCTCCTGGGGGAAATGCATTATGAAGCGCCTCTGGGGATCCAGATCTCCTATGGAGTGAAGCCCCTTGACGAATTCCTCGGAGTCGCCAATACGATCCAGGGTACGCTGCCCCGCCCTGGTCATGATGCACATGCTCACCACAACGTATATGGAATCCGTGATCTGGATGCAGGGCTTGGCATAAGGAGAGTCCGGGTGCCCCATCATGTACGGGATCACGTAAAGGGTTCTGCCCTTCATGCAGCCATCGAACAAGCCCCCCAGCATTCTCTTGGCCTCGGAGGGTTCCATCCAGTTGTTGTTGGGGCCTGTTTCCTCCTTGGTGGGGAGGCACACGAAGGTGAGCTGCTCTGTTCTTGCCACATCTGTGGGGTGGCTTCTGTGCAGGTAGGACTTGGGGAAGACCTTGTGATTGAGCTCCCTGAAGGTGAGGTGGGGACCCGTGTGCTCCACGGTCATGGCTATCTCCATCAGGCCCCGAAGCTCCTGCTCAGTTCCTCTCACCCAATATATCCTCTCAGGCTTTGTAAGCCTGGCCTGCTCCTCCACCCAACGTTCCACGGCTTTCGGCATCTCCAGTCTCCTCCTGAAAGTTTCTCGACTCCGCATGCGCAAGGCTGCGGTCACAGCTCAGCCCGGAGAACCGGGCAAGGCTTTTCAAGATCCGGTTTCAGAGCTCGGCTCCAAAGAGAAAAGCAAGAGTCCCTCGGCCTCCTGCGAACAGAATGCTGGAGTCGAATTTTCCGGTATTGGTCTCACCCTTGGCTTGACCCTGATTATTCCCCCAGGCCCAGCACATCACGGGCTCGTGCCCCCCAAGCCACGGGATGCTTCAAGGCTCCCCCACCTCAAACCCTTTCTGGGCCGGTCTCCCTGACGCAGAGTGTTGCCGGGCAAGTCTTGTCAGTGGAAACATATCCATGGGTTTAGCTTGTTTACCCACTGCCCGTCACTGGTGCAGGCTAAGGGAAGCTGAATGGAAGCAGGAGCTTGAGAGCAGAGATGGTCTTGGCCCCTGGTGGTCCTGGCTTCATCTCTTACGGGCTGCCACGAAGTCAGCCACGGCCAGAAGCGCAGCCCTGGCCTTGGAGGCCGGAAGACCCATGAGTCTGGCCTTGGCTTCCTCCACGAATCGGCGGGCCACCTGTTGGGTGTACTGGAGGCCGTCGTACTTCTGGACAGTCTCCAGAATCTCATGCACTTCCTTTTGGCTTACAGAGCGGGACCTTATAACCTCCATGAGCCTCCTGCGTTCCAGCTCTGTGCAGCGGCCCAGCGTACGGATGATGGGCAAGGTCACCTTCCCTTCCTGGATATCCTTCCCTATGGTCTTTCCAAGCTCCTCCTCCTCGGCAGCATAATCCAGCACATCGTCCACCAGTTGAAAAGCCACTCCCAGATTCATCCCGAACAGGGCAAGATCCTCCTCCCATTCTGGTTTTTCCCCGAGTATGGCCCCCAGGCAGCAGGCAGCCGAGATCAAGACCGCTGTCTTGTCCTTCACTATGGCCAGGTACTCATCCTCTCCGATCCCAGGATCCCCGCTCTTGGCCAGCTCCAGGATCTCCCCCTCTGCCAACTGGTTGCAGGCCCTGCTCATGAGCTTCAGGATCCTCAGGTCCCCGTGCTCCACCATCATGCAAAAGGAACGCGTGAACAGAAAGTCCCCTATGAGAATACTTGTCTCGCTGCTCCACAGGGAGTTCACAGAACGGGATCCCCTCCTGAGATCCGCGTGGTCCACCACGTCATCATGAAGCAAAGTGGCGGTGTGTATCAGCTCGGTGACCGCTGCCATGACCACGTGGGCCCCGCCCTTGTACCCGCACAGCCGGCTGGAGAGAATGGTGAGCAGGGGCCGCATGCGTTTGCCGCCGCTTTCAAAAACGTAACGCCCCACCTGGGGGATCAGGGAAACCTCGGAGGAAAGCCCGTTGCGAAGAACCTGCTCCACCAGGCGGAGATCCTCCCGCACATAACCGAAAACCTCCTCCATGGTGAGCACCAGCTGCTCATTCCAAGGGCTTTGTTCCTCAGAAGGGAATATCATCATCCGGTTCCATGGGCGGCTCGGCAGTGGGTAGCTGGGGAGGTTCTTCCTCCACACGCCCCTGTTCAGCCCCTGCCGGGGAAAGCATTTGCATGTGGGAAGCCACTATCTCGGTAGTCCACCGGCGGTTTCCGTCCCGGTCCTCCCACTCTCTGGTCTGGATACGGCCCTCTATGTACACGAGTCTCCCCTTGGAGAGATACTGGTCGCAGATTTCGGCCAGTTTTCCCCAGGCCACTATCCTGTGCCATTCGGTCCGCTCTTCCCTCTGCCCCTCCCGGTTGGTGCGGGGGGGCGAGGAGGTGGCCAGGCGGAAGGTCACCACCGGCATTCCGCTTGCCGTATAACGTTTTTCAGGGTCTGCACCGAGCCTTCCCACAAGAATCGCCTTGTTGACGCTGGCCATGGCCCGTCTCCAGGCAGGATGTTGCTCGCGGGGCTAGCCCCACGGCATCTTGATCATATAACACCTTTCCAGCCGATTGGCAATTCCCCGCCTGAATCG
>JBBIOJ010000016.1:0-87342 GCA_037443445.1 Desulfarculaceae bacterium | reverse complement strand
AAATATAGCTTATTCCAAAACAAGGTTTCTCCAATTCACGCTGAACCAGGACAGTCCGCCCGTGAGGCGAGTTGCTTTTTGGGGGCTCAGGTTTTGGGCCCAGGGGTGGGCTGAGTCCAGAGCCAACACCATAGCAGCCGGGCCAAGCTTGGGCGCCCGCATGGGGTGGACAGACGCGCCCCCACGCCCGGCTGTACCAACAGGCACCATAGCCGGGCCCCCCGGCTTGGCCACGCCTGGAGTCGGCCACAGGTCTGCTAAAGTTTTTTGTCCTGTAAGCCTGAATCCGATGCGGACCGCTTCATAGACAAGCTCAAGCCAACGGGGCTATGATCCCGCGGGGATCCTACAGGAGGTACATGGAGCGCCTTGAGCAGAAAGTATTTGGGGTAACTGTAGGCTCTTGGGGTAGCCTCTCCGAGCAGTGGCAGAGGGAAGAGATGTCAATCAATGGGGCTAGCCATGCAAGCGACTGAACTTCCACCAGCCGGATCATAGGGCGCAGGATTCTACGGGCTTCGTTGTTTCAAGAATATGGAGAGGCAACTTAGTTTGGATTCCAGCACTCCTGACGAAGTCCTCATGGACCGTATGGCAAGGGGGGATACCTCCGCTTTGGAAATTCTGGTACGGCGACATCAGGATTCGGTCATGTCCCTCATCTATCGCTTTGTCGGAGATCGCCTCAGGGCTGAGGATCTCTCTCAGGAAGCCTTTCTCCGGGTCTGGAGGGCAGCGAGAGGTTACGAGCCTAAGGCCAAGTTCACCACCTGGATGTATCGCATCGTGGCCAATCTTTGTCTTAACGAAGTCAAAAACCCTTGGCGGAAAAGACTGTTTTCTCTTGACAGGCTCGGCCCCGCGGAGTGGGAGCCTGAGGAGCAAGAGGGAACCAGCGAGGTCCAGGACGATACCCCCTCGCCAGAGGAGATTTTGCTCGCCAGGGAGCGGAGTCGCCAGTTGGCCGCTGCCCTTGGGAGTCTTTCCAAGAACCAGAGAATGGCCCTTATTCTCAAGCGTTACTACGGCCTTTCCTATGAGGAGATTGCCAAAATCCTGGACTGCTCGGTGTCGGCGGTGGACTCCTTGCTGGTAAGAGGGAAAAGAAATCTTCAAAAGAAACTGGCCCACATGAGAGATTGACCGCAGGTTTTCAAGCTCAGACATGTTTAATGATTTAGGGTTCAAAAAAACGGAGGATCCCATGCGTTGCCGCAGGGTTCAAAGGCGGCTCTCAGCTTTCCAGGATGGAGAACTGGAGCCGGAAACTAGAGTCAAGATAGAGGCACATCTTGAAGGCTGCCTGGAGTGCCGCAGGAGATACCAGCAGCTGGAAGGGCTCTGGCGAAGTCTGGGGGCACTGGGACAAGTGCAGCCAAGTGCCGAATTCTACTCGCGCCTTGCCAAGAGGATAGAAGGGCAATCCAAACTTGGGCTTCTCAACAGACTCCGCTGGGCTGTTCAACCATTTAGCATGGCCTTGCCCAACCCAGCCGTTCTAATCTTGGGAATCTTGGCGGGTGTGTATTTGGCGAAACTCCTGGGGACGCTGGAATTAGTCCCCCTGAGATCGGGCTCGAGAGACTCCCTGGCAAGAGCCCCCACTTTGCTCTCCCTGAAGGCTTTTGACCCCATGCCACCCGGGACGCTAGCAGAAAGGTATCTCAGGGCCGCATGTGATCTTAAGGACGGTATCCAATGATCAAGAAGAGCCTTGGCTTCCTCTTGGCTATCTCCCTGGCGATGAATGTGTTCTTCCTGGCCAAGATGGAATTCCCTTCTTCCAGAACCAGCTTGGTTAAGCAACCGGAAGCGCCGGGAGGTTGCCCAATCTCGGAGGGGGATCATCACCTTTATCAGGCTCTTGGCCTATCCAGCCATCAGTTGGAGAAAGTACAGCCTCTCGCCCTGATATTTCATGACCGGCTTCAGAGACTGCAACAGGAGATGGAAACTGCCAGAACCCATTTGGTGCGGCTGCTCGCCCAGGACAGTGTGGATCATTCTCAAGCCGAGGAATTGCGAAAACAGATGGCCGCGGTTCAGGATCAGATCCAGAAGGAGGTAATCTCACACCTTCTTGAGCTCAAAGAAATCCTTACCCCCGGCCAAAGGGAAAGATTTTTCTCTCTCTTGGAAATGACAACGGCGGCAAGCCCCTGACTCCCAAGCCACGGAGACAAGCGATGGATTTGAGATACCTTTTCAAAGAACTTTACCATCAACAGCGAAGAACCCTAGCGTCCATTTTGGGGCTTTCTGTCGGGATCGCGCTTCTGATAATCCTAAACGCAGTTTCCATTGCCTATCGTGAGGCAGCACACGCTCCGCTGAGGGAGATAGGTGCGGACATCACCGTGCAACGTGCCGGGGATGTGCCGGAGGAACTGACAGGGGCGGTGTTCCCATGTTCTGCCGTAACGATCCGAAAGGAGGAAGTGGAAACGATACAAGCCATCGCTGGAGTGCAGGGCGTGGGCCGGGCGCTACTGCTTTGGGTGTTCGACCCGGAGCGGGTCAGTATCCTGCTTGGGATTGAAACAGAAAGTTCCCTGGGCCCAGCCATTCTTCGCTTTTCGGTCACTGAGGGAAGGTTTCTGGATCGAGGCAGGCCTGAAGCCATGGTGGATGTAGCCTTTGCCCGTCAGTTCGGGATTCGGGTCGGAGATACCCTTCCCCTTGCCGGAAAGAAATTCCCGGTTGTGGGTATCGTGGATGCATCCCAGGCAGCTAAGATCGCGGTGGCCAACGTCTATCTTTCTCTCCAGGAAGCGCAAGCCTTGGCTGTTTCTTCCAAACAGCTCCAATCAGTGTCTCCGTTTGACCCGGATGACGTCAACCTTCTGTTCATAAAAACAGAACAAGAGAGGATCAAGGACGTGGCAGCCAGCTTGCGGGAGATCATGGGAAAGAAAAGCCAAGTGGCCACCCCGGATTCCTTTCTGAAACTCCTGGGAAGCCTATTTGCCATCTCAGAGAAGTTCACCATGGCAGCTTCTCTCGCAGCGATTCTGGTGGCCGGGCTCATGGCCTTCAAGACCATGGCCGGAAACATTGCCGAACGGGCCAGGGAAATCGGTGTCCTAAAGGCTGTCGGCTGGACACACCGAGATGTTGTGGCTCAGATGATGGCTGAGTCGGTGACACAGAGCCTTGTTGCAGGAATCATGGGGATTCTGATCGCCTTTGCAGGGGCTTTGGGGTTGGGTTTCACACAGGTAAGCATCCCGATTCCCTGGGAGATGAGCCCAACGCCGCACTTCCTCCCGGGCGGGGGAGAGCAGATCTTCAAGACCATTCGGCTTCCCATGCACATCCCATGGACTCTGGCCGGGTTTGCCATGCTCCTGTCAATCCTCATCGGCGGAATGACCGGGGGATTACTCGGCAGGCACATCTCTAGGATCAAACCTTCGGAGGTGCTTAGGCATGAGTAGACCGAGCATCCTAACAGCAGAAAACCTGAGCAAGAATTACAACGGGCTTCTGGTGCTCAAAGGGGTTTCCCTCGCCATGGAATCCGGCGAGTTCGTCTCCCTGGTAGGGAAGTCGGGGTGTGGGAAGACAACTCTACTTTCCATCCTTTCAGGGCTCGAGCGTCCCACTGAAGGGAAGGTGGTTCTGAACGGGAAAGAGATCACTGCTGCCTCAGAGGACGACTTGGCTCTGTTTCGGCGCGAAAACGTGGGGTTCGTCTTCCAGTCCTTCAACCTGATCCCAACCCTGTCTGCCTGGGAGAACGTGGCGCTTCCACTCTTTCCAGTGAAGATGGCCAGAGAGCAGAGACGAAAACGGGCCGTTGAACTCCTTGAGATGATGGAAATGGGTCACAGGTTGGATCACCTGCCATGGGCGCTTTCTGGAGGAGAGAAACAGCGTGTGGCCATAGCCAGGGCTCTCATAAACAGTCCCAAAATAATCTTTGCCGATGAGCCCACCGGGAACCTGGACTCCAGAACCGGAGAGGCCATTATGGACATCCTGAGTAGGCTGAACAGGGAGGAAGGGGTGGCCATCCTGATGGTCACCCATGAGCAGGAGGTGGCCAGCAAGGCAGAGCGGATTATTCGCATGCATGATGGCGAGGTGGTCTCATGAAACGGATTTTCCTTTGCATTTTCCTGGCCTTTGCCCTTTCTTCCAGCTCCGCGGATCCACTCTCCGCAAAAGCGGTCCAGGTGGAAATCCTCTATATGAACCACGGCCCTGTCCAGGCCTCGCTTAGAGAGATAAGAGAGATTTTTTCTGGATACGGCAATGGCATTGCCGTGTCCTGGTATGACTTCGAGAGCGAAGAAGGTGATTCCTTCATGGCCAAAAAGGGCATACGCCAGCACATACCGCTGATCATTTGGATAGAGGGCAAGTCTAAGTGGCGGGTTGGAAACAAAGAGGTTTTCTTTGCCGGCTTTCCCACCGGCTCCGGTCCGACATTGTTCCAGGGGAAGTGGACCATGGAGGATCTTCGAATGGCCCTCGACCAGGCCACGGGCAAGAAGTGAGGGGACCATGGACTATCGATATGTTATAGAAGAGCTCCGCCATCATGACCACCGCACCCTGGTGAACGTGTTGGGAATCGGGCTGGGCATAGCTCTTTTCGTATCCATAAACGCCATCTCGGCTGCTTACAAGGAGGCCGTTAGCCTTCCTTTCATTAATCTGGGGGCGGATCTGGTGGTACAGCGGCCTGAGAAGAGAACTATAGAATCGGCTCAAGCCCCTACCTTCATGCGCGGTGTACGACTACCCTTTTCCAACCAGCTGCTCTCCTCGGAAGACTTGGAGAGGCTTCGCACCCTGGATGGAGTGGCCTCTGTTGCCACGTCGCTCCTGCTCTGGGACTTCGAGAAGGGGGGCTTCCGAACTATCATGGGCGTTGATCTACAACATCCGGGGCTTGGGCCCTCGAGGGTGAAGGAGTGGATCAAGGAAGGGCGCTTCCCACAAAGGGAAGGAGAGGTCGCTCTGGAGAAGCACTTTGCCAAATTCCGCCAGGTCCGACTGGGCGACTCGTTTGAGATCGGCGGTGGCATTTTCACAGTAGTAGGCCTCGTGGAGATCAAAGAGGGCTCGCAGATAACGGCAGCGAACATATACGTCCCGCTCATGGTTGCACAGTCTTTACTTCAAGGCGATATCAAAGGTGTTAACATAGCTTATCTTCGCCTTAAGAATCCCTCTGAGTTGCCCCAGATAAAGAAGCACATCTCCCGAGAGCTGAAGGGAGTCTCTGTTAGCAGCTCCGATTCTTTTCTGGAACTCATGGGAGGTGTCTCCAGAATCTCGGATCAGTTCTCGGTGTTGGCCTCATTGATCGCTCTTGGGGGCGCGGTTATTCTCGTCATCAAGAGCATGCTTTCAAATCTGGTGGAGCGCTCAAGGGAGATTGGCATCCTGAAGGCGGTGGGTTGGATGGAGAAAGACGTGCAGAAGCAACTCATGGGGGAGGTGCTTCTGCAGTCGCTTCTGGGTAGCATGGTGGGGATTTTCTTAGGATATGTCATATCATACTGCGTAGGCTTTCTTTCCATTCCTGTCTCGATCCCATGGGAGCTGAATCTGCTTCCCGCCTTTGCCAAAGATGCAGAGGCCTCCCGCCAGGTGATTCGTCTTCCGGTAAACGTATCTGCGGGCCTAACTGCCATTTCGGTGATTCTTTCTTTGTCCTCGGGAGTTGTTGCAGGCTTCGCCGTGGGCAGGCGCACGGCCCGAATGAAGCCTGTGGACATCCTGAGGGAACTCTAATGGCGATATGTCTTGCCGAGGTAATGTGCGCCCCCCAAGTCGGTATACCTTCACATGATGAAAATTCCTCCTTGTTGGCCCGTGAGGCGAGTTGCTTTTTGGGGGCTCAGGTTTTGGGCCCAGGGGTGGGCTGAGTCCAGAGCTGAAAGCATGGCAGCCGGGCCGTGCTTGCGCGCCCGCATGGGCTGGACAGAGGCGCCCCCACGCCCGGCTGTACCAACAGGCACCATAGCCGGGCCACCCGGCTTGGCCACGCCTGGAGTCGGCCCCGGCTCCCCCCTTCGGCTGGTCAAAGGGGTTTCCTTGTCATGAAAATCTCAAGAGGTTAAAAGAGGGCAGGGTTGGAACGAGAAGTCTCTCCAGGGCTCTCTCACTCTGTTTCATAGTTTGAGACTTCAACAAGATTTCCGTCTGGGTCCCTGAAATACACCGACATGACAGTGCCCAGAGCAGCTGTTCGCCGGACAGGGCCCAGGAGTATTTCAACACCGTTTGCCCTTAGGTGTTCCATCAGCTCCGAGACCGGTGTCTTTGTGACAAAGCAAAGATCAGCGGAGCCCGGAGTAGGCCTTTTGGCTCCAGGCTCCAGTTCCTGCCCGTACTGATGCAGATTGATCTTCTGCGTCCCGAAAGATAGCGCCTTTCTGCCACCCCCAAAGGTTGTGACGCGCATCCCCAGCACTTGGGCATAGAAAGCACAAGTGGCATCCACGTCTTTGACTGTCAGAACGATGTGGTCAATGGATTCAACATCCATGGGGGTGATGGGCTTCTCCTGCGTAAAGTTAATTCTGACAAGCCCGTGGAAGGCAGGTCCCACTGGGCAGAGGGTCAGGCCCCGGTGTTGGAAACCCTACCCGAGAATAGCGGGTTTTTTCCTTTATGGCCAGGGTGTTTAGATGCTGGGGAACCGATCCACACCAATTACGGCACTAGTATGATTGCTCGGGCCGCATGCTGGTGCCAGAATCCCAAGATGGTGCCGTGAAGGGACATTGCCGGTTTTAAGCCGGTCGGGCTCCGGCTCATGAA
The DNA here is from genome assembly GCA_037443445.1 of Desulfarculaceae bacterium. Classification (GTDB taxonomy): domain Bacteria; phylum Desulfobacterota; class Desulfocorpusculales; order Desulfocorpusculum; family Desulfocorpusculum; genus Desulfocorpusculum. Next base: position 80,562 of record JBBIOJ010000016.1, on the reverse strand, counting down.
GCGCGTCGAATGACTTTGCCTGGCCTCGCCCCGGTCAGTTTTCCTTCCCGCACCGTGATCTGCCCGTTTACGACCACCAGGCGAATCCCCTCGGGCGGAAGGTTTGGCTCCTGGTACGTGGCCCTGTCTTTCACCCTGGCCGGATCCAGGAGGACAAGGTCCGCGTCCATACCTTCCTTGATGAGCCCCTTTTCTCTCAATCCGAATGTAAGGGCGGGAAGAGAGGTCATCTTCCTCACGGCTTCCTCAAGGCTCAGGACCCCCATTTCCCCAACATACCTGGATAGAATTCTAGGGAAAGTCCCGCTCATGCGCGGATGAACCCTTCCCAAGCCCAAAGAGGGCATGCCGTCAGAGCCGATCATTGTCCAGGGACTCTCCAGGATGCGCAATATGTCCTCCTCGCACATCATAAAGAAAATGGCCATAGAGCCGCTTCCCTCCTCGGCCAGAAGGTCGAAGATCACCTCAAAGGCACTTCGGCCTTCCTCGGCTGCAATCTCGGCTACTGTTTTCCCAAGGTAGTGCGGTTTGCGGCAAATGGATATGACTATGCCCTCAAAGCCCGCTCCCTTCACCAGGTTCTCCCAGCCCTCCTCCTCTTGGAGGCGGGCCTCCAGGTCCTTTCGCCAGAGGGTGGCCCTGAGCTTCCTGGAAAGCTCTTGCGGCCCTTGCGAGGCCATCCCTGGAGGGAGGATTGCTGCAAGAAAGGTCATGCCGGCTTCGTAGGGGTACTGGTCGCAGGCCACCCTTAACCCCCTCCCCCTGGCCTCCTCCATGAGGGCCAGTGTCTGGGAGCTCTTTCCCCAGTTTCTCCTGCCTGCCACCTTGTGGTGGGAGATCTGCACTGGCACTCCCGCCCTCTCTCCTATGCTCAAGGCCTCCCCCAAGGCCTGCATCTCAGAGTCTGCCTCGCTGCGCATGTGAGTGGCGTAAACTCCACCATAGAGGCCCACCACCCTGGCAAGCTCCACGAGCTCCTGAGTACCTGCGTAGTTGCCTGGAGGATAAATGAGTCCGGTTGACATGCCCAGGGCCCCTTCCTCCATGGCTCTGGCCACCATCTGGCCCATTCTCCTTAGCTCGGTGGTGGTTGGGGCCCTCTGCTCCATGCCCATGACCGACATCCGCACAGTGGAGTGACCCACCAGCGTGGCCACATTGAGGGTCGGCCTGCTCTCCTCTAGCAGCTCCAGGTACCGTGAGATCCCCCCCTCAACAATCAGCTCTCCGAGATCCGCGCCGGGACAGAGCACTCCCAGCATGCCCAGCAGGCACTCCCTGTGATCAGCCAGAACCGGTCCCACAGAGAGCCCGCAGTTGCCCACTATCTCGGTTGTGACGCCCTGAAGCACCTTCTCCCGGCACTCCGGCCGGAGGAGAAGGTACAGATCATCGTGGCTGTGAACGTCTATAAAGCCGGGAGCCAGAACCAATCCCGAGGCATCCAAGAGCTCCCTGGCAGAGGCAGCTGCAAGGTTCCTGCCCACAGCCACTATCTTGCCCCCCAATATCCCAATGTCCGCCTCTCGAGGGGGAGTTCCTGTCCCATCCACGATCTTCCCGTTACGGATCAAGAGATCCATTCGCTCACCATCCATGAAAAGAGGTCTTAGGTAATCTGAAGCCGTGTGTCCTTTCAATCATGGGGAGGCTTTCTGGCGCCACCAGTTCCCTCTCCCCAGGGCTAAAAGATCATAAGACGCAGGGATTGCCAAGGGCAACCACTCCTCAAGCTGCGGCACCCAACCCTTAAAGGCCGGCTCAAGGAAACCTGGGAAAGCGAAAGCCGGCTGGGGGAAGAAAAGGGAAGCTGCTGCCTGGCATGTGGCAGGAACTCGGGGAAAATAGCTGGGAATTGGTTATGGTGGAGCTGATGGGGATCGAACCCACGACCTCGTGAATGCCATTCACGCGCTCTCCCAGCTGAGCTACAGCCCCACGGAACAGCTCGTATTATATTGGAGCACAAAGGCGGGAGTCAAGGATCTTCTCCCGGATGGCCTGCCGCAGGGCCTATCAGTTTGGGAACTCATGCCTTCAAGTCTTTGGGGGGGCTTTGACCACCCCTGCCCAAGGCTCAGCATGCAAAGAGCTCCGAGGGGCAGGTTCAGATAGCTCTGGGGCATGACGAAGTCTCAATCAGGGCATCAACAGTTTTGACCAGGGCTCCTGAGAGGGCCAATCAGGAATTGGGGCCCGATCCTTGCCGGGCCTCTTGGGCCGCCGCAACAGAAGGGGGCAACTCCACGTCTCGGCCAAAAAGGGCGAATACTACTGTACCAACAAGCCCGAAGAGGGATGCGGCCAAAAGGTTCACCTGGGGGTCGAGCTGCCAGAGGAACGCCCCTCCCAGAGCTGCCAGGGAGACCACCACATCCCTTATGAGGTAGTAAAGCCCGAACATGCCGGCCCTGCATTGAGGGGGGGAGAGGTCCATGATCAGAGCCTTGCGCGTGGGCTCCCCGAATTCCTTGAGCCCTCTTAGTATGAAGGCACCTATGAGCCACTCGAAGGACCTGCTGAAAAAAAGTCCTATGGGGAAAAGGGTAAAAAAAATGAAGGTTGTGACCACGAAAGGCTTCTTTGCGGTTTTGTCCGCAAAATAGGCAACCGGGATGTAGACCAGGACCGCCGTGGCCATCTCTATGCTTGTCAATATCCCAAACTGAAGAGCCGAGACGGGCTTCTCAATGTGTTTCATGCACCAGACCACCACGAACGCATATGGTATCTGCTCGCAGAACCTGACCAGTATGTCTGTGAGCAAGAGTCTCTTCATGGCCGGATTTATCAGCCCAAGGAGCCTCAAGGGGTTTTTCTCCGCAGTGGAACCATCCATCTTGGGGGGAATCCCCTGGGCCGGGCTTCCCTCCTCTACTATCATTTTTTGCTGGAGCAAGAGCGCTGCCACAGCCATGAGCAGGGCAATCCCGAAAGCCAGACGCACCCCTTGGCGCTCTCCCCAGATCCCTATGAAGAGTCCTCCCAACAGGGGGCCCAGTGCCATGGGAATGCGCCGGACCAGGGAGTGCATGCTCACCCCCATGGTGCGCTTGTTGCTGGGCAGCACCTTGTAGATGAGGCTCATGGTGGCCGGCAGAGAGATGGCTGACCAGGAGATGAACAGGACCGCCCCTGCCAGGACCGCCTCCCAAGCGGGCACCAGCATCACCAGGGAAAATCCCGTCATGGCCAGGAGATTGAATATCATGAGGGAGCGCTTGATCCCGAGACGGTCTGAGAGATAACCACCTGGGAAGGAATAGAGAGCGGAGAGCAGGTTGTCCATGGCTTGCAAGAGCCCCACGGCCAGAACCCCTCCCCCGAGGGCCAGCATGTAGATGGGTAGGAAGCGCTCTGCCATGCGCTCCCCCATGCCCACCAGGATCACCATGCTCAGGACCCCGACGGTGCTTCGCCTCAAACCCAGAAAACCCCCTAGCCCCAAGATGATATTTGTGAGTCTTCCCCGGCTTTTCATGGTGGGTTCAGTCATGGTCCCCTGGTCTTGCAGGTTTCAGGACCCTTTTCCCGACGGGCCAAGATGACGGGCCAGTTCTTGAGAAATCATAGCCTTTGGCCAAAGTGGTGCCAATCCCGGCCGATTCCGGCCCCTTTACCATCCCACAGGCTGTATCCTCTGCGGCAGATCATAGAGAAGCGTCTCTTCTGCCCTGGGGGGGTCTGGGGCATCCAGCTCCACATATATCATCCTGGCCGAGTGTCCCTCCTCCAGCATTCCCAGATCCGGCCTTCCAAGGGCCCTGGCCCCATTCAAGGTGGCCATCCGCAGGATGTCCGTTGGCTTCAGCTCCGGGAATTGGCAGGCCGTGAATCGCATTTCCTCAAAGAGGCTCAGGGACTCCACGCTCGCAAGGGAATCCGTGCCAAGGGCAGGACTCAGCCCTGCCTCCAGGAACTGAGGGAGGCGGGGAAGGGCCTTGTGGAGATTCCAGTTGGACCTGGGGCAAACGCATACCCCTACCCTTGATCTGGCAAGGAGACCCACCTCCTCTTGGCTGACATGTATGAGATGCACAAGGAGAGTCCCGGGGCCCAGAAGCCCCAGTCTTTGGGCCAAGGCCACAGGGGTTGCCCCGAAGCAATCCCAGTTTCGAAACTCCAGCCCGCGTTTTTCAAGCAGGAGCGCCCAGTCACCCCGCCCGGTTTGAAGGAATTCCACCTCCTGCTGAGACTCGGCCAGGTGCATGGAGAATGGCAGGCCCAACCGAGAGCAGAGGGTTTTGAGCCTTCTCAAGAGCAGGGGGCTGGTTGTATGGGGGGCATGTCCTGCAAGAGAGAGGAGTATGCCCGGGCAAGTCTGCGCCGGTGGTAAAACCTCCCTTTCCCCTCCCAAGAATTCCTCCCAGACAACCCCCTCCAGGCCCTGGGCCAGAAGCTGCTCCTGTATTGGGAAAAAGGGGCCGAACTCCCCCACAAGCCCCACCCCCATTGCCCGCAAAGCTCCCATGGCCTCCTGGGCGCTTCTCTGGGCTTCTTGGAGGGAGAGCTGGGATCTTTCCCGGATCAGGGATTCCACCCAGCAGAGAAAGCCTTTTGAGGTGTCCAACCTTCCATGCAAGGAGGAAAGGCTCAGATGGGTGTGGGCGTTCACCAGGGCAGGCATGAGGATTCCTGCTCCGTGATCCACCAATATGCCGGGAGGCTGCTTTTTCCCCAAAGTGCCGATTTCCAGGATGCGACCTTGGGAGACACACGCAAAGCCATTTTGGATCCATCGGCCGGGAGCCTGCATGAGGAGGCGGGCCCTGTGGCAGGTCACCTTTTCCATGGAAGCTCCTCAGGCTGGCCTGTACAGCACATCCCTTTTCCTGGGCTGGAATCCAGCCCTCAGGATGAGCTCCTTCATCTCCTTCTCGCACAGCCGGAAGCTCACTCCGGCCGAGGCCACCACATTTTCCTCGATCATGGTGGAGCCCAGGTCGTCCGCCCCGAAGTGCAGGGCCACCTGGCCCACCTCAGGCCCCTGGGTCACCCAGGATGCCTGAATGTGGGGGATGTTGTCCAAGACCAGCCGGCTCACGGCCAAGGTTCTAAGATAGGCTACTGCTCCTGCCTTGGGGGCCTGCAGGGTATTTTTCCCAGGCTGGTACGGCCAGGGGATGAAAGCCGTGAAACCACCGGTTTCATCCTGCAAATTCCTAACCTCCAGCATGTGCTCCAGGCGCTCTTCCAGGGTCTCAATATGGCCGAACATCATGGTGGCCGTGGTACGAAGCCCCAGGAGATGGGCCTCCCTCATTACCTCCAGCCACTTGGCCGAAGACCCCTTGGCTGGGGAAACCTTTTTCCTGACCCGGTCCACAAGGATCTCCGCCCCCCCTCCTGGAATGGAGCAAAGCCCTGCATCAACCAGCCGCTGGAGCAGATCCCGGATGCTTAGCCCCCAACTCTCAGCCATGAAAAGAATCTCAGGCGGGGAAAAGCCGTGGACCCAAAGTCCCATCCTCCTCATGAGCCTAAGCCTTTGTTCGTGCCACGAGAAATCCAGTTGGGGGTTGAGCCCGCCCTGGTAAAGCACGTGCGTGCCCCCCAAGTCCAGGGTTTCCTGGCACTTGCTCCTCAAGGTCTCCAGGTCCAGCTCATAGGCCTCTTGTTCCCCCCTGGACCTCCAGAAGGCACAGAAGGCGCAGCCGGAGACGCACACATTGGTGTAGTTGATGTTGCGATCCACGCTGTAGGTCACAATCGGCTTGGGATGCAGCCTAAGCCGCAGGGCATGGGCGAGTTGTCCCAGGCTGAGCAGATCCGCCTCTTTGTAAAGCCTAAGGGCATTTTGCCTGTCCAGCCTACCCTGATCCAGGATCCGGGCTGCCTGCCTGAGGTTCATGAAGCCTGCTCCTCAACAAGGGGCCTGTGAAAGCTGTCCCTTTCCACAGCCTGGAAACCGGCCTCCTCTATGAGACCCCTGAGTTGTTCCACTGTGAGGCCCCTGGCTGTTTCAGCCCCGGCCTCATGGGCTATCTGCTCGTGCACTATGGTGCCTTCCAGATCATCGGCCCCAAAGTGCAGGGCCACCTGTGAGAGCCTGGTGCCCAGCATGACCCAGTAGGCCTTTATGCTCGGGAAATTGTCCAGGATCAGGCGGGAGGTGGCTATCACTTTCAAGATCTCTACCCCGCTGGGGCCCCCCAGGTGTGCAAGGGGGGTGTTCCTGGCCTGGAAGGGAAGGGGGATGAAGGCCTGAAACCCTCCTGTGCCATCCTGCTGTTCCCTCAACCTGAGGAGATGTTCCACCAGCTCCTGCGGGGTCTCCAGGTGACCGAAGAGCAACGTGGCGTTGGTGGGGATGCCGAGGCTGTGCGCTTCCCCATGGATCTGAAGCCATCTGCGGGCATCTGGCTTGCGAGGGAAAAGAAGCTGCCTAAGGCGTGCTGAGAAGACCTCGGCCCCTCCGCCTGGCAGGGCATCCAGCCCCGCCTCTTTCAGTTCAATAAGGCATTCTCGGGCCGAAATACCAGCCTTTGCAGCCATGTGATCCACCTCCACCGCAGTGAAGGCCTTGACATTCACACCGGCTCTGGCCTGTTTCAGGGACTTCAGAAGGCCCAGATAGTAACCCAGGTCCAACCCTGGGTGACATCCTCCCACCACATGCACTTCCCTCAATGGTTCCACCGGGCTGGAAAGTATTCTTCGTGCCGCTTCCCCTGGTTCTATCAGGAAACTGTCAGGGGCCTCCTGTGGCCTGTGAAATGCACAGAATGTGCATTGGTTTGCGCAGACGTTGGTGTAGTTGAGGTGGAAGTTTCGGATGAAGCTGGCCTTCATGCCGTGCATATCTTTTCTCTTGGCAAGAGCCAGTCTGCCAAGCCCCACCAGATCGGGGGTGCCCAGGCAGCTAAGGCCGTCCTCCAGGTTCAACCTTAGCCCCTGCTCCAACTTCTTGGCCACCCTTTTCAACCCTGAGTCAGCCATCCTTGCCTCCTGGATACTAGATAGAGCCTGCATGAGCTATCCTTTCTTGACAAGAGTGACCACCTGGTCAATCATAGGGCAGCCAAGCCTGGTTGGCAAGGCCGGGGATTCCCGGACAGGACACAGTCAACTCTGCCAAATCGGAGGGGCCCATGAGCAAGAGAACTAGGGGGGGTTCCTGGACTCTGCTGGGAGTGTTTTTCCTTGCAGCCATCTTTATCCCTTCCATCAACAGCGCTGGAGAGAGGGTGAGGGTGGGTCTCTTGCCCCTCACTTCCTCGGCTCCCATCTTCATAGCAGTGGAAGAAGGGCTTTTTGCCAAGGAAGGGCTGGATCCGGAGCTCAAGTTCATGCAGGCAGCCCAGCCTATTGCCGCTGCCCTTGCTGCAGGGGAGATAGACGTTGGGGCCACTGGATTGACTGCCGGCCTTTACAACGCCTTGGCCACAGGCCTGGATGCAAAGATAGTTGCAGACAAGGGCAGGGAATGGCCAGGCTACCGCCTCACAGGGATAGTGGTGAGCAAGGCTGCCTGGGACAGGGGCGTCAGAAAGGTGGAGGACTTGAGGGGCAAGCGAGTGGGTGTGACCCAGATAGGCTCCACCTTCCACTACATGCTTGGGAACATCCTGGAAAAACACGGGATCCCTCTTTCCCAGGTGCAGATCGTTCCCTTGGGGGGCCTCCAGGCCCTGGCCGAGGCCTTGGGCTCGGAGAAGCTGGAGGCTGTTTTCATTGCGCAGCCCCTTTGCAGCGAGGCGGAGGCCAAGGGCACTGGCCGGGTGCTGGTTTGGTCTGGAGATGAACTCAAGTACCAGATCGCAGCCATTTTCATGTCTGGCAAGTTCTGGGAAAAAAGGGACCTGGCCAAGGCTTTCATGAGGGCTTACATCAGGGCTTGCAGGATATACCACGACGAGTGCCTGGGCCTGGATGTACTGGGAAAGCCCTCCAGGGGGAAGAACTTCGAGAGGGTGATGGCCCAGATAGGCAAGTACACGGGGCTGTCTCCTGAGAGGATAGCGGGAGATCTCAGCTACAACCAGAGAAATGGTGAACTCATGTGGGAGGACATTCCCAGGCAGATCAAGTGGTACAGAACCCAGGGCATGCTTTCCCAGGAGCCGGATCCCGGCAAGTTCCTAGATCGGGCCCTGTGGGAAGAGGCCCTCCAGGAGGTGGGTCCCTGAGTTGCTTACCCGCATAGAGCACATTTCCAAGACCTACACCAACGGCAAGACACAGCCCTTGCAGGCCCTTCTGGAGATAAGCCTGGAGATAGGGCCCAATGAGTTCGTGTGCATGGTGGGCCCGTCGGGTTGCGGGAAATCCACCATCCTGAGCATAGTGGCAGGGCTTCTGGAGCCCAGCTCGGGGTACGTGACCTTCCAGGATGCCCCCCAGGGCAAGCCCCCCACTGGCCTGGTGTTCCAGGACCTGGCCCTCTTCCCCTGGCGCACAGTGGAGGGGAACGTGGGTTACGGGCTGGAGGAGCTCGGTGTACCGCCCAAGGAGAGGAAGCGCAGGATCAGGGACCTGGTGTGCATGGTGGGCCTGGAAGGATTCCAGGATCGTTTCCCCCACGAGCTCTCAGGCGGAATGAGGCAGCGGGCAGCCCTGGCCAGGGCCCTGGCCCCGGAGCCGGCACTCCTGCTCATGGATGAGCCCCTCTCCTCCTTGGATGCGCAGACAAGACAAGAAATGCAGACAGAGCTCTCCCGCCTGTTCGAGAGGGGGGAGCGAAGCTTCCTTTACGTGACTCACGACGTTGGAGAGGCGGTGTTCCTGGGGGACAGGGTGGTGGTCCTGAGCCCCCGGCCCGGGCGCGTCATGGAGGTGCTCCGGGTTGAGATTCCCAGGCCCAGAAGCCAGAGTCTCAGGAGGGAGGTTGCCTTCAACTCCCTGGTGAGCCAGGTGGAAGCTTTGCTGCGCGGAGGATTCGAGTGAGTTCCGACCAGCCGCATGCCAAAGCCCTGAGGGCACGGGTGAGAATGGCTCCCCTTGCCCCAAGGGGCGGTTGGGAAGGCCTCCTGGGCTTGGTATCGGTGGGAGGAGTGCTTGTGGTATGGGAGCTGGTGGGGAGATCCGGCCTGGTGGCACCCCTTTTCTTGCCGCCTCTTAGCATGGTGCTCAAGGAGGGGTTCCTAATGGCCAACTCCGGGGAGTTGTGGGCACACCTCGGGGCTAGCCTGTGGAGGATCCTCTGGGGATTCCTGCTGGGGGCCGCAGTGGGGATGTTTCTGGGCCTTGCCATGGGCATTTCCCGGGTGGTGGACGGACTGGGACATCCCTTGGTGGGAGCCTCCTACCCGATTCCAAAGATTGCCCTACTGCCCCTTTTTATCCTCTGGCTGGGCCTGGGGGAGTCCTCCAAGGTGGCGGTCATAGGCCTGGGGGTGTTTTTCCCGGTGCTGGTGAACACCAGGGCAGGGGTGAGGGATGTGAACCCTTTGCTGGTACAGGCTGCCATCTCCCTGGGCTCGACCCGGGCCAGGATCGCCCGCAAGGTGCTTCTGCCAGCAAGTCTCCCCACTATCTTCGCAGGCTTGAAGCTAGGGGCTGGGGCAGCTCTTTTGCTTTTGGTCACAGCCGAGATGATAGCAGCCGACAAAGGCATAGGCTTCATGATCCTCTCTGCAGCCAATCTCATGCAGACAAGCAGGCTCTTGTTCGGTCTCCTGCTGCTGGCTGGGCTGGGGCTTGTTTCCAACTGGATACTGGCCGCAGTGGAGCGAAGGCTTATTCCCTGGAAACCTTAAGCCGGGTTATTCACAGAGGCCGGACAGGGCGGGGCTGAACCCCGCCCCTGTACCCCCAAACGCCCAACCCATGGGAATTGAGAGCTTGCTGTGAATTGTGTGTCTCAGGAGCTTGACTCCCGGGAAACCCAGCCCCTAAAGTTGGGGGTATCGGTCCAAAAAGCAAACAACGGGGGAGTCCTTATGAGCTCGGCCAGGGAAAGGCTTTGTGGCCTGAGGCAACTCATGCTCCAAAGGGGTCTTGCGGCATATCTGGTGCCCTCCACAGACGAGCATCACAGCGAGTACGTGCCCGAGGGGGCAAGAAGGCTGAGGTGGTTGAGCGGTTTTACCGGCTCGGCCGGCACCATCTTGGTCACCCTCACCGAGGCTTTTCTCTGGACAGATGGCCGCTACCATGTGCAGGCTAGCAAGGAACTGGATCCTCTGGAGTTCACCTTCATGAAGACCGGCGTGCCCGGGGTGCCTGAGCTGGAGGAGGTACTTTGCACAAGAGTCCGCTCAGGTGAAAAGGTGGGGCTGGACCCCAGAGTCTTCTCAATACAGGAGTTCGGGAAGCTGGAGAAGAGGTTGGAGCCCTTTGGCATAAAGCTCCTCCCCTTAGAGGAGAACTTGGTGGATCTGCTGTGGGAGGAGCGGCCCGGCCCTCCCAGGGCCCCGGTTTGGCCCTTGGAGGCATGCTTCACCGGCCTGGAGCTGGTGGAGAAACTGAGCCTGGTGAGGGAAGAGCTGGCCAAGAAGGGTGCGGAGGTCTTGGTGCTGGGGGCCTTGGACGAAATAGCATGGCTTCTGAACCTGAGGGGCTCGGATGTGCCCTACAACCCGGTTTTCCAGGCCTATGTACTGCTGAGCCAGGAAGAGGCTTTCTTGTTCGTGGAGGACTCCAAGCTCACCAATGAGGCCTACCAGAAGATCTCTCCCTGGGTGAAGGTCCGGCCTTACCAGCATTTTGGAGAATTCCTTATGCAACTGGCCGCAAAGGGCTCACGCCTGATGGCGGATCCTGCAAGTGCAAGCCAATGGGTCAAGGAGGTTGTGGGCAAGGAGGTTGGATTACTTGAAAACCCAAGCCCGGTGGCCCTCTTGAAGGCTGCAAAGAATCCCGTGGAAATACAAGGCATGCTCTCTTGCCACAAGAGGGACGGCTTGGCCATGGTTCGCTTCCTGCGCTGGTTGGAAGAGGAGGTTCCCAAAGGCGGGGTAACAGAGACTGCTGCTGCCCAATACCTGGACGGGCTGAGGGCCTCCCTGGACTACTGGGCGGGTCCCAGCTTTGAGACCATTGTGGCCTACGGAGCCAATGGGGCAGTGGTCCACTACAGGCCTACTCCGGGAAGGGACCTGGAGCTTCGCTGCCGGGGGATTCTGCTTGTGGACTCTGGGGCCCACTACCTGGACGGCACCACAGATGTGACACGGACCATTGCCTTGGGCCGCCCCACGGCCATGCAAAGGGACAGGTTCACAAGGGTCTTGAAAGGGCACATCTTTCTGGCCCGTATCCGGTTTCCCCAAGGCACCACGGGGAAACAGCTGGATGCGCTTGCCCGCACGCACCTCTGGGAGGCGGGGCTGGACTACAGGCACGGCACGGGCCACGGGATCGGCTGTTACCTCAACGTGCATGAGGGCCCCCAGTCCATATCCCCCAAGGACACGGGGGTGGCCTTGCAGGAGGGTATGTTCGTGACCAACGAGCCTGGATTCTACCAGGAGGGTGCATTTGGAATCCGCATAGAAAATGTGATGGTGGTGGAAAAGGCACAGGAGCTGCCAGGGGATTACGGGCCCTTCTTGAGGTTCAGGACCGTCACCATGGTCCCCTTGGACAAGAGGCTCATAGATCGCAGTATGCTGGGGGAACAGGAGCGTGCTTGGCTGAACCATTACCATGAGGAGGTGAGGCGGACTCTGTCCCCGGAGCTGGAGCCGGAGGAGGCCGCTTGGCTGGAAAGGGCCACCCGCCCTTTGTAAGGAGCCTTCAACCCATTGCCTATTGATAGCCCTTTGCCCATGAACACCTGAAGTGGATCTGAGCAGGAGGGGGTTGACTCCTGGATGATCCGAATGTTAAATGCAAATAGTTATCACTCGCGAGTAAGAAATGCGTCGTAGGACTGAAATGGTGCTTACTCCCCAAAGGGAGCTGATAATTCAGGAGCTGAGGTCTGCCCGGGATCACCCCACGGCAGAGGAACTCTATCAGAGGCTGAAGGCAAGGCTTCCCCGAATAAGCCTGGCCACGGTGTACAGGAATCTCGAAACCATGTCCCGGGCGGGGCTCATAAGAAAGATCGAGGCCGCAGGCTCACAAAGGCGTTTTGACGGAAGCCCCTGTCCCCATCTCCACATGAGATGCGTGAGTTGTGGTCGGGTAATGGATGCCCCCCTGGAGCTGCTGGAGATCCCCTCTGGGCTTCCCAAGGAGATCCAGGGCCACCTGGTTGTGGGGCATACCATGGAGATACTGGTGATTTGCACTTCTTGCAATAAGGGAGTGCCACCCAAATCAAAAGCTCAGGAGGTGAAAGGGGATGGACTTGAAGGGAAGCAGAACTGAAAGGAATTTGCTGGAGGCCTTTGCGGGGGAGTCCCAGGCCCGAAATCGCTACACCTACTTTGCCAGCCAAGCCAGGAAGGAGGGCTATGAACAGATAGCCTGGATCTTTCAGGAGACCGCAGATCAGGAAAAGGAGCATGCCAAACGTTTCTTCAGCTTCCTGCAGGGGGGAGAGCTGGAGGTCTCGGCAGCTTTCCCTGCCGGGAAGCTGGGGAGTTCCCTGGAGAATCTCCTGGCTGCGGCTGCAGGCGAGAACTACGAACACACATCCCTGTACCCTGGGTTTGCCCAGGTGGCCAGGGAGGAGGGATTTGATCTGGTAGCGCAGGTGTTCGAGGCTGTCTCAGTGGCGGAGAAACAGCATGAGAAGCGTTACCGTGACTTGGCCCGAAACATCGAGAAGGGGCTTGTGTTCAGGCGAACTCAGGCTGTTGTTTGGAGATGCAGGAACTGCGGGTACCTTCACGAGGGCACAGAAGCCCCCCAGGAGTGTCCTGCCTGCGCCCACCCCAGAGCCTACTATGAACTCCTGGGGGAGAACTATTGAGCCAGCTCAAAGGGGATGCCTTGGGGAGATTCGAAGCAACCAACACCCTGAACATCAAGGAGGCCTGCTAGGATGAAAGAGAGAGCATCAATCATCACTTTTCAGGGTAACCCCCTGGTCCTGCTCGGGGAGGAGCCAAAAGTGGGGGAGAAAGCCCCCGAGTTCCAAGCCCTGGACCCCAATCTCTCTCCAGTGAGCTTGGGCTCCCTGGCCGGGAAAACGAGGGTAATCTGCTCTGTGCCCTCGCTGGACACTCCTGTGTGCGACATGCAAACCAGGAGATTCAACCAGGAGGCCACAGCCTTGGGCCCAGAGGTGGAAATCCTCACGGTGAGCATGGACCTGCCCTTTGCCCAGAGACGCTGGTGTGCAGCCGCAGGGGTGGACAGGGTGAGAACTCTCTCGGACCACAGAGAGGCCAGTTTCGGGCTGGCCTACGGCACTCTGATCAAGGAGTTGAGGCTCTTGACCAGGGCTGTATTCATAGTGGATCCCCATGGGATCTTGAGATATTCCCAGTGGGTCAAGGAAATAACCCAGGAACCCGACTACGAGCAGGTCCTGGGGCAGATCAGATCTCTTCTCTGACCTGTACCACATCAGAAATGGGCATTGCAGGCTCATGTGGGGAAATGCCTGAGCCCGCAAGCTGCGGATAATCAAAAAAAGGAGGGGAACATGGCGGAGAGACTGGAGGTTTACAAGTGTGAGGTCTGCGGGAACATGGTAGAGGTGCTCCACGGAGGTGTGGGACAGCTGGTTTGCTGCGGCCAGCCCATGAAGCTCTACCGGGAAAACACTGTGGATGCGGCCCTTGAGAAGCATGTGCCGGTCTTGGAGTACACTCAGGACGGGGTCAAGGTCAAGGTGGGCAGCGTGCCACATCCCATGGAGGAAAAGCACTACATAGAGTGGGTGGAACTGGTAGTGGGGGAAAAAGCCTACAGGCAGTTTCTCAAACCCGGGGACCCTCCAGAGGCTTTTTTCCAAGTGACAAGCCAGAAGGCAACGGCAAGAGAGTACTGCAACCTGCACGGGCTTTGGAAGGGGTGAGGCAAGATGCTGAGCCAGAAGATGGAAGAAGCCCTCAATGAACAGCTGAACTGGGAGTTGTTCTCATCCTACCTGTACCTGGCCATGTCCGGCTACTTCTACCACATGGGGCTTGCAGGCTTTGCCAACTGGATGAAGGTGCAGGCCCTGGAAGAGCTCACCCACGCGGGCAAGTTCTTTTCATTTCTGAACGAGAGGGGAGGCCGGGTTCGCCTGGGTTCGGTGCAGGCACCGGATCATGACTGGGAGTCGCCTTTGGGAGCTTTTCAGGCTGCTCTCCAACATGAGCAGAAGGTCTCAGGCAGGATAAACTCCCTGGTGGATCTGGCCAGGGAGGAACATGACCATGCCACTGAGATCTTCCTTCAGTGGTTTGTCACAGAGCAGGTGGAGGAGGAGTCCTCGGCCATGGAGGTGGTCCAGAAGCTAAAGCTTGTGGGAGAGCATTCCCCCAGCCTTTTCCATCTGGACAGGGAGCTGGGGACCAGGAGCTTCACCATGCCGGCCGGCACAGCCGGCCCTGCCAAGGAGGCTCAAGAGTGAACCCAGAGCAAAGGTATCAATGTCCGGGGGCCACCTGTGGATATGTTTACGATCCCAAGAGGGGCGACAAGAAGGGCAAGATCCCTCCAGGTACCCCTTTCCAGGATCTCCCTGAGGACTGGAAGTGCCCCCTTTGCGGTATTGGAAAGAGGTTCTTCAAGCCTGTTGGGTAATTGAGAGAGAGAGCAATACCCAGCCTGACTTGAGGCAGGCCTTGGGGGCATGAGCCCCCAGGCACCTCAAGCTGGCCAAAAACCCGGGCCAAGAAATTTGACCCTTGGGGAGGCGAGACGAGGGCTCTCCGAGCGGGTAAACTGAGTGTGTCGCAAAAGACCCAGGACCGGGGAGCTGGCCTTTCCTGGTCCGGCTGGGAGGGCGCCATGGCCGAGAGTACCCTGACTCAGACACACAAGAACCGACTTTCCTCGGAGAAAAGCCCTTACCTTCTCCAACACGCTGAAAATCCAGTGGACTGGTATCCCTGGAGCCAGGAGGCCTTTGCCAAGGCCCGAAAAGAGGGGAAGCCCATCTTTCTCTCGGTGGGATACGCAACCTGCCACTGGTGCCATGTGATGGCCCACGAGTGCTTTGAGGACCAGGCCATAGCCAGGCTGCTGAATCAGTTCTTTGTTTCAGTGAAGGTGGACCGAGAGGAAAGACCCGACGTGGACCAGATTTACATGGCTGCCTGCCAGGCTCTTACAGGGCGCGGTGGCTGGCCTCTTTCTGTTTTTCTCACCCCGGAGGGAAAGCCTTTTTTCGCAGGCACCTATTTCCCCAAGCAGAGGAAAATGGGTCTTCCAGGCTTCGGGGAGCTGCTTCTGAATATCGCCAACCTGTGGCGAACCGACAAGACCAGGGTTCTAAAGGCTGCCTCCGAGGTGACTCAAGCCCTGGAGCAGATGCAGCAAGCCTCCCATCAAGGGGCCCAACCCCTTGACGAAGGCGTTCTTCGCAAAGCTTACGAGGCCTTGTCCCGGACATATGACACCCGCTTCGGTGGATTCGGCCAGGCTCCCAAGTTCCCCACACCCCACCAGTTCTATTTTCTTCTCAGGTGGCATTTCAGGACAGGCCAGAGGCTGGCCCTGGACATGGTGAAAGAAACATTGAAGAACATGCGCTGGGGAGGGATTTTCGACCAAGTGGGATTCGGGTTCCACCGTTACTCTGTGGACGATAGATGGCTTGTACCCCACTTTGAAAAGATGCTCTATGATCAGGCCTTGCTTGTCATGGCTTACTGCGAGCTCTTTCAGGTGACTCGGGAATCCATGTTTGCCACGGTGGCCAGGGAGACGATCCAATATGTGCTGGAGAATCTCAAGGGTAGCCAAGGCGGCTTCCAGTGCGCCGAGGATGCAGACAGTGAAGGTAAAGAGGGCTCCTTCTACGTGTGGAGGCCGGAGCAGATAAGATCTGTCCTGGGTCAGGAACTGGGGGATCTGATGTGCCAGGCCTATGGCATCACCCAGGAGGGGAACTTCGAGGAGGGCACCAGCATACCCCACTTTCCACTGGAGCCTGGGCTGCTTGCCTCCAGGCAGGGCATGAGCCCGGAGGAGCTCTTGGCCGCTTTGGACAGAGGCAGGGGACTTCTTCTGGAGGCCAGGAGAGAGAGGCCCAGGCCGCTGAAAGATGACAAGGTGCTTTCTGCCTGGAACGGGTTGATGATAGCCGCTTTGGCCAAGGCTTCCTGGATTCTGAAAGAGCCCTCGTACGGCCAAGCTGCGGCTGACTCGGCCGAGTTTGTCCTGGGGCAGATGAGAGACAGCAGAGGGCTTTTGTTTCGCAGGTGGAGAGAGGGGGAGTCTGCCCAGGAGGGTTGCCTGGAGGATTACGCTGCCATGGTCTGGGGGCTTCTGGAGCTCTACGAGGCAACCTTTCAGGTCAAGTGGTTGGAAAGTGCTTGGGAATTAAACCAACTCATGTTAGATCTGTTCTGGGATCCACAAGGGGGGGGGTTCTTTTTCACCTCCAGACAAGCCGAGCCTTTGATCTCCAGGCCCAAGGAAGCCCATGACGGGGCAATCCCATCGGGGAATTCCATGGCTGCCATGAACCTGGCTCGCCTGGGGCGAATGTTAGGCAGGCCGGAGCTGGAAGAAAAAGCCTGGGCCACCTTGGAGACCTTCTCCGCTTCTTTGGCCCGTGTTCCCATGGCTTACACCCATATGCTGCTTGCCCTGGATTTCCTGTTGGGGCCTTGCCAGGAAGTTGTGATAGCGGGGAGGCCAGAACATCCAGTGGCCTCTGAGATGTTGAACGAGCTTAGAAAGGGGTTCAACCCGAGGCGGGTGTTACTGTTCAAGGAAGAGGGCGAGGATGGCAGGAGGCTTGGCTTGCTAGCCCCTTATGTGGTTCCAATGCAGCCAGGACCCTCTGGTGCCAGGGCGTACCTATGCCAGAAGAACTCCTGTATGGAGCCTGTCTCCAGCGCAGGGGAACTGGCCGGGCTCTTGCAAGCCATGGCCTGAGAATGCCAACGGGTGGCCAGGAACCTATTCTAAGGAATGAGAAGAAAGGCCCCTAGGGGCTGCCGAGCCGGAATCCCAGGGCAGAGTCTGTAATCAGGAATCCGGGCGGGCCAGCATCCAGGCCAAGGAAATCTGTTTTGCAGCTTCCGGGAAATGATGCAAAATGAACGAATTCGAGCAGTGAATAATGTTTTGCGGAGGTGGGCATGGGGAAAACGCAGATCAGAGAAGACATATACTGGGTGGGCGCAATAGACTGGAACCTCAGGGATTTCCACGGCTACTCCACGCCCAAGGGAACAACTTACAATTCCTTCTTGGTGATGGATGAGAAAGTCACCCTTTTTGATACGGTGAAAAAGGGTTTCAAGGAGGATCTTCTAAGGAGGATTACGGACATCATTGATCCCAAGAAGATAGACTACGTGGTGGTGAATCATGTGGAGATGGATCATTCCGGCTGCCTTCCTGAGATAATAGAGATATGTCGCCCCAGCAAGCTTTTTTGCTCTTCCAGGGGCAAACAGGCCCTCCTTCAGCACTTCCACAGGCCGGATTGGCCTTACGAAGTTGTGGAGACTGGGCAGAAGCTAAGCCTGGGGAAGCGCACGGTGAATTTCATAGAGACCCGGATGCTTCACTGGCCGGACAGCATGTTCTCGTATCTTGAGGAGGACGGGCTGCTCATCTCCAGCGACGCCTTTGGCCAGCACTGGGCCACCAGCGAGCGTTTCGAGGATCAGGTCTCCAGGGCTGAGCTCATGGAGCACGCCGCCAAGTACTATGCCAATATTCTTCTGCTTTACTCCCCTTTGGTCCAGAAGCTCCTGGCTACGGTGCGGGAGATGGGCCTGAAAGTGAATGTCATAGCCCCGGACCATGGCATCATCTGGAGACAGGAGCCTGGTGCCATTCTGAAGGCCTACGAAGAGTGGAGCCAGCAAAAGAGGGCTCCCAAGGCTCTGGTCGTGTACGACACCATGTGGGAGAGCACTGCCGTCATGGCACGTGCCATTGCCGACGGGGTCATGCAGGAAGGTCTCAGCGTGCAGGTGATGGACCTGCGTTTTGTGCACAGAAGCGACGTGATGACTCAAGTGCTGGATGCCTCTGCCTTGATATGCGGCTCCTCCACCCTGAACAACGGCATGTTGCCCAGGATGGCCGACCTCTTGCACTACGTTCGGGGCCTGAAGCCCCAGAACAAGATGGGGGCAGCCTTTGGATCCTACGGGTGGAGCGGGGAAGGCGTGCGCATGGTGGAACAAGCACTCCAGGAGATGAAGGTGGAGCTTGTCTTGCCCTCCATCAAGGTCCAGTATGTCCCGGATGTTAGAAGTCTGGGGGAGTGCGTGGAAATGGGACGAAAGATGGGGCGCCTGGTGCTGGAGAGGATCTGATGGCTTCGGCCAGAAAGAGATTTCTAGAGGCTTTGCGCTCCGATGACTGGCCCGGTGCCCTGGAGGGCCTCGGCGAGGAGCTCTCCAGAGGCTTGGTCAGCCAGGCCGTGGCAGCCCTTTGCAGCCAGGAGCCCATAACAAGATGGAGGGCAGTGGAGGCACTGGGCTTCTTGGTCTCAAAGCTGGTGGAGGAGGATCAGGAGGCCTCCAGGGATGTGGTTCGTCGTCTACTCTGGAGCCTGAATGAGGAGTCGGGCAGTGTTGGCTGGGGCGCGCCCGAGGCCCTGGCAGAGATCCTGGCCAGAGACAAGGGGCTTGCCCAGGAGTTCTTGCCCATTTTCACATCTTTCCTGAAAGCCGGTCTCTTGTTGAGGATGCCCCCCGCCATTGCCCAGGGATTCCTTTGGGGTGTCTTCAGACTGGGCGAACTCTACGGGGACATCCTGGGCAAGAAGGAGATTTTGCAAGCCCTGGCATCCTGTCTGCTCTGGGCTGATCCTGCCTGCAGAGGTTTGTCAGCGCTTGCTCTAAAGAGGCTCAAAGCCCTGGAATCCATCCCAGTCCCAGCTAGCCTTTTTGATGACCAAGGGGTTTTCACTTTCATGGATAAGGGGCAGCTTCACACCATGAGCATTGCCGAGGTCATGAAAGCCTGAGCCGGACTCTTGCTCAGGACAGAAAGAACTGAGGGCCCCGCCCCTCTCCCAAGCCAAAGGGATGCTCCAAGATCTCAGGAGCCTTTCTCTGGGGCTCCACGCAGGGGCTTTCTTGTGAAGAGAGTCGAGCCAGTGCCATTGGACCCTGCACTTGAGCCGCGTTCCCCACTTGCCCCTGAACAATGCGGGTCAACCCCCTGGAAAGCTCAGACTCTGGGCAGCCGGATGCGCAAGGCCTCCCAGTCCCCTGATTTCTCAAAGCCCACTTCAAGGGAAAGGCTGTCACCCCCTAGTCCCAGGCTGAGGGGTTCGCTGGCCTTGTCCCCCTCCAGGTAGGTTATTGCCCTCATGACCTTGAAGGCTTTGTCCACCAGCCTGGCCCCTGGGGCTGGAAGCCTGTAATTCCCCGTTGCCTGCACCTCAAGACGGGTCTGCCCAGAGGGATCCCTCCAGAGTTCCACCAAGCTGGCGCTTTCCCTCAAACCGTAGAGTATCATCAGCCCAAGCAACTTGATGGCCACCTCTTCGGTGTCTCCCAGGCTGTCAGAAGTGATACCAAAGGAGCTGAGCCGATCCAACTCTTCCCTGGGGTCTGTCCCAGAGTAACAGTGGCAGTATTCCTGAAGTCTCTGGTGTAGGCTATGTTTTTCCAAGCTCATGGCCACCTCCCAAGCTCCGGATCCCCCTTTTCCCAAACCAGGGTTTTCCTTTTCCTGTTGCCAATCTACCTCCTGAATCTGGGTTTTCAATAGGCCTTCTGTTTTTGCCAGGAGGCATCCTATATAATTGGATCGATGCGGAGTGCTTGCCAGGGCCCAGGGGTCCCACTCACCATGTCTGGCCCGGGCGGTGATCCAGCCTAGCAAGAGCCCTCACTGGTCATCTGCTCTTGGACCATAGGGGGCCGGGAGGGTCCCCTTTGGGGGCCCACCCAAAAGGGGAGGTTTGAATTCCATGGATGTTTTGAACGTGAAAGACAGGCCTGACCAGAAGATCGAGACATTCCCGTACAAGGGGAAAAAGCTTGCGGTAAAGGAGGTCTGGATTCGCTGGCTTTCCCAGGCAGGCCCCCAGGGTGCCCCCGAGTACGGCCTGAGGTTCTTCACCATAGGCCCAGCCGGGGAAATACCCATACACAACCACTTTTACCACCAGACCATGTACATACTGAGCGGCACCCTGAGCTGTGCCTGCCATGACCCGCAAACCGACCGGGTCTTGGTGGAAAGAGTGCTGGGGCCAAATGACTTGGTGTACATCCCAAGCATGGAACCCCACAGCATGAAAAATCTGAGCCCCACGGAGCCGGCAACTTTTCTTTGTTGCATAGCAAATGTCTATGAGGATGAGAGCCTCTAGCCTGCATCAGGCTCAAATAGCCCACAATGAAGGCTGAAAGCAGGATTCTCTTCCCATCGGGGAAGCGGGAGAAAACCTTTGGCCTTCAGGAAAAAGCGCCTTGTAAAGGGGGGGGACAGTGCAGGCAAGGGGATCCACATGAGAAGTCCAGAATGGACATGCCAAGAACCATGTGATTCCACCAGAGTCCCCAGCAGGGGTTTGTGAGCATGTGCATCTTGAGAGCATTCTGGGGGCATAGGTCTTGAACCCCCCAGGGTTGGGGAGCCTTGCTGAGGGATAGGGAAGAGCTCATCAGATGGACAACGGCTTTTTCAGGGCCATTCAGTACGACCTGGAAGATCTTCTGCGGGAGCTTTCCACCCAGTGCCTGGGCATCAAGAGGGGGCTCAAGCAGGATCAGCAAACAGGAGCCATCTTCGCTGCCCATCCAGTTGCCACGGACCTGGACTCGATTCTTTGGCTGAGACGCTTTGCCCTGGAGCAGGCGAATCCGGACACCAGGGAGAGGGCAACACGCACCTACTTCGCATGTGTGGGACAGTTCTTGAGAATGGATCTCCTGTTGCGGGACCAGGCTCTGGGGCAGTTCATGGTGGAAGCCAAGGTGCAGGCCGGCGGCCAGAGTGTCTCTCTGGCCGAGCTGGAGGGATGGCTGATGGGCCAGGAGGACTTCTCCAGTAGGGAGGCAATACTGGTGGGAGCCCGGCCCTTGTTACAGAAGGCTTCCCTCATGAAAGCCAGGATATGGGAAGGCCTCTCGGGTATCCTGCAAGAGGATTTCGGCTACAGCGGCTACCTGGAGTTTCTGGAGGAAAAAAAAGCCCTGGATCTGCAAGCCTTGGGTTTGGAGTGCGGGGAGTTGTTGTCTGCCACATATGAGCAGTACAGGCAAAGGGTCATCCCCTGGATAGAATCCCGCCTGGGCAGGCCAGCACAGGGTGTGAGCCATCTTCATATGCTCAGGTTGATGCAGTGGGACCCTCTGACTCCTGCGCAGGCGGGGAGAGGCCTATTGGAGCCCCTGAAATCCTTGTTGGACGGGCTTGGCTTTGAGGGTGTGCTGGGCTCAAGGATCCACCTGGATGCCGAGCCCAGGGAAGGCAAGACAGTTCTTTCCAGATGCGTGCCCCTGAGTGTGCCCCATGAGATCCACGTTACTTTGAGGCCTCTGGGGGGGCTTTCGGACCTAGAGGCAGCCATGCATGAGCTCGGCCACGCCCTTCATCTGGCCCATGCGGATCCGAATCTGGAGTACCCCTACCGTCACCTTCCACGTTCCTATGCCCTTACCGAGTGTTTCGGTTTCCTGATGGAAGGCATTGTGCGGGATCCTGAATTTCTGACCCTTCATGCAGGCCTCTCGGACACGGAGGCCGAAGCCATGTCCAAGGAGAGATGCGTGAAGAGGTTTTACGTGATTAGAAGATACGCTGGGAAGCTGCTGTTCGAAAAGGAATTTCTGGGCAGTGCCAGTTGGTTTGACTGGAGCGGCTACCCCAAGTGGTTGGGCCTGGCAACCTCCATGAGTCATGAACCCTGTGAAGCCCTCCTGGACTTGGAGGAAGAGCTCTACTGTGCCGACTACCTCAGAGCCTGGGCAGGGGAAGTCCTGTTGAGAGAGCATATAAAGGAAAATTTCGGATCCAGGTGGTTCATGTGTAAAGAGGCCGGGGAGTTTCTTCGGGAGCTGTGGAGCAGGGGGGAACGTTTTGGGCTGGATGAGGTTCTGGATTCCCTTGGATTGGGAGCCCCAAGGCTGGGGATACTGGGGGAGGATTCCCCTGGATGCTCTTGACTCAGCCTAGAGATTCTTTTGGGCAGCGGGAAATCACGCTGGGGCCTCAGGCCGAATGCAGCTTGCCAAAAGGGCCCATCATTTTTTGGTCTTGCTTGGGAAGAACTTCCCTGAGGAAATATCCCAGGAATCAGGCCTTTGGGTCCCCTGGGGGGCGGGCAGGCTTGTAGCAAGATGAATGATGCGGCTCGGGAAAGTTTCCATTGACAAGCAGGAGGTTTTGGGATATTCAAAATTCGGTCAGGATCTGAGCCCGCCCATGCCTACGGGGGTGGTGAGCAAGATCGGGGAGAGAAGATGTCCGGTTCAGACAAGAACCTGGTTCGCAGGCTGCGTGAAGCCCGGATGTGGACCAAGACAGAGCTTGCCAGAAAGGCCGGGGTCTCGGTTTTGACAGTGGACCGGGTGGAGCGGGGTTTCCCTTGTCGGCTGAGCACCAACAGAAAGCTGCTTACAGCCTTCGGGTACAGCTTGTCGGAGGTACGCCGGCTTTTAGACCAGGAGCTGGCCCGGCAGGAGGCAGAAGCCAGAGCCCTGGAGAGCCTTGTGGTGCGGGAGGAAGAAGTCCTGGAAGGCCGTCGGCCTTTCGAGGGGCTCTCGGTGATGGTTGTGGACGACGAGCAAGGGGTCAGGGATCTCCTGAGGGGACGCCTTCAGCACTGGGGCTGTTCGGTTCAGGTGGCCTCGGAGGGGGAGGAAGCTCTTCGGGTTTACAGGGCCAGCAGGCCTGATGTTGTATTGATGGACATGGAAATGCCAGGCAGGGGGGGCCTGGCTGCAGTTGAGCAAATACTCTCACTGGATCCAAAGGCCAGGATTCTCCTCATGACCGGGGCATGGGATACAGCCCCGGCCCGCAGGGCCCTGGAAAGAAAGATGGTTCGCCTCGTCCTGGCCAAGCCCTTTCACATGGAGCAACTGGAGATGGCCCTGCGCGAGGTGGCCCCAGAGACGCGAAAGCTGGAGAAGGAGCCTTCCAAGACCGGGGCGGTGGCCTGACCTGGATTGTTCGCCAAGGCTCACCAAATTGGGGTTCCGTACCACCGAGCCCTTGAATTAACTTGAGAATTGCAAGTCCGGAGCTAAAGTCCCCTCTGAGCTAGTAACCCCTGAGCAAAGGGTTTCCAGTTGCAGTCCTGTTGTTGCAGGTAACCGAGAGAGATAGCCTGCGTCTTTTCTTGCTTGTGAGCAGAAACTGTCCAGTGCGGGACTCATCTGAGTTGTGGAGTTGTTTTCTCATCCATTTCCTTTGGAGCACCCTGACCATAAGGGAGAAGCAGCAGCTGGAAAACCAGGCCAGGAGGGCTGCTACTGGAGTCCGCAGGCTTTTTTTCCAAAGAAGAACACCGGGCAAAAGCGTTTAGGTTTTCACTGTGTTCGTTGAGCAGCTCTTCTGGATGAGCGGCCTTTCTTGGAGCCAGTTTCCCTCTTGGGGGTCTCTTGGCTGCTCTGGGTGGTTGTGGGCACATCCGAGAGCTCCCAAGGCTCCTCTGCAGAAAGTGCTCTCAATTCCGGGGCCTGTTTCTCTCTCAACAAGACAGGATCTATCTCCTGGATGGCTGTCTCTATGGCTCTGAGTTCTTCCCCGTGATCCCCAGAGCGAAACAGAATCCTGTACTTTCCCAAGAGGGCTTTGGGGTCCCGGGCTGATAACTCCAGGACTCTCTCATAACAACCAAGGGCCTCTTCCCACTCCTCTTGAGCTTCCAGGAGCTCTCCCAGGCTCTGCAAGGCCTTTGTGTTTTGCGGATCTACCTGCAACAACCTCCTCAGAGCCTCAATGGCCTCCTGGATCTTGCCCGTTCTCCAACAGGCTTCGGCAAGTCCAAGAAGACCAGCCGTGTTCCTCTTGTCCAGGGCGATCACTTTCCTGTAGTTCTCTACGGCCTCTTCCCATTGACCCATTCTTCTGAAGGCATCCGCAATGCGCGAGAGCACGAAAACATTTGCGGAGTTTTGAACCAAGGCCCTTTTCCAGATCTCCAAGGCGCTCTTGAAGTCCGACTGGGCAGCGTAACATGCTCCCAGACCCACCAAGGCATAAGGGTTTTTTTCATCCACCTGGAGCACTCGCTCGTAGTAACCCATGGCCAGCTCGCACCGACCCTGCCTCCTGTGGTGGTCAGCTATCTTGTTCAGGATGAAAACATTATCCGGAGACCTCTTAAGGAGCTCCTCCCATGCTTGAAGGGCCTGCTCGGGCTGACCCATGCCCAGATGTGCATCCCCGGCCCCGGCCAGGGCGTACACATTGTCAGGGTTGCTTTCCAAAATGCGTTGGAAATAGGACAAGGCCTGATGGAAACGTTTCATCCTCAAGAGACAGTTTCCTATCCCGTTGAGGGAAATCTCGTCCCTGGGCTCCATTTCCAGCACCCGTTCGTAACCTGAGATGGCCTCTAGAAAGTTGCCCGATTGTCGATGGGCATCCGCCAGGCTCCTCAGCAGAAGCACCTGGTTGGGGAACCGTGAGATTCCCTCCTGCAGCTGTCTTATGGCCTGAGGGGTCTTTCCCTCCCTCAGCAATCGATGGGCAATGCGATAGATTTCAGAGACACTCTGTCGTTTGCGGTTAGGTCTCAACACTTCAGGCTTTTCCTCCTATGAGCCAAGGGATGCAAGAATACCTTTGCCAAGGCTTCTGCCTAGTTGCTCCTGGGGTAGAGGTTTTGCTGACCGGAGAAAGAAACTTTGGAAAGCAGGGGAAACCTGGTGTGGTTTTACCAACCCGCCTTCCGGTAGATGCATCTTTGTACAAAGGTTCCAGTGAACAAATCCAGTTCATTCTATCCAGGGGCCAAAAGCCTGTCAATCCCGGCTGTGTCCTCCAAGAGCCAGCGGGAGGAGGCCTCCCCTTCCAAACAGGGGCAAGGAACATGGGAAGGATTGCCCAGGGTCATTCTCCCAGCTGGAACGCCTTGGGGGTTCACGCACCCCCCAAGGTCCCGGATGCTCAAGGACCTGCAGAGCTCAGGGCCTTGCTCAGCCAGTCTCCCGGACCCCAAGTGTTTTTCAGGGCTGCCTGGGCCTAGGACCTGGCAGAGCGGATCCCATGCTTCTTAAGCTTGTAGTGCAGAGCCCTGGGAGAAATTCCAAGCAATTTGGCGGCCTTTCTTTGAACCCCATGGCTTCTTTCCATTGCCTGGATTATGAGGCTTTTTTCCACTTCCTCCAGCCGAACTCCCTCAGGTGGGAGTTGCACACTGGCCAAGGACCCGGGCAGAGCCTCAGGGAGCATGAGATCCGCCAACTGGATCAGGGCGCCTTTGGCCACCACCATGGCCCTTTCCATCACGTTTTCCAATTCCCTGACGTTTCCAGGCCAAGGGTACCTCATAAGGGCCTCTTCGGCCTGGGGATCAATGCCCTTTGGGGAGTCGCCCTGGGGGTGTCCGTACTTGCGTAGGAAGAAGCGGGCCAAAGGAAGAATGTCCTCGGGCCTTTCCCTGAGGGGTGGAAGCTGTATGGGGACCACGCTCAGCCTGTAATAGAGGTCCTTTCGAAAGGTGTTTTGCTCCATGGCCTTCCTCAGGTCCTTGTTGGTGGCAGCCAGGATGCGGACATCCACCTGGATGCTCCTGCTTCCACCCAGCCGTTCGAAGCTTCTTTCCTGCAAGACCCTCAGCACCTTGGCCTGGAGCCTGGGACTCATGTCTCCCACCTCATCCAGGAAAAGGGTACCTCCGTGTGCCTGCTCAAAGCGGCCTATGCGCTGCTTGTCCGCGCCCGTGAAAGCTCCTTTCTCATGGCCGAACAGCTCGCTTTCCAGGAGCTCCTCGTGAAGGGATGCGCAGTTCACCGCCAGAAAAGGCATGCTGCGCCTTGGGCTGTTGAAGTGGATGGCTGCGGCCACCAGCTCCTTGCCAGTTCCGGTCTCCCCCTGGATCAGCACGGTGGCCTCGCTGGGAGCTATCTTCTTGACCAGGGACATTACCGAGAGCATCTTGGGGCTGTGGACCACCATCTTCCTGAAGTCGTAGATGTGTGGCTCCCTGTGCCTGAGATAATCCAGTTCTCTTCCCAGCCGCTCCTTCTCCAGGACCCTCTCCATTATCACAGGGAGGTTCTCGGGGGACTGGGGGCCCACCAAGACACTACAGTGGCCGGGATCCACCAAGGCCTCAAAAGGCTCAGCCTCCTGCCTGTTTTTCACCAGGAGGATCAAGGGTATGTCCCGGCGCAGTTCTGTGAGAAGCTTGAAGAGGGATTCAGGGTAGGTCTCAAAGCTTCCTGGGGCCACAAGGAGGAGGTTCGGGTCTTCTTCCTGGAGCACCGTGGCTGCCTCAGCAGGGTCCTCGCAGGCGTAAAGCTTGAATCCATGCTGGGGCAGGATGCAATGCAGCTGGCGTATGAAGTCTGTGTCCCCCGAGACTGCCATCACACGCCAAAGGGGCCTGAAAACTGACTGGGGGGAGGATGGCTTGGCCATGGGATCAAGAGCCTTGGTTCAATGGATGAGCCTTCTCATGAGCTCCCTGACCTCAAAAAGATGAAAAGGCTTCCTCAGCACATGGTCAGCACCGGCATCCAGGGCCTCCTGAGCCACTTCCTGACCGAATCCGGTGATGGCCAATATGGGCACTTGCTGGTCCAACTTCCTAATGCTACGAATCAGATCCACTCCTTCAGAAAAGGCCAGGACCAGATCTGTTATGACCAGGGCATAACAGTTCCCAAGCCAAAGGCCCAGGGCCTCTTTCCCATTGGGGGCGGTGTGCACCTCGTATCCCACAGTCTCCAAGGTATGGCGCAGCAGGCTCAAGACCCCAGGATCATCATCCACCACCAGTACCCGTCTCTCCCCTGCGCGAAACATGAGTCTGAGCTCCATGGGGATGCCACAGCGGCCTGAAAAGCCGAAGCCCTGCCCCTTGCCCTTGCCTTTGGTGCCGCGAACTTGAAGGGCGATGGGAATTATATTAGGATGCTTGCTTGCCTGCAAGGAAATCCGCAGCTTTCAGCCAAGAGGGCATTGGGTTCAGATTCCGGTGGGGAGTAAGCAGAATGATCTCATCCCGAGCTTTGGAGATTCCTCCCTTCATAGTGATGGACGTCCTGGAGCGCGCCAAACAAATGGAAAGGCAGGGTCTGGATGTGGTCCACCTGGAGGTTGGTGAGCCGGATTTCAACACACCCTCCTGCATTGTGGAGGCGGCCGTGGAGGCCATGCGGGCAGGCAAGACACACTACACCCATTCCCAAGGCCTCTATGAGCTCAGGGAAGCCATAAGCGAGCACTACCTGACTCGCTATGGTGTGGAGGTGGATCCGGACAGGGTAGTGGTCACCGCAGGCACATCCCCGGCATTGCTCCTGGCCTTTGCCTCTCTGCTGGAGCCGGGAGACGAGGTGATACTCTCCAATCCCCATTACGCCTGCTATCCCCATTTTGTGAGGTTCCTGGGTGGCAGGCCGGTCTTCGTGGAGGCTGAGGAGCAGGAAGGCTTCCAGTTGCGTCCTGAAGAGATTCAAAAGGCCATAAGCCCCAGAACAAAGGCCGTTTTGATCAATTCGCCCTCCAATCCCACAGGAAACCTCCTGGAGCCGGAGCGATTGGAAGCCATTGCGCAGATGGGCCCTGCGGTGATTTCGGACGAAATCTACCATGGCCTGGTGTACGGACAGAAAGAGCATTCCATCCTGGAGTTCACGGACAGGGCCATAGTGCTAAACGGCTTCTCAAAGCTTTACGCCATGACCGGCTGGAGGCTGGGTTATCTCATCTTGCCGCCGGCGCTGGTCAGACCGGTTCAGAAGATCCACCAGAATTTCTTCATCTCCGCCAACGACTTTGGGCAGTGGGCAGCCATAGCAGCCCTCAGAAAGGCGCACCAGGACGTGGAGCGCATGAGGCTGATTTACGACGAGAGACGCAGATATCTCATCCCGAAGCTCAGGGAACTGGGTTTTGGGATCCAAGTGGAGCCCAGAGGGGCTTTCTACGTCTTGGCCAATGCCAGTGCTTTTTCCCGGAACTCCTATGAACTGGCCTTCCAGATCCTGGAGAAAGCCAGGGTGGGGGTAGCCCCTGGCATAGACTTCGGGAGCAATGCCGAGGGCTACCTGCGGTTTTCCTATGCCGCTTCTCTGGAGCGCATCCAGGAAGGCATGGCCCGGCTGGGGAGGTATCTGGGGGAAGGACGAGTTTGAGATGGAAAGAGAGCCAATCCCTTGGTTTGGGCCAAAGAAGTCGGGCTGATAGCGGTTGCCTCGAAAACCAGCCAGTACCCCAGGACAGGGCTCCCTGAGGTGGCCTTTGCAGGACGCTCCAATGTGGGCAAATCCTCTTTGATCAATTCTCTGGTAGGTAAGAAGGGTCTAGCCCGTACCAGCCAGACCCCAGGGAAGACAAGGCTCATTCATTTCTACCAGGTGGGCAGGCTCTTTGTCTTGGTGGATCTGCCGGGCTACGGTTACGCAAGGGTGCCAGAGCCAGTGCGCAGGGCCTGGAGACCCATGGTGGAAAGCTACCTGGCCAAGAGAGAAGAACTCAAGCTTGTGGTCCTCCTTCTGGACGTGAGGAGAACTCCTGGACCCATGGATCTCCAACTCAAGGGATGGCTAGAGACAAGGGGCATCAGGCTGCTTGTGGTGGCCACGAAGCTGGACAAACTCTCCAGAGGGCAAAGAGCAACAAGACTGAGGCAGATGGCTCTTACAATGAATCTGGGCCCAGAGGGGGTCCTGGGGTTCTCATCCATGACAGGGGAGGGAAAGAGGGAGCTCAGAAAGGCTATTGAGAAGCTTGTCTCAGGCCAGATAGAAGCGGGTGCGGGATCCTCCCAGCTCCAGCTAGAATTTCCCAAGGCTTAGGAAACCTTGGGGCTCCCCGCCTTCTCAAGCCCCCGGGATGTGCTGGGATGTACGGGCTTGGGGAACCTTGTTGCCTTGAGTAACCATGGCCGGAGAGCCGGGCCGGTCGAGAAAGCTTAGGCTGGGAGGGCCTGTTTGTCCTTTGCATGCGGCAGCCTTCAGAGCTGGCTTCCCAGGGAGGAGCTTTTTACCCTTGACAGAGCAAGGGGAGTGGATTAAAGTTCCTCGGAAATTTTTCCGTGGTCTCTGCATGCGAATGCGAAAGGTACTGTCGGTGCGGCGGATGATGTAGCAGGGGGGTCCATGGGTGATGCGGCCCATGGACCTCTTTTTGTGGATTGGACCCACGGACAGGGGGCCGCGCCGGGTGCTCAAGGAGGCGAAAGGCCATGCCCGCGCAATATCTTCCTATTTTCCTGTTTCTTGTTCTGAACGTGGCCGTGGCGGCCATCATTATCCTGCTTTCCACTTATCTGGCCAAACGCAGGCCTTCCTCCCAGAAGCTCATGCCTTATGAGTGCGGCATGGATCCTCTGGGGAGTGCTAGAAGGCGTTTTTCAGTGAAATTCTTTGTGATCGCAGTGCTTTTCATCATCTTCGATATAGAAGCCGTTTTTCTTTATCCATGGGCCGTGGTTTTCGAGGATCTCAGGCTCTTCGGGCTGATAGAGATGGTGGTCTTCATTGCGGTGCTTTTGCTCGGGCTTTTCTACGTCTGGAGGAAAGGGGCGCTGGAATGGGAGTAAAGGGCAAGGGGGATGGGTCTGTCCTGCTCACGCAATTGGAGTGGCTGGTCAACTGGAGCCGCAAGTCTTCCATGTGGCCATTGGGCTTCGGGCTTGCCTGTTGCGCCTTGGAGATGATCGCCACGGCTGGCGGAAGCCGTTTCGACATAGCTCGTTTCGGGATGGAGGTCTTCAGGCCTTCTCCCAGGCAAGCCGATCTGATGATCGTGGCCGGGACCGTGAGCAAGAAGATGCTTCCGGCAGTGCTGAGGCTTTATGAACAGATGGCAGATCCCAAGTGGGTCATAGCCATGGGGGCATGCGCCTCCACGGGCGGGGTCTTTGACACTTATGCAGTGGTGCAAGGCATAGACCAGTACCTGCCTGTGGACGTATACATCCCCGGCTGTCCACCTCGGCCCGAGGCCCTCTTGCACGGGATCCTGAGATTGCATGAGATGGTACAGAAGGGGATCGCCCGCGGGGCGAGCCTTCGGGGGTGAGCCATGAGCGAGGAGCGCACGGTGGTGGAAACACTCCAGGAAAGATTCCCTCAAGCTGTGGAGGAGGTGGGGGAGTTCCGCGGGCAGAGCTGGGTGGTGGTGCGCAAAGAGAATCTCTTGGAGGTTTGCTCGTTCCTGAGGGACGAACCGGAGCTGGCCTTTGATTTCTTGTCCTTCGTGTGCGGGGTGGATTATCTTCCCAGGGAGCCCAGGTTCGAGGTGGTGTATCAACTTTACTCCACCAAGTCCCACAAGAGGTTCAGAGTCAAGACTCGGGTCAACTCTCAGGACCCCACCGTGCCTTCTGTCACGTCACTTTGGGCCACGGCGGACTGGCATGAAAGGGAGACCTTTGATCTCATGGGAATACATTTTCAGAACCATCCGGACCTTCGCAGGATCCTGCTTCCCTCGGACTGGGTGGGGCATCCCCTGCGCAAGGATTATCCTTTGCGGGGGCCTGACAGAACATCCTGAGGCCACAGGCAGGTGAGAGGAGCGCGATGGAAGAGTCACGCAGCGAGACCTTGATGTTAAATGTGGGGCCCCACCATCCCAGCACCCACGGGGTTCTGAGGGTGTTGGTGGAGCTGGACGGGGAGAGGGTGGTGGACCTCAAGCCGGATTTGGGTTTTCTGCACCGAGGGGTGGAGAAGTTGGCCGAATCCAAGACCTACCACCAGTTCATCCCGGTCACGGACCGTCTGGATTACATGGCAGCCTCTTACAACAATTTCGCTTACTGTTTGGCGGTGGAAGAGCTCCTGGGGCTCGAGGTGCCCCCCAGGGCACAATACATCAGGGTGCTCATAGGAGAGCTCAACAGGATCTTCAGCCACCTTTTCTGGCTGGGCACCCACGCCCATGACCTGGGGGCCATGACCCCTATCTTTTATGCCCTCCGCGAGAGGGAGGAGATCATGAACCTCCTGGAGATGTGTTGCGGGGGGAGGCTCACCCAGACCTATTTTCGCATCGGGGGGGTTTCGGCAGACCTTCCCGAGGGGTTTGTAGAGAAGGTGCGGCAGTTCACCGGGCATTTCCCCAAGCGGGTGGACGAATACGAAACCCTCCTTACCGAGAATCCCATTTGGAAAGAGAGGGCCGTGGGGGTTGGGGTTCTCTCCAAGGAAGATGCCATTGCCCTGGGAGCCAGCGGCCCCATGGCCAGAGGATCCGGGTTGGCCCTGGACGTCAGAAAGACGAATCCTTACTCCAGCTACCAGGACTTTGACTTCGAGATCCCGGTCTTCCAAGAAGGGGATGTTTACAGCCGATACCTCGTGCGCATGGAGGAATTGCGCCAGAGCACAAGAATCATAGAGCAAGTGCTGGATCGTCTGCCAGACGGGCCCTATTTGGCAGAGGCACCCAGAGTGGTGCCTCCCCCCAAAGAAAGAACGCTGTCGGAGATCGAGGCACTGATCCATCACTTCATTCTCTATCAGGAAGGCTTCAGGCCCCCTGTGGGGGAGGTTTACGTCTGCGTGGAGTCCCCCAGGGGAGAGATGGGTTACTATCTGGTGAGCGACGGAAGTCCCAGGCCCTATAGGCTCAAGATAAGGCCCCCGGCATTCGTGAACCTGGAGTCATTGGCCAGGATGAGCAGGGGGAGACTTCTGGCGGATCTCATAGCGATTTTGAGCAGTGTGGACATAGTCCTGGCCGAGATAGATCGGTGAACCTGGCAGCTCAGCCAGGTCTGTACTGACCCCGGAGGGGGTCTGCCTGCGGATGCATGCGGTCTACAAAGAGACTTTCTTCATCGAGGGGGGCGATTTCAGCCGGGCAGGGGCTGCGGCCAGCAGGGTAAAACAGATTCTCAAGGAAATAGGGCTGGAGGCTCAGTACATCAAGAGGGCCGTGATAATAGCCTATGAGGCAGAGATAAATGTGGTTTCCTATGCCCACAGGGGACAGATGAGCTTGGCTGTGAGCCCCTCCAGCATAGAGATTCTGGTTGAGGACACTGGCCCTGGCATAGAGGACATAGAGCTGGCAATGCAGGAGGGTTATTCCACAGCCACGGACTGGATCCGGGAGATGGGTTTCGGAGCAGGCATGGGGCTTCCAAATATCAAGAAGAATTCTGACCAGCTTCAGATAGACTCCAAGGTGGGCTCCGGGACCCGGTTGCTCGCAAAGGTGCATATCAGGGAGCCTGGGGGAAAGCAATGAAGCTCCACGAGGTGGTGGATGCGCTGGGCCTGAAAGTGCGCTGCTGCCAGGATCGGCTGGACCGAGAGGTGGGCGGGGCGTATGTGAGCGACTTGCTGAGCGATGTGATGGCCAGGGCCAGGGCAGGTGATCTGTGGATAACGCTTCAGACACACCTGAACATTGTGGCCGTGGCCGCCCTCAATGACTTGGCCGGAGTGGTTCTGGTCAACGGCCGGGAGCCGGAGCAGGGCACACTGAGCAAGGCCCAGGATGAAGGTGTGGTGCTGATGGTATCTGAAGAGCCCACCTTCGAGGTGGCTGGGAAGCTTTACCAGATGGGGATACGGGGAGTCCATGGGCCTGGTTGAGATCCGGGCGGACCTCCACATCCACACATGCTTGTCACCTTGTGCAGACACTTGGCGCATGACCCCGGGGGCCATAGTGGAGGCTGCCAGGAGTGCGGGGCTAGAGCTGATAGCGGTATGTGACCACAACTCCATGAGAAATGTGGCTGCTGTGCAGAAAAGGGGCGAGGTGGTGGGTTTGAGAGTTCTGCCGGGCATGGAGATTACCTCCGTGGAGGAGGTACACCTGCTGGGTCTCTTCCCGCAACTGGAGCGGGCCATGGCCATCCAGGAACTGGTGGACAAGAACCTCCCTGGTGAGAACATCCCAGAGATCTTTGGGTACCAGGTCTTGATGGACGAGCAGGACGAGATCTTGGGCTCAGAGGAGAGATTTCTGGCAGGGGCAACCACCCTTAGCGTGGAGGAACTGGTGGATGCCATTCATCAAGAGGGTGGCCTGGCAATAGCCAGCCACGTGGACCGGGAGGGATTCGGGATCCTGGGGCAGCTTGGTCTTATCCCAGAAGGTCTTGAGCTGGATGGACTGGAGATCTCCTGGGCCATGACAAGGCCTGAGGCAAGGGAGAGGTTCCCGCAGATCAGAAACTGGCCTTTGCTCAGGAGCTCTGATGCCCACAGTCCCCAGGAAGTGGGCAGGGCCTGGAGCAGGCTGAAGGTGGAGAAGGCCACCTTTGAGGAACTCAAGCTGGCTCTGAGGGCAGAGAGCGGCCGCACCTTGGTGGGGGGCACTTGAGCCTTGGAGGATCTTTCCCTCCACGTCCTGGATGTGGCGGAAAATGGTCTCAAGGCCGGGGCTAGACACATCTGGATCCGGATCAAGGAGGATCTGGGGGCAGACATGCTGGAGCTGGAGGTCCAGGACGACGGCAGCGGAATGGATGCCGAGATGGCCAGGAGAGCCCTGGATCCTTTTGTGACTACCCGCACCACCCGGCGGGTGGGGTTGGGGCTGGCGTTGCTTCAGGAAGCGGCCAGGATGGCGGGTGGGGACGTGGAGCTGGAGTCCCTGCCTGGCAGGGGAACTCGGGTGCGTGCCACATTTCAGCACAGTCACATCGATCGAAAGCCCCTGGGGGACATGGGGGCCACTTTGGTGGGCATCCTGCTGGGTGGGCCCCAGGTGGATGTGGTCTACCGGCACACGAGGGAAGAAAAGAGTTTCTGTCTGGATACCCGTGAGCTTCGAAGGGAGCTGGATCCAGTGCCTCTGACCCAGCCAGAGGTCTTGGAGTGGATCCGGGGCAGGGTGCAAGAGGGGCTAAGGGAGATCGGGGCCCTGCATTAGTGAGAAGCCGGGTCCGAGGCGTCAGATAGGGGGTGTGAGAAGGCCATGAGCCAAATGAGCCAGCAACCACTGGTGGAGATAGTGGACAGGATCCCAGAGGAGGAGCTCGCCAAGCTGGACCCTGTGATTGCCAAGTACGCGGGCAGGCACGGGTACTTGATCCCAGCCCTGAAGGAAGCGCAGGAGATCTTCGGTTACCTGCCCCAGGAGGTGCAGACGCGTCTGGCCCACGGACTGAACGTGTCGCCCAGCTACATCTATGGGGTTGTCTCCTTCTATGCCTTTTTTACCATGATCCCCAGGGGACGCCACACCATCAGACTTTGCCTGGGCACGGCCTGCTACGTGAAGGGAGCCCCAGAGATCCTGGCCAAGATCGAGCAGGAGCTCTGTATAGGCGTGGGAGACACGACTCCTGACAAGCGCTTCACTCTGGTGGAGGTGCGATGCCTGGGAGCCTGCGGTCTCGCACCGGTCATGATGGTGGGGGAGGACACCCACGGAAACCTGGAGCCAGGGACTGTCATGGACATCCTGGACCAGTACAAGTAGCCAGGCCCAAGGGGGGGTGATTCAGTTGGCCAAGCTCAGCATAGAGGATCTCAAGAGAATCAAAGAGAGGGAGATGGCCCGCATGAGCCTGAGGGAAGGGGAACACCGGGCCAAGATAGTGGTGCACATGGGCACCTGCGGCATAGCGGCCGGAGCCCGCAAGGTGATGGAGGCCTTTCTTGAAGCTGTGACAGAATCTGGAGCCAGGGATGTGGTGGTGACCCAGTCGGGCTGCGCAGGGCTTTGCAACCGGGAGCCCATGGCCACGGTGGAAATAGTGGAAAAGGCCCCGGTGAAGTACGTGGACCTCAACCCGGAGAAAGCCAAGAGGATCTTCCAGGAACATGTGCAGGGAGGGCAGGTGGTGGAGGATTACGCTTTGGGCCGGGGAAGCGAAAGCACCGCAGGCTGAAAGGGCTTTTCAGCGAGGCAGTGGGTGAGAGCTGGACATGGGGGCCGCTGTCTAGGAAACGCGGTCTCCGGGGAGGATCTGGACCTTGAAGACCTATCGCATGAACCTGATGCTCTGCGGGGGAACCGGCTGCATAGCCAGTGGATCCCCCAAGGTTAAGCAGGCAATTGAGGAGGAACTGGCCAAGAGGGGCCTGGCAGACGAGGTGCAGGTGGTCATGACGGGCTGCAATGGATTTTGCGCCATGGGCCCCATAATGACGGTGTTCCCGGACGGGGTTTTCTACAACAAGCTCAGGCCCGAGCATGCCCCCCGGCTTGTGGAAGAGCACGTCCTTAAGGGAAGACCGGTCAAGGAGCTCCTGTTTGAGGAACCGCTGGAGAAGGAAAAGATCCCCCTTCTCAAGGACATAGGCTTTTTTGGCAACCAAAGGCTCATAGCCCTGCGCAACAGGGGTCTCATAGATGCAGAGCGCATAGAGGAATACATAGCCAGGGACGGTTACCAGGCCCTGGCAAAGGTCCTGACCTCCATGACCTCGGAAGAGGTGATAGAGGAGATAAAGATCTCGGGGCTCAGGGGCCGGGGGGGGGCTGGCTTCCCCACCGGACTGAAGTGGGAGGAGTGCCGCAAGTATGACCGCTTTCCCAAGTACACCATCTGTAATGGAGACGAGGGGGACCCAGGGGCCTTCATGGACCGCTCCATCATGGAGGGGGATCCCCACTCGGTCCTGGAAGGCATGGCAATATCTGCCTATGCCATAGGGGCGGAGAAAGGATATATCTACGTGAGGGCCGAGTACCCCCTGGCCATCAAGAGGCTCCAGATAGCCATAGAACAGGCCAGGGAGTTGGGGCTTCTGGGCCATAACATTCTGGACACAGGTTTCGACTTCGACATCGAGATCTACCCAGGGGCAGGGGCCTTTGTGTGCGGCGAGTCCACAGCTCTCATGTACTCCCTGGAGGGCAAGAGAGGCATGCCCAGAATCAAGCCCCCCAGATCAGCTGAGTCAGGGCTTTGGGGCCAGCCAACCAACCTGAACAACGTGGAGACCTATGCCAATGTCCCGCCCATAATCCTCAACGGCGGGGCCTGGTTCGCCAGCATAGGCACAGAGGGGAGCAAAGGCACCAAGGTCTTTGCCCTGACCGGGGCCATAAACAACGTGGGCCTGGTGGAGGTGCCCATGGGCACCACACTGCGTTCCCTGGTCTTCGACATCGGGGGCGGGATCCCCAAGAAGAGGCAGTTCAAGGCAGCACAGTTGGGAGGGCCCTCAGGGGGTTGTGTGCCTGCAAACCTCTTGGATGTGGAGATAGATTTTGACTCCCTCACAGAGATCGGGGCCATGATGGGCTCGGGCGGCGTGGTGGTCATGGATGAAAGGACCTGCATGGTGGACACTGCCCGGTTCTTCACGGCCTTCTCGGTGGATGAGTCCTGCGGCAAGTGCATCCCGTGCCGTGAGGGGCTCAAGGTCATGTACGACAAGATGACCGACATTGTGGAAGGCAGGGGGAAAGAGGGGGATGTGGAGGATCTGGAGAAGCTGGGCAGAATGATCAAGGCTTCCTCCCACTGCGGCCTGGGCCAGTCGGCACCCAATCCGATTCTTTCCACCATCAGACATTTCAGGCAGGAGTACGACGCCCATGTGAGGGAGAAGAGGTGCCCTGCCAAGGTGTGTGTGGAACTCCTGCTTTTCCAGGTGAACCCGGAGAAGTGCAAGATGTGCGGCATCTGCTTCCGCAACTGCCCGGTGCAGGCCATCGAGTGGGAGAAGAAGCAGGTGGCCCGAATAGACAAGGAGAAGTGCACCAGGTGCAAGACCTGTATAGCCAACTGCAGGTTCGACGCCATAGAGTGAGGGGCCAGCGGCTGAGGCGTAAATTGAACCAGATCGGATCAGGAAACGGGGACCCATGATCACACTGACCATCGATGGGATCGAGGTGACGGTGGAGAGGGGAGCCTCCATCCTGGAGGCTGCGGAAAAGGCCGGGGTGCGTATTCCCACTTTGTGCCACGACAAGCGGCTCATCCCCTTCGGGGCATGTCGCATGTGCGTGGTTGAGCTGAAGGGGCGCAGGGGGCTGGTGCCTGCCTGTTTCAACCCGGCACGCAACGGCATGGAGGTGCTGACCCAGACTCCCACGGTCATAGAGGCAAGGCGGCTGCAGTTGCAGCTGCTTCTTCGCCAGCACCCTCTTGACTGCCCTGTGTGTGAGGCAGGGGGGGCATGCCAGCTTCAAAAGCTGGTGTTCGAGTACGATGTGGACAAGCTCCCCTTTCCCAGGCAGGAGCCCAAGGGAAGCCTGGATCTGGCCTCCCACCTGATCAAGCGGGACATGAGCAGGTGCGTGCTTTGCGGTTGCTGCGTTCGCATCTGCAACGAGGTGCAGGGGGTCAACGAGATAAGCTTTGTTAACAGGGGCATCCGCACAGAGATAAGCACGGATTTCGGCCGCCCCTTGGATTGCGAGTTCTGCGGGCAGTGTGTCTCGGCCTGCCCGGTGGGGGCCATGGTGGCCAAGCCCCTGGGGCCCATAGCCAGGCCTTGGGAGGTTCATCAGACCCGGACCACCTGCGGTTTTTGCGGCCTGGGTTGCGCCCTTGTGGTGGAGAGCAAGGATAACAGGATCGCCAGGGTTTCCTCAGACTACGAACTGGGCAGCAACGAGGGGAACCTGTGCGTGAAAGGCCGCTTTGGGTGGCCTGTGGTGCACAGCTCCCAGAGACTCACCAAGCCGCTGGTGAGGGAGGGGGAGCGTTTTGTGGAGGTCTCCTGGGAAAAGGCCCTGGAGCATGTGGCATCCCGCTGGAGCGATATAAAGAGACAGAAGGGGGGCGAAGCTTTAGCCGTCTTGGGTTCCCCCAGGCTCACCAACGAGGAGGCTTACTTGCTCCAGAGATTGGCCCGGGGAAGCCTCGGTACCCCAAACCTGGATCACGGGGCCGGATTGAGCTACAGGGGACTCCTGGAGGGGGTGAGGCCGCTGCTGGGCTATGCGGCTGCCACGAACCCCATCCGGGATATACGCGAGGCGGATGTGATTCTTGCGGTGGGAGGCAACTTCAAGGAAACCCACCCAGTGGCCAAAAACCAGGTGATCCTGGCTGCAGGGCGAAGAAAATCCAGGGTCTTCGTGGTGGATCACGTGCACACCTCCCTTTGCGACATCATGGGGGCTCAGGCTGTGTACGTTAGGCCCGGCACAGAGGGACTTTTCCTAAGGGGTATGATCAAGTGGATTCTGGATGAGGGGATTTGGGACAGGGGGTTTGTGGAGACCCGCACCGAGGGCTTGGAGGGTTTGAAAGAGGCCCTCTCGGGTCTTGATCTGGCCTCTGTAGCCGAATTGACAGGAGCCACAACAGATGAGATCAAGCAGGTGGCTACTGCTTTTGCCCAGGCTTCCACAGCCTGCCTGATTGGTTCTTTGGAGACTCTGGGAGTTGGGGATTCAGCGGACGTGGCCGCTTCTGCTGCATGTTTGTGCCTTCTCACAGGAAAGCTGGGCAGGAGAGGCTGCGGGCTGCATATTTACGCAGAGAAGGCCAACAGCCAAGGAGCCCTGGATATGGGTTTGGTGCCAGGACTCCTGCCCGGCTACAGGGACGCTTCTGATCCACAGGCCAGGGAATCCTTCCAGGAGTTGTGGCAGCTTCCTTTGCCAGGGGGGCCTGGTCTGGGGGCCAGGGAAATACTGGAGGGTTGTCTCAACGGGAAGGTGAAATCCCTTTATCTGGTGGCAGAGAACCCGCTGGGCACATACCCTGACAGGGACTGGGTTGGAAAGGCCCTTGAGGCTTTGGAGTTTCTTGTGGTCCAGGATGCCTTCATGAGCGATTCGGCCAAAATGGCCCACGTGGTGCTGCCGGCCTCGGTTTTTGTGGAAAAGCAAGGATCCTTCACCAGTGTGGACAGGCGCATCCAGAGGGTGGAGCCGTCAGTGAAGTCTCCAGGTGAGGCAAGGGCTGATTTCTGGATCTTCTGCGAGCTGGCCAAGCGTATGGGCACACCTTTCCCCTTCAGCTCCCCAGGGGAGGTCTGGGAGGAGATAGGCAAGGCCGTCCAGATATACAACGGTGTAAACCTTCAGATTCTCCCTGAGGAGGGCCTGGCCTGGCCTGTGGCGGGCAATGGGGAAAAGCAGGGCACATCCATCCTGTACCAAGAAGAGTTTCCGGGAGGCAAGGCAAGGCTGGAGCTTCCGGTCTGGAAGCCCCCCCAGGAAAAGGGGGATGCGCAGCTTTACCCCTTGCTC
Organism: Desulfarculaceae bacterium; assembly: GCA_037443445.1. Lineage (GTDB taxonomy): Bacteria > Desulfobacterota > Desulfocorpusculales > Desulfocorpusculum > Desulfocorpusculum > Desulfocorpusculum. The sequence continues at coordinate 41,373 of JBBIOJ010000016.1, read as the reverse complement.
CTTCATCCCCAAAGCCGGTGGTTCCATTCCGGGAGTTTCACCACCTGGAGTCCCAGCCTCATGGAGGTCTGCCCGGAGCCTACAGCACTGGTGCATGTTCAGGACGCCATGGAAGGGGGTCTCAAGGAAGGAGATCTGGCCAGGGTGATCTCCCCCAAGGGGGAGATGCTGGCCAGGTTGAAGGTGCGCTATAGGGGACCCCGCAGCATTGTTCAGGTGGCCCATCACTTCCAGGAGCAGCCCCTGAACAGGCTCCTGGAATGGAGCTGGGAGATCATGAGGGTGAGATTGGAGAGGGCTTGAGAAAAAGCCCCCTAGGGATGGAATCGGGCAGATATTCGGCGAGAGAGGAATGAGATGGAGAGTTTGGGAGCCTTGGTTCTGCTATTGGTCAAGATCCTGCTGGCCCTAGGGGTCATAATGACGGCCATTGCGTACATGACGCTCATGGAACGCAAGGTGTTGGCCTTTCTGCAGGTGAGACTCGGCCCCAACAGGGTGGGCCCATGGGGCTTACTACAGCCCTTGGCCGACGGCCTGAAACTGCTCTTCAAAGAGGAGATAACAGTGGCCGGGGCAGATCGTTTCCTCTACCTGCTGGCCCCCGGGATAGTCATGGTCTGTGCCTTGATGCCTTTTGCAGTGGTGCCCTTTGGGAAAGGCATCCTGGGGGAGAGTCTTTTTGGAATTCCTTTGGACCAGTGGGACCTGGGCAAAGGGATCCTGGCGGACATAGACACTGGGATCCTTTTCATCTTTGCCATCTCTTCCTTGTCTGTGTACGGGGTGGTCTTGGGAGGATGGTCCTCCAACAACAAGTATTCACTTTTGGGGGCCACCCGGGCCTCTGCCCAGATGATAAGCTACGAGCTGGCCCTGGGTTTGAGCGTGGTGGGTGTCTTGCTCCTCACAGGGAGCCTGAGCCTGGTCAAGATAGTGGAGGACCAGGACTGGATCCTGAAGTGGAACTGCTTTAGACAGCCCCTCGGCTTCCTGATTTTCCTTATAGCGGGCTCGGCAGAAATATGCCGCACCCCCTTTGATTTCATAGAGTGTGAGAACGAATTGGTGGCAGGCTACCAGACCGAGTACAGCTCCATGAAGTTCGGGCTCTTCTACTTGGCCGAGTACGGGCACCTGATCCTCTTGAGCAGCTTGGTGACCACCCTTTTCCTGGGCGGTTGGCAGGGGCCTGTGTTGCCTCCCTTTGTGTGGTTCTCGGGCAAGGTTTTCCTGATGCTTTTTTTCTTTGTCTGGGTGAGGGGGACCTATCCCAGGCTTCGCTATGACAAGCTGATGAAGCTGGGCTGGAAGGTGCTCTTGCCGGCCGCATTGGTCAATGTGGTGGCCACTGCCATCATTTACAGTCTTTACCTGGGGGGCAAGGCTTGAGACAACCCCAGAGGGAGGGTGAGGGAGACTCGGTATGATCAGGCCGCTCATCAAAGGACTAGAGCTGACTCTAAAGCACTTCTTTTCCCCGGCCGTGACCGTGCAGTACCCCGAGGAGAGGTGGGAGCCTTATCCCAGGTACCGTGCGCGGCACGTCATGTACCAAAGAGAGGACGGCCGGCCCAAGTGCGTGGTCTGCATGCTATGCGCCACTGTGTGCCCGGCCAAGTGCATCCGCATCGTGGGGGTGCAGGATGCCAAGGGGGATCAATATCCCCAGGTCTACGAAATAGACCTGGGGCGCTGCATATTTTGCGGCTTCTGCGTGGAGGCCTGCCCGGTCAACGCCATCGGAATGACCACTCACTACGAACTGGACGGGGAGAGCCGCCAGGCATTGCTCCTGGACTTGGAGAAGATCATGAGGCCGCCCAGGTGAACATGGCAGCGGCCATGCAAGCGGCAGGATAGCTAATCGGGGGGTGGGAGAGGACATGGAAGCCCTGTTCTTCTATCTTTTCGGCGGACTGGCACTTGTCTGCTCTGTGCTGGTGGTGTTTCTGAAAAAACCAGTGCACAACGCAGTGGCACTCATTTTCACCTTTTTTTGCCTGGCCGGGCTTTACCTGATCCTGGGGGCGGAGTTCGTGGCCATCATCCAGGTGCTTGTTTACGCCGGAGCCATAATGGTGCTCTTCTTGTTCGTGATCATGCTCCTGAACCTGGAGGAGGAAGAGGCCATAGAGGGAAGGGGGAACAGATTTCGCAAGTGGCTAGGGGGTTTTGCAGCAGTGCTGGTGTTCCTGCTTCTGGCTCCGGTATGGGTGCTCCAGAGCCTGCCTGCGGTGAAAGGTACCTTCCCCCCTGAGAAGGTACAGGAACTTGGGAACACAGTTTGGGTGGCAAGGCTGCTTTTCACGGACTACCTCCTGCCCTTCGAGGTGGCCTCTGTGTTGTTGCTGGCAGCCATTGTGGGGGCCGTTTTCTTTGCCATGAAACGCATGTGAGCCCTCAGGGGGGATCTTGAGGAGGCGTGAATGTTGAGTCTTTCACATTACCTTGTGCTGGCGGCGGCCCTATTCACCATAGGGGCCATGGGGGTTTTCGTGAGGCGAAACGCCATAGTCATTTTCATGTGCATAGAGCTCATGCTCAATGCAGTGAACCTGACCTTTATAGCCGTGTCTCGTTACCTGCAGGCCCTGGACGGGCAGGTATTCGTCTTCTTTGTGATGACGGTGGCGGCTGCGGAGGTGGCTGTGGGCCTGGCCATAATAGTGGTGGTTTTCAGAAGCAGGCAGACAGTGCGGGTGGACGAGATCAATTTGCTCAAAGGCTAGGACAGCCTTGGGGACTCAAAGGCTCGCCTGCCACGGGGGCGAGGATAAGGGTCCGGCAGTAGGGTTTGCAAGGAACAAGGAGGGGCGTGTTCCATGATCGAGCATGTTTGGTTGATTCCCTTGTGCCCGCTTGTGGGGTTTTTCATCCACGGGCTCTTGGGGAGATTCACCCGGCCTAGTGTCACAGGGCCAATAGCCTCCGGGGCTATAGGGGTCTCCTTCCTGGTAGCGTTTCTGGTTTTCCTGGAGCTTCTGGAGCTTCCTGCGGAGAAACGCTCCGTGAGTGTGAACGTGTTCACCTGGATGCTCTCGGGAAGCTTGCAGGTGCCGGTGGGATTCCTGGTGGATCCTCTCTCCTCGGTGATGATGATGGTGGTCTCCGGGGTGGGCTGCATCATCCACGTTTACTCCATAGGGTACATGCACGGGGAGGTGGGGTACAAACGCTACTTCACGTACCTGAATCTCTTCGTGTTTGCCATGCTGACCCTGGTGAGCGCCAACAATTTCCTGCTCATGTTCGTGGGCTGGGAGGGGGTGGGCCTCTGCTCGTACCTGCTCATCGGGTATTACTACGAGAAGAAGTCCGCAGCTGATGCAGGAAAGAAGGCCTTCGTGGTAAACCGCGTTGGGGACTTTGGCTTCATCCTGGGAATGCTCCTGATATTCAGCGCCTTCGGTACTCTGGATTACCAGGAGGTGTTCCGAAGGGCTCCTGCAGAGCTGGCCATGGGAGGCGCCTTGGTCACGGCCATAACCCTTCTTCTTTTCGTGGGGGCCACGGGCAAGAGCGCCCAGCTTCCCCTGTACACCTGGTTGCCGGATGCCATGGAGGGCCCCACCCCGGTCAGCGCCCTTATACATGCCGCCACAATGGTCACGGCAGGGGTATACATGGTGGCAAGGTGTAATGTGCTCTACGCCATGGCTCCGGTGTCCATGGGCGCGGTGGCAGTGGTGGGAGCTCTCACGGCCATCTTTGCGGCCTCTATTGGAATGACCCAGTTCGACATAAAAAGGGTTCTGGCCTACTCCACCATCAGCCAGCTGGGTTACATGTTTCTGGCCTGCGGTGTGGGGGCTTGGGCAGCCGGGATCTTCCACCTCATGACCCATGCCTTTTTCAAGGCTCTCCTGTTCATGGGTGCGGGCAGTGTCATGCATGCCCTGGCAGGGGAGCTGGACATGCGCAAGATGGGCTCCCTGAGAAGACACATGCCCAGGACCTATGCCACCTATCTCATCGGTACCCTGGCCATAGCCGGGATCTTTCCTTTTGCCGGGTTCTTCAGCAAGGACGAGATCCTGTTCAAGGCTTACACCCAGGGGAACATCTTCCTCTGGCTCATAGGAGTTACAGCCGCCTTCATGACCTCCTTTTACATGTTCCGCACGGTTTTCATGACCTTCCACGGGGAGTCCCGCATGGATCCCCACGTGGAGCACCACGTGCACGAATCCCCGCCTGTGATGACCGTGCCACTGGTGATCCTGGCTGTGCTCTCTGTGGTGGGAGGCTTTGTGGGCATTCCTTTGATCCCGGGGGGGAACGCCATCGGGGACTTTCTGGCTCCGGTCATGAAGGGGCAGGAACTTCTGGCCGGGCATGCCCATGGGGAACACCATTCTGTGGGCTTGGAGCTTGGGCTCATGGGTGTGTCCCTGCTGATTGCCTTGGCAGGCTGGTGGATGGCCCGGACCTTTTATGTGCAGCAGCCTGACCTGCCCAGGAGGGCGGCCGAGGGTTTGGGTGGGCTCTACAGGTTGGTCTTCAACAAGTACTGGGTGGATGAGCTTTACGATGCCATTGTCGTGAACCCCATAGTCAGAATCTCGGTCTGGCTCTGGCAGGTCTTTGACGACGGGATAATAGACTGGATAGCCAACGGCTTCGCACTGGTCACAGGCCAAGCCGGGGCTATGTTGCGCAGGGTGCAGACAGGGCTCGTGCAGAACTATGCCCTGTCCATATTGGTGGGCGTGCTGTTTGTGCTGGGTTACATGCTCTTGGGCTGAGCACTTCTAAAGAAGCGGAGGAGCGGTTCTCATGGATCACGCATTCCCCGTGTTGAGTTTCATAATCTTCTTTCCTTTGGTGGGAGCCCTGGCCTTGGTGTTCACGGGCAAGGATCAGCACAGGGCGCTTCGTTCCATAGCCCTGGTGGTGACCGTGGTGGATTTTCTGGCCTCCCTGGTTCTGTACAGGGACTTTCAGACCAACACCGCGGCCTTCCAGTTTCTGGAAAGGGCCGAGTGGATTCCCTCCCTGGGCATCACCTACAGCCTGGGCATAGACGGTATCAGCCTTTACCTTGTGCTGCTCACCACCTTGCTCACGGCCATCTCGGTGCTGGCCTGCTGGACCGATATACAGGTGAAGGTCAAGGAGTTCCTGGTGTGTCTGCTCTTCCTGGAGACCGGGATGATCGGGGTCTTCTGCGCCCTGGATCTTTTCCTCTTCTATGTTTTCTGGGAGGTGATGCTCATCCCCATGTACCTTCTCATAGGTATCTGGGGAACACCCACCATGAGGAGGGTCTTTGGAAGGGAGATGCCGGCCAGGGTCTACTCTGCCATCAAGTTCGTGATCTTCACCATGGTGGGAAGCCTGCTGATGCTGGTGGCCATTTTGGTACTTTACTTCCAGTATCACAGCGCCACCGGGGTTTACACCTTCGACCTTCTGAAGTACTACGAGCTGAACTTGCCCACCCACCTCCAAAGCTGGCTCTTCCTGGCCTTTTTCCTGGCCTTTGCCATCAAGGTGCCCATGTGGCCCTTCCACACATGGCTCCCGGACGCGCACACAGAGGCCCCTACTGTGGGAAGCGTGCTGCTGGCGGCGGTGTTGTTGAAGATGGGCACTTACGGATTCCTCAGGTACAGCATGCCACTCTTCCCCAATGCATCCATGGCAGCCATGGGCTGGATTTCGGTGCTGGCCCTGATCGGCATCATCTACGGGGCATGGGTAGCCATGGTGCAGAAGGACGTCAAGAGGCTGGTGGCCTTCTCCAGCGTGAGCCACCTGGGCTTTGTGATGCTGGGAATGTTCGCCTTCACCATCCAGGGAGTGGAAGGCAGCATACTCCAGATGATCAACCACGGTCTGAGCACCGGAGCCCTCTTCCTGGTTGTGGGCATGATCTACGAGCGGAGGCATACCAGGCTCATAGCCGAGTACGGCGGCATGGCCAAAGTGATGCCCACCTATGCCACCTTCTTCATGATATTCACGCTTTCCTCCATAGGGCTTCCGGGGCTCAACGGCTTTGTGGGGGAGTTCCTGGTACTGTTGGGGACCTTCCTGGTGAACAAGCCCTTTGCCGTGGTGGCAGCCACAGGGGTGATCTTCGCAGCCGTGTACATGCTCTGGATGTATCAGAGGGTCTTCTTCGGCCAGGTGACCAACCCCAAGAACCTGGGGCTCGCGGACCTGAACCTGAGAGAAGTGGCGGTGCTCCTTCCGTTGGTGGTCTGCATAGGCTGGATAGGGGTTTATCCCAAGCCTTTTCTCCAGAGAATGGAGCCCTCGGTGGCCCATTTGCTGGAGAAGGTGCGTGCCAAGAGCTCGGTGGTGGTGCAGCTGGAGCAAGGCAAAGCCCAAGGGCAGTTTGCCTGGTTTGCGGGGCAGGACCCTTTGCAGTCCAGATGAGCAGGGGGAGAGGCTGTTTGTGATCTTGGATACCAAAGACGCGAGGAGTTAGGCATGTCCTGGAGCATTCCCAGTGTGAATCTGTTGAGCGTAGGGCCCCATCTCATAGTGTGTGTCACAGGGCTCCTGGTGCTGAGCCTGGGGTTTCTTTCCAGAAAGCCATTGGGTAGGCTTCTGCCTTATCTCAGCTTGGCCGGAGTGCTCCTGGCATTTCTGGCGGTCATGGGCCTCTGGGGCAGGAATGAGCCTGGCTTCGGCAGGATGGTGGTGCTGGACTCCTTTGCCCTTTTCTTCCAGGCCGTGGTGCTCCTCACGGCTGCCGTGACCGTGCTCATCTCCATGGATTACCTGGTGCAGGAAGGGGCCGATCACTACGAGTATTACGTGCTGATGCTCTTTGCCACCTTTGGGATGATGATGATGGCCTCGGCCCAGGAGCTGATCATGATCTTTCTGGGCCTTGAGACCATGAGCATATCCATCTACGTGCTGGCCGGGTGGCGCAAGGAGCATCCCAAGGGACATGAGGGCGCCTTGAAGTATCTGCTTCTGGGGGCTTTCAGCAGCGCCTTTTTGCTTTACGGGATAGCCCTGGTGTACGGGGCCACTGGATCCACCCACCTGAAGGATGTTGCTGAGTTCCTGGCGGGTCGGGGAAGCTCCGGTCGCACGAGTCTGCTGCTGCTGGGGATGGGAATGCTGGTGGTGGGCTTTGGCTTCAAGGTGGCCTCTGTCCCGTTTCACATGTGGACCCCGGATGTGTACGAGGGGGCTCCCTCTCCCATAACGGGGTACATGGCCGCGGGTGTGAAGGCAGCGGCTTTTGCCGCGTTCCTGAGGGTCTTCTTTTACAGCCTGGAGAGCCTGCAGGCAGACTACTCCATGGCACTGTGGGTGCTGGCAGTGGCCACCATGAGCCTGGGGAACGTGGTGGCCATAGCCCAGGAGAACATAAAGAGAATGCTGGCCTATTCCAGCATTGCCCACGCAGGATACATTCTGGTGGGCATGGTGGCAGGCGGGGAGGCGGCCAGCGCCAGCATTCTTTACTACGTTTTGGCCTATGCCCTCATGAACATGGGGGCCTTTGCGGTGGTGGTGCTCTATGGGAACAAGGGGGAAGAGAACGTGCTCATAGAGGACTACAAGGGCTTGGGAACCCGTTACCCGGTGCTGGGGGCTGCCATGGCCCTTTTCATGTTCTCCTTGGCTGGGCTTCCCCCCACAGCCGGATTCATGGGGAAGTTCTATGTGTTCTCGGCAGCGGTGGCAAAGGGCTATGTCTGGTTGGTGGTCATAGCGGTCCTGAATTCCCTGGTCTCCGTGTACTACTACTTCAGGGTTACCATCAAGATTTACATGCAGCCTGCGGAGAGAGAGATTCAACCAGTGTGCTTCGGGGCCCCTGCCGTGGTGGCGGTGTTGCTCATGGCAGCAGGCACCCTGTGGGTGGGAGCCTTCCCCAACTCTTACCTGGAACTGGCCAGACAAGCCCTGCCCAGGCTTTTTTAGTGTGGCGGGAACCACTGAAGAATTCAAAGCGTCCCTTGGGCGTTGCCTGAATGATCCAGCAAAACAGCAAAGGCCCCGCTTTCAGGCGGGGCTTCTTGCTCCTGGGGGTTCTGACCCTTACCTGGGGCCTGGGCTGGCCTATCATGAAGGTGGCCCTGGGGGAAATGCCCCCTTGGAATTTCAGGACGCTTTGTCTGCTGGGCGGAGGCCTCATAATACTGGCCCTGGCCAAGACAAAGGGAGAGGCCCTCTGGGTCCCAAGGGGGGAGCTGCCTGCTCTTCTCGTGGTGGCGGCGGTGAACGTGACAGGCTGGAACCTGCTTTCAGCTTATGGGATCCTGCTTCTGGAAGCAGGAAGGGCCGCCATCCTGGCTTACACCATGCCCCTTTGGGCCTCCCTGCTGGGCAGGATTTTCCTGAAGGAGCGCTTCACTGTCTGGAGGCTCCTGGGGTTGAGCCTTGGGCTCTCGGGACTTGCCCTCCTAATGGGGCCTGAGACAAGGGCCCTGGGGGAAGCCCCTTGGGGGAGTTTTCTGATGTTGGGGGCTGCCTTTTCCTGGGCACTGGGCACCGTGCTCATCAAGAGAAGGGTCTGGAGCATTCCCACCACTGTTTTTGCAGGGTGGCAGCTCCTGCTGGGGGGCCTGCCTGTGCTGGCAGGAACGCTCTTGCTGGAGCCGCCTTTCTGGGATCTGGAGATCTCCCCCAGAGCCTACCTGGCAGTGGCCTATGTGGTCCTGGTGGGGGTGGTCCTGGGCTATTGGGGATGGCTCAGGGTGGTGCAGATTTTCCCCGTGGGGGTGGCTTCTTTGGGCACACTGGTGGTGCCGGCCATAGGTGTGCTCTCAGGAGGAGTTCTTCTGGGGGAACCCCTGGGGTGGAGGGAAATGGGTGCCCTGGGGCTTGTCACCCTGGGCCTTGCAGGGGTTGTGGCCAGCCCCGGGGAGAGGAAGAAAAACCCTGCCTGAAGGAGCCCCCATGAGCCCTCGGGTCTGCCAGAGCCTGGTGAGCCGTGGGCCCCAGGCAAGCCTCATTTCCCGAATATGGACCTGGCTGCCACCACCCTTAGCACCTGGTTGGTGCCTGTGTAAATCTGGATGAGCTTGGCGTCCCTCATCATGCGCTCCAAAGGGAAATCCTTCATGTATCCGTATCCACCCATCACCTGAACAGCATCGGTGGTGACTCTCATGGCAGTGTCCGAGGCAAGAAACTTGGCCATGGCGCAGAAGCGGGGAATGAGGCCTCGCTCGGCCCTGTCCAGATGCTGGGCAGCCTTGTATGTCAGGAGGCGAGCAGCCTCGGTGCAAGCAGCCATGTCCGCGATCATGAACTGGATGGCCTGCAGCTCTGAAATGGGCCTTCCGAACTGCACCCTCTCCTTGGCATAGGAAACAGCTTCCTGAATGGCCCCCTGGGCCAGGCCCACTGCCTGGGCTGCGGCGAACATGCGGCTTCCGTCCAGGCATTCCATCATGTTGATGAAGCCGCTGCCTTCCTCACCCACCAGATTCCCCTCGGGCAGGAAGAGCTCCTCGAAAAACAGCTCTGAGTTCACAGAACCCCTCATGCCCATCTTGTTCTCGTTCTTGCCGTAAGCAAGGCCCTTGGCTCCCTTCTCCACCACAAAACAACTGATTCCCCTGGCCCTGTCTTGGGGCCGAGTGTAAGCGTACACGCATATGAAATCGGCCACGGAGCCGTTGGTAATGAAACACTTTTGGCCGTTGAGAAGGTAGCCCCCTTTTGCCGGCCGAGCCCTGCTTCTCATGGACAACACATCAGAGCCTGCCTGGGGTTCTGTGGCAGCAAAGGCAGCCAGCCTGCCCTGGGCAAGTCCGGGAAGATACCTCTGCTTGAGCTCGGGGCTTCCCCCGATCCGGATGGGCATCATGCCGTCTGCCTGGGCAATGAGTATGAGTGCCGAGGAAGCGCACACCTTGGCCACCTCTTCTATGATCATGGCAAACAACAGATACCTTGCGCCGATGCCCCCGTACTGCTCTTCCAGCAAAGGAGTCAATATCCCGCTTTGGGTAAAAAGCTCTACCACGTCCCAGGGAAACTCCCCCTTCTCGTCTATTTCAGCAGCCCTGGGCCTGATTCTCTCCCAGGCCAGGCGCCGCACTGTCTCCAGAACCAGCCTCTCCTCCTCTTGCAGATGCACCATGGCCTCACCTCCCGGGCCAAGTCTGTTCGGCCCTGCGCTTCCCGGGTCACCCCGTCTCTACAGGGCTCCCTCCTTCACCACACGAATCTCGTCGGCCGAGAGAAACCACAACTCGAACCTGGGCTCTTCATCCAGTCCCATCATTTCCTGGACGGCCCTCACATAGTAGGCTCCCTGGCTTCCGTACAGCTTGCAGAGCCTGAGCAACTCCTGTGGGCCGCTTACCCTGTCGGTCTTGTAGTCTGCCACCACCCAGCTGCCATCCCCCGGGTCGCAATAAAGCATGTCTATGGAGCCTGCAAGGACCCCCACCGGTCCTTCACCCTCCAGGGGAGGGGCCAGGAGCACAGGCAGCTCCCTGGCCACCACGTGAGTCCCTATCTCCTTGAGCCTTCCCAGGATGCGGCCTTTGCTGATCCCCTCCCAGACGCACTCCAGCTTCTCCAGGGCCTGGTGGAGCTCCTGGCCTTGAAAAGCCTCCAGGAGCTGTTGCCTTGCCCATTGCCCCGAGAGTTCCAGCTCCTCCTCGAGGTTTTCCCCCAAGCGCAGCCTTTCCAGGGCCCTGTGCACTATTTTTCCCAACCCCATGGCCAGCTCTCTTTTCAGGCCGGCTTCCTCTTGGGAAATGAAGCCCTGCCTTGAGCTCCATGCCTGCTCCAAGGCCTCGTGGGCCTGTGCGGACATGGCCCCCTGCCAGGGCCTCTCCATCCGGGCGAGGGCCTTGTGCCTGAGCTCCTGGAGCTGCATTGCCTCCTGGGCTGCCTGCTCCAAGGAGAAGACTTTCCTGGCTGGGGTTGTCCCGGTCAACTCTCCCATTGTCTGGGGCCAAAGACCCGGGGCCTTCCATGTCACCTCCTTGTCCCCGCAGAGTCCCCTGAGGGGGTCTTCCTCCTGGCAGGCTTTGAGAACCAGTGAGAAATCCGGAATGCCTCCTTTCCTTCTTCTCAAAAGGCTTGCGTATGTGGAGTGCCCCTGAGGATCCCTCCCGCCAAAGTTCCCTGCTATCACCAACCTGTCCCTGGCCCTTGTCATGGCCACATACAGGGTCCTTATGGTCTCGGCCACAGACACCTCCTGGGCCCTTCTCTCCAGCCTCCAATAGCCCGGGCTGGGCCAGCCCCAAAGGGAAAGCTCCCATTTCCCGTCCAGGAGTTTCGCCGAGGTTCTGGGCCGGGGGTCCTGCCCCACGGCCTTGTGGACCTGCGCAAGGTACACGTGGGAGAAATCCAACCCTTTTGCCTTGTGTATGGTCATTACCCGAACAGCCTCCTGCCCTGGCTCCTCTGGGAGAGCCTCTTCGGCCTCTTTCTGCCTGCTCACGCAAGAGCGAAGCAACCTGAGCACGGATTGGGCTCCCCCTGCGGCCTTCTCCAGGGAGTGGAACAGGGAGTCGAAGAACCTCTGCAAGTTCGCAAGCCTGTATGAGCCCAGATACCTTGCAGCCTCGGTCACCTCCAAGAGGGTGGAATCCGCCATGCGCCTCACAAACAAATCCTGGGGCTCTTTCCTGAAAGACTCCCTCAGTCTTGCAATGCACTCCACAGCAGCCAGCAGGTTGGCCTCCCATCCCCGGATTCTCTCCATTCCCGGGACAGAGGAGGGCAGGCTGCAGGCCACCTCCAGGACCCTTTGCCTGATCTCTTCCAGCTTCTGGGGGTCCGGGTCTTCCAGTTCTGCCAGGAGTCCCGGAAAGCCCCTGGCCCACAAGGGGATCCAGGCTGCATCCGGGACCCCCACAGCAGCGGATCTCAGGTATCCCACCATGGCCAGCTGGTCCGTGGGGTCCAGGACTGCTCGCACCAGGGCTGTGGCGTCCAGCACCTCCCTCCTGCGGAAATAGTTCTTGTCACTGGAGACCAAGTACGGGACCCCGGCTTCCCTCAGGGCCCCGAGGTAAACCTCCAGGTCTCCGGTGTTCCTGAGCAGTATCCCTATTTCAGACAAAGAGACTCCCTTTTCCCGCTTGAGTCTCAGGATGTCATTGGCCACTGCCTTGGCCTCCAGTTCCGTGGCCTGGCTCTTGCTTATTTTCTCCCCTGGAGCTTCTGGGCTGGATTCTGCCCCTTGGCAAAGCCAGTATTCCACCGCGGACCAGGGTCCCCAAGAGAAGCCTCGTTGGCCCTGCTTCTGTGGGCATGGGAGCAAAGGCTGAAACTGGGGCTGGAGCCCCTCCACCCTCTCCATCAAAGGGCCCACAGCCCTTTCCACCTCCCTCAGAATGGGAGGGGCAGAGCGGAAGTTGATGCTGAGAAGAAGCCTCTTGCCCCCATGTCTTGCCATCTCCTCCAGGAAGGCGTCGTACGCAGCCAGATCTGCGTTGCGCCACCCGTAAATGGACTGCTTGGGGTCCCCCACGATGAACAGGCCGGGCCTTTGTTCCACAGGGCCCTCCAGGGCGATCATCCGGATGATCTGGCACTGGAGCAGGTCCGTGTCCTGGAACTCGTCCACCAGGAGCTGGTCCATGGAGAGACGCACCTGTGACAGCACATGGGGGTTGCTCTCCAGGAGATCCCTGGTTTCCCTAAGGATCCCCCCAAAACTCAAGACCCCCCGGGAGCGCACCTCCTTGTAAAGCTGCTCCAGGAGGGGAGCCAGCACCTCTAGGCCCTTTGTGAGAAGCACAGGTCTCATGCGGCAGACATGGCTGATCCAGCCGTGCAGCTCCAAAGCCTCCTGTCGCAGGGCCAGAGCCGGCCCAGCCAGGGCTTTCTGCTCGCTCTTGTTGAATCTGCCCCTGGACCAGTCAAGCAATCTGTCCAGGAAATCCCTTTGCCAGATTTCCCTTATTTCCCTGCATGCAGAGTCCAGGCCATCCAGGCTCCCTGGGGGGAGCCTCTCGAGGACCTCGCGGGTCTTCTCCAAGGCTTTAAGTAAAGAGCATGTGGTGCTGGAACGGCTCTTGGTGTTCCTGAGGGCCGAGCCTCCTGCTTCCCAGAAACGCTTGAGGGAATCCAAGAGCTGCTTTTTCATCCAGGACACACTTGAGGCTGAAAAGGGTGATTCCCCTAGGGCCTCCAGGGGCACCGACTCCTGGGCCAGCTGCACCAGAGTCTCCAAGAGTTCCTGGGGACCCACCCCTTCCTGCAAGAGTTCCAGGAGGTTCTGGGCTTGTCTTGAGTCCTGCTGGGAAGCCAGCAAAGACTCCACAAGCTCCCTTGCCAGCTCTTCCAGGAGCAAACCATCTGGGTCCACCGTGAGCCGGGGGTGGATGCCGGCCTCCAGGGGAAACCTGGCCAGAAGCCTCAGGCAGAAGGCATGGATGGTCTGTACCATCAAGTGATCCAGGCTGGCCAGGAGGGCCCTTGCCCTTTGGCGGCAGACCCTGTCACCCGTGGGAAGAACTGCTGGATCCATACCAGTGGGGAGTTTTCCTGCCTCCAGCTCCGAGAGGGCCTGGGCCACTCTGGCCCCCATTTCCGAGGCCGCCGCCTCGGTAAAGGTTATGGCCACCACTCTGGCCAGCACACGGGCCGCAGTCCTTTGCTCCTGGGCCCCTTCCTCCTTGCCCCTGCACCGGCCGGAATCCCCTTGAGCCTTTACCCATCCAGGTCCAAGGCACCAGGAGATGAGCCTGGCTGTGAGCAGGGCGGTCTTTCCGGTCCCAGCCCCTGCCTCCAGGGCCAAAGGAATGCCGAACTCCCTCTGGGCCAACCGTCGGGCTTCCCTGTCCTGCATGGCCATTGTGTCTGCACAGACGGGCTCCAAGCTCAATTCCCTTCCAGAGGCTGCCTGCCCCCCCTTGCGGGCAGATCCCAAAGTTCCAGGAACAGGCTCTCCAGCGTCTCCGGGGCCACCTTTTCCTTCACCACTTGAGCCCATCTCAGAAGCCTGGCCCTCGCCCCGCTGTCTCCCCTCACACAGGCCAAAGAGAGCTCACAATAGCCGCACTGGTTGGATTCCTTTCTCCCGTCAGGACCCACAAGCCTGGGAAAGAAGACACCCGAATCCCATGCCTCCATGAGAAGGCTTGCAACCTCCTTGAATTTTCCGAGGAAGTCCTCATCCTGGTCGCTTACGCAAAAGACCCTGGCCCCATGGGGCAGCCCGGGTTCCAGGAAGAGGTAGCGCCCCACGGTCTTGAGGCCTTTGGCATCCAGGGAAGCATAGGCCGTTGCCTGCAGCTTTTGCCCCCTTGCCACTTGTTGCAGGAAATGGTGGCGCCGGGTCTCCTCCTTGGCTGCCTCTGAGATGCTTCTGCCCACCTTGTAGTCTGTGAGAAGTAAACCCTGGGGAGTTAGATCTGCCCTGTCCACCCTGAAAAAAAGAGCCCGGTCCTGGCCTTCTCCAAGCAGTATGCTGCCTTGGGCCTCCACGGCCAGCACACTCACCCTGGAGTCCTCCTGGGGCCAGTCTATTTCCCTGGCCACTTGCAGATATGGCAGGGCCTGGGTTGCCAGCGCCCGGCTGAGGCCGCCCAGGTTCATTCCCTCTTCCTCCAGGATCTCCTCTGCCAGTTGGAGGGCCAGTCTCTGGAGCTTTCCCGTTTCAATGGGCCAGGCCGCGGAACCTGCCTTTCCCTTGAGGGATTGCAAGAGCTCTTTCCTGCCGGATGTTTGGGTCGCAGGGGCCATCAGGGACTCCATCACCCGGTGCACCAGCTTCCCCAGCTGCGCTCTGGTCAGCTCAGGGACATTCTCCAGAGGGTCACGCGGGGGTTCGAGCCTCAGGAGCTTTTTCAAGAGGCTCTGCCAGGGGCAGGTTGCCAAGCTCTCCAGTGTGGTCACGTGCAGATCACCCCGCCTGGGATCCGCAGGCTCCTGCACAGGCCCCACCAGACCCAGGTACGGGCCGGGCAGGGTTGACCTGGCTCGCCCCTGGGGAGTGGCCAGGTCCGGATCCATCTCTTCCAGCACCAGCAGCCTGGCCCTGGCCACCTCCTCGGGGTCGTGGATCAGGGCCTTGGGGCAGGAGTCCTTGAGGGCCAGGTGGAAAAGAGGCTTCAGAGCATCCCTGCGGCCCTGGAGGCCTGCCCTCAAGGCGTGCTCCTTGGGTGGGAGGAGTCCCGGGGGGGAGGAGGGTTGGACGCATTCCTGCCAGAGGGGGAGGCCCACAGCCAGGGGCTCAAGGCCAATTGCCAGCCTGAGCTGCTCCACGAGGGGAGAGGTGCCTTTCTTGTTCCCACCCTCGTCCACGGATTGCCAAGATAGAATTACCCTGGGGCTGCTGGAAAGCAGTTGGGCAAAGAGGTAGCGCTCCTCCTCAAACCCCAATTCCTTTAGGGGCAGGTCAGGAAGAAGGGGAAGAAGTATTCTTCTCCAGGAGTCAGGCACAAGGGGGTCTTCCTGTACAGGCCTTGGGAAGACTTCCCTGTTCATGCCCATGAGAAACACCTGCTCGAAGGTGCGCGCCCGGGCCTCCATCACCTCCAGCACCTGGACCCCGCCTCCCTTGCCTCCCAGCCTTGGGCTTCCAGTTGCCTGCAGCTGTTCCTGCAGGATCAGGAGGAACTCTTCCCCGCTGAGCAGAACCCTGGGCGGAATCTCCTTGCCTGAATCCTCCAGAAGCTCTTTCAAGAGGCACATGCCAGGGCTGGATTCCCTCCAGCCCAAAGAGCCCGAGACCAAGCTTTGGATTTTCTGGGAATGCTCCTGGAAGCTTCCCTGGAATTCCTTCCAGCAGCCCAAGTTCTCCAGGAGCCCAATAGCCCTGTTTCTCAGAGTTTGCAGCTCCTCCACGGGGATCTTTTTCCTTGGGGCCGCAGAGTCTTCCCCTTCTTCTTCCAGCCCGTGCCTGAGGGGAAGTGGATACCCTCCAGGCCATCTCCTTGAGATCCGCTCCAGCTCCAAGCCAAGGGCATCCCTCAGGCGGGCTGCCCCCAGACATCTCAAGGCCATCAAGAGCTCCTGCCTGGAGGCCTCTTTGGTTTCATGTTCCGCCAGCTCCAGCCAGAGCTCCAGTTTGCAGCGCTCTTGGCTGCGAAGCAGCTCTCCCAGGGCCACCAGGCTTCTGTAGGCCGGATCCCTGGGCCCCTCGGCAGACACCCCCGAGAAGGGGATTCCCAGCTCCGAGAACTGGGACCTTATGGCCTGGGTGTAGGGCTCCAGCCTCCTTGCCACAACCCCTATGCTCTCCGGCCTGGCCCCTTCCCGCAGGAGCCCCTGTATCATGAGGGCCACCTGCCTGCACTCCGCCCTTGCCCCTGGGGCGTGAAAAAGCAGGAGATGTGGAGGGGGAAAAGCCCCTCTGGGCTCCTCACCCCAAGGGGCATGCCTGGAGAGACGCTCCAGAAGCCGGCTGGTGAAAACCTGGCCGGGATCCCTCTGGTCCCATCTGCCTGGGTACGGAGGATGATCCAGTATCAGCTGGCAAGGCCTGAGCCTGAAGAGGGCTTCCAGGAAATCCAGGCCCACCCCTGTGGCATCGGCAAATCCATGGATCAGGATGGGCCCCTGAACCAGGCCCTCCCAAGCCCCTGACTCCAGCTCTTCCCTGGCCAGGACCAAGGGAGTGGAGTTGAGCCCAACTCCCAACTCGCGCATGTCCCTGAGAGTTGCACAGGCCACCCTCAGGATGGCTTCCACCCTCTTGGCCCCTGGGAGCTCCGGCTTGGAACAGATCAGCTCCTGCAAGGCCTCCAGGTGTGCCTCCTCCAGGCCGGCTTCCAGGAAATCCACAACACTTCCCACCACAACACCCATCCCGTCCCTCAGGTGCCCCAGTTCCTCCCTGAGGACTCTTTCTTCAGAGCCGTGTTTCCGGATCAGAAGCTCCACCAGCAAGGCTCCGGCTGGGATCCTCCTGTTGGCGCTCTCCAGGATCTCCACTGCCAGGGCGCGGAGAGTCTGGATTCGGATTCCGGCCAGGCCGGGCCTTATCTTCCTAACCAGGAGCGCCCCAAGGTGCTCCCTTAGGCTTCGCGAGGGCACCAGGATGCGAAGAGGGCTGGAAAGAAGGCCGGGGTTTCGAGAGGCTTCCTGGACCCATCGGGAGACTTCCCCCAGCAGAAGGGTTTCTGCCTGCCTGGCTCCATTGGCCAAACGGATTCTGGAACAGGCCAAATAGGACCCCATCTTGAAACTTCCTCCTTTCAGCCGACCAGGCCCATGGTAATGCGCTGCCATGCTTCCAGGCAAGGCAGAAGTCTCTCCTCTTCCCATTGACATGGGGAAAGGGCCTCTCTAACTTGGAACAACTCCGGGGAAACAAGGAGGATCAAGTGCAAGACACAAAGGTGGTGCTCCTGGATCTGGGAAACGTGCTTTTGGAGTTCTCCCATCTCCCCATTGGGGAAGCCCTGGCCAGGCATGCCTCGGATCCCCTTTTCCAAGACCCAAGGGAGGTCATAAGGTATGTTTTCACAGGGGACCGGCCTGCTGATGCGCCTTTTGACCAGGGAAAGCTCTCCCCCACCCAGTTCTACGAAGGGCTGAGGGCCAAGATGGGCCTCAGCCTCTCATTCCAGGAGTTTTCCTGGGTCTGGAACTCCATATTCAAAGAGAAACCAGAGGCCAGGGCTGTGGTGGAGCTGCTCAAGGGAAAGGTGGGGCTGCACCTTCTTTCCAACACCAACCTGCTTCACTTTGAACACTGCCTGAGGGAGTTTCCTTGGCTCAGGAGGTTCGACTCCTGGTTCCTCTCCTACGAGATGGGCCTCAGGAAGCCCGATCCGGAAGTTTACAGGACTGTCCTCAAGAGGCTCGGTTCAAGGCCCGAGGAAATACTCTACCTGGACGACATACCCGCCAACCTGGAGCCTGCCCGGCTCTTGGGCATACGCACAGAACTGGTAAGTCCGGCCAAGAGCCTCATGCAGCTCTTGAAGAAACATCTGCCTTTTCTGGAAGGCAAGGGAGGGGCTTGATGCGCCCTTTGGAGAGGATCGGGTTGGTGGCTGCCTTGCCATTGGAATGCGCGGGGGTGCTCTCCTGGCCGGGCTGGGAAAAGGAAAAAAAGCAAGAAGGGGTCAGGCTTTATTGCCTGAAGAGGCAGGGCCTGCTCTTGAGGCTGGCTTTGGGGGGCATGGGGGAGCACAGGGCCCTGGAGGCCTTGGACATCCTACTGGGGGGATTCCAGCCCGGCCGGGTGATCTCACTGGGACTTGCCGGGGCAGTGGAGGCAGACCTGCATGTGGGGCAAGTGGCATGGGTGCAGAGGGTTTTCAAGTTTACGGGGGAGGCCGGTCTGCTTGAGGGGCCCTGCTTGGAGAACCCCCCCCAGGGCTCTGAGCTTGTCTCGGCCAGCATGATATCCCTGCCCGGGCTTCTCTCCAAGGCCGTGGTGCGAAGGGCTCTTGGTAGCCTGCCCAGGCCTTTGCTTCTGGACTTGGAGACTCATGCCCTGGCCCAAGGGGTGTTGGGCAGGGGACTCTCCTTCTGGGGGATAAGGGCCGTGAGCGACGAGGCCCTTCTGGATGCAGGCCCAAGGGTGGCCAGATGGCTGGATCAGGATCTCAGCATTAGGGGCTCCAAGGTGCTGGTTTCCTTGATCCGGAAGCCCTCGGAGCTGATCTTCATGGCCAAGCTGTTTGCCCGCGCCAGGGAGGCTTCCAGGGCTCTGGGCAGGAGCCTGGAGAGGATCCTGTTCCAAAGCTAAGGCCATGTTTGGGCCCAGGAGCTCAACCTGTTGGGGGGTCTGTGGGGGAGATCTTGGAACCCCGGGCTTGGGCCCCCCAAGAGGTCCTGTAGCCTGGCCCGGAATCAGCTCTGGAGGGATGAAGGGGGAGGGGGAAGGTGCTTCTTGGGGTGTCCTATCTTGTAGGCTGTCCAGCTCAAGGCCATGAGAGCAAAGGTCCCTGAGATGAAGCTGCTGGCTGTTGCCAGGCAGGTCTCTCCTATGGCAAAGCTCACAGCCAGGTTGAACAGAAGAATGCTCAAGTACAAGAGAGGCCCCCAGGCCATGGCGGCCGAGATCCCAAGCACCTCCAAGCCCCTTTGGGCTGTTCCCCACTTGGTCTCCAGAAGCTGAAAAAGCCGGGTCATGCACAGCCCCACCAGCAACCAGCCTGCGAAGTTGCTCATGGGTATACCGAAGTAGGCTCCAGGGGAGCTGTAGCCATAGATTTTCCCCAGGAACCACTTGTCTCCCTGCAGAGCCACCGGGTCCACCACTATGTCCAGGAGCAGCATCAGAAACCCTCCCAGGATCCAGACCGCCCTGCTCCTGCGGGCCCTTGTCTGATCTCCCAGTTCCCAGCCCTTGTCTCCCCTGACAAGGGGGGACATGAGGAACAGGGCCGTGGAGTAGCTGCAGGCTGCCAGGAACACGTATGAGAGGGAATCCATGAAGGGGACACCCATAACCCAAAGCTCCCTGTCCCTGGTGGTTTGGATGTAGAAGTAATCCCCGTAGGGGAAGCCCAGGTGAATGGATGAGTACTCCGAGAGGAATGCGGTGAGGTAACCCAGAAGCAGGAAAACCCAGGTCACCCTTGGGCCGAACTGAAGCCATGCCCCCAGGAGGTAACAGGCCAGGAAGGCAAACACGTAAGGCCTAAGAAGCACGGTTCCCAGAAGCAGATCCATTCGCGAGCCAGCCCTCAGCCCAGGTTCCAAAGGATCATTCGCCAGAGATCCGCAAAGCTTTGCCCCAGTTCCCTCACCACCGTAGGCTCAAATCCGCAATGCATCATGCAGTGGGAACACCTGGGATCCTCCCCCTGAACAAACCTCTCCCAGGGGGTATTTTCCATCAACTCCTTGAAACTGGGGTAGTGGGTGTCTGTGATCAGGTAGCAAGGTGACTTCCAACCCGCAGGATTGCGCGTGGGATTACCCCAGGGCGTGCAGCGCATCTGTCTTCGGCCCATCAGGAAATCCATGTAAAGGGGTGTGCTTATGACCCTGTACCTCCTGGCAATGCTTTCTATTTCCCTGAATTTCCGAATTATCTCTTGCCTGGTCAGGAAGATCCCTTTCTCCACTGCCTGGTAGTGGTAAGCCGGTGCCAGGAGAAGCCCGTCCACTTTTTCTTGGGCCAGCAGATGGAAAAGCAGTTCCAGCTTTTCCGGCTCGGTCTCCTTGTATATGGTGGTGTTGGTGGTGACCCTGAAACCCTGCCTCTTGGCCGCCCTGATGCCTTCCATGGCCCTTTGGAAGGTGCCTGGGGTCCCGATGATGGAGTCGTGCACTTCCTTGGGCCCGTCCAGGTGCACGTTGAAGCTGAACCTGGGCGAGGGCCTGAACAGGTGGAGGGAACGCTCCAGGAGCACCCCGTTGGTGCACAGGTAGACATGTTTCTTCTTTGCCAGCACTTCCTTTACAAGGGGTCCCACACTGCTGTACAGGAGGGGCTCACCTCCGGTTATGGTCACAACCGGGGCGCCACACTCCTGCACTGCACCCAGGCACTCCTGGAGCGAGAGTTCCTGCCCCAGGCTCTCCTTGTATTCCCTGATGCGACCGCAGCCAGCACACTGGAGATTGCACCTGTGGGTGGGCTCCAGCATCAAGACCAGAGGGAAGCGCTTGACCCCCCTCAAGGCGTTCCTCAAGAGAAACCGGGTCATGTCCAGATGAAGGGATAGGGGGAACCTCATGGCTGCTCCGGGCTTTGAGACCTGCCTGCCTGGCCCGAGACCCTCTCGAAGAACTCCAAGGCCTGCCTGAACTGCTCCATGTCCACATGGGTGTTCTTGCAGGGGCCCTCGGGCCTCTTGTTGGGGATTCCTATCACCGGCACGTGCAGGGCCACGTCCTTGATGCCGCTGGCCAGGTCCCTTTCACAGGCAAGGGCTATTATGAAGTCAGGCCGCTCCTTGCGGATGGCCTTGCGGGCCTCTTCTCCGCCTCCGGCCGTGGCCATGGCATGGGGCCTGTGCTCCATTATCCGGCGGATCTCCTGCCTGGTCTCCTTGCTGAGGCACCTGGGCAGCAGAACCAGGAGCTTTCTCGGGATTCCCTCCCGAGTGTGGGAACGGCTCAGAACATTGTTCACCTTGATGAAGGAGTTGAAGACCCGGTCCCTGGAAAGCCCCAGCTTCCCCCCCAGCCAAACGCTCTTGGGAAGCAGCCACAACAAAAGCCTCTGGCTCCAGCTGTAAGGGAGGAGCCTGCGATCCGCGCTCAAGACCTCCAACAGGAAAAGCAGGTACAGGGCTATTGAGCCCACCAGGAACAACCCGAAGCCCAGCTTCAGGGGCCAGCCCACGTAGGGGGGCCACTGCCCCAGCCTGGGATACACCAGATAGGCTCCCAGCAACAGCAGGAGCAGAAACACCGCGAACACAAAGCTGGCCAACCAAATGAAGCGGCCTTTGGGCTCGTCCACTTCCCCTTCGGGAGTGCCGTCCCAGTCCTCCCACTCATCCCCCAGTTTCCTGTCCTGGGCTTTTTGCCCTGGAGCCTGGGGCTGCTGCTCCTTGTTCGTCTCGAAGGTCATGATCCCCGTGCGCCTCTTCCGGTCACATATCCATGCTCTTTGAACCAGGACACTGCCTCGGCAAGGGCCTGCCGCACAGAGGTTTGGGGAAGCCCCAGCTCCCTCAAGGCCTTGGAAGAATCGAAAAACATTTTCTTGGCCGCCATCCTCACCCCGTCCAGGGGAATCCTGGGTTCCTTGTGGGTAACCCACCTGCTAAGGGAGCACTCAACATAGGCCATCACCAATATGGGCCACCTGGGAAGCCGGATGCTCGGGGCAGCAAGGCCCGAGACCTGCCCCAGCATCTGGAAGATCTCCCTTAGGGTCAGGTTCTGGTTCCCCAGGATGTACCTCTCCCCCCTTCGGCCTCTTTCCAGGGCCAGGAGGTGCCCCTGCGCCACATCCCGAACGTGCACCAGGTTGAGCCCGGTGTCAACGTAGGCCGGCATTCTCCCGTTCAGAAACTCTAGGATGGTGCGGCCCGTGGGGGTTGGCTTGCGGTCCTTGGGGCCCACAGGAGTGCTAGGGTTCACCACCACCACATCCAGCCCCTCCCTGGCTGCCACCAGGGCCTCTTGCTCGGAGAGGAACTTGGATCTCTTGTACGGCCCCACCAGATCCTCCAGGCAGACCGGAGTCTCCTCAGTGCCAGGGGAACCGTCCTTGGGTATTCCCAGAGCACCCACGGAGCTGGTGTGCACCACCCTTTGCACCCCGGCCCTTCGGGCGGCCTGGAGCACGTTGAGGGTGCCGCCCACGTTTATCTGGTGCATGTTGTGGGGGTCGGGCACCCAGAGCCTGTAGTCGGCGGCGGTGTGGAAGATCACCTGGCAGCCCTTGGCGCAGCGCTCCACTGCCTCAGGATCCCTCAGGTCCCCCTGGAAGAGCTCCACATCCTGGGAAGGCAGGATGCCCCTGGCCTTCTGGGCATCCCTGACCAGGCATCTCACTTGGAAACCCTTTTCCAACAGGAGATCCAGGAGGTTTCCCCCCACAAAGCCCGTGGCGCCTGTGAGCATGGCACGCATGGTCCCCGAGAGCCCTCAGCCCAATCCCAAGGCCCTGCAGTACCTGCCCAGGGCCATGAGGGGAAAGCAGTTGCGGTAGTTGTGGTAGCGGATCATGAAGTACTTGGGGAAACCAGTGCCTGTGAAATAATCCTCGGGCCAGCTCCCGTCCTCCTCCTGCTGGGCCAGGAGGTAGCGGATCCCGCGGGTCACCTCCGGGGAGGGGGCCTCGCCGGCGGCCAACAGTCCCATGAGAGCCCAGGCGGTCTGGGAAGGGGTGCTGGGACCGCTGCCCCTGAGCTCAGGCCGCCTGTAAGTGTCGCAGGTCTCGCCCCATCCCCCGTCCCAGTTCTGGTGTTGCTTGAGCCATCGCACTGCTTTTTGCACATAGGGCTGAGTCATGTCCTCCCCTATGGCCGCCAAGCCGCACAGGACGCACCAGGTGCCGTAGATGTAGTTCACCCCCCAGCGCCCCCACCAGCAGCCATCCGGCTCCTGGACCCTCTTGAGGAAGCGGATGCCGGCCCTGGCAGCCGGGTGCTCTGGCCCAAAACCGTAATGCCCCATGAACTCCAAGACCCTGCCTGTCAGGTCAGCGGTGGGGGGGTCCAGGTTGGCCTCCAGGTCGGCCCAGGGAATGCGGTTGAGGATCTCCTTGTCATTGTTCACGTCAAAGGCGCCCCATCCCCCGTTTCGGCTCTGCATGCCCAGCACCCAATCAATTCCCCTCTGGATCCTCTGGTCCTGGGCTGCCTCCCCGTTCAGCCACATGCGCTTCAGGGCCATGAGCACCACTGCCGAGTCGTCCACATCCGGGTACCAGTCGTTCTGGAACTCGAAGGCCCAACCTCCCGGCTCCTGCCCGGGGTTCTTGACCTTCCAGTCCCCCTCCTTGAGTATCTGGCGTGCCAGGAGCCATTCTGAAGCCCTGGCCAAGGCAGGATGGTCCTTGGGAAGCCCTGAGTCCAAGAGCGCTATGCAGGTAAGGGGGGTGTCCCACACCGGGGAGATGCAGGATTGAAGCCGCAGCTGTTCCTGCTCCTCTATGGCGAACCTCTCCAGAGCCTCCAGGCCTTTTCGCACTGCGGGATGCTCCAGGGTGTATCCCAGGGTCTTTAGAGCCAGGAGGGAGTTGACCATGGCAGGCTGGATGCCTCCCCAATCCCCGGTGGGCTCCTGGTGCTTCAGAATCCAGTCCTCCACTCCCCTCACAGCCCTTTCCCTGAAGGGTCGAATGGGGAGCTCCTCCAGGTGTTTGAGCAACTTGTCCACCAGGTGGAAGACCCGCTCCCAGGTGAGCCAGCCCGTGGGGCGCGGTCTGGGGGCAGCACCCCTGCGGGCCAGCTCCTCCACTCCCTGGCCCTGGGGGAGTTCCACCAAGGGCTTCTTGTCCAGGAGTATGGAGATGGGGATGAGGGTTGCCCTTGCCCAACTGGAGAAATCGTAAACCGAGAAGGGGGACCAGCCAGGAAGCAGTATTATCTCCACGGGCAGGGACGGCAACCTCTTCCAGGGGTACTGGCCGAAGAGGGCCAGGAAGATCCGAGTGAAGACGCGGGTGGCCTCGATTCCCCCGCTTTGAAGAATGAATTCCCGGGCCTTGCTCATGTGAGGCTCGCTGGGCGAGACCCCGGCCATCTTCAAGGCGAAATAAGCCTCGGTCGTGGTGCTGACGCACCCGGGAGCCCCGTAATATATGCCCCAGGTGCCATCTTCCCTCTGCTGGCTCAGGATGTAGCGAGCCATCTTTCTCTCTCTGGCCGGATCCTGGATCCCCAGGAAACGGAACAGCATCAGGTACTCGGCGGTGATCGTGACGTTGGATTCCAGCTCGTACCACCACCAGCCCTCCGGGGACTGCTCCGCTAGGAATCGGGCCTGGGCACGCTCAACCGCCCTTTGCAGCTCCTCCCTGCCGGGGAGGTCGGCTCTCCCCGAAACGGTCGTTATGCTCAGGACTTCGTTTGCCTTCATGAAAAAGTCTCCCGCTTCTCCCACAGCCTGATTGGATTCCGCCAATGATAGGCCAAAAACCGCCTTCCATCAAGGCAGCCGCCCCCTCAATTCCCTTTTTCCCCATCAGCCCCCCCGCCCAAGACTGCGTAAAGTTTGACTCTATTGGCCAGTTCCGCCAGTTGCAGCCCCACCAGGCCCTGCTGTGCGCCGTAGAGTGAGCGCTGGGCATCCAGCACGCTCAGGTAACTGTCCAGGCCCTGCATGTAACGGGCAGTGGCCAGGCGGTGGGTTTGCTCTGCAGCCTGAACCAGGCCGGCTTGGGCCTGGAGCTGGCCCTCCAGGGAGACCTGCTCGGCCAGAGTGTCGGCCACTTCCCTGAAGGCTCTCTGGATGGCCCTCTCGTACTCTGCCAAGGCGATCTCCCCCTGCACCTTGCTGGCCTCCAGGGCCGACCACAACCTGGCATCGAAGATGGGCATCACGAACTGGGGAATGTAGCTCCAGGCCCCAGAGCCTGCCCTGAAAAGGCCTGTCAGCTCCGAGCTGGCAGTACCAAGGGCAGTGGTAAGGGCGATGCGCGGGAAAAAGGCGGCCCTGGCTGCTCCTATGTTGGCATTGGCAGCCCTGAGCTGGTGCTCGGCTGCCAGGATGTCGGGCCTCCCCAGGAGCACCTCGGAGGAGATGCCGGCTGAAACCTGTCTGGGTGGGGAGATGTCGGCCAAGCCATGGGGCAGGAGCTCCTCCGGGAGCTGGGCCCCTACCAGGAGTTCCAGCCCGTTGCGCCCCTGGGCCACAAGCTGGGTGTACCTTGCCAGGTCCCCCCTTGCCGCCTCCACCTGGGTCTGGGCCCTGCTCAGGTCCAGTTCCGAGGCCAGGCCCAGTTCAAAGCGCTTCTGGACCAGGTCGTACAGGGATTGCTGAACATCCAGGGTGGAGCTGGCAAGCCTGAGCCTATCCTGGTCCGCTGCCATGCCCAGGAAGGTGGTGGCCACCTCCGAGACAAGCAGTACCTGGGCGCTTCTGCGCGCCTGGGCTGTGGCCAGGTACTCCTCCAGAGCCTTCTCCTTGAGGCTGCGGATGCGGCCGAAGAAGTCTATCTCCCAGGAGCTGACACCCAGGTTCACGCTGTATTGCTCCAAGGTCACTGGCTTGCCCAGGCCCGAGAGGTCCGCGGGCAGCCTCTGTTTGCTGGCAGAGCCCGAGACCCCCAGGGTGGGGAAGATCTCCGAGCGCTGGATCCCGTACAGAGCCCTGGCCCTCTGCACATTGAGGGCAGCCAGCCTGAGATCCCTGTTGTTGGCAAGGGCTCTTCGGATGATCTCCCTGAGGCGGCTGTCAGAGAGGAACTCCTCCCATCCCATGGTGGGGCCTGGCTGGGCAGGGATGGCCTCCAGCCCCTGGTAGGCCGGACCCCTGGGCCAGGAGGCCGGCACAGGGCCCTGGGGTCTTTGGAACTCCGGGATCATGGAGCATCCGCAGGCCAGAGCCAGGATCCCCAGAAGCCAGAAACGGGCGGGCTCTCTCATCTCACGTCTCCTTGGGGAGAAGTCCGCTGCATGCTAGGGGCCTTCCCGTCACCAGCCCCTTTCCCCCTGAGACCGTGGATCAGAACATAGAACAAGGGTGCGAAGACCGTCACCAGAAGCGTTCCAGACACCATGCCTCCCAGCACCGAGGTGCCTATGGCGTTCTGTGCGCCGGCTCCGGCCCCGGTGGTGAGGGCAAGGGGCAGGACCCCGAAGCCGAAGGCCAGGGAGGTCATGACTATGGGACGGAACCTCAGCCTGGCCCCCTCCAAGGTGGCCTGCAGCACTCCCATGCCTTCCTCCACCTTGGCCTTGGCGAACTGCACTATGAGGATGGCGTTCTTGGTGGTGAGGCCCAGGGTGGTCAGCAGCCCTATCTGGAAGTACACGTCGCTGGGCATACCCCTCAGGCTGGATGCCATGACCGAGCCTATGGCCCCCAGGGGCAATATGAGGAGCACGGAAAGCGGTATGCTCCAGCTTTCGTACAGGGCTGCCAGGCAAAGGAATATGACAAAGATGGAGAAGGAGTAAAGCAGCGGAGCCTGGGAGGTGGCCATGCGCTCCTGGTAAGAGAGCCCTGTCCACTCGTGGCCCACCCCGCGTGGCAGCCTGGAGACCATCTCTTCCATGGCACCCATGGCCTCCCCGGAGCTCCTGCCAGGGGCCGCCTCACCCCAGATGTTCATGGAAGGGAACCCATTGAACCTCTCCAGGCGCGGGGAGCCGTAGCTCCAGTGGCCAGAGGCAAAGGAGGAGAAGGGGACCATCTTGCCCCATAGATTTCTCACGTAGAGCCTCTCCAGATCACCCGGGAGCATCCGGTAAGGGGCGTCGGCCTGGACATATACCCTCTTTACCCTCCCTCCCTGGATGAAGTCGTTCACGTACGCTCCCCCAAAGGCTGCTGAGATGGTGTTGTGGATGGAGGAGATGGGCAAGGCCAGGGAGCCTGCCCTCTCCCAGTCCACATCTATCCTGTACTCTGGCACGTCCTCCATGCCATTGGGCCTCACAGCAACGAGCCTCTGGTCCTGGGAGGCCATTCCCAGGAGCTGGTTGCGGGCCTCCATCAAGGCCGCATGCCCCAGGTTTCCCCGGTCCAGGAGCTGGAAGTCGAAACCCCTGGCATTGCCCAGCTCTATGACCGGGGGAGGCGGGAACACAAAGACGATGGCGTTGCGTTTGGCCATGAGTGCCCCGGTGGCCCTGGCGGCAATGGCCTTGGCCCTGTGAGAGTCCTGGTGGCGAAGCTCCCAGTCCTTGAGCTTGATCCACACTATGCCATTGGTCTGGGCCCTGCCCGAGAAGCCGAAGCCGGCCACCGTGAGCAGGGACTCCACCACGGTTTTCTCGTTTTGGTCGAAGTGCTCCTTTATCTCTTCCAGGACCCTCTGTGTCTGCTCCAAAGTGGAGCCTGTGGGAAGCATGACCTGGGCCAGGAGAATGCCCTGATCCTCCTCCGGCAGGTAAGCCGTGGGCATGCGAACAAAGAGATAACCCATGGCAGCCACGATGGTCACGTACAGGAACAGATGAAGAGATCTCCTGGACAGGGCCCACCCCACGACCCCCACGTAGTGATCCCTGTTTCGGAAGAAGGCCCGGTCGAACCACGAGAAAAAAGGCCCCAGGAGGGAGAGGCCTTTCCTGGCGTGCTTTCCACCTGGCTCCATTGGCTTGAGCAGGGAGGCGCAAAGCACAGGGGTGAGCACCAGGGCCACCAGCACCGAGAGAAGCATGGCTGCGGCGATGGTGACCGAGAACTGCCGATAGATGACCCCCGTGGAGCCACCGAAGAAGGCCATGGGCCCGAAGACCGCCGAGAGCACCAGCCCTATGCCGATCAGGGCGCTGGTGATCTGCTCCATGGACCTGGCCGTGGCCTCCCTGGGCGGGAGGCCCTCCTCCCGCATTATGCGCTCCACGTTCTCCACAACCACTATGGCGTCGTCCACCAGGAGCCCTATGGCCAGCACCATGGCGAACATGGTGAGCATGTTGATGGAGAAGCCGAAGAGCCACAGCACCCCGAAGGTCCCCAGGATCACCACAGGCACGGCTATGGTGGGTATCAAGGTGGCCCGGAAACTGCCCAGGAAAAGGTACATGACCAGGAAGACCAGGAGGATTGCCTCCAGCAGGGTCTTGATGACCTCCTTGATCGCCACCCTCACAAAGGGGGTTGTGTCGTATGGGTAGACCACCCTCATGCCAGGTGGGAAATACCGGCTCATCTCCCGGAGCTTGGCCTTCACGGCATCCGCGGTGCTCAGGGCATTGGCCCCGGAGGCCATCCTGATGGCCAGTCCGGCAGTGGGCTTCCCGTTGTAAAAGGCCTGCACATCATAGAACTCTGTGCCCAGCTCGGTGCGCCCCACATCCCTTATGCGCACGATGGAGCCATCCTGGTTCACCCTCACGGGAATGGAGGCGAACTCCTCCGGGGTCTTGAGCATGCTCTGGACTATTATGGAGGCGTTGAGGCGCTGGCCCTCCACAGCAGGGGCCCCTCCGAACTGGCCGGCCGAGACCTCCACGTTGTATGCCCTGAGGGCCAGGACCACGTCCTCCACGGTGAGGTGAAAATCGGTGAGCCTCTCGGGCGCAAGCCAGATGCGCATGGCGTACTGGGTGCCGAAGTTCTCCACCTCGCCCACCCCAGGCACCCTGGCCAGGACCTTCTCCAGATTGGACTGGGCATAGTCCCTCAGATCGTTCCCGTCCATGCTCCCGTCTTCCGAGATGAGGCTCACGATCATGAGGTAGTTCCGGGTGGCTTTCCCCACCATGACCCCCTGCCTCTGCACCACCTCCGGGAGACTGGCCATGGCAAGCTGCAGCTTGTTCTGCACCTTGGCCCAGGCCAGGTCCGGGTCGGTGCCGGGCTGGAAGGTCAGCTCCATGCGGGAGGCCCCGGCCGAGTCGCTGGTGGCCGAGAGATAGATCATCCTGTCCAGCCCGGTCATCTTCTGCTCTATGATTTGGGTAACGCTGTTCTCCACTGTCTCGGCAGAGGCTCCGGGATAGAAGGCCTGGATGTATATGGACGGAGGGGCGATTGGGGGGTACTGGGACACCGGCAGGTTGTATATGGCCAGGGCTCCGATGGCCATGATCACTATGGCTATGACCCAGGCGAAGACAGGGCGCTGGAGAAAGAATCTGGAAAGCATTTGGGGGTCTCCCTCACTCTGAGCTGGGAGAGGGCTGAGCCATTGGCCTTGAGAGCCCTTTCCCGGCCGGTTCCCACTCCACGGCCTTGACCGGCATGCCTGGCCTCACCTTCTGGATCCCCTCCACCACGAGCCTGTCGCCTGGAGAAAGGCCCGAGGTCACGAGCCACTTGTCCCCTATGGCCCGGTCCAGGGCCAGGATCCTCTGTTCAAGGGTGCCCTCAGAGCCCACGATGAGGGCCACTGGATTCCCCTTGGGGTCCCTGGAGACCGCTTGCTGGGGGACCAGTACGGCCTTTTCCTGGACTCCCTCCTTGACCACTGCCCTCACAAACATCCCTGGCAAGAGGGTGTGCTGCGGGTTGGGGAAGACCATGCGAAGGGTCACGGAGCCTGTGGTGGGCTCCACGCTCACGTCTCGGAACTGGAAGGTCCCCTCCTGGGGGTATTGGGCCCCATCCTCCAGGATCAGGGAGGCCTTGTTCTGCTCCTTTCCCTCCCGGAGGATCTCTCCCCCTTCCAGGCGCCTCTTCAGGCGCAGGAGCTGGGCCGTGGATTGGGCCACATCCACGTAGATGGGGTCCAGTTCCTGGATGGTAGCCAGGGGCAGGGGCTGATACGCCGTGACTATGGCCCCCTCTGTGACATTGGACTTTCCGATCCGTCCGGAGATGGGGGCAGTCACCTTTGTGTAGCCCAAATTGATGCGCGCGCTTTGCACCGTGGCCTTCCAGTATTGCACCTCGGCCTCTGCCTGTTTCAGGCCTGCTGCGGCATCCTCGTAGTCCTGCTGGCTCACGGCCTTCTGGGTGAGAAGCGCCCTGAATCGCTCGGCCCTGGAGCGTACGGCCGGGAGGTTTGCCTCTGCCTTTGCCAGGCCTGCCAGGGCATTGTCCAGGGCGGCCTGAAAAGGGGCAGGGTCTATCTGATAGAGGAGCTGGCCGGCCTTCACGTCCGAACCCTCGGTGAACAGGCGCCTCTGGATGAGCCCGTTGACCTGGGGCCTTATCTCGGCCACTCGGTAGGCCGCGGTGCGGCCCGGGAGTTCTGTGGTGAGCAACACCCTCTGGGTACTTACCGTGAACACTGCCACTTCCGGGCTGGGCGGGGTGGGAGGGGCTTTCTGGCCCCCATCGCAAGCGGCCACCACCAGGAAACACAGAAGGCCCAGGAGATAGGCGAGGGAGCTGGTTCCAGTCTTGGATCCGGGTCCGACTTCCATGAACTTCCTCCCAGGGGGCTATTGAAGGGCCTTGTTCCTGCCTTGAGCCCCGTTTGCCTCCGAGTCCTTCAATAACCCCACCAGCAGGATCCTGAGGATCCTGTCTGGGTCCTCGGGGTAGGGGTGCTGATCAGGCTCCTCCAGCCAGAGCAGCAAAAAGGCGTTCACAATGCTCTCCAGGGCAACGGCCAGGGAATAGGGCTCGGCAAGCCTCCTGAAAAGGCCCTTTTCCAATCCTTTTTCGAAGACCGAGGCCAGGCTCCTGAGAAATGCCGAATGACGCTTTTTTATCTCCGAGTCCAGACCTGCCATGAAATGGAAGCTGGCACCCTGGGTCTCGGAGAAGTAAAGCCGGATCACCCGCACATTGGAACGGAACACCTCCCCCTTTGCCCTCACGTAATTGCGCAGCGTCTCCAGTTCGTCCTCTGATTCCTCAAGGGCCTTGGTGAGCGCGCTGTGGAAGCTCTCCGCCTGATCCAGTATCAGGGCCCTGTAAAGATCTTCCTTGCTCCTGAAGAACTTGTACAGGGTGCCTATGGCAAATTCGGCCCTGGCGGCTATCTCGTGCATGGAGACGTTGTGGTAGCCCTTCTCCGAAAAAAGATCCAGGGCTGCCATGAGCATCTCCTGCCTCTGCCTCAATCTTTCCCTCTCCCTCCTGGGGAGCCTCCCCTGTTCCATGCCGCCACCTCCAGCCAGAGCGAGCCAGTGTGAATTCAGATTATATAATGTGACGTCAGCTTATGGAAGGCTTGTTCAAGGGAAAGCTCATGCAATACAGGCCTCCACAGTCCCCCCAAAAGAGCAAGAGCAGGGTGGCTCCCATGCAGTGCAAGACATCGCTGGTTGGGGCGCCGAGGCCTGTGGAGGGCATTGCGAGGCTTAAGGGGGTGTGATATTTTGTCTTAATTCAAGGTGGTTGGAGCGCTCCCCAGGGCTTTTTGGCCCCATGAACAGGAAGAGAAACATTCGCCTGGTGCTGCAGTACGAGGGAGAGGGCTATCACGGTTGGCAGGTTCAGCCAGGTGCTGTCACCATCCAGGAGGTACTCGAGGAGAGGCTTTCACGTATCATCCAGGAGCGGGTGCGGGTCATAGGCGCGGGCAGGACAGATGCCGGAGTGCACGCCTTGGCCCAGGTGGCCAATTTGCACACGGTCTCCCCGCTTCCGGCCGGTACCATCCAGAGGGCCCTCAACGCCCTGCTTCCCCCCGACATAAGGGTACTCATGGCAGAAGAGACCGACCGGGCTTTCCATGCCAGGTTTTGCGCCCTGGCCAAGCGCTACGAGTACAGGCTTTGGAACCATCCGGTGGAAAGCCCTTTTCAGAGAAGGTTCACCTGGTGGGTTCCCAGGCCCCTGGATCTAGAGGCCATGAAAAAGGCAGCTGAAATCCTCCCCGGGGAGCATGACTTCCTGGCCTTCAAAGCCTCTGGGTCGGATGCCAGGAGCACGGTCAGGAGGGTCATGGGCTGCGGGTGGGAGGCGCAGGGCCCCTTGCTGGTCTTCTGGATAGAGGCCACGGGTTTCCTGAGGTACATGGTGAGGGGCATGGTGGGCACCCTGGTGGAGATAGGCCTGGGCAAGAGGGAAACCGGTCATCTGGGGAGACTTCTGGAAGCTCCTGAGCGTTCCTTGAGCGGCCCCACAGCCCCTGCCCGCGGGCTTTTCCTGACAAGGGTGATCTACCCTGAGAAGTGGGGCTTTGAAGGGCAAGGGGAAGGAGGGTGCTGGGGGGAGGGCTTCCCGGGGGCAGGGGAGGCTAAAGGCACATAAGAGCCGGAGGCACAGCGCATGGGCGTTTTCATGGTCACAGGCGGGGCCGGATTCATAGGTTCCCATATAGTGGACAGGTTGGTGGGGGAGGGCCACAGGGTCAGGGTGGTGGACAACTTCTCAACTGGTCGAAGGGAAAACCTTTCCCACCTGGAGGGTCATCCCCTGCTCCAGGTGGCCGAGGGAGACATATGCGACTGGGAGTTCCTGGCCCAGGCCATGGAAGGGGTGGAGTACGTGCTCCATCAGGCTGCAATCCCCTCGGTGCCCAGATCCGTGGCCGACCCTGTGAGCAGTCACAGGGTGAACGTGGAGGGCACCTTGAGGCTGCTCCTGGCAGCCAGGGAGGCAGGGGTCAGGCGGGTGGTCTTTGCCTCCTCCTCTTCGGTTTACGGAGACATAAGCGGGGAAAAAACAGGTGATCTGGCCAAGAAGGAAAGCCTGCCTCCCCGGCCCCTTTCCCCGTACGCTGCAACCAAGCTGGCAGGGGAGGGCTATTGCATGGCCTTTCACAACTCCTACGGCCTGGAGACGGTGGTGCTCCGCTATTTCAATGTGTTCGGCCCCAGGCAGGACCCGGCCTCCCAGTACGCCTCGGTGGTGCCGCGCTTTGCCACCGCACTGCTCAACGGGAAAAGGCCGGTGATTTACGGTGACGGGCTTCAGACCAGGGACTTCACCCACGTCTCCAACGTGGTGGAGGCAAACCTCATGGCCTGCCAGGCCCCGGATGCCCCAGGGAGGGTTTTCAACGTGGCCTGTGGGAGGAGTGTGAGCGTGTTGAAGCTGCTGGAGAGCATGGCCAGGGTCCTGGGTGTGAGCCCCCAGCCGGAGTTCCAGCCTCCCAGGCCGGGGGACGTGAAACATTCCAGGGCAAGCATAGCCCTGGCCAAGAAACTTCTGGGATACAAAGTCAGGGTGGGGTTCAACCAGGGTATTAGAAGGACCCTGGAGGCTTTTGAAAAAGGAACCATCTGAGTAAGGAAACGGCAGGGGGTGCAAGCCCAGGCCCTGGACAAAGGGGGCCCTGCAAAAGGGGGACGGCTCCCGAGGCGGGCCTTGGAGGTGGGAAAGGAGACCAGGATCCATGAACATATGTGTGGTGGGGGCGGGTTATGCAGGCTTGGTCACGGCAGCCTGCTTTGCTGAATTCGGATTGAGGGTCACCTGCGTGGACAAGGAGACCAGGAAGATAGAGGCCCTGAGAGAGGGGAAGGTGCCCTTTTTCGAGCCTGGCTTGGAGGAGATGGTGCAGAGAAACATGGCCCAGGGCCGGCTTAGTTTCTCAGAGGACCTCGCCCAGGCCGTGCAGAACGCCTTGGTGATCTTTATCTGCGTGGGGACCCCTTCCAGGGAAGACGGCAGCGTGGATTTGAGCGCGGTGGACGAGGTGGCAGGCCAGATAGGGGAGGCTCTGAACGGTTACAAGCTGGTGGTCACCAAGAGCACCGTGCCTGTGGGCACCACCCGCAGGGTGGAGCGTATCGTGAGGGAGAAGAGCAAGGGGGCTTACCACTTCGATGTGGCCAACAACCCCGAGTTCCTGAGAGAGGGCTCTGCGGTGGAGGATTTCATGCGGCCCAACCGGGTAATAGTGGGTGCGGAAAGCGACGAGGCCAGGGCCATACTGAGGGACCTGTACAGCCCCCTTTACCTCATCGAGGCCCCCTTTGTCATCACCAACATCCAGACCTCGGAGATGATAAAGTATGCCAGCAATGCCTTCCTGGCCACCAAGATCTCCTTTATCAACGAGATGGCCCTTCTCTGCGACAGGCTGGGGGCGGATGTTTACCAGGTGGCCAGGGCCATGGGCCTGGACCAGAGAATAGGCGCCAAGTTCCTGCATCCAGGACCAGGCTTCGGGGGCTCCTGCTTTCCCAAGGACACCAGGGCCCTGGCCCATTCGGCCAGGGAGGCCGGCATGGAGCTGGAGATCGTAGAGGCCGTGATCCGGGTGAACCAGAGGCAGAAAAACTGGGCGGTGGCCAGAATCCAGGAGGCCCTGGGGGGCCTGGAGCAGAAGAACGTGGCTCTCCTGGGGCTTACCTTCAAGCCCAATACCGACGACATCCGGGAGGCCCCGGCCTTGTACATAGCCCAGGAGGTTCTGAGGCGGGGGGGCAGCCTCAGGGCCTACGACCCGGTGGGCATGGAAAACGCCTCCCGGGTCTTGGACGGGAAGGTGGTATTCTGCTCGGATCCCTACGAAGCAGCCCAGGGCAGCCACGCCCTGGTGATAGCCACAGAGTGGAACCAGTTCCGCAACCTGGACCTGGACCGCATGAAGCAACTGCTGCTCCAGCCAATTCTGGTGGATCTCAAGAACATTTACGACCCTGAGAGGGTCAGGGACAAGGGCTTCGCCTACTACGGGGTGGGGAGGAAGTGATGGGCCTGGGCAGGAGAGGGGGGACACAGCCGGCCGAGGCCCAACAGGGCAAGAGACGCAAAGGGGCCATACGGGAGTACGCGGAGGCCATACTAATAGCCCTGGCCATAGCCTTGGTGATCCGAACCTTTGTGGTCCAGGCCTTCAAGATCCCCTCAGGCTCCATGATCCCAACCCTGGAGATAGGGGATCACATCCTGGTCAACAGGTTCATCTACGGCTTCAGGATACCCTACAGCCGGGTGAGGCTCCTGCCCTTTACCATGCCCGAGCGGGGAGACGTGATAGTGTTCGTGTACCCCGAGGACAACTCCAAGGACTTCATCAAGAGGGTGGTGGGGGTGGGGGGCGACACCGTGGAGATCAGGAACAAGAGGGTATACGTGAACTCCAAGGCCTGGGAAGACCCTTACGGGGTTTACACAGACCCCAGGATCCTGCCCAGGGAGATGGACCCAAGAGACAATTTCGGGCCGGTCAAGGTGCCTCCCGAGCAGCTCTTTGTCATGGGAGACAACCGGGACAACAGCCGGGACTCCCGTTACTGGGGCTTCGTGCACGTGGGGGAGGTGAAGGGCAAGGCCTTTCTGATCTATTACTCCTGGGACAGCTCCAACCACGGCATCCGCTGGGGCCGCATAGGAAAGATAATCCACTAGCCCCCCATTCCCCTTTGCCGGGGAACCCCCCGGCGGCCAGGGCCTGGGCTTCCCAATACATTGAAAATCCTGGAACAATCCTGCCTGGCTTCTGTGCCATCACATTGGAATAACTTGCCTTTTCCCCATGCCCTTGACTCTTGGGCATCTTTCTTGCTAATTGGCCCATTCAGGAAACTCCCCGGGGCTCAGGGAAACGGGCCGGGCCCAGTGGGCGCCAGGTTTTCTCCAGCCCCCCGGAGGTTTTCCGGGTCTTGAAAGAGTGAAAGACCTGGAAACCAAAAAAACTAGGTTATATCAAAGAGTTGGCTTTCAAGAGGCTGCTCTTAACGGGCGGAGCCTTGGCTTTTCCCAAGCCCCATGCGCAGCCAGGGCCAGAGGCGCACATGGGGCTCTGGCTTCCCGGGCGTTGACGATCCGGCCGGGCTGTGGTACTAATCTCCAGGCCCGGGCAACTCTTGCCGGCCCATGCAAGGAGACGCGGGAGGGCCGGTCAGTCCCGGAGGCCTATGTTTCCGTGTGCCAAGGGCCACTTCCATGAAAAGCGAAACCTATGAGGCCAGGCGGATACTTGATGGACCAGGCATGAGGCGTGCCCTCAGAAGGATGGCCAGCCAGATGGTGGAGAGGCATCCCGGGGCCCTTGATCTGGCCCTTGTGGGCATACGCACAAACGGGATCTACCTGGCCAAGAGACTCTCCCTGGAGATGGAGTCCATAGAGGGCAATCCTGTGGCAACGGGTGTCATAGACGTAACTCTTTATCGGGACGATCTTTCGAGGGGCAGGCCGAATCCCCTGGTCAAGCGCACGGAGATAGGCTTCTCGGTGGATGACAGGAAGATAGTTCTGGTGGACGACGTGCTGTTCACGGGCCGCACCACCAGGGCTGCCCTGGATGCCCTCATGGACTTTGGAAGGCCGGCAATGGTGGAGCTGGCTGTTCTGGTGGACAGAGGCCACAGGGAACTCCCCATAAAGGCGGACTACGTGGGAATCCAGGTGGCCACGGCCAAGGAAGAATCAGTTGTGGTGCACATGGAGGAGGCCGGCCAACAGGACGAGGTGCTGGTGGTGGGTGAGGGCTGGAGGGAACAGGGGTGAGCTCGGCTGCTTTTCCAGGGGTTTGGGAAAAAAAGGACCTGCTGGGCATAAGGGACCTCACGGCCCAGGAGATCGGGTTGATCCTTGACACGGCCGAGTCTTTCAAGGAGATCTCCACGCGGGATATCAAGAAGGTGCCCACCCTGAGGGGCAAGACCGTCATCACCCTCTTCTACGAGGCCAGCACCCGCACCAGGACCTCTTTCGAGATAGCGGCCAAGAGGCTGAGCGCCGACACCATCAACATCTCGGTGGCCACAAGCAGTGTGGTGAAGGGGGAAACCCTCCTGGACACGGCCCTGAACCTTCAGGCCATGGAGCCGGACATCCTGGTGCTTCGCCACAGCGCCGCAGGAGCCCCCAACATGCTGGCCAAGGCCATCAGGGCCTCGGTTGTCAACGCCGGGGACGGCTTTCGGGAGCATCCCACCCAGGCCCTCCTGGACATGATGACCGTGAGGGAGATAAAGGGGGAGCTCCGGGGCCTGCTGCTGGCAATAGTGGGGGACATAGCCCACAGCCGGGTTGCCAGGTCCAACATATACGGCTTCACCAAGATGGGTGCCCGGGTTAGGGTGGTTGCTCCCCCCACCTTGATCCCCAAGGGCATAGAAACCCTGGGGGTGGAGGTGAGCCATGACTTGCTGGAGGGCATAAGGGGGGCCGATGTGGTCATGGCCCTCAGAATACAGAGGGAGCGCCTGCAGGGTGCGTTTTTCCCCTCGGAGAGGGAGTATTCCCGGTTTTTCGGGCTTTCCAGGAGCATCCTGGAAGAGGCAGCCCCCAAGGCCATTGTGATGCATCCAGGTCCCATGAACCGGGGGGTGGAGATATCCCCGGATGTGGCCGACGGGCCTTGCTCTGTGATCCTGGACCAGGTCACCAACGGGGTGGCAGTGCGCATGGCTGTCCTTTACTTGCTGGCAGGAGGTAGCCGGGGTGAGGACCTGCATTAGAGGCGGCAGGCTTGTGGACCCCTCCCAGGGGCTGGACGGGCCTGCGGACATTTGGGTAAAGGACGGGCTGGTGGAGAGCGTCTGCCGGGCAGGGAGTACCTTGTCCGGGGTTGGGAAAGAATACCAGGTGCTGGAGGCCACGGGCATGGTGGTGGTTCCGGGCCTTGTGGACATGCACGTGCACCTGAGGGAGCCGGGACAGGAATACAAGGAGACCATCAGGACCGGCACCATGGCCGCAGCGGCAGGAGGGGTGACATCCCTGGCCTGCATGCCCAACACAGAGCCCCCCGTGGACCACGGGGCAGTGGCCGAGTTCGTGCTTCGAAAGGCAAGGGAACAGGGGCATGCCAGGGTTTACCCGGTGGGGGCCATCACAAAGGGGCTCAAAGGGGAGGCCCTCTCGGAGATAGGGGAGCTCAAGTCAGCCGGGGTAGTGGCCCTTTCAGACGACGGGAGGCCTGTGGCCAACGCCCTTGTCATGAGAAGGGCCATGGAATACGCCAAAGGCTTCGGGCTTCCGGTCATCTCCCACTGCGAAGAGCCTGCCCTCTCGGGCCATGGGGCCATGAACGAGGGGGAGGTCTCCCTGGAGCTGGGCTTGAGGGGAATGCCGGCCGTGGCAGAGGAGATCATGGTGGCCAGGGATCTTCTCCTGGCCGAGTGGACAGGCTGCCACCTCCACATCGCCCACGTGAGCACGGCTGGTTCTGTGAGGCTCATCAGGGAGGCCAAGGCAAGGGGCGTCAGGGTCACCGCAGAGGCAACCCCTCACCACCTGGTCCTCACCCAGGATGCGGTGAGGCAGTGGGACCCTGACACCAAGGTGAACCCGCCCCTGAGAAGCCGCCGGGACGTGGAAGCCCTCCAGCAGGCCCTTGGGGACGGCACCTTGGACGTGATAGCCACGGACCACGCCCCCCATGCCAGGGTGGACAAGGAGGTGGAGTACGAGTCTGCGGCCTTTGGCATCTCCGGCCTGGAGACACTGGTGGGGCTCACCCTGATGCTGGTGGAGCGGGGGGTGATGGATCTCCAGGAATGGGTCAGGAAGCTCTCTTGCAACCCGGCCAGGATCCTGGGTCTGAAAGCCGGGAGCCTGGCCCCCGGAAGCCCGGCTGACCTGGTCCTCCTGGACCTGGAGCGCTCCTGGAAAGTGGATCCTGCCGGGTTTCGCTCCAAGGGGAAAAACACCCCCTTCAAGGGTTGGACCCTGAAGGGGCAGGTCCAGTGCACCCTCCTGGGGGGCCAGGTGGTTTACAGGGCAGGCGGATAAGCCACCACGAGAAATGGCTTTTCTCTCCCCCCTCAGGTCTCATGTCTCCTGCCAGGAACGCTTTGGCTCCCAGGGGGGCTTCCCCCTGAGGCACTTTCCCCATGCCAGAAGACCCATGGAGGGCTTTGGGCCCGCAGGTCTTGGAGCATCCCCGGGGCTCTGGCACTTGAGCACCCGGTTTTTTCTCCCCGGGTGAACCATCCGGGCTGATGACCGACTAGCAGGGAACTCGGGATGGAAGAGCTTAGGGAAAACCCCCCTTTTTCGGCTGAGCAGAGGGTCTCCCCACCCCAGGCCCGAATCCTGGTTGTGGACGACGAGGAGGGCATGAGGGAGTTCCTGGGGATACTTCTTCAAAAGGAAGGCTATCTGGTGGATGTGGCTCCAAGCGGGAAAGAGGCCCTGGCCAGGCTGGGAAGCCAGAGATTCGACCTTGTCATAACCGACCTCAAGATGCCTGGGATGAGCGGAATAGAGATCCTGAACAGGATCAAGGAACAGGATCCGGATGTGGGGGTGGTGCTCATCACAGCCTATGCCTCCACAGAGACCGCCGTGGATGCCATGAAGGGGGGGGCCTTTGACTATCTGGCCAAGCCCTTTGACGTGGAGGAGATGAAGGAGGTGGTGAGGGGAGCCCTCAAGAGAAGGCTCCAGGAGAACGCCAACAGGCTGCAGCCGGTTGCCTCCAGGGGCAGCAGCCGCCTGGGAGATATCCTGGGTGTCAGCCCGGCCATGCAGCGCATCTTCGAGCTGATCCCCAGGGTGGCCCCAACCCCCACCAATGTGCTCATAACAGGAGAGAGCGGCACGGGCAAGGAGCTCGTGGCCCTGGCCATCCACGACCACAGCCGGCGCAAGGACGGGCCCATAGTCACCATAAATTGCGGGGGGATCCCGGACAATCTCTTGGAGAGCGAACTTTTCGGTTACCATAAAGGGGCCTTCACAGGGGCCACGGCCAACAAGCCCGGCCTCCTGGAGCTGGCCCAGGGCGGCACTGTTTTCTTGGACGAGGTGGGGGAGCTGCCTCCCCACCTGCAGGTAAAGCTGCTAAGGGTTGTCCAGGAACGCACCTTCCAGCGGATAGGAGGCACCGAGCCCATTCACGTGGATGTGCGTTTCATATGCGCCACCAACAAGAACCTGGAGGAGGAGGTGATCCAGGGCCGTTTCCGGGAGGACCTCTACTACCGGATAAACGTGGTGAACATACACGTGCCCCCCTTAAGGGACAGAAAAGAGGACATCCCCCTTCTGGCAGAGCATTTCCTGGAGAAGTACGCCCGGGAGATGGGAAAGCAGGTGGAGGGGCTTTCCTCCTACGCCCTCGAGGTCCTGAAAAACTACCACTTTCCCGGAAACGTGAGGGAGCTGGAAAACATTATCCAGCGGGGGGTGGCCCTGGAGCAGACCAAGCTGATCCTGCCCGAGAGCCTCAAGCTGGCCAGCTTCAAGAAAAGGGGGGCAGAGCCTCAGCCAGGGGCTGAAAAGACCAAAGAGGAGATGCTGGCAGAGGGCTTCAACCTGGAAGACTGGCTGCAGGAACAGGAGCGGGAGTTCATTTTGAAGGCCCTGGAGCGGGCAGGAGGGGTAAAGACAGAGGCTGCCAGGCTCCTGGGGATAAGCTTCCGTTCCTTCAGGTACAGGCTGGAGAAGCTTGGGATGGAAAACGAGAAGGAGCCCTTGTGACATTTTGGGTCAGTGGGTGACAATTTACGTCACCGGTAGCAGCCGGGCTGGCGGTTTTGAGCGGTTCTCCCGGGGGGGAGGCATTGAGCCCGGCTATCTGTGGCTAGGGGAGATGGCTTTGAGAAGGGAGGGCTTGTCTTTGAACATGTCGGCTTCCCGAATCGGTCGATATCCAGGATTGATCCTGACGGGTGA
Source organism: Desulfarculaceae bacterium (assembly GCA_037443445.1). Lineage (GTDB taxonomy): Bacteria > Desulfobacterota > Desulfocorpusculales > Desulfocorpusculum > Desulfocorpusculum > Desulfocorpusculum. Next base: position 1,062 of record JBBIOJ010000016.1, on the reverse strand, counting down.
AGATGGCAAGACAGAAAGTCCCACCTGATGCAGAGGAGATCGCCAGGCGAGCCATAACTGTTTTCCAGAGGTACGGGATCCGGAAAGCCATTCTCTTCGGCTCCATTGCCCGGGGGACCCACACGAGAAGAAGCGATGTGGATCTGATCCTTGTCCAGGAGACCGAGAAACGCTATCTGGACCGATCCGAGGGAATCCTGGCAGATCTTTACAAGGCCATACCTGGTCGCGACATAGAGCTTTTCATCTACACGCCTTCTGAGATGGAGGCCATGGGGGACCGGCCCTTTCTCAAGAGGGCCTTGAGCCAGGGGCGAGTCATATATGAGTCTGGAAAAACAAGTTCATGAAGCCAGGAGATGGCTTCGGACCGCCAGGGAGGATCTGGAGGCTGCGGAGGCGCTTTGCCGCAGCGGGCTTTTCTCACATGCATGTTTTCTCTCTCAACAGGCCGGTGAGAAGGCCATGAAGGCACTCTGGTATAGTTTTGGGGAGGATCCATGGGGTCACTCCATCCAGCGCCTTGTTCTGGAATTCCCTGAGCTATCCATCAGAAAACAGGTGGCGGACCTCATAGAGGAATCTGTGCTGTTAGATCGTTATTACATCCCGACACGCTACCCAAACGGCCTCCCGGACCTGACGCCGGGTCAAGTGTACTTCTCGAGTGATGCGGAAATAGCCTTGGCCGCCGCGAGGCAAATCCTGTCAAGGGTCTCCACTCTGATGGGTGAGCCGCAGGGGGCTTGAGAATCCCCCATCAACCCCTCCCTGGTTGGCGTACCTCCCCTTGGGGCCTTAATTATTTCCCAGGCATGCTAATTGCTTCCGGGTTGGCATCATGAAGCCGGGCACTCACAACTTGGGGGGTGGCAGAGATCTGAAGCGTTGGGATCCGGTGCTCGCCCGGAAGCCCGGCCGGCCCGGGGCCGTGAGTGTAAAAAGGCGCCATGACAATCCCTTTCGAGGAAGGCCCATGATTTCCGAGCGCAGAGGCTTCACCCTCATAGAGCTCATGATCGTGGTGGCCATAATAGGAATCCTGGCTGCCGTGGCCATCCC
>JBBIOJ010000015.1:0-91706 GCA_037443445.1 Desulfarculaceae bacterium | reverse complement strand
CGGAAGAACTCCAGGCCCAGGCACAGGCCATGAAAGAACTGGTAGTGGACCTGGTAAGACTGGTGCAAGGGGGCAAGGCTCTCGGAAGCCCAAAGGAAGAGGCTGCCACCCCTGGTCCCCAGCCCGGGAAACCCTCTGGGGCATTCTATTCCAAGGAGCCCCTAGGCAGGCCAGGGAGGCCCTCTGTCCCTGGCAAGGGAAACGACGGCACAAGGCCCCAGAGAAGAGCCCAGGAGCTGATCCCCCTGGAGGACGAGGAGGAGAATTTCGCAAGATTCTGAGAGGCAACCGGAGGCCGGAATGCGGGCCCGGGAAGGCACCCAAACCAACCTTCCCGGCCCGCCCTGGCCAGGGCTGAGCCATTTTTCTTGACAGTTTTCCCCACGTCGTGGTATTGCTTCCCAAAAAACCGTGCATCAACTTTGGGGCCGTGCTTTTTCCCTGCCTTGCTCGGTTTCCAGGAAAAGCATTGCGGAGGTCGCGGGATGACAAGCAAGGACCCTTATTTGAGGTTGAGCCCGCTACAGGGCTGCTTGCTCTCGGGCCTTGTTTTTTTTCTCATCCTGGCCGGGGGTTACCTGTACTACCAGCGGGAAACCCAAGAGATCCGCATGGAGAAATACGAGGATCTGGCTGCCATTGCCCAGGAAAAGGCCAGGTTTGTCACAAGCTGGCTTGTGGCCAGGGCGAGGGATGCAGCAAGGCCCGCCAGAAGCCCCTTTTTCAGAAACGCCATGGAGGATTGGCTCAAAGACCCGGCCCAGGCTTCCCAGCTTGAAAGCTGGAAGAAGAGGCTCAGAATGGACAAGGAGGACTTTGGCTATGACGACATTCTGGTTCTGGCCCCTGACGGATGGAGCGTGCTCTTGTCCGCCAGGGAGGAGCCAGACCCGGTGGAACTCTCAACCCATGAGGCTGCCCAAAAAGCCAGGCAGATAGAAGGGCCAGCCATCTCAGAGCCTTACATATGCCCCAAGGGCACCATTCATCTGGATGTGGCCTGCCCTGTTTTCAGCCTTGGTGGTGAGCTTCTTTCTTCTTTGATTCTCAGGATCGATCTTGGGGGAAGCCTCTATCCCTCTGTGCAGTCCTGGCCCACCCCCAGCCCCTCTGCCGAAACCCTGATAGTGAAACAGGAGGGGAACCAGGTTATTTTCATGAACGAGCTCAGGCACAGGCCCAATAGCGCCCTTTCCTTGGGCATACCCCTCGAGCGCCAGGAGCTTCCGGCAGTGCAGGCGGCCTTGGGCAGAACCGGGATGTTCCTGGGGAAGGACTACAGGGGGGTAGAGGTCCTGGCTGACCTGAGGCCCATCTCCGGCACCTCCTGGTTCATGGTGAGCAAGGTGGACGCCTCCGAGATCCTTGAGGAGGCCTCTTACAGGGGGGCCGTGGTGGCCCTTTTCGTGGCTCTCAGTCTTCTTTTGTTCGGGAGCATCCTGGCCCTCTGGGTGCGCCACGGAAGGGCCAGGCTCTGGAAAAGACTCTACAGCTCGGAGCGCGAGCTTAGGCTTGCCCAGGAAGGGCTTCGCACAACCCTTTACAGCATAGGGGACGCGGTGATCGCCACGGACACAAAAGGGCATGTAAGGCTCATGAACCCCGTGGCTGAGGCTCTGACGGGCTGGAAAGAGGAGGAGGCAAGAGGCAAAAGCCTGGAGGAGGTCTTCAGGATCATCAACGAAGAGAGCCGCCTCCCTGTGGAAAACCCTGTGGACAGGGTCTTGATGGAGGGGATGGTGGTGGGTCTTGCAAACCACACTCTTCTCATCTCCAAAGAGGGTGTGGAGAGGCCCATTTCGGACAGCGGCTCCCCCATCAGGGACGAGAAGGGTGAGATAACAGGCGCTGTGCTGGTCTTCAGGGACCAGACAGAGGAGAGGAGACTCAGGAGGGAGCTGGAGCGCTCCAGAAAGGAGTGGGAGCAGATTTTCCAGGCTGTGGGGCACCCATCCATTGTGCTGGACAGGGAGTTTAGAATCCTTCAGGCCAATGAGGCAGCCTTGAAGCTAAGCGGCCTGGGGAAAGACGAGCTTCTGGGCAAGAGATGCTTTGAGGTCTTCCATACCTCCCCAAAACCTCCCCAGGGGTGCCCATGTGCAAAGTTCCTGGAGGGGAAGCTCGAGAATACCCCCCATGTCATGGAGCAATTTGAAAAAGACCGTTATTACATGGTTTCCTGCACACCTGTTCTGGATGACCAGGGCTCTGTTGAGAAGATCATCCACGTGGCCACGGATGTCACTGAGCTCAAGGAAACGCAGGAGGCCTTGAGGCTTAGCGAAGAGAGGTTCAGGTCCCTGGTGGAAAACTCCCCGCTGGGCCTGCTGGTGGTTCAGGAGGAAAGAATCCCTTACGCCAATCCTGAGGCTTTGAGGCTCCTGGATGCCAGCCTGGAGCAGGTTCTCCAGGCCCATTACCTGGATTTTACCCATCCGGATGACAGGGAGCTCATAGCAGAGCGCTACAGGAGGAGGGCCAGGGGCGAGGTGGTCCCGGCAGGGGTGGAGTTCAGGCTGCTTGGGAGCCCCAAGGAGGAGAGATGGGTTATGGGGAACACGGCTCCCATCAGCTGGGATGGAAAGCCAGCATACCTGGTCTTCCTACAGGATTTGAGCCAACAAAGAAGAATGCAAGAGGAAAGGGAGAAGCTGGAAGCCCAGTTTCTCCAGGCCCAGAAGATGGAGGCAGTGGGCCGCCTGGCAGGAGGTGTTGCCCACGATTTCAACAACATGCTCTCCATCGTGACCGGCTATACCGAGCTGGCCCTGAGGCATGCCCAGGGGAACAAACCCCTGGAACGCTATTTGGAAGAGGTCTTGGAGGCTACAAAAAGATCAGCCTCCCTCATAAGACAGCTCCTGGCCTTTGCCAGGAAACAGGTGATCTCCCCCAGGCCCCTGGATTTGAACCAGGCCATAGCAGGCATGCTCAAGATGCTCAAGAGGCTCATAGGGGAGGACATAGAGCTTTCTTGGATAGCCGGCCACGAAACCTGGACGGTTTTCATGGACCCGGCCCAGCTGGACCAGATCCTGGCCAACCTGATGGTAAATGCAAGGGATGCCATTGCAGGGACCGGCAAGGTCACCATAGAGACCCAGAACCTGGAGCTGGATCATGAGTACTGCCGGGAGCACCCGGGCTTTGTGCCAGGGCAGTACGTGATGCTGGCCGTCACAGATGACGGCTGCGGCATGGACAGGGAGACCCTGGAGAGGATCTTCGAGCCCTTTTTCACCACCAAGGGCATGGACAAGGGAACCGGTCTCGGCCTCTCCACGGTCTACGGCATAGTGAAGCAGAACAAGGGCTTCATCAATGCCTACAGCGAGCCAGGCAAGGGCACCACTTTCAAGATCTACCTTCCCAGATACCAGGCTTCGGAGGCTGGCTGGCCAAGTGAGACCCCCTCCCCTGAGTCTCTTCCCAAGGGCTCGGAGACAGTGCTCCTCGTGGAGGATGAACTCTCCCTCATCAGGGTGTACAGGAAGTTCCTAGAGAGCCTGGGGTACAAGGTACTTGCAACCTCAAGCCCCGAGGAGGCCTTGGCCCTGGCAGGTGCCCACCAAGGGGAGATCCACCTGTTGCTCACAGATGTGGTGATGCCCCAGATGAACGGGAAGGAACTCTGGGGGCTTCTCAAAAAGGCCAGGCCGGAGATCAGGTGCCTTTTCATGTCGGGTTACACTGCAGATGCCATAGCGCACCACGGGGTGCTGGAGCCGGGTGTGAACTTCCTGGGCAAGCCCTTCACCCTGGGAGCCCTGGCCTCCAAGCTCAGGGAGGCGCTTGGGGACTCTTATGAGAAGAGCCCAGGGCTTTGAAACACCCATTTCATGCCAGGCCCTTGGCATTCAGGTACTTGCCCAGCTTCTTGTCTGTCTCCATTATGTGGGTGGCGAGCCACTCCTTGAGAAATTTCCCTGTCTCCAGGGGAACGGTGAGCTTTCCCCTTTCCACCTGCGAAAGGAGTTCCTCTGCCTGCCTGGCCAGATCGTCGTGCTCTCTTTTGTGGGCCAGGAGGCCAGGGTAGGAATGGTTTTTCATGAATTCCTCTTCTGTGCGGAAATGGGTCCTGGTGTAATCCACAAGGCCCTTTAGAACCCTCCTGGCCCCTTCCGAGCCTTTTCCTGCTTTCATGGCCTCGTAGAGCTCCTCCACCAGCCCCACAAGCCTCCTGTGTTGCTGGTCCACCAGCTTTACTCCCACCTTGTAGTCCTCCCTCCATTCGAAAAACGCCATGTGTTTCCTCCTGTTGCGTTTTTCTTCTTATCGGAGGGATCCATACGGCTCTTGAGAGCTGTTCCCCAGGGTGGATCCCAGAACATCCCTTCTTGCCTCTTTCGGGGATGGCTGGCCTGGTATGACCTGGCTGTGCTCCTTGGCAAAGGGGCTCAAAAGCCCCCAGCCTCGGGCAGGGGCCTTTGCAACACTCAACAGGGTTTTCCCCGATCAAGGGATCAGGCTGGCACGAACTCCTCCGGCCGGATTTCCTCCAAGATTATGGCCCCGCCAGGGCATCCGGCCACGCAAAGGCCGCAACCCATGCACTTCTCCTGGTCCACCAAGGCGCTGCCCTCCTCCCCTTCCATGGAAATCGCCTCGAAATAGCACCTCTCCAGGCAGGTTTCGCAGGCAGTGCAGAGATCCGTGTCCACCTTGGCCGCGAAACGGCTCGGGACCACGAATCTCTTAACCCCGGCCTTTACCGGGGGCCAATTCATGCAGCAGCACTTGCAGCAGTTGCAGATCACGTGGTCCACTTCGCGGCGGTTGTCAACCACGTGCACAAGCCCGGCCTGCTCGCACTCCCTCAGTATTTGAAGGGTCTCCTCCTTGGAGACAGCCCTTCCAGTGCCCCTGGTGAGCGCATACTCAGCCGCCCTGTTGACTTGGATGCACACCTCCAGGGGCTTGTCGCACCTGCCTGCTATGAGCCTGCAGGTGCACCTGGTCACGGCCAAGGACCTGGCTTCCTCCACCAGCTTTTTCACGTCTTCGAAGGCCAGAATCCGGCTTGAAGTCTCCATGGTCACATTCACAGGGATCACCCTGATGGGGGCCTGGGGCACGAAGGCTTCTATTTTCCTTGCGTACTCTGTCCACTCCTGGTCCGTGTAATCCCTCCAGAGCTCCAGGAGCTCTCGGCTGGCATCCAGGGCAACGGCAGTGGCATCGTGCAGCTGGGGCACATGCCTTACCCTGTAGTACTTGCGAATCCCGTTTCTCTCCGAGAAGAAGAGAAGCCCCTTCTGGAAAAGGGCCTGCGCCATCCCCCGCACCTTCTCCAGCTCCAGGCCCGTGCGCTCTGAGAGCTGCTCCAAGCTGGCCGGAGGGGATGCTGCCATGAGAAGCCGGGCTTCCTGCGGATCAGCCAGCATCCTGAAAATACGCTCGATCCTGCTGGAGCCTGAAGCTCCAACACTGGCAGCCAAACTCTGGTAAAGTTCCTGGTCTTCCACCCTTTCTCCTCCTCCCTGGAATCCATCTCGTCCTGCCTTGAGAATTCCCAAGCCTCCTGGTCCCCCTCCCCCCGGCGCCCTGAGCTTTTTGCTTGAGCCATTCCCCTTTTCGGGAATATCTTGTTTCTGCAAAGGGGGCTTGGAAGACCTTTTCAGCTGGGGCAATGTTAATGGAAAGTTGCTTTCCAAATCAACCGATCCTGCTTGTGGCCCTGGGCGGCAATGCCCTTATTCGAAAAGGGCAGACAGGCACCATAGAGGAGCAGTTTCGAAACCTCAGGGTCCCCATGGCCCAGATAGCCCGCCTTTCAGACAATTACAGGATAATAATCACCCACGGAAACGGTCCCCAGGTGGGCAACCTCCTGCTGCAGCAGGAGTGTTGCGAATCACTCCCCAGGCTTCCCCTGGAAATACTGGTGGCCCAGACCCAGGGACAGATAGGTTACATGATAGAGTCTACCCTGGACTCGGAGCTGATGGCCCTGGGTCGGGACCAGGAAAAGCTTTTTGTAAGCCTCATAAGCTACGTGGTGGTGGACCCAGCGGACCCGGCTTTCCTGGAGCCCAGCAAGCCCATAGGCCCGGCATATCCAGAGGAGAAGGCCCAGGCTTTGCCTTTCCCTACTAGGAAGAGCCCCAAGGGGTACAGGCGCGTTGTGGCCTCCCCAAGGCCTGTGAGCATCGTGGAAAAAAGAGAAATCAGAAGCTTGATCCAGATGGGTTTCATAGTGATCTGCTGCGGGGGAGGTGGGATCCCGGTGGTGAGGGAAGGAAGGAGTTTTGCGGGTGTTGACGCTGTCATAGACAAGGATCTGGCAAGCTGCTTGCTGGCCCAGGAGGTGGGCGTGGAGTTCTTTGTCATAGCCACGGATGTCCCGGGAGTGGCAGTGGATTTCGGGAAACCGCAGGAGCGGTTCCTGAGGCGGCTGAGCGTCCGGGAGGCCAGGAGGCTAATGCTCCAGGGGGAATTCCCAGAGGGTTCCATGGGCCCAAAGGTGGAGGCCTGTGTGCGTTTCCTGGAAACAGGCGGGAAAAGGGCCATGATCTGCGCCCTGGAGGAAATCCAGGAGGCCCTGGAAGGCAGGGCCGGCACTGAATTCCTCCTGGAATGAAAGGGCTCCCGGCAAGCCCCTGTTCTGATTCCTCCTCCCAGCTCAGGCCGGGGGATTTGCCTCTTGGGGGAGCCGGGGTTCCACCAAAGGGGCTTTTTCGGGCCGCTCCAAAGGATGGTAACTGTACTCTATTTTTCCCAGCACGGGGTACAGGTCCTCGCCCTCCCGCCAGTGGGCTGGCTGGAGTTCTCCACCCAGCTCTGAGAGAAGCTCTTTGGTGACCAGCACGTATTCGGGCTCCGGGACCTGGTTCTTGAGGAGCCTGTGGGCCACAACCACGTCCACCCCGGCTATCTTCTCAAAGTTGTGGAGGCGGTACACCCCAACCCGACCGGTATGAAGCACAAACTTGAGCCTGAGGTTCGTGAGGCTCTGGCAGACCTGGCACTCACAGCGCTTGGGGCAGCCAAAGGCCTCCACAAACCATCTCTGCACCCCTACAAACCTCAGGAATTGGTGCTCCACCAATCCAAAGAGCTCCTTTAGGGAGGGTGGTCTTTGTTGAAAAGGGATCCAGCAAAAAAGCGCATCCCCCTCCACCTCCAGCACCTGGAGATCAAGGGGGGTTTTCTCCAACATGGCAGAAAAAAAGCTCATCATGACCATGTTGGCGTGCTCGATCTCGGTTCGTGTCAGAAACTCGGTGTAGCCACTTATGTCAGCCAACCATATGATCCCTCGAGCCTCCATGCGCCCCTCTCCCCTGGCCGCCCGGCCTTTATAGCCCTCTTTCAGATTAACGCCTTTTGAGACCCCTCGGCCAGATCCCGGATTTGGGCATACCGAAAGCAGCTCAGCTCGTGGTCGTTCACCATGCCAACGGCCTGCATGAAGGAGTAACAGATCACCGGCCCCACAAACCTGAAACCCATTGACCTGAGCTCCCTGGCCATGGCCATGCTGTGAGGGGTCCTGTCCGGGATCTGGGCCCAGCTGGCCCAGTTGTTCTGGATAGGCCTCCCGCCCACGAAGCCCCAGAGGAAGGCAGACAAGGAGCCTTCCCTCTCCTGAATCTCCAGGGCAGCGCGGGCGTTTTGGACTGCTGCCTGGATCTTGAGGCGGTTTCGCACTATGCCCGGCGCCCTCAGGAGACGCTCCACTTCCCCATCCTCGAAAAGCGCGACCTGCCTCAAGTCAAAGCCATGGAAGGCCCTTCTGTACGCCTCCCTTTTCCTCAAGATGGTGAGCCAGCTGAGACCGGCCTGAGCCCCCTCCAGCACCAGCATCTCGAAGAGCCTGGAGTCCTCATACACGGGCACTCCCCATTCCTCGTCGTGGTACCTGAGGTACACGGGATCCGGGGTGCACCATCCGCAACGCTTGAGCGGCTCCATCTTCTCTGGAGCCCTCATTTCCCTTCCCCCACGAACTCTCCCTCGAAAATGGCCATGGCCTCTGCCATAGGCCGATCCAGTATGACGAACGCGGCTTGGTCCCCCCGAAAGGGCCTCTCTGTGGAGCCATCCGCCTGATAAATGGAAAAAGAAATCTCGCGCCTCCCCGCAAACGATCCAGAAAGATGCTACCAGCCGCAAGGTAGGATAACAAGTTTCAGGCCCAAAGGGTTATTTGGCCGACTTTGTCTCTAGCTTGTTCAGGCAATTTGCATGGCCGGCAATCAGCCTGGGGTTCCGGCGCGCCCAAGGTCCCAGACACACTGTGATTGGCGGTCATGTCCCCCAAACCCCCTCACACCGCTGCCTCTTCAGGGTAGGCGGTGGATTTGGGGCTCTCGCGGGGTTTGACCAGGCCGTGTATCCGTCGTATAGTCGCCGGAATTCCTTGATGGGCCCTGAGGCTGGTGCGGATCTTCGTCCGCCTGGTTAACCGAACCGTGGGGCCGTCAGAACGGAGGTCCATTGATGAGATTCTATCCCATGGCCACCGCCAGTATCCTTGTGGGGTTGTTGGCGTCCTCCTGTGGCACAAAGGTGCAGCACATGTACTACAAAGGAGACCACGCCGGGATCATAACCGAGATGGCAAGGAAGGGTCCTCTGACCAGCATGAGCGGGATTGACCTTTTCTACCTCTGCCCCTCGCTCCTCTCCCAAAGGAGATACACCGACTTCTTCGCCTGCTGTGACGAGCTGGAGAAGAAGCAGAGCACAGAGGTGACGAACCTGGGGCAGTTCTTCACGCCGAAACACTTCAAGGCCCAGGCCTACACCCTGCGGGCCAAGGCATATCTGGAGACGGGCAACCATGGGCTCTCCATCCAGTACGGGGAGAAATGCCTGGCCATGTTCCGGGAGGAGAGCGTCTTGGGAAGGTTCGCGGGGATGGACCACTTCGGTGTCGAGGCCATGGGCGCCCTTGGGGTTGCTTATGCCTTCAGCGACCAGAGGGCAAACGGGCAGGAGATCTATCAGGGATTGGCTGACTTCACCATCCTGCCCTTGCGCTGGGATGCCATATCCCAGGACGTGCATTATCAGAAGGCCAGGGTCCTCATGAGCCTGAAGGAGTATGACAGGCTTATGGAATTGATAGAAAGCGGAAGCAAAATAGGGCTATTCAAGGGCGTCGGATCCCAACACGGGTACATGGATCTGTATCTGAGGTTCATGTTGGGGAAAGCCCTGTTCATGAAAGGCAGATATGAAGAGGCCCGAGCCGTCTATGAGGAACTGGACTCGCTGCCGGGCATGGAAGAACAGGGGGAGCTTTTCTACCAGATCCGCGGGGACCTCGGGAGGATATATCTGGAAAGCAAGATGTACGACAAGGCCATCTCTTATCTGAGACAAGCCGTGGCACAGGTGGAGTTGCAGAGATCCAGCATCTCGGTGGACTCGGCCAAGATCGGCTTCGTCGGGGACAAGCAGCTGATCTATGGATGGCTCATCGGGGCATTGGTGGACATGAAGAGGCCGGCCGAGGCCTTCGAGTACGCCGAAAGGGCCAAGTCCAGGGCGCTGGTGGATCTCTTGGCCCACCAGAGGGCCTTTGGGGTGCGGGAGGAAGCAAGAGGCTCCAGAGCTTTGTACAAGGAACTCCAGGAGCTGGAGACAAGATATTCTTCCATTCCAGAGGATTCGGTCGCGCAGAGAAGGGAGACCAGGAAGGGGCTTCAATCATTGAAGGCCCAGTTGGCCTCATCGGATCCCGAGCTCGCCTCGCTGGTCACGGTGGTCCCGATATCCACCGGCGCCGTCCAATCCCACCTGTCGCACAAAGAGGCCATCCTCGAGTACTACCACCAAGACAACAGGCTCTTCGGGTTCCTTGTCACTGATTCCAGGGTGGAGGCGCTGGAACTCAAAGGGGATCGCCTGGTGGAGGATGTCAGGGCATTTCGCCGGTCCATCGCAAGGGATGGTGGTGAAGCCCAGGTCAGGGAATTGGCCGTGGGGCTTTACAACAGGTTGATCAGGCCGTTCGAAGGACTCTTCGAGAAATCCATCTTGACGGTGGTGGCTCACGGGGATTTGCATTACCTCCCGTTCGGCGCCCTCCACGACGGGAGGCTCTACCTGGTGGACAAGGTGGCCATAAGGATGCTTCCGAGCTCGGACGTTATCAGATTCCTGCGCGGGGAGGGTCGAAGGGAAGAGAAGCTGTTGATCCTCGCCAACCCGGACCTCGGCGATTCGGCCCAGGATCTGATAGGCGCCGAGCTGGAGGCCCGGAGGATCAAGCACTTCTATCCCGAGGCCATGGCACTGATTCGGAAGGATGCCTCAGAGACCAACTTCAAGAAGAGCGGGGCGCTCTTCAGCATGATCCACATTGCGGCCCATGGCGAGTTCAACGCGAGTAGGCCGCTGCAGTCGAGACTCCTGCTGGCCCCTGACAGGGACAACGATGGAAGCCTCACCGCTGCTGAACTCTTCGAGACCAGGTTGAATGCGGATCTCGTGGTCCTGTCCGCCTGCGAGACCGGCCTAGGGACTGGGAAGGCGGGGGACGAGGTGCTGGGTTTCACCAGGGCCTTCCTGTATTCCGGGGCGCGCTCCTTGGTGTCCACCCTCTGGCCGGTTGCGGATGAGGAGACCGCCGTGCTGATGGCCGAGTTGTACAAGAACCGCAAGACCATGTCAAAGGCCGAGGCGCTTCGTCAGGCCCAGGTATCCCTCAAGAAATCGCGGCCGGAACCGTTCTATTGGGCCGCCTTTGTGCTGACGGGGGACATGGAATAGGGAGGTGTTACCGCAAGGGTTCACTCGAGACAAGGATCGCAGTGGAAGGTTGATGGCCCGATGCGGATCCTGTCGGTTGGGAGCTCCCCTCTGCCCCCCCTCGTGTCCACAACGGCCGGCATAGTGACAGGGTCGGAAAGAAAAAGTTGGAGATGCCTAGGAGTTTGAGGGGGCCCAGCCTGGGCTTCAGGGTGAAACTTGCTGCAGCTGCCCTTTGACACAAACCCCGGACATGTCAAAATATAGGCCGACTCCCCTTGCGGGGAATGCCGGGGAACAGGTATTGGAGACTCCTCCATATGCATGGAGCCAGGAGGGTCCAGAAGGCATGGAGAAAGCTCGAGGTCGAATCTTCTTAGCCGCAAGAGCCAGGGTTTGGGTGCTTGGGGTCTTGGGGTTGCTTGCAGGCATTCTTTTTTCTGCCCAGGCTCTGGCCCAGCAGTTGTACGAAAGGAGCTGGGCTGTGGTGATAGGCATAGACAGGTACCAGCACTGGCCCCACCTTCAGGCTGCAGTGGCGGATGCCAAGGCTATGGCACAAAGGCTTCAGGAGATGGGCTTTGAGACCATCACCTTCATGGCAGACCAGGAAGCCACCAGGGATAGGATACTCACGGAAATAGGAACCCGCCTGAGCTCTCAGACAGGCCCCAATGACAGGGTGCTAATATATTTCGCGGGCCACGGGTACACTGAGGAACTTCCCAACGGGGACCAAGTGGGTTACCTCATACCAGTGGACTGCCCTCAGTCCAATTTCTTCACCCACGCCATCTCCATGCAGCAGATCAGAGAGACCTTCAGCCGCATGAGAGCCAAGCACATTTACTACATGATAGACTCCTGCTTTTCCGGCTATGGTTTTACCAGAGGAGCTGGCATGGCCCCTGGGGCCAGGGGATACCTGCAGGTGGTCACAGAGAAAAGAGCTGTGCAGATGATCACTGCAGGCCGCAAGGGAGACCTGGCCCACGAGGAGAAAGGCCATGGCATCTTCACCCTTTACCTTCTGAGGGGCCTAAGGGGGGAAGCGGACCTGAACTCCGACGGCCTGGTCACCGCATCCGAGCTGGGAAGCTATGTGCAGCCCAATGTGTACCAGGCCTCAGGTCAAAAGCAGCTTCCCCAGTACGGCAGGCTGGAAGGCGAGGGTGAGGTGGTTTTCCTGGTGGGGGAGGCACCCCAAAAGAAGCAAGCCAGGGAGAGGATCCAGGCTCTGGAGAAGGAACTCTCCCGTCTGGAAGAGCAAAGAAGGAGCCTGGAAGGCAAGAAGGAGCTTCTTCTAACCGACATCATGAAGCTGGATGTGGAGATCAGGCAGAACAGGGAGAAGGCCCAGCTCCTGCAAAAGGAGTTGGAAGAAGTCAAGATCAGCCTGGAGCCTCCAAGAGCTCAGGGTCAAATGCAGACAAGACCTTCTCCCTTAGGCAGCCTCCAAACCGGACAATCTCCCTCTGCCCCCCAGCTGGCCCCGGCCGGTTCCCGTTTCAGAGACCTTGGAAACGGCACGGTGCTGGACAGCCGCACAGGGCTTCTGTGGGAAAAGGCAGGCTCGGAGAGGCCCGTGCGCTTCGCCGAGGCCCAGGCTCACGTGGAAAGACTCAACCGGGAGAAGTTTGCAGGCTATTCGGACTGGCGTGTCCCAAGGCTTGAGGAGCTCCAAGGACTGCTCATTGAAGCAGGGGTTGAGGGTCTGAGGCTGGATCCCCTGTTCGATAGAAGAGTGCCTGCCTGCTGGTCCTCCACCCAGTACGCTGTGGGGGCTCAGAAGCATCATGCCGGGCTGGACTTCAGGGATGGGACTGTTTTGACCAGAAGCGAGCTCACTGAGGGATATTACGTCAAGGCAGTGCGGGGCAAGACACCTTGAAGCTCGCCGAGTCTGGCCGGTTCTCCGGGATGGGAGAGAAAAACCGCCGCGCTCTTCATCCTGTGGGCAGCATGCGGCTGGACCGGAAAAGCAAGACCCCCGGGGGAGTCACCACCCTTTCATGGAACTCCAATCCCTGGCCCCGATTCTGAAGGTAGGGGCGGTATTCCTTCTCATAGTGCTTCTCCTGAGGCGATCCGTGCAGGTGGGTCTTGCCCTGGCAGCCGGGGCTTGTGCCCTGGGCATGCTTTTCAGGCCGGATCCCTTGGAGCTGCTCAGTATCGCATGGGCCTCCCTGACCGAGACGCGCTCTTTGATGCTCATGGCCATGGTCAGCCTGATCCTGGTGCTCAGCAGCTCCCTGGAGCGTTTTGGCTTGATGGAGGAACTCCTGGGAGGGATCAGAGAACGCTTCTCGTCCAGGCCATGGGCCATGGTGCTCCTGCCTGCCCTCATAGGGCTCTTGCCCATGCCCGGTGGGGCCTACTTCTCAGCACCCATGCTGGACAAGTTCGATCCGGAGACCAGGCTCTCCCCTGCTCTGAAGAGCTTCCTGAACTACTGGTTCCGACACATCTGGGAATACTGGTGGCCCCTCTTCCCGGCCGTGCTTCTCACCTGCGCCGTGGCCGGCCTGGACATGTGGAAATACAGCCTTGTCAGTTTTCCGGTGACACTGGCGGCTGTGCTGGCAGGACTCCCAGTCCTGGCAAGGGTGGGCCGCGCTCTCACGGCCGGCTCCAGGGCCCGGGAAATGGAACAAAGGCCAGGTGCGTTCAGGGGGATCGTGCCTATCCTCATGGCCATATTGCCAGGGATCTTCATGGCGCCGTTGCTCGGCTGGTGGGCGGGGACCACCGGCTTGGGGCATCTGCCCAGGGAGACGGGCCTCGTCCTGGGGCTAGTGGCTGCCATCCTCTGGACCTGGAGGAAACCGGCACGGGTCAGAAGTCATCTCTCATCGGTTCTCCTGGATCCAAAGCTCCCAAGGATGTGGCTCACCATTGCGGGAGTGCTGGTCTTCAAAGGGGTGATGGAATCTAGCGGCGCAGCCCTTCAAGTGAGCGGCTCCCTTGTGGAACTCCAGGTCCCCATGGCAGGGGTGGCCGTGCTGCTTCCCATGATCGTGGGCCTGATCTCAGGGCTCCCCATAGCCTTCGTGGGCACGTGCTTCCCCATTCTCATCTCCATGCTGGCCACCACCGGGCTCTTGCACCTCAAGCTCATCTGGGTTCTCCTGGCCTTTGTCTCGGGGTTCGTGGGAAGCCTGCTCGCTCCGACCCACCTGTGCCTAATACTCAGCAACGAGTATTTCCAGGCTCCCTGGTCCAAGGTATACGGTTACCTCTGGTTCCCGTGCCTGCTCCTGCTGGCAGGCGGGTTGGCTTACTTCTCCCTGCTTCGAGCCCTGATGCAGTGAGATGGTGCCCTTGGTTGCTCAGGATCCGGATCTCATCCCGGCCCGTCTCATCTGTCACATCATGGCCCCCATTCGCCAGGGTACAAACTCCAGATCTCCATAACCCAAAAGCTCGCTCTTACTCTTCTTTCCCGAGGCCACATCCAATATCTCCAGGAAAATCCTGCTGCCTACATCCCTTATTGATTCCAGGCCTTCAAGGATCGTTCCGCAGTCTACGTCCATGTCCTCTTGCATGGCGGCGTAAACACGGCTGTTGGTTGCCAATTTCAAAACAGGCACCGGCTTGCAGCCGAAGGCAGAGCCCCTTCCAGTGGTAAAAGCCACCATGTTGACTCCCCCTGCCACCATGCCGGTCACCGAGGCCGGGTCGTACCCAGGAGTGTCCATGAACACGAGTCCCTTTGCCAGCACAGGCTCGGCATACCTGTACACCTCCACCAGGTTGCTGGTGCCGCCTTTGGAGACTGCCCCAAGGGATTTCTCGAGTATGGTTGTGAGCCCGCCGGCCTTGTTCCCAGGAGAGGGGTTGTTGTCCATCTCTCCCTGGTTGCTTCGCACATAGCCCTCCCACCAACGTATCCTTTCCAGCAGCTTGGCGGCCACCTCTTCACTGATGGCCCTCTGGGTGAGAAGATGCTCGGCCCCGTAGATCTCGGGGGTTTCCCCCAGCACCACTGTGCCCCCCTGAGCCACCAGCAGGTCGGCCGCCACGCCCAAGGCAGGGTTGGCTGTGATGCCTGAGTAGGCGTCGGATCCGCCGCACTCCACCCCCAGGACCAAGTGCTCGGCCGAGACAGGAACACGACTTACCCGGCCAGCTTCCTGTAGCATTTCCTTGAGAATCCCCACACCCGCTTCCACTGTCCTCCTGGTGCCTCCCTTTTCCTGAATCACAAGGCTTGCCACCAGCTTCTCCCCATGTTCATCCATCTCCCCCAGGAGGTCTCCCACCTGATTCACCTCGCATCCCAGGCCCACCAGAAGGACCCCGGCCAGGTTGGGATGCTCCAGGTAGCCCTTGAACACCCTCTGGAAGGCCTCGAACCTCTCTCCCTGAGCGGCCATGGCACAGCCCTCCCCGTGCACCAAACTCACCACCCCGTCCACACCCGGGTGCTCCTGTGCCCTGAAGACCTCGGCTATGGCTCTTGCCACTGTGGCCGAGCAGTTCACCGTGGACAGGATCCCTATGTAGTTGCGGGTGGCAACCTTGCCGTTTTTCCTGGGGATGCCCTGGAAAACCGCCCTTTCCCCAGGGGGGAGAAGTCTTTCGGGCCTCAGGCGAGAGCCGGGGGAGTAATCCTTGGGGAAATCCCACATGCCCATGTTATGGGTGTGCACGTAAGCCCCGGCTTGGATCCGGCAGGAGGCCCGGCCGATTATCTGGTCATACTTTCTGACCGGTTCCCCCTCCAAGATGGTCCTGGAGGCCAATTTGTGCCCGGCGGGAACCCTCTCCAGAGACCTGATCCCCTCCTCCGGGACCGACTCCCCCGCTGACAAATCCCTTCGGGCCACCACCACATTGTCCCTGAAGTGCAATCTTATGACAGCTGAAAGCTCAGGCATACCCAAATTACCTTTCTGTTCTGGATCACTCTGGGTTGCTCAGGAATGCTCTTGGCAGCCTGCATCAAGCATTTCTCACGAATGATGCAGCCCAAGAGCCCTTTGGCTCTGTGTGTCAAAGAGGTTGATTCTTTCCAAGGCGGGCATTAGAATAAGCTTTTCCCCTGGGCGCACCTGCACGTTTCGGCCCACCCCTGCAATGAGAGAGACCCCCCCCGCCTCCACATCCACGTAGGTCTCGTTCCCTATGGGCTCCACAACTTCCACCAGTGCCTGGAGGGTTCTGCCAGGCAGGTGCTCCTGCACTGGCTTCAAGTCTTCAGGCCGGACACCGACTATCACGGTTTCCTGCTTGTACCCCTCCAGGAAGCCGGCCTTTTCAGGAGGCAGGTCTATTCGCAGGGAGCCCTTGCAGACAGAAACGGCGCTGCCTTCCCTCTTGAGAGCAGCCTCAAAGAAATTCATGGAGGGGCTTCCCAGAAAACCGGCCACAAAGGTGTTGGCCGGGAAGTTGTAGAGCTCCAGGGGGCTTCCCACCTGCTGGATGAGCCCGTCTTTCATCACCACTATCCGGTCTCCCATGGTCATGGCCTCCACCTGGTCATGGGTCACGTAAACGGCAGTGGTGGAAAGACGGCTGTGCAACTTCTTGAGCTCCAGGCGGGTTTGAACCCTGAGTTTCGCATCCAGGTTGGACAAGGGCTCGTCGAAAAGGAAGACCTGAGGCTTTCTGACTATTGCCCTGCCAAGAGCCACCCTCTGTCTCTGCCCACCTGAGAGCTGTTTGGGCTTTCTTTGGAGCAGCTCTCCTATGCCCAGGATATCGGCTGCCTCCTGAACCCTCCTGCGGATCTCCTCCTTGGGGGTCTTTCTCATCTCCAGGCCAAAGGCCATGTTCTGGTACACGGTCATGTGGGGGTACAGGGCATAGTTCTGGAAAACCATGGCTATGTTGCGATCCCTGGCCGGGACCCGGTTCACCAGTGTCTGACCTATGAAGATCTCGCCGCTGGTTATTTCCTCCAACCCGGCTATCATGCGAAGGGTTGTGGTCTTCCCGCAGCCGCTTGGGCCCACCAAGACCACAAACTCCTTGTCCTGAATGAAGAGATTGAAATCCTTCACAGCCACCACTTCCTCGAACCTCTTGCATACACTCTGCAGCCTGACCTCCGCCATTTTCCCTTCACTCCTTGAGGGCACCCGTCATCCCGGCCACGTAATGTTCCACGAAGAAGGAATATACCAGGGCCACGGGCACAGAGGCACAAAGAGCCCCTGCCATGAGCGGCCCCCAGTGGTAAACGTCTCCCCGTACCAGCTCTGTTACCAGCCCTATGGGCACGGTCTTGCTGGAGGTGTCCGATATGAAAGCCAAAGCGTATATGTACTCGTTCCAGGAAAGGGTAAAGCAGAAGATCCCTGCCGAGAGAATTCCCGGCAAACAAAGAGGCAGGATGATGCTCCTGAATATGCGCACGCGGCTGGCTCCGTCTATCATGGCGCACTCCTCCATCTCCTTGGGGATGGACTTGAAATAGCCCATGAGCAGCCAAGTGCAGAAAGGCACCAGGAAGGTGGGATATGTCAAGACCAAAGCCCAAAGCGAGTCCCAAAGCTTGAGTTGGAAAATGACATGGGCCAGGGGAATGAAAAGGATGGTCTGGGGGATGAGATAGCTCAGGAATATGGCCACGCCCGTGGGCTGGGAGGTCCTGAAGCGCAGCCGCTGGATGGCGTATGCCGCAAGCAGGCTGGCTCCCAGGGCCATGAGGGTTGAAAGTATGGCCACGAAAAAGGTGTTTGCCATCCATTTGAGGAATATGGTCCTGGTGAATAGGTGGACTATGTTCTCCAGGGTGGGGCTGTGGATGTAAAAGGGGTTCAGCTCCAGGTTGTACATCTCCTTGTCGGACTTGAAGACCGTGTTCACCATCCAGTAAAAGGGGAAGAGCAGGAAAAGAAGGTAGAGGCCCAGAGGAACATAGAACTTGAGCGCTTTGGATATCGCCCTCTCCCCTACCATGTGCTCAATCCTCCCTTCTCAGGTACTTGAAGCTGATCAGCACACAGACCACCAGTATGGGCAACATGAAGTTGGAAATGGCCGCCCCCTCCCCGAAATGGCCTCCTGACATGGCCCTTTGGAAGGAAAGGGTGCCGAACACGTGGGTGGCACCCGCAGGCCCCCCCTTGGTGATGATCCATATGAGCTGGAAGTCTGCGAAAGTCCATATGGTGGAAAAGGCTGTCACAACAGCCAGAAGGGGAGTTATGAGTGGGAGCGTGATCTTCCTGAACTTGGACCAGAAGCTGGCCCCGTCCAGGTCTGCAGCCTCGTAAAGCTCAGGGCTTATTGTCTGGAGCCCTGCCAGGAGCCCTATGGTGAAAAAGGGGATGCCCCTCCAGACATTGGCTGCTATCAGGGAGAACCTGGCATTCCATGGATCCCCCAGGAAGTTGATCATCCCGTCTATGAGGCCCAGTCTCATTAGCACCCAGGATATGCCGCTGAAGGTGGAGTCGTACAGCCACCAGAAACATATGGCGCTCAAAGCTGTGGGAACTATCCAGGGAAGAAGAACAATGGCCCTTACAAGCCCCTTGGCCTTGAAATCCCTGTTCAATACCACTGCGAGGCCTATGCCCAGGACGGCCTTGAGTATCACGGCCACCACCGTGTATAGGAAGGTATTGAAAACCGTAAGCCAAAAGGCCGAGTCTTCCAACAGCTCCTTGTAATTCTCCAGACCCACAAAGGAGCCCTCGCGGCCTACCACCGTGTCAGTGAAGCCCAGCCAAAGCCCCAAGACGAAAGGGTAAGCCAGGAAGATCAAAAGGATGAGCTCTGCCGGAGCCACAAACAAGAACCCCAGGAGCGTGGGGTTTTCCAATGCCCTGGAGAGCCTGTGTCTGAGAGCTCCTGGCATGGCCTCGCTCTGAGAAATTGCCTCCCCCAAACTTCCTCCTCCTTCGGGCAATGTGGCAAGAGGCCGGAGTCCGGGAAGACCCCTGACTCCGGCTGGGACTCCACGGCTTGTCTTGTCAAGCTTTTTTCTTGCCCTTCACCTTGTAGGCCTTCACTATTGCCTTCTCTGCAATGTCTATGGCCTTCTCAGCCGACATACCCCTGGCACAGTAATTTGCAAACAAGTCCACCACCACGTATTCGGCCATGACCGCTGCCGAGGCCGGCCCGATGGGGCCCTCGTACCCGTTCCAGAGCATGTTCTTCATGCAGTCCCTGTACACCGTGTGCTTGGGATCCTCTGTCCAGACCGGCAGGTTTCGGTATGCCTTGAGGGAGGGGGTTACATAGCCTCTCATGGCGTTGATCCAGGGGCCGCACTGATCGGCCTCCAGCATGAACATCAGGTAGTGCTTGGCAGCGTTGGGAAATCTGGTGTGCTTGAAGATAAAGGCCGGGTCCATGAGGTGCAACTCCGTGGGCTTGCCCACGGGGCCCTGGGGGGGATACTGGTGATAGGTGTCTTCAGCTATTTTGGGGAACTTCTCCTTGGCCGCATAGTAGATGCTTATGCCGTTGTTGGTAACCGAGATTTCCTCTGCCAGGAAGGCCTTGTTGTTGTGAGGATCCAGCCAGGAGGCGCATCCCGGGATCATGGCGTTGTCGTAGAGATCCTTCATTGCCTCCAGGGCCATACGGGTCTCCTTGCTGTTTATGGCAGGAGAGCCGTCCTTGTTAACAGTCTTGGCCCCGAAAGCCCATAGGAAACCGTGGGCCCAGTTGTTCCCATCCCCCACGGCGTGGCCCAGGGCGAATCCCACAGGGTGGCCCTTGGCTTTGAGTTTCTTGCAACAATCGATGAACTTGTCCATCTGGACAGGCATCACGTCGTAGCCCACCTCGTTCACCCAGCTCTTTCTGTAGCAGATGGCCTGTCCAGGTCCTCCCATTGGAAGGTCTATCCATTTCCCTGTCTTAGGGTTCACCCCGTACTTTACACACACATCCTCCCATCCCCCGTACTTCTTGCCCAGGTAGTCAGCTATGTCCGTCACGTCCAGGAGCTTGTCCGGGTATAGGAAGGGATCGTCGTGCCAGCCCAACACTATATCGTGCCCGGCTCCCACCGAGGCTTCCATGGCCGCCTTGGGTCTCACGTCTTCCCAGGAAAGGTACTCTGTGGTCACCTTGCATCCTGTGAGCTGTTCCCACTTGGCGGTGTTCTTCTCCCACAATTCCTTGTCCGAGCCCACAAAGGGGCTCCACCTGAGCACCTTGAGCTCAGCCCCTTTTTCCACAGAGAGCTTCGGCGGTGAGACCTGGGCCATGGCCTTTCCCGCCAGTGGGCCCAAGGCCCCGCCCAGAACCGCAGCACCGGCCACCCCGGCGCCTGTGGCCTTTATGAAGTCCCTTCTGGAGAGCTTTGCGTCATCCCTTTCCATGGTCTCGCCTCCTGGGTTTGGGCGCCTTGAACCAGCGCCTGATCTCTTGGGAATCCGGATATGGGAGCCTGATCTGTCTTGGCCCCAGCTTCCTGCCGAAGAGCCGAAGCGTGGAAACCAGCAAAGCCTAAACCCTATGGCCGGTCCTGCCCCGGAAGATCACCTCCTTTCCCTCGAGCTTTGGCCTGCAACATCCGCTGGCAGTGGCTGGTGCAGGCCAGGATCTTGATGTGGCTGCACCAAAGACTACCTCCTCCTGAAAACACTCCGTGCGCAAACCACGTGACCAAGTCTTGAAACTTGCCTGGGGCTTGGGGGCTTCGGCACCCCATCCGAGTGGCCGGCAAGCAATCCCAGTCAGGTCCCTGAAAAGGGGGAACCCTCCCCTCCAGGCCTTTTTCAGCCCTGATGGCCAGCCTGAATCCAAAGGCACAGGAACTGGAGAACCAGCACCAAACCCCGCTAGAGCTTTTCCCAGGAACGCATCGAACATACGGAAAGCTCCCTGAAGTGTCAAGGGTAAGATTGGCCTGGATAAGACCTTTCCCCCACCTGAGAGAACCTGGGGCCAGAGCCCCTCCTGCTTAGGGTCCGGGAAAGAAAACCGGGTTGTGGACTCAGCTCCTGCTGGTATACCATCCCTTCATCAAGTGCGCGAGGCCAACTCCGGGAAAGCTTCCTTTGGGTTCGGGGCACCTCTGGGGCCATCACTGATTTTGAAAGGAGAGGCAAAATGAGCTGGAGAAGCCAAGCCATATTGCAAAGGCCAGAGTGGTCCATGATCAGAGCCCTGTACAAGAGCATGGGCTACACGGACTATGACCTGGAAAGGCCCCTTGTGGGGGTGGCCAATTCCTGGAACAGGGTGGTTCCCGGCCACTACAACCTGAGGCTGGTCTCGGAGTACGTGCAGCAGGGAATCCGCCAGGCGGGCGGCACCCCTGTGGAGTTCGGGGTCATAGGAGCCTGTGACGGAATCGCTCAAGGCCACGAGGGCATGCACTACATTCTTCCCACGCGGGACCTCATAGCCAATGACATAGAGATGATGGCCCAGGCCCACAGGCTGGATGCCATGGTCCTGCTGGGCTCCTGCGACAAGATAGTCCCGGGCATGCTGATGGCTGCGGCCAGGCTGGATCTTCCTGCCATACTGGTGGTGGGAGGGCCCATGGAAGGGGGATGCATGTTCGACAACAGGGCCTCTGACACGACCTCTCTCACAGAGGCCCTGGGCATGCTCAAGACCGGTAAGATAGACCTTGAGACCTACCTGAACCTGGAGGAGTGCGCAGCCCCCACATGCGGCTCCTGCTCTTTTTTCGGAACCGCCAACAGCATGTGTTGCGTGGCTGAGGCCATGGGAATGTGCCTTCCGGGAAGTGCGACCATCCCGGCCACCCAGGCCCAAAGGCTCAGAAGCGCTCAGGAAGCCGGAAGACAAATCATGAGGCTTCTGGAGCAAGGGATCACCGCCAGAACCATAATCAACCGCAAGAGCCTGGAGAACGCGGTCAGACTCAATTCGGCGGTGGGCGGTTCCACCAATGTGGCACTGCACATCCCGGCCATTGCTTACGAGGCGGAAGTGGATTTCGGCCTGGAGGGCTTCGACGAGCTGTGCCGCACCACCCCGCATCTGGCCCGTATAAACCCTGCTGCAGCTCCCAACACCCCGGACTTCCATGCCGCAGGGGGAGTCCCTGCGGTGATGAAGGAGATCCTGGGACTCCTAAATGGCGACGCCATGACCGTAACCGGAAAGACAGTGGCGGAAAACCTGGCCCGGGCCAGGATCCTGAACCCGGAGGTCATAAGGCCCATTTCCAACCCCTGGAGCCGGGAAGGCGGACTTGCGGTCCTGAAGGGGAATCTGGCCCCCCGCTCCGCCGTGACCAAACCGGCCGCCATAGCCAAGCAGATGCACTGCTTCACTGGAAGGGCCAGATGCTTCGACTCCGAGGAACTGGCCAACAAAGCCATCCTGGAAGGAGCAGTTCAGGAAGGCGAGGTGGTGGTGATCAGGTACGAGGGCCCCAAGGGCGGGCCTGGTATGAGGGAGATGTACACGGCCATGAAACTGCTCTACGGCCGGGGCCTGGCACTCAAGACCGCCCTGGTCACTGACGGCAGGTTCTCCGGGACCAACAACGGCTGTTTCGTGGGGCACATCTCACCCGAGGCAGCTGAAGGGGGTCCCCTGGCCTTGGTGAGAGACGGAGACCTCATCAGCATAGACATACCGGCCCGAAAACTGCACTTGCACGTGGAGGATCAGGAGCTGGGGAAAAGGCGCTCCCAGTGGAAAAGGCCCCAACCCAAGTTCACCAGCGGTTACTTGGCCCTTTACTCCAGGTTGGCCGAGTCGGCGGACAAAGGGGCCATCATAAGACACCGCTTCAAGGACGAGTATTGAGGCTCGCATCCAACCAGGGAGGCATTGCCATGTTTAGACCTCAAGGCGTGTACGTGGCCATGATGACCCCTTTTGGGCCAAAGGGGGTTGTTCAGGAGGAGACCTTAAGGAGGATGGTGGATTTTCTCATCCAGAGAGGGGTCCATGGTCTTTTTCCTGTCAGCTCTGTGGGAGAAAGCGTTCACCTCACCATGGAGGAGCGCACGAGGGTGGTGAGAATAGTGGCTGAGGAAGCCAGAGGAAGGGTTCCTGTGACCCCGGGGGTGGGCACCACCCGCCCGGACCACTCCATAGAATTGGCAAGGCAGGCTGCAGCCTTGGGCTGTGAGGCGGTGGTGACGGCCCCTCCCTATTTCTATCGCATATCAGAGGGCATGCTGGAGAGCTATTTCCAGGAAATAGCCCGGGAAATCCCAGTTCCTATGATTCTCTACAACATTCCCCTATTCACCCAGCCCATAAGCCCCAAGACAGTGGGCCGCCTGTCCCTCAGGGAAAATGTGGTGGGCCTCAAGGAAAGCAGCGGAAGCATGGTGGAGCTGGTTCACTTCATGGACGAGGTGAGACAGCAAGGGGGGGAGCTCTCTTTCCTTTCGGGCCGGGAGGACATGTTCTTTCCGGCCTTGGCAATGGGGGCCAGCGGCTCCATGACAGCCACTGCCTGCATCCTTCCAGAGGCCATGGTGGCCATTTACGAGGCTTGGAACAATGGGGATTGGAGCCGGGCCAGGGATCTGCAGATGGCCCTTATACCCTTGATCAGGGCCTGTTTCTCCATCCCGTTCCCAACCGGTTTCAAGCTGGCCATGGAGTGCCGAGGTTTCCCCATGGGAACCCCCTTGCAGCCCTTCTCGGCCCCAGAGGCCGAGCTCCTGGAGCCTGTCAAGGCCCGAATAGGGGAAATCCTGGAGTCCACCCTGAGGCGGCTTGAAAGCCGCAGGCCGCCGGGGTAGGGATTGGCCGGGGTGGGAGACCGGGGCCTTGCTGAAAAGCTCAGCCCCTGAAAGCCTCCATGTAGGCGAAGAGGGCCGGGGATCCTCCTGTGTGCACGAAAAGCACGTTCTCCTTCTTGGAGAAAAAGCCCTTGCGCACCAGGTCCACCAGCCCGGCCATGGCCTTCCCAGTGTACACCGGATCCAGGAGAATCCCTTCTGTACGGGCCACAAGCTCAACCGCCTCCACCATTTCCCGTGTGGGGATGGAGTAGCCGGGGCCCACATAATCCCCGAAGCAAAGCACTTCCTCCCTGGGTATCTGGCCGGCGCAGCCGGCCAACTGGGCAGTCTCCCTTGCCAAGGCCCAGACCAGCTCCTCCTGGGCCTCCTTGGGCCTGCTGACATTAATACCCACCACCGGGATCCCGCTGTTGTTGCCCCAAAAACCCACAAGCAGCCCTGCCTGGGTTCCGGCACTGCCGCTGGCGCAAACCACCCTGTCTATTCTGAGGCCCTCCTGGAAAGCCTGGGCCAGGATTTCCTCGGCACATGCCACATATCCCAGAGCTCCAAGGGGGTTGGAAGCTCCCCCCGGGATGATGTAAGGTCTTCCCCCCTTTTCCCTGAGTTCCCCTGCGGTGAACTCCATCTCCCTTTTCATGTCCGAACCTCCGGGCACCACCCGGATGGACTCGGCTCCCATGAGTTGGTACAGGAAGTGGTTACCACTTCCTTGAGGTTTGAAACTCCCAGGCACCCTCTCTTCCAGCACCAGGTGGCATTGAAGACCCTCTCTCCTGGCTGCGGCCAAGGTAAGCCTGCAGTGGTTGGACTGCACAGCCCCGCACGTGATGAGAGCATCAGCGCCTTTTTCCAGGGCGTCGGCCACCACGAACTCCAGCTTGCGCACCTTGTTCCCGCCTGCGGCCAGAAGCCCCAGCATGTCGTCCCTCTTGAAATAGATGCGGCTGCCCCCCAAAGCCCGGGAAAGCCTCTCCAGGCTCTGGATGGGGCTCCAGCCCATGGTGTATCTTCTTCTAGGAAACCTCGCCAGATTCATGCCCTTCTCCTCCTGATTCCATCCCCTGCCTCAAATCCGCTCCATGTATCTGCTCAAGCCCCCCTAACAGGGGTTCCACCCCAGCCTCACGTATGGCGGCCCTGGCCAAAGCCATCAACGGATCCACCAAGGGGACCGGGAGCTCCCCGGCCCTGAGCACCAAAGGGAGCTCGGTGCAGCCGGCCACTATGAGCTGCGCCCCCCGCCCAACCAGCCCAAGGGCCGCCTCTTTGGCAAAGGCCTCCCCCTTTTGACGTCTCTCCAGGGCCTGGGAATCCTTGACCGAGTATATGGCGTTCATGACTTTCTCCTGGCCCTCCCGGTCCGGGACCAATACTTGGAGCCCGGCTCCTTCCAGGACAGCCTGAAAGCGCCCCCCTCGGATGGTGCCGGTTGTACCCATCAGCCCCACCCGGGTGGCCCATGGAAAAGCCCGTGCTATCTCCTGGGCGGTTGCCTGGAAAATGGAGAGGATGGGGAGAGGGCTCCGGCTGAGCAGTTCCTCCAAGAAGAAGTGCGCTGAGACGCAGGGAATCACTATGAAATCGGCCCCTGCCCTTTTCAGGGCCGCAGCCCCCTCCAGCAACACTGGGACCGGGGATTCCCCGCCGTAGAGGATGGCTCTTGTGCGATCAGGCACCTTGGGGTTGGAATCAATGATCACCCTGAGGTGCTCCTGGTCGCTCTTGGCTGGGGTAAGGCGGATAAGCTTTGCATAAAAATCCACCGTGGCCTCGGGCCCCATCCCGCCCAGGACTCCTATTACCTTTTGCCCCATTTCCCTTGGGCCCATTATCTCCATCTCGGACTCCCCTCCATTGAGCCCGCTGTCTTATTTCAGGATCTGACTCAGGAACTCCCTGGTTCTTTGGTGTTTGGGGTTTTGGAAGAATTCCTCTCCTGTGCCCCGCTCCACTATCCTACCAGCATCCATGAAAATGATCTCATCGGCCACCTCCCTGGCAAATCCCATCTCATGGGTGACCACCAGCATTGTCATCCCCTCCCTGGCCAGGTCCATCATGACCTCCAGCACCTCCTGGATCATCTCCGGGTCCAGGGCCGAGGTGGGCTCGTCGAACATCATGTACTCAGGCTCCATGGCAAGGGCACGGGCAATAGCCACCCTCTGCTGCTGCCCGCCCGAGAGGTTGGCAGGGTACTCATTGGCCTTCTCGGGGATGCCCACCCTGGTTAGCAGCTCCATGGCCTTCTGCTCGGCCTGCTTCCTGGGGATGCCTCTTACTTTCATGGGGGCCAGGGTGATGTTCTTCAGCACACTCATGTGCGGATAAAGTTCGAATCGCTGGAAGACCATGCCGATCTTCTGCCTCAGCTTGTACAGATTTGTTTTTGGGTCCCCCACTGAAATCCCGTCCACTATGACTTCACCTTCCTGGAAGGGTTCCAGGCCGTTTATGCAGCGAAGCAGAGTGCTTTTCCCAGAGCCGCTGGGTCCACAGATCACCACTGTCTGGCCCTTCTGGATGGTCTCGTTGATGTTGCTCAGAACCTGTAACTTCCCGTAGCGTTTGCTCAGATTCCTGATCTCGATCATAGCACGTTTGACCTTCTGCCTTTCTCCTCATAATGACGACTTATCCTGGAGCCCACAAAACAAACAATGAAAAACATCATGGCCACAAAGCTGTAAAGCTCTATGGAGCGCACCTCCATACTGTCCACTATGGTGGTGCGCCTGACCATCTCCTGGAGCCCTATAACGTATGCCAGGCTTGTGTCCTGAAAGGTGATGATGCTCTGGGTGATCATGCTGGGGAGCATCCTTCTGAAGGCTATGGGCACCAGGATGTACCTGGCTGTCTGCCAGTAGCTAAGCCCTGTGGAATAGGCTGCGCTCACCAAGTCCCGGCTTATGGACTGGAAACCGGCCCTGAAGATCTCCCCGAAGTAAGTGGCCTCGAAGACTATGAAGGAAACTGCCGCGGACACAAAAGGGTGGAGGGTCTTGCCCACCAGGATGGGCATCACGAAGTAGAACCAGAAGATGACCAAGATAAGGGGAATGTTACGAAGCACGTTCACGTAAAAGGTCACTGGCCTGTACACCCACGGCCTGCTGGAGATCCTTCCCAGACCCACCAGGATGCCCAGGAAAATCCCTCCGGCCAGGGCGCAGCCCGCCAGCTGCAGGTTGGTGAGAAAACCGCTCAGCAGGAATGGAAGGTTTCTTTGGACCGCCTCGAACATGCCTACCTGCTCACAAGTCCTGGGATACGGAACCTGGCCTCAATGAATCCCATGAGCTTCACCACGGCAAAACCCAGCACCAGGTAAACCGCCATGGCTCCGGTGGTGGCTTCCAGCCCGTGGAAGGTCTCGTTGTCTATCTTGTAGCTCACAAAGGTGGTTTCGGCCACACCTATGGTCATGGCCACAGAGGAGTTCTTGAATATGGTCAGGAACTCTGTTGTGAGCGGGGGGATGATCACCCTGAGGGCATAGGGTATGATGACGTATCTGTACATCTGTAGATGGGTCATTCCCGTGGAAAGCACGGCCTGGTACTGCCCCTGGCCGATGGAGGCGAAACCGGCCCTCACATGTTCAGCCACCCTCGAGGCCGTATAAAGGCCCAACCCGATGATGGCCACATAGAAGTTGAGCCCGGAGATGGCGTTGATCTTGAACTGGATTTCCCTACCAAAGAGCATCGGCCCTGCATAGAACCAGAAAAAAAGCTGTACCAGGAAAGGCACATTGCGGAACACCTCCACGTAGAAGGTTCCCAGAAACCTAAGCCAAGGCCAAGGGGATACCCGGATGGTCCCCAGGAACACCCCCAGCACCAAAGCTATGACCCAGGCCAAGAAGCCCAGCTGCAAAGTGAGCCAGACCCCCCCCAGGAGCCACTCCCCGTAAGGCTGCCTCCAAAGCACGCTCCAGTCGAACTTGTAAGCCAGCATACCTGGCCCCCCAAATGCTCAATCATGTTGAGGTGGACACTGTCCATGCCACAGGGACTTGGGGCTTAAGCCCCCCAAGTCCCCCAAAAAAAATCAATTCCCCAGGACCCGAATTCCCTTTTTTTTTGGGGCGGCCTGTCACAAGCAGAGTGCTTCCAGACGCAGTCGAATCAGGGGAAGCAGCATGGATTACTCTGCTGCATTCTCCCCTGACCGCAAACAACAACAGCCCACACCTCTCCCCCAGGTGCACAGGAACCCACACTGCACTTGAGGGACCCGCAGGCCCCAGCAGGTTTGCCTTCTGCCTGCGCCGGCTGAAGCCAAACCCCTGGCTCCAAGCTCACTTCTTTTTCCACCACTCCTCACCCATGGGGTACACTATGAGCTGAAGATAATCCTTGTACGCCTGGGACATGGGAATGGGAGTGTGTCCTTTGGGGCCCATCCACTTCTCGTAAATCTCGTAGAACTTACCTGTCTTGATGGCCCAAAGAATGGTGTTGTTCACAAAGTCCCTGAAATCGGAGTTGTTCTCCCTCATCATGTACCCGTAAGGCTCGTAGGCAATGGCAAAGTCCGTGGTGCGCCAGTTGTCTGGTTTTTCATCCTTGGAGGCCAGGCCCATGAGAAGGCTTCTGTCTGTGGCATAAGCATCTATCTTCCCTGTCTTGAGGGCCAGAAAACCTTGGGCATGCCCCTCCACGGTCACTATTCCCTTGGGCTTTATCTTGCCAGCCTTGGCCAGGTCTTCCATGGCCTTGAGGTTTGTGGTGCCCTGTGCGCCCCCTAGCCTCTTGCCGTCCAGGTCCCCCAGGACCTTTATGGGACTGTCCTTGGGAACCAGGAAGGCCGTTTCCGAAAAGAAGAAGATCAGGCTGAAGTCCACCACGTCCTCCCTTTCCTGAGTGTACGTGGTGGAGCCCATCTCCACATCTATGGTCCCATTCACGAGCATGGGGATGCGGGTCTTGGTGGTAATGGTAACAGGCTCTATCTCTATCTTCTTTCCGAAACGTTTGGAAAGGTTCTCCACGAGAAGCTGGGCCATGTCCACGGAAAAGCCCACGTGTTTGCCCACCTTGGGGTCGATGAAGGCAAAGGGAATGGAATCCTCCCTGAACCCGATCCTGATCTTGCCCGTTTTCTCTATTTTCTCCATGGTCTCTCCGGCCAAGGCCCACGGAGCCATGACCAAGACCCAACCCAAAGCCAACACCCCAGCAGCCCATTTGCCCCGCTTCATCTCACACCTCCTAGCTTGGGTTTGATGCCGGCCCAGGAGCCAGCCTGCCTCCCTGCCCCTGGAAAACCGGCGGTTGCGGACCCCTGAAGCTCATTTTCCAGGGCACCCAGATCCAGCTTGCCCCCCTCGGGGGACAAGACCCCTCTTCCCCTCAGCTTTGGACTCTAAGAGAATTCCACCGGCCCCCCGCGCTGGCACAAATTATCCCAGCAGTGCTCCCCCTGTCAACTTGGCCGGGACTCCCAGGCCCGGATCCCTTGAGGAAAGAGTTTTGAGCAAGGCTTGGGGCCTGATGCCTCTAGTCTTTGGGTGGCCCCCAAAGTGGGATAACATGTTCCAGGGAATTTTCAAGAAGGGGGGTAAATAGGGGTATGCCCAAGAAGCTGGTTTTGGCCATGGTGGGGCTTCCTGCCAGGGGGAAGTCCACCATGGCCCGCAAGATAGCCCAAAGTTTCCAGATGGACGGGCTCAATGTGAGGGTCTTCAACAACGGGGAGCTCCGCAGGAGGCTCACGGGCCCCGAGACCTCTCACCCTGACTTTTTTTCCCCGGCCAATCTCCAGGCAGTGCAGTTGAGGGAAAGACTGGCCCTCACAAACCTGGAACTGGCGGCCAGGTACCTGGAGGAAGAGGGGGATGTGGCCATAGTGGATGCGGCCAATGTTACCCGCTCCAGGCGCAAGATGATCCAGGAGTTCTTCACAGGCACAGTGGTGCTGTTCTTGGAGTGCGTCAATTCAGACAAGGAGGTGCTGGAGGCCAATCTGGCCAGAAAGGCTGCCCTGGAAGAGTTCCAGAATCTTTCTGCTCAAGAGGCCCTCGAGAGTTTCCGCTCCCGAATTTCGCACTACGAGTCCATATACCAGCCACTTGCAGAGGAGAAGAACCGTCTGGTGGTGGACTCCTTTGAATGCTCCATTCTCCAGGAGGAGTTGGCCCAGGAGGTACCTTATTACGAAAGGCTCAGGGATGTGATCCTCACCAGATACGTGAACCATCTCTACCTGGTGCGCCACGGAGAGACCATTTTCAACCTGGAGGACCGCATAGGCGGGGATCCAGAATTGACCTCCAGGGGCTGGGAGCAGGCCGAGGCCTTGGCCACCCACTTCAAGTCCCGGAGAATTCCCCTGATTTTCACCAGCTCCCTCAAGAGGACCCGCCAGACAGCCATGCCAGTGGCCCGAACCCAGGGAGACTGCACCATCATACCCCTGGCGGAGTTCAACGAGATCCACAGCGGCATCTGCGAGGAAATGAGCTACAAGGAGATCAGGCAGCACTTCCCGGAGGTGGCTGAAGCCAGGCGCAAGGACAAGTACGGTTACATTTATCCCGGGGGGGAGGGTTATTGCACCATGGAGGCACGCATCGAACGCGGCCTGCGCAAGGTTTTCTACCTGAGCCAGCCCCAGGACAACATAATGATTGTGGGCCACAGGGCCGTGAACAGGATGATCCTCTCTCATTTTGTTTTCAGGAGGAAGGAGGAGGTGCCCTACATTTACATGCCCCAAGAGGGCTATTACCACATAGTGGTCACCCCCAACATAAAGCTCTTCGAGCTAAAGAGATTCTGAACTGTATAGCCCTTTTCTCAAAGTTCCCGGGGGACCCCCCCCCCAAGGCACACCCCCAAGGAGAAGACCCCCCTTGCGCCCCAGGCCTTTTCATGGGGAAGGCCAAAGGCGCAAAGGGGGTTTTTTCGCAATGAGGCCAGCTCCGAGCAGCTCTTCCAGGAAACGGCTCAGCCCCTTCATTTGCTCCTCTCCCAGGTGGAAGTCAAGCCCACGGAAGTACTCCCGGAGATCCAAGTTCAGGGGCCCCAATACCCTCCCGGCCTCCAAGGCACAAACCTCCAGCTCTTGCTGCCCTTTGTCCCTGGCTGCAAGAAGGCGCCTGTGGAGCACTTGGAGCTGGCCTGCCCTATGGCGCACGACTTCCTCCCGCACAAGCCAGAGAGCAAAAACAAACGGGAGGCCTGTCCAGCAAGACCAGGCCTCCCCCAGATCCCAGATTTCTGCCCACTTCCCAGAGGCCATCTCCTTGAGGGCCCTGTCTCCAATGCGCAGAAAAGCAGTGGCCTCCTCCCATTCACACCCCTCCTCCACCAAGGTGGCCTGCACACCCCAGTAGTTCTTGAGCAACAGCCTCAGGAGCGCCACAGAGGTCTCGGACTCAAATGGACATTGGATCAGGGCCTCTTTCCACTGCTCCATGGGGGTTTGTGAGAGAAGAAGCACGCTTCCCACCCTTCCGAAGCAGGAGATGCCCAGATCCCTCAAGATCCAGTACGAGCCCGGCTCCCTGGCGTATTCCACTGAGGAGACTGGGCTCACATCCAGAAGAGCTTCCCTGAGCATCCTGTTGAGTGTTGAGGGCGGGGCGGATACCAGCCTGAAAAGGCCTCTGTGCTGGCCAAGAAAGAAGTAGACAGGGAGCACGTTCACGAAGCTGAGACGACCCAGGAGAAGCTCTTCACTTCCACCCAGGAGTTCCTCTCTCTCCCAATGCAACTTGCCCTTTCCTTAGCCTGGATTGCTGTG
Organism: Desulfarculaceae bacterium; assembly: GCA_037443445.1. Lineage (GTDB taxonomy): Bacteria > Desulfobacterota > Desulfocorpusculales > Desulfocorpusculum > Desulfocorpusculum > Desulfocorpusculum. The sequence continues at coordinate 60,582 of JBBIOJ010000015.1, read as the reverse complement.
TCTAGGAACTGGTAGATCCGTGGGGATGGTATGGGAGATCCCACTTCTTGTAAAGCCCATCCACCGCTCCTGAAAAATGCAGCTCAAGGGCCTCCGGCGCAAAGCTTTTCGCAGCCGGGCCTTTGGCCAGGAAGCAGCAAAGGTTGACTTGGTCCTAGAATCTGATACCTTTGCAGACGGACCACAACAGTGGTACGGCCCCACAGCACGGTTCAGCAAGGATCGCACAGGCAGGCCAATACACGTTGGGGGTCCTCATCGGCCCCCGGGGGAATCCTCCAAGAGGGGGCAGGAGGTGTGGAATGACAATAGAGTTTCGTTGCGACTGCGGGGAACTCTTCCAGGTGGAGGACGAGTTCGCAGGCCGCAAAGGCAGATGCCCCACGTGCAAGAGGATAATGGTTGTGCCCGAAAAAGAACCCGAGCCCCTGGAGCTTCGCGACGAGATCCAGGAGGAAGAGGAATTTATATCTACCGTTGGCACAGTTGATCTCCCGGAGTCTCATGCTGAGCCTCCATCTGGGGGCAGGGTGGAGGAGGAGGTGGAGGTACTTCGGGGCTCTGAGGGGCCCGAGCCTGATCTGGGAAGAATGGAGAGTTCGGCCCCCAGGTCCATGAGCCAAGCCTGGGCCCGGATTCCGAGGCCTCTTCTGCTGGGGGTTCCGGCGGCCCTTGCAGGCATCTTGCTTCTCATTTTGCTGATACGCCCCTCAGCCCAGCGCTCTGAGCACCCAGCCCTGGAACGGGCCCCTTCTGCATCCCTGGTGGAAAAGCTCCCTGCCTCCCCCCAGCCCCAGGAACAAAAGGCCATCACCCAAACTCCCCCCCCTCCTACAGCAGACTCACCCAAGGCAGAGGCAAGCCAGGGACTGCCCTCTTTACAGCAGGCCCAACCGGAAAAGGGCCAGCAGCCCAAGGCACCCACGACCCCAACGGGCAGGGAGGAGGAAAAACGTGCGGCCGCAACACCTTCTTCCCAGGCTGGGTCCCCAGCCCCCAAGCCATCTGCTCCCCCAACCAAGGATGTCAAACCTAAGGAACCAGTTTCCAAACCCCAGGCAAGTGCACCCCCAAGGGCACCCTCCCCTTCCTCGGAGAACTACACTGTGAATGTGGGGGCTTTCAAGTCTCAGGGCATGGCCGATGCTTATGCTGAGGTGCTGAGGAAAAGGGGGCTGGATCCTTTTGTCTGGTCCACGGATCTGGCCAAGGGCCAGGGCAAGATGTACAGGGTCTCCATAGGCCGCTTCCCCACCAAGAGACAGGCAGATCTCTATGCCAAGGAGCTCAAAGACAAGCACGGGCTGAACACTTACGTGGTCAAGAAACCGGGGAGCTGAGGCAAGGGGGAGGAAACCGGCCATCAATGAGCAGAGCGATCGGTATCTTCAGCGGCGGACTGGACAGCATGTTGGCTGTGGAACTGCTCGGGCGCCAGGGCGTGGAAGTCCTGGCCTTGACTTTCGATACCCCTTTTTTTGGAAGTCAAAGGGCTGTGGATTCGGCAAGGCACCTGGGGGTGGCCCACAGGGTGTTGGACATCACCCAGGAGCACCTTCAGATCTTGAGGAATCCCCGATTCGGGCTGGGGAAGCATATGAACCCCTGCATGGACTGCCATGCCCTAATGTTCAGAAAAGCCGGAGAAATAATGGAAACAGAGGGCTATGACTTTCTCTTCTCCGGGGAGGTTCTGGGGCAAAGACCCTTTTCACAGAACCTCCGAGCCCTGCAAGAGGTTGCCGATGCTTCTGGTTTCCCGGATAGGATCCTTCGGCCTTTGAGCGCTCTTAGACTTCCCCCCAGCGGGCCGGAGAGAGCCGCTTTGGTGGACCGCACAAGGCTTCTGGGTCTGAAGGGCCGCTCGCGCAAACCCCAGATGGAATTGGCAGCCCAGTGGGGTATTAGGGAGTTTCCAAGCCCGGCCGGAGGATGCCTTCTTACTGACCCTGCCTTCTCCAACAGGCTCAAGGACCTTTGGGAAAAAGAGCAGAGCTGGGATGTGCGAGATCTGAAACTCCTCTCTGTGGGAAGACACCTAAGGGTGAGCCCTTCCAGGAAAGTCCTGGTGGGAAGGAACCAGTCAGAGAACGAAAAGCTGGCTTCCATGGCCACTGCCGAAGACCTGCAGCTGGAAGCCTTGGATTACCCAGGTCCCCTGGTGCTGGTGCCCCACGGCGCAGCTCAGGAGCTCCTGGAGCTGGCAGCCTCGATTTGCCTAAGGTACAGCGATGCCCCTGCCCAAGGTCTTCACACTGTCGTGGTGAAAAAAGGCCAACTGGAATGGACCTTGCAAGCAAGGGCCTGCAGCCCCCATGACACGGACCTTTGGATCATCTGACTCCCCCAGCTCCAAGCCATCCATGACAAGCCCTTCTCCCAGGGCCTCCAAGCCAGTTGAATTCCTTACCTGGCCGGGCCTTCCTTGCCATGGAAAACCGGAGATGGTACAGTTTTCAACTGGAGTGCATCAATTGGGGAGTACCGGATAATGGTGTCAAACCAAGGAATTTGCTGGCACCACCCCGGCAGTTCCTGGAAAAACCCTGCATGAGGGATGCCGTCCAAGTGGTCCTACTTGGACAACTCAAGGCATGCGGGGGGCTCGTGGGCGTGAATCCCAAGGCGGGAGTCCTTGGCGAGTAATACGGAAGTGCTTTCCTGCCTTGGGAAATGGCTTCATTCCAGGACTTCCAGCAGGAGTGGCCTTGGGCATAGGGGTCGGTGCCAGATCCAGCATGCTTGAGAAAACTTTGACTTGTCCGCCTTGCTCAAGAATGGACTTTTAGCGGAAAAACCTACAGGCAGGCCGAGGCCGGAGGGCTTGAAAACCCTATCTCCTCGGTTTTGCCAAGAGTCTTGGCCCCATGCCTGTCTATGAATACAAGGCCTTGGATTCCAAGGGAAAGAAGGTATCCGGGATTCTGGATGCCGAAAGCCCTCGTTTGGCCAGGGCCAGGCTGAGGGCAGAGGGACTGTACCCTGTGGAGATTCACTCTGCTTCCCAGCCGGAGGTCCCATTCCGAGAGCCTGGGAAGGTTACCCAGCCTGTTCAGTTGGGCAGGTTTTTCAGGAGAGTGAGACCCCAGGACAGGGCAGCTCTCACCCGCCAGCTGGCCACCCTTGTGGGAGCGGGAATACCCGTGGTTTCTGCCCTGGAAACCATAATACAGCAAGTCTCCAACAATTCTTTGAGAAGGGCCCTGGTGGAGATCAGGGAGGAGGTCATGGGCGGAAGTTCCCTGGCCGACGCCATGGGCAGCCATAGATGGCTCTTTTCAGAGCTTTACGTGAACATGGTCCACGCCGGGGAATCCAGCGGAGCCCTTGAGGCAGTGCTTCATCGTCTTGCTGACCTCCTGGAAAGGACCGTGAAGCTTCGCAACCGTGTGCAGGCCGCCCTCTTTTACCCGGTGACCATGATGGGGATCGGGGTGGTGGTGCTGGCATTTCTTCTGACCTATGTGGTGCCCATTGTGACCCGCCTGTTTGCAGAGGCCAAGCAAAAGCTCCCCAGGCCCACCCTGATTCTTATAGCCACCAGCGACTTCCTTATACAGTGGTGGTGGGCACTGCTGTTGATACTTGCCATGGGAATGTTCCTGGTGCACAGAGTCTTGGCCACGCCAGGAGGGAAGCTCTGGTGGGACAGACTGAAGCTGAAATTGCCCATGTTGGGCTCCCTTTACGGGAGGCTAGTGATAGCCCGTTTTGCCAGAACCTTGGGGGTTCTGCTCCAAGGCGGGCTGCCCTTGACCTCCTCCCTGGCCATTGTCCAGCACGTGATAAACAACAGCCACATGGCTCAACATGTGGAAAAGGCTATACAGGATGTAAACGAAGGGGAGGAACTGACCGTCACCTTGGAAAAAAGCAAGTCCTTCCCCCCCATGGTCATCCAGATGATATCAGCCGGAGAAAGAAGCGGCACAATGGAGGAAATGCTGATAAGGATAGCAGAGGCGTACGAGGACGAGGTGGAGACAAGGGTTGCGGCCCTGACATCTTTGCTGGAACCCTTCCTGATCCTGGTTATGGGCTTGATGGTGGGCTTCATAGTATTGGCCATACTGCTTCCAATCCTTCAGATGAGTAGGCTTCTGGGCTAGGATTAAGGCAAGCAGCAGATTCCAAGGAGGCTGGCATGAAACTGAACAAATTCCCCCCTGAATTCCAAGGCCCCTCAAAGAGACGGGGTTGCAGAGCCCTTTCTGGGCGGCTTTCAAATTGCAGGGGTTTCACTCTGATCGAGCTGATGGTGGTCATCGCAATACTGGGCATTCTGGCCGCACTGGTGGCCCCCTCAATAATAGGCAGAAAGGAGGATGCCATGAGGGCGGCAGCCAAGACCCAGATCAAGAACTTCGAACAGGCCCTCAAGCTTTTTTATGTGGACAACGGCTTTTATCCCTCCACAGAGCAGGGGCTGGCAGCTTTGGTGGAGAAGCCCAGTATCGGGAGGATTCCACCCCGATGGAGGGAAGGGGGCTACCTGGAGAGCCGCAGCGTGCCCAAGGATCCCTGGGGGAATCCCTATGTGTACATATCCCCTGGGATTCACAGCCGGGACTTTGACATCATTTCTCTTGGGGCTGACGGCCAGGAGGGAGGGGAAGGAAAAGACGCTGATGTACAGAGCTGGGCCCTGGAGGAGAACTGAGAAAGGCTTCACCCTCTTGGAGGTGGCAGTGGTGGCCTCCTTGGCTGCCTTGATAGTTGTGTTGGCTCTTCCCAGGATGCAGGGCTTCTTGAGCCCCGACATGGACAGGGATGTCAGGGGGGAGCTGGAAAACCTCCTGGTGGCTGTGCAGCAGGAGGCTGCCTTGGCCAAAGTTCCCATGGCAGTTCTTTTTGATCTTAGGGAAGGCACTTACCGCTCGGCTGTGGTCTCGGTGGACGGATCCCTGGACCTGGAAAACGACCCGGTGGGCTGGTTGGGAAGACTTCCCAAAGGTGTCCGCTTCCAAGACATCTCCACCCCGAGGCAGGAACAAGTGAGACAAGGGCAGTGCATTGTTGTGGCCTGGCCCACTGGCTGGGTGGACCCAGCCACAATTCACATACTGGATGAAGCGGACAAATCCTACACCATGCTCATAGAGCCCCTCTCGGGCATGGTGAGGCTGGAGGAGGGATACTTGCTCAGGAGGAAGGCTCCCCTGTGAGCCGAAACAGCATCTTGGGCAGCACCGGTCACTCCAGAGAGGGCCTGGGTAGACTCCCTGGAGCTGCGCGCAGATCATCTCCCCAGGGGGGTTTCACCCTCCTGGAGGTCACCCTTTCCCTGGCCCTGCTTGCGTTGGCCCTCACAGCCCTCTCCACTCTCCAGGCCAGGAACCTGACACTCACAGCCGAAGACAAGCTGCTCACAGAAGCCACTTTGGCAGCCCGGGATCTTCTCAGCAGGATCCAGGCTGGCCAGATCCCCTTGCAAGAGGCCGAAGGAGACCTGGGAGAAGACCACCCTGGCTGGCGCTGGAACATACGTTTGGAAGATCTGGCCACTGCTGGCTTAGCCCGCATGGAGATGACACTTTTCAAGCCCGAGATGCTTCCTGAGCGGGCTCATAGTTTTTGGCTGGTGGTGTACAGGAGGCCTCTGCCATGAGGCACCCTCTGGGGGAAGAGGTTCCCTTCAACAGCGGGGCAAGAGAAACCTTCTTGGCAGCTGGGCGGAGCCTTCATCAGGAGCCTGGCCCTAATCGTTTCCCAAGGCCCAGGAGACTTGGGGCTCACGCTCCCAAGCCACTGGGATGTTACGGGATTTGCGGAGCCCGAAGGTTTTCTCAGGGCAGATACCCCAGGCTGGCCAGGAATGCGGAACTGGGAGGGCCTGGATTCACGCTCCTGGAGGTCTTGGTGGCCATGTCACTGCTCTTCGTGATCTTGGCCACGGTTTACCAAAGCTTCCAAGTCCATGTGCAGACCATGCAAAGGGCCCTCCAGGTGCACCGGCTGAACCAGGTGGCCAGGGTGAGCCTTTCCATGCTGGCAAGGGACCTCCAGGGGGTGTTCTGGCCTGTGCTCTCGGCAGAACAGGCCCTGGAGCTATCCGAGGAGGAAGATACTGACTTGGATGAAGAAGAGGAGGAACTGGGGCCTGTGGCCAAGGAAAACCTGGAGGAGCAAGAGCTCTATTTCTTGGTCCAGCCAATCCAGGAGGCAGGCAGGCCCTGGCATAGGATGATCTTTCTTTCCCAAAGCGTCCCGGGCGGCCCTCTCTTGGACCAGTACCCGTGGGTCCACGTTGTGGAGTACCGTCTGGCCAAAGATCAGGATACAGCAAGACCAGTACTTGTCCGCAGGGAAAACCTTGCGCCCACCCGGGACATTCTTTCCGGCGGGGAGGAGTGGGCCCTCTCCGAGGCAGTGGTGGCCTTCGAGGTCTTGTGCCAAAGCCGCTCCGGGGAAATGCTCCAGGAGTGGGACTCCCGCCTGACCCGATCTTTGCCAGTGGCTGTGTTGATAAGGCTATGGGTACAGGATCCAGCCCAACCAGCGCAGGAGCCAGTGCTTTACAGCCTGAGGGTGTCCTTGCCCCCCTCCCCAGAGCCCCCGAGCGAAGAGAATCCATGAGAGACATCGCCCATCACCAGCGCAAAGACTCTGGCATGGCTTTGCTGGTCTGCCTCATGGTAATTCTCCTGCTGGCGGTCCTGGTGAATCGCTTCACCTTTACCAGCAGGGTGCAGGTGGCCGCAGCCGGGAACCTGCGGGATCAGTTCCAAGCCGAATGCATGGCCATCTCAGGCCTGGAGACGGCCATGGCGGTGCTGGCCCTGGATGATACTGCCGAGGTGGACCATCTGGCCGAGCCATGGGCACAGTTTCGGGGAAGCGCCCAGATAGCCTCTTTAGAAGCCCAGGAAGGCGGCTTCCTGGTATTGATCCAGGACGAGAACTCCAAGATCGAGCTGAACCGCATAGTCAGACAGGACGGAGCCACCACCGACATGTTTGTAAGGAGGCACCTGGACAGGCTTCTGGAGCTCTTTGGGGTCGCATCCGAGCTAAGGGATTCCCTGCTGGACTGCCTGGAGGACTGGATCGATTCCGATGTGCTGGAGAAGCTCAATGGAGCCGAAGACCAATACTACACCTCCCTGGAAAGACCTTATCAAACGGCCAACAGGCCGCTGAGGAGCTTGGGCGAACTCTATCTGGTCAAAGGTTGGCCTCAGGTGCTGGGTTTGAAACTGGAGGACGGATCCAGGCTAATGGATTTCCTCACTGTGAACCCCACCGGAGGGCGCATCAATGTTAACACGGCCTCTGCAGTGGTACTTCAAAGCCTTTCCCCTGAAATAGATGAGCCCACCGCATCACAGGTGATATCCCTAAGGGAAGAAGCCCCACTGGCTGGCCCCCAACTTCTGCCCCAGCCTTTTCGAAGGGGTGGGGTCTCCACACACATCCAGTTCTCTGGTACCCTGTTCCTGGTTCGAAGCCAGGGCATTTTCCGCAGGGCTTCCTCAACGGCCCAGATGTTGGTGGCCAGAGTTGGGCAGGAGTGGAAGGTGCTGGCCAGGAGGATAGAGTGATGTGGATCCGAAGGATCTTGGGAATCGACCTGGGCAGCTCCTCGGTCAAGGTGGTCCAGGTGGCGGTGTCGCCTAGGGGCAGACCTGTGCTGGCCAAGGCAGCCATCTTGGAAGACAGGGCGGAGCTGCCAGCCCTTCTCAAAACCAGGGAGTGGAGAAAACCCTCTGAGCCCATCCACGCCAGCTTTTCCTCTGAAAGGGTGATTCACAGGCCACTCAACCTGCCCTTCAAGGATCCCGCCAAGTTGCGCCAGGCCCTTCCCTTTGAGCTGGAAGGGGAGGTGCCTTTTTCTGCTGAGGAGATGATTGTAGCTTACTTCCCGCGAGGTTCCTTCCACCAGGACTCAGGCCTTCCACTCATAGCCATGGCCACCCCAAAGCAGGAGGTCAGGGCCCGGCTGGAGGAACTCAGAGAGCTGGGAGTGGAGCCATCTGTACTGGAACCTGAGGCGGCCTCCCTGGCCCGTGTGGTGCTTCAGTGGGACTCCAGACCCCCGGATTGTTTCCTCCTGATGGAGGCAGGTGCCTCCAAGACGAACCTGCTGTTGTTCCAGGAGGGCTTTCTCAACGGGGTCAGGTCTGTGCCAGTGGGCCTTTCGGAAGAGAAAGAAGGTTTTGCTCAGGAAGAGCTGGCAGAGCTGGAGCGCACCTTCCTGATGTTTCAGAGTCGGGCACACGGCCAAGCTCTCCAAGGGCTTTACCTTTGCGGGGGGATTCTTGAGGACCGCAAGGCCATGGAGCAGCTCGGAAGGAATTTTGATCTCCCGGTAAAGCCTCTGGATGCTTTAGAGGGCTTCAACTCACAGGCCCCCATGCCTCAGGGCCTGCATCCTGGGAGGTTCGCCACTGCCTTGGGCCTGGCAATCCACGGCCTGGAAAAGAGCACTCTGGGCTCCAATCTGCGCCTGGGAGAGTTCCATTACAGCCCGGGGATGGCTGCTATGAGGGGCAGAATCCTGGTGGCAGGAATCCTCCTGGGCACAGCCCTGGGCTTGGGCATCGCGGACATTGAAACCAAGGTGAACGTTCGTCAGAGGCAGCTTCAAGCTCTTCAACAGGAGGTCCGGAGCCTGTTTCGTCAAGCATTCCCGGAGGTGACCCAGGTGGTGGACCCGGTGCTCCAGATGCAGCGCCTCCTAGAAGAAAGAAAGGGTAGACATCTCACTTTGCTTTCCCAGGATCCCAGGACCACGGTCCTGGAACTCCTCAGGGAAATAAGCCTCAGGGAGCAGGCCCGCGCACTGCGCATAACAGAGCTGGACATCTCCGGGGAGAATCTGAACATAAGAGGTGAGGCCACAGCGTACGATATCATAGAGAAGGCAAAGGACCACTGGTCTGCCTCCCCCTTGCTGGAAGCCGTGGAGGTCAAGAATGCCAAGAAAAATCCCAAGAGCCAACTGTGGGATTTCCAGTGCACGGCCCGAAGGAAGGTTTCATGATTAAGTCAGCCCTAGGCAGACTGAACCAAAGGGACCGAAGGGCCTTGTTGGCTGGGGTGGGTGTGTTGGTTCTTGCCCTACTCGTCTTCCTGTGGCTCTTGCCCAGCCTGGAGAAAATCCGCCGGCTGGACAGAGCCATCTCCCTGGAGAGCAAGAGGCTGGAGCAGGTTCGATCACTCCACCAAGCGGTCTCAGAGCTCAACCAGCGTGAAACAATCCTCCAGGAGCAGATAAGGCGACGAAGCACAGAGAGCTTCTCTGTGGCCTCCGTGGTGGAGAATATAGCAAAGGAGGCAGGGGTGATGGAGCAGGTCCAATACCTCAAGCCAGAGCAAGGCAAGCTCGCTGAACAGTTCAGAGAGGCTCTCGTGTCCTTGAAAATAGGGGAGATCACTCCGGCACAGCTGGTGGAGTTCCTGTATAGACTAGAATCCTCTGAGAGGATCTTGAGGGTAAGAAACCTGCAGCTGAGATCCAGCCCCAAGGAAACAGGGAAACTGGATGCCACCTTGACGGTTTTTACCTTGCTCCCAGCCAGCCCGGGAGCCAGGGCCCCCCAGGAGGCCAAGGAGCCCCAACCCAGCCAGGAGGCTCCTGGGGGCCCTGGGCAGCCTGCCCAGCCCCCTGGGCCTGAAGGGGAAAGTTGATCAGGAGCATTTCCCAAAGACTCTGACCCGCATTGTTCAGGAACAACGGATGCAGCAAGTGAACTCATGGATTTGCTTTCGGAACGGGAGCTTGTTCAAAAACAACCTGGGCCTGGTGGAGCGGCTGAGAAAGACCCCAGGCTCCGGGAATCTCGAAATATCCCTGAGTCTTGGGGTTGTGGGGCCCCGGGGTGCCCGACCCCGGTGAATGATTCCGGGCTGAGGTGAACGACTCTCATGTTGATGGCGAGGGCATTGGCCCACTTGCAGGGGCTCATGGAGGAGTTCAGAAAAGGCGCTTCGGCCTGTCTCAGCTCTAAGGCGCCGGCAGCGACACTCCTTTTCATCCTGAGCGCCTCAGAATTCCTGGCCTTGTACCGGGCGGGCAGCAGAAGAACGGCAGGGCAGAGAGGCTCCAGGGCCCTACAGGATTTCCTGAGCAGCTACTTCCCCCGTTTCAACAGCGGGGCCAAAGATCCCTCAGGTCATTATTTCAGGGTCAGGATCCCTTTGCTAAGGGAGCAGGGAAAGGCGGTCAAGAGGCTGAAAATACCAGCCGCCCTGGTGCATCTGTTCCGCCGCGGAGTGATAGAGGACCTGGTGGCTTCCCAGGAGCCATGGGAAAACAGGTGTGTGATCATGGGACAGGGCAGATGGGGCTTCTTGATACAGCCTCAGCTCTTTGAGCAAGACTTCAGGGACTCCATGGACAGCTTTCTCGGGGAGCTCCAGCAGGACCCTGTGGCAGCGGCCAGGTTCATGCGCAGATACAACCACCTGCACGGAACTTAGCTCAACCCGGTGGGAATTTCTCCTGTGATAGAACAGCTGGGGTTGCTGACACAGGGCACGGAAAGCCGGCCAGGCCTCGGGGCTCCAAGACATCTCAGACGGGCCAAAAGCATGACATTGACTGTCCTGGCAGCAGGAATCCTGGCCATAAGCTGCTCAGCAGTTCTTGTGAGGTTCTGTGAGGCCCCGGCCATGGTGATAGCTTTGTACAGGCTGGGGCTATCGGCTCTGCTCCTTTTGCCCTGGTACCTTCTCTCCAGGTCCAAACCGCAGGCGGCATCCCATGTGAAGAACATGGGGTGGGTACTTCTTTCGGGCCTTTGTTTGTGCCTTCATTTCCTGGCCTGGATCGAGGCGGTCCAGAGGGCTCCTGTGGCCGTAGCCGTGACCATATCCTCCACGCACCCCATAATGGTGGGGCTCCTCTCCAAGGCCTTCTTTAGGGAATCCTTTGGGGGATGGAAACTGCTCGGGGCTCTCCTGGCAGTCTTGGGCTCGGCGGGCATTGCCTGGGAGACGAGAGCAGAGGGGGGTTACCAAGTTGCAGGATACCTCTGTGCCCTTGGGGCAGCCTTTTTCTTTTGCCTGTATATCATGCTGGGTCGAAGGTTGAGGCCTGGAATGCAGCTCATGAAATACCTACTTCCCACCTATGGCTCTGCAGCCCTGTGGCTTCTTGTGGCAGCGGGTCTGAGCGGAGTGCCCTTGGGAGGCTACCCGCCCAAAACCTATCTCATGTTCGGGCTCCTGGCTCTGGTTCCAACGGCCATAGGTCACTCCTGCCTGAATTGGGCCCTGGGACATGTCTCGGCGAGCTTGGTTGCTGTGAGTGTCTTGGGGGAGCCTGTGGGGGCCTCCCTTTTGGCGTGGGCCTTCCTGGGTGAAAATATAGGCCTCTGGAGAGTCTTTTTCGGGGGGATGGTCTTGGCTGGAATCTACACGGCTGCCAAAGCCGAGACATGCCAAACAGGGGGGCTTCCCCAGAACAAGGGCCTGGGCAGAGCTCTTTTTAAGCCCGCCCGCACCATGCCAAACTGGAGAAAGAGGGGCCCATGAGCCTCCCAAAGGCATTGGGAAGAGTCCCCAGTGTCCAATGGCAGCAACACCGCGAGTCTTTAAGGAGATTACAAGCAAATGAAGACACCCATTGTTTCTGTGGTGGGCACCTCTGACAGCGGGAAGACCACATTGCTGGAGCGTTTGATCCCGGAACTCAAGGCAAGGGGCTACAAGGTGGCGGTAGTGAAGCACGATGTGCACGGCTTTGAGATGGACAAGGAGGGCAAGGACTCCTGGAGGTTGAAGAAGGCCGGAGCCCATGCGGTCATTGTCTCATCTCCCTCCCGTATTGCCCTGATCCAAGACGTAGAGAAAGACCACAATCTGGAGGAGCTCAGAGACAGGCTCGGCTTGGAGGTGGACTTGATTCTTTCCGAGGGATACAAGCGAGGAATTCATCCCAAGGTGGAAGTGTACAGAAAGTCCCATCGAAGGGAGCTTCTGTGCACAGAAAAGGACAATCTTCTGGCCGTGGCCTCGGATGTGCCCCTCTCCATTGGGGTGCCCTGTGTGAACATAGACGATCCCAAGGCCTTGGCTGACCTCATAGAGGAAAGAATCCTGAGGCCGGCCCTGGCAGGAGCTTCCAGGAAAACAAAGCAATAGCCTGCATGGTTCACAAGCGGTGGATAACAGAGGCTCGCAACTGGATCTGGTTTGAATAACCGGAGGTTGCCTCAAGACACTCTGCCTGAGCAATGACACCCTCGGAGGGTCTTGCCTCTGGACATGTTGGGGCGTGGGCCCTTGGTTTGGCCCAGCTCACCGATCAGGGTATAGGGGGGACATGGATGATTCGGGAACTTGCGAAAAACCGGCTGGGCACCTACAGGGGGCTCCAAGGCCTTGGGGTTAGGGGAAAACCATGACAGGGGTTGTCCTGGCAGGGGGGCAAAGCCGCCGCATGGGTACAGACAAGGCCCTGGTGGAGCTGCAAGGCAAACCCATCATCCAGTGGGTGGTGGATGCCCTTTGCAGGGTCTGTGATCCGGTGTTTCTGGTCACCAACTCCCCTTCCCACTACTGCTTCCTGGGGCTGGAGATGGTGGGGGACCTGCTCCCAGGCCGTGGAGCCCTTGCGGGAATCCATGCCGGGCTTTTTTTCTCCAGGGGGGACAGGGCCTTTGTGGCAGGCTGCGACATGCCCTTGCTGAGCCCCCGTCTGATACAACACATGGCAGATGTCCCGGGCCGCTGGGATGTGGTGGTGCCCAAGGTGGGAGAGTTCCTGGAGCCTCTCCATGCCATTTACTCCAAACGCTGTTTGGGGTTCTTGGAAAAACTCCTGCTCTCAGGAGCCCGCAGAATCCTGGATCTTTACCCCCTCGTCCGGGTGCGGGTTTTCCAGGAAGAGGAGATGAGACAAGTGGATCCGGATCTCAGATCCCTAATGAACGTGAACACCCCTGAGGACTTGGCAGTTCTGGTGTCCAGGCTCACCCAAAACGCTCCAGTATCCTCTGGATGATCAGACTGGTGGATATCATGGGCCGCAGGGGGATGCTTATAACCTCCCCACCCCTGCCCCTCACCGCATCAGCGCCCACGATGGCAGACTCTGGCCAGTCCGCTCCTTTCACCAACACATGGGGCTGGAGGATTTCTATGAGCTTCAGGGGGTCCGGCTCCTCAAAGGGCACCACAATGTCCACGCAGGCAAGAGCTGCCAGGACCAAGGACCTTTCCTCCAGGGAGGAGATTGGCCTCCCAGGCCCCTTGATGCAACGCACCGAGTCGTCTGAGTTTATCCCCACCACCAGCAGGTCCCCGAGGGCCCTAGCCTTCTGCAAGTACTCCACGTGCCCGGCATGAAGAAGGTCGAAACATCCATTGGTGAACACGACCTTCTTGTTGGCTGCCTTGGCAATTTTCACCATGTTCAGGGCGCCGGCCAAATCCAGGATCTTCTCCTTCAATGCCCCTCCTCCCAAGAATCAGCCCAACCCGAGACTCTTAAACAGGCCCAACCCGGATCCTTGAACCAGCTGGACCAAATCGGGGGCTAAAGCCCCCAAGCTTCACCCCTTGCCTTTTGGTGGCCAATTCCAGCCTAGGGGAACTTATCACAGCCCTTTTCGATTAACAATTCCAGCCAATGCAAGCATGCGGGTCCCGCACCCCATGTGGATCCTGGCGGGGCCAGGAAGGCCTGGGCGGATTGGCCTTTTCTCCTCCCAGTACATGCCCCGGGCCAGCTGACCTGGCCCATATTGCCTGGGGAGCAGGGGATGCTGCAGGCTCACAAAGGGGGCCACCCAAGAAGAGCCAATGCGTATCCCTTGGGAGAGCAGACAGAACCGTTTGATTTTCAAGTTTTTTTGAAAAAGGGTTTACAGGTTAAAAGTTTTTGGGCAATTTGGAGGATCGGGAGATCGGGTTTCCGATTTCATGGGCCTGGGCGAATGATTGGGGTTAGGAGGTACAGGGGCAAATGGAAGCGGCGGAGAGTCGCGCTCTTTACCTGCAAGGCATCTCCTGGTGGAACAAGAGACGCTTCGAGAACGCTCTTGTTTGTTTTCAGAGGGCCTACGAGCTGGCTCCCGAGAACCCTTTTGTCATGTCCTATCTGGGCTTGGCCCGTATCAAGATGAACGCAGTGGAAGAAGGCCTTGAGCTTTGTCGACAGGCTGTGAAGAAAAAGCCTTTTAACGAGCATCTGGTGTACAACCTGGGAAGGGCCTATCAAATGGCCGGGAACCGTCAGGAGGCACGAAAAACCTTTCTTCTGGGGGCCAAGGGCTGCCCCAACACCCAGAGGTTCCTAAATGCCCTAAAGGAGTTGGGGGTCAGAAGAAAACCCGTTATACCGTTTCTCTCCCGTGACAATCCACTGAACCGATGGCTGGGTAAGATGACTTACAAGCCAGGCAGTTTCCGCATAGAGGATATAGAGAACTGAGAAGGTTCTGGAAGGCCCCTCCGGGACCTGGATTTTCTCCTCTGGCATGAATAAGAGAAGGCATGCAGGGGCCTGGGTTTGGGCTCCCAAGCTCCCCGGCATGCCTTCAGTATTCCCTGGGAATATCCCTCTTGTTCCTGCTTTTGGCTCTTGCCTAAATGGACTCCAGGAGCACCTCTGAGATGTCCAGGATCGGAAGTTCCTCCTCCTTGCCCATGGTCTTGGTGGAGGCCTCCAGCATTACCACGCAATAAGGACAGGCCGTGGCCAGGGCTTGGGCGCCCTTTGCCAGGGCCTCTTCAACCCTCAGGTCCCCAAACCTCTCCCCAGGGGCGGTCTCCATCCAAATGCGACCTCCTCCCCCCCCGCAACAGAGGCTGTTGGAACGGATGCGATCCAGCTCCTGGAATTGCCCGTCCGCCACTGCCTGGAGTAGGTCCCTTGGGTCTTGGAACACCTCGTTGTGCCGGCCAAGGTAACAGGGATCGTGATAGGCTATCTTGCGGCTCGAGGACTTGCTTGGCTTCAGTTTTCCCTCTTTCACCAGGCGGGACAGGATCTGGGAGTGGTGAATCACCTCGAATTCCCCGCCCAGCTCCGGGTATTCCTTGCTGAAGGTGAAAAGACAGTGGGGGGAGGTTGTGATTATTTTCTTCACACCTTTGGACTGGAACAGGGCTATGTTCCCCTGGGCCAGCTTCTGGAACAGCTCCTCGTCTCCGATCTTCCTGACCGACTCCCCGCAGCAGCTCTCCTCCTCCCCTATCACACCGAAGCTCACACCGGCTTTCCCTAGCAACTGCACCACCGAGCGGGCTATTTTTTGGCTGCGCACATCGTAGCAGGATGTGCAGCACACAAAGAGGAGATACTCTGTCCCTTCTGCGAAAACAGGCACCTCCAGCCCCTTCATCCACTCAGTGCGCTTGCCCCTTTCCCCAGACCAGGGATTCCCGTGGCTGTGAAGGCTCCCGATCACAGGCCTGTAGCTTCCCGGTACAGTCCCCACCGAGGCCAGCATGCTTCTCATGCCCCTGACATTGTCTATGATCTTCACCTGCCTGGGGCAGCGCACCACGCACTGAGCACAGGTGCTACAGGCATAGATGACCTCCTCTGACTCGAAGCCTTCCAGGCCCAGCTGTCCCAGTCTTTGCACCTTGCGAATGTTGAAGGACTGGGAGATGTGACCGGGAACCAGTCTCCAGGGACAGGAACCTGTGCAAAGACCGCACTGCATGCACCAATAGAGGGTTTCGGCTCCAGAGGCCACTATGGCCTCACTGACTTCCAAGAAAGGCGTTCTAGCTTCCATTTTCTCTTTCCTCCGAAAAGACAAGCACGGGTCTTATTCCTCTTTAGAATCCCTTGTATGGATTTGGTCCTATTTCCTGGATCCTTTCCAGGAAGCTCTCCACTATGGAAGGAATCCTGGTGTAGTCCCGGATCTCCACCTGTTCCAGGCGAACCCTGTCCGACTCCAGGGCCAGCCTGTCTAAAGTCTCTGAAACCTTGGAAAGCCTGTACTGGGCCAGCTCGCTGCCTTTCACCATGTGACACTGGTAGTCGTCCCCGTGCTTGCAACCCAAGAGCAGAACCCCGTCTATTCCCTTGGACAGGGCATCCGCCACCCAGATCAGGTTGAGGGAGCCCAAACATCTAACCGGAATCACCCTCACGTACGGATTCCACTTGAGCCTGCACTGACCCAACATGTCCAGAGCCGGGTACGCGTCATTCTCACATGCCAGCACCACAACCCTGGGCTTTTCCTCCTCTTCCTCAGGCACCTCTATGGCCTTGATCATAGAGCCGATCATGTCCACAGAGTAATCCTTGAAGGAAATTATGCGCTCAGGGCAGGAACCCATGCATATGGAACAACGCCTGCAGCGGGTCGGGTTGGGCAGGGGATTCGCCTTCTCGTCCTCGTTGATGGCCCCGAAGGGACACTCCTCAGTGCACCTCTTGCACTGGGTGCAACGCTGCATAAAGAACTCCGGATATGAGCGATCTCCTGCCCTGGGATGCACCGCCTCTCCCCTGGCAGTCATCTCCACGCACTGGATGGCCTTGAGGGCGGCCCCCCTGCCGTCTTCCTCTGCCCCCAGTGTGTCCATGGGCTGCCTTACGCATCCGGCCGCGTATATGCCCGTGCGACGGGTCTCGTAGGGGAAGCAGATGAAGTGGGAGTCAGGCATGCCGTAACGCAGCTTGGGGAGTTCTGGACCCTGCCTATATTCCAAGTAAAGCACCATCCCCTCTTTTTGACGGTCTGCCGCCGAAGTGGCCTCGGGCTGGGTCTGGGCTTCCGGGGAAGCCGCCGCCCCCTCCGGGGGGCCTGCCATGTCCGTGTCCAGGGCCATGGAAGGCACCATTCCCGTGGCCAGCACCACCAGATCCCCCTCCAGGCTGAGTCTTTCTCCGGTCAGGAGATCATCCACCTCCACCATCAGCTTGCCCGAGCCGTTCCCGCTTACCGAGGCCACCTCGCCTTTGAGGAAAACACACCCCTGCTTCTGGAGCTTTCTGTAAAACTCCTCGTACTGGCCCGGGGTCCTCATGTCCTTGTACACAATATACACCGCCGTGGAGGGGTCTTGTTCCTTTAGATACAGTGCCTGCTTCAGGCTGACCATGCAGCACACCGAGGAGCAGTAAGGAAGGTGGCTGGGGTCCCTGGATCCCGCGCACTGGATGAATACCACGCTGGAAGGCGCGCTTTGATCAGAAGGCCTGGTTACTTTTCCTTCCCTGGCTGCACGCTCCTCCAGCTCCAAATTGGTGACCACATCCGCACTCACCCCGTAGCCCAAGTGACTCAGCCGGTTTGGGTCGAAGGGCTTCCAGCCGGTGGCCTGAACTATGGAGCCGACCTTGAAGCTTTCTTCTCCAGCGGCTCCCTTTACACTCACCTGGAACATGCCTGGAGCCCCCTGAATGGAGCTTATCTCAGTGGAGCAAAGGAGCCGTATTCCGGGGTGTGCTTTCACCTGGGAGACCAAGGTCTCCAGATCCACCTCCTCCAGGTCCCTGTAAGGCTTATGTACCGGATACCTCTTCCACTGCTTGGCCATCCACCCTCCCAGCTCCTGCTGTTTTTCCACCAGGGTGACTGGATAGCCTGCCTTGGCCGCCTCCAAGGCGGCTGTCATCCCCGAAAACCCTCCCCCCACCACAAGCACGCTCTTTTCCACTTCAGCCTGATAGGGCTCCAGTGGCTGAGACTTCTGAACCCGCACCACTCCCATGCGCAGGTAATCCTCTGCCATCATCTGGGTGTCTTCGTCACCACCTGGAAGCCCCCATATGACCTGCTCTCTCAGATTCACCCTTTCCAAGACCACCTTGTCTGGGAACTGGAACACCTCGGTGAGGACCCGGGGGGAGCAGGCAGCCAATACCACTGCTTCTATTCCTTCCTTTTCAATGTCCTGGAGGATCAGTTGCATTCCCTCTTGGCTGCAAAAGGCCCCATGCCTGCGGCACAAGGAGGATTTCATCTCCCCGGTGGCTACCTTGGAAAGACCATCCAGATCCAGCGCTTCACCTATCCCGCAGCCTTCGCACAAATATACACCGATCTTGTCCATTACCCACTACCTCCCCACCAAGGACTGGATGGCCAGAAGTGCCGCACCTGTGGCGTCCTGAACGCTGTGAGCCACGTCCACGGGTTTCTTGACGCATCCTGCCGGAATGATTCCAGAGGATCCCGACTCGGCCAGGAAGCCGTAATCGTCATAGGAGACTTGCCAGGGCACCTGCTGCTTTGCAGTGGTGGGCACCATTCCCGTGGCCAGCACCACCAGATCGGCACTGGCCTGAATCCCTCTGCCCTGCTCCACATCCTCCACTGTGAGTAGCAATCCCCCTGTTTCTTTCTCCTCTCTTATGTCGGCCACCTTCCCCTTCACCAAGGAGATCTTCTCGTCGGCTTTGACCCTGTTGTAGAAATCCTCGAGTCTACCCAGGGCCCTTATATCAATATAGAAAATTGTAACTTCGGAATCCGGATACTGTTCCCTTACATAAAGGGCCTGCTTGAGGGAAGCCAAGCAGCAAACCCCTGAGCAATATGGCAGGTGGTTCTCGTCCCTGGAGCCAGCACACTGAACAAAGGCCACCCTCTTGACAGGGGCCTTGTCAGAGGGTCTCAGGATCTTTCCCCCTGTGGGCCCATTCACAGAAGAGAGCCTCTCCATCATCACGTTGTTTATCACATTGGGAATCTCGGCAAAGCGATAATACTGCACCTTGGAGGCATCAAAGGGATCCCAGCCTGTGGCCCAGATTACTGCTCCCACACTCAGCTCCATTTTCTGTTCCTTCATGTCCAGCTCTACTGCCTGGAATGGACAGACCTGCACGCACTTTCCGCACTCAGCTCCCAGGCAGGCCTCCGGATCTATGACGTATCTGGCCGGGAAGGCCATCTCGTGGGGCAGGTATATGGCCTTGGTCTTGTCCATGCCATAGTTGAAGTCATTGGGCCTCTCTACCGGGCAAACCTTTTCGCAGGCCCCGCAGGCTGTGCACTTCTGGTTCACAAACCTGGGACGCAAACTCACCTTGGCCAGCATGTTCCCGGGCTCCCCCTGGATTTCCCTCACCTCGGCCATGGTGTGGATCTTGATCCTGGGGTTTTTCCGGATCCTGCGGAAATTTATTTCCAGACCGCACTGAGGGGGGCACATCTTGGGAAAGTATCTGTTGCTCCTGGCCACCCTTCCCCCCAAGTAAGGGGCCTTTTCCACAAGGTGCACGGGAAAGCCCACCTCGGCTGCCTCCACGGCGGCCGTAAGCCCGCTTATCCCTCCGCCCACCACCAGGATCCCCGCATCTGCATTGCCTGACATCTGGGTCCACCTCCGGATTGAACTATGTTTCCTCAAGACACAAATTCCTGGCATTCTAAGACTGATGCCCTCCTATGTCAAGGAATCTCCCAATGTTTTGCGGAATCCTGAGACCCACAAACACATCCGGATCACTGCCAGGAGACGATTTTTCCAGGGAACTGCTTCACAGTTCCATTCAGGAGCCCTCGGCTCGTTTTCAAGCCCCTGGGAAACCACTTGACAAGCTCCAACCGCTTTCCCTAAGATGCGAGGCGACCTTGAACAGTTTTTTCCAGTTTAGTTTCCCCAATAAAGCTCTGCAAAGGAGGGAGCCATGAGGAGAGGTCTGTTCCTGGCAGCGGCGGCTTGGGTTTGGGTCTTGGGCTTTTTTGCCGGATCCGGGTGGGGAGCTGAAGAGATCAAGGTGGGTGTGGTGGGCCCCATGGCCTTCACCCAGGGTGAAGGCCATTGGAATGGAGCCACCATGGCGGCCGAGGAGCTGAACGCCAAAGGTGGTGTGCAGGTGGGCAACAAGAAGTTTCAGGTGAAGCTCGTGAAGGTGGACTCCAACGAGTTCCTTAACGTGACCGACGCCACCAATGCCATGGAGAGGGCCATCACCTACGAGAAGGTGGATTTCCTCATGGGTGGCTTCCGCACAGAGGCGGTTCTGGCCATGCAGGACATAGCCATGGAATACAAGAAAATATTCATAGGCTGTGGAGCGGCTCACCCAGAGCTTTGTGCCAGGGTGGCCAAGGATTACGAGAGGTACAAGTATTGGTTCAGGGTGACCCCCATCAACTCCACCTTTCTGGTGAAGGTGGACTTCCTGCTCCTGGAGATGGTGGCCAAGAAGATAGCTTCAGAACTGGGAATCTCCAAGCCCAAGGTGGCCATAGTGGCCGAGAAGGCTGTCTGGGCAGATCCCATAGTTAACATTGCCCAGGAAAACCTGCCCAAGATGGGCATGGAAATAGTGGGGGTCTGGAGACCTTCCCCTGTGGCCACTGATGTGAGTGCTGAACTCTCAGCCGTGCAGAGCGCAGGGGCCCACATCATCTTCACTTCTTTTTCCTCCTCGGTGGGAATCCCCTTTGCCAAGCAGTGGGGAGAGCTCCAAGTACCTGCGGCTGCAGTGGGGATAAACGTGGAGGCTCAGAAGGACGGTTTCTGGGCTGCAACAGGTGGCAAGGGGAATTATACCCTAACCATGAACACTTACGCCCGGGTAAAAATGACCGACTCCACTATCCCCTTCTTTGACAAGTACAAGGAGCGCTTCAAAGAGGCCCCCAATTACACTGCAGGCACCTATGATGCCATGCATATACTGGCCCAGGCCATAGAAAGGGCGGGCAGTCTGGATTCAGCCAAGGTGGTCAAAGAGCTGGAGAAGACCGAGTACATGGGCGGGGCCGGGAAAATAGTCTTCAGCAAGGATCACGACGTAACTTGGGGACCCGGCTTTGTCACCTCCATAGGCACCCAGTGGCAGGACGGCAAGAACCTTTGCGTCTGGCCGGATGGCTGGAATGGGATCAAGTACGAGGGCTCGGTGGATTACAAGATACCCCCTTGGGTGGTGAGCCATTACAAGAAATAACCGGGGTTCCCGGCCTGGCTGAGGTTGGCAGCAGTCCTAATGATGAGTGGGGGGGCGGGTTCGCCCGCCCCGGGCATCCAAGACAAGAAAAGGGAGGAAATGGTTGGCTTCTGACATCATAGTCAATGGCCTCATCTCTGGGAGCATATACGCCCTTTTGGCCATAGGCTTCTCGCTGATCTTCGGAGTCGCCCGCATAGTCAACATAGCGCACACGGCTTTCTACATGGTGGCGGCCTACGCCATCCATTTCGGGCTTCACAACCTGGGGATTCCCTACCTTCTTTCCATGCCCCTGGCGGTCCTGCTGGTGGTGGGCCTGGGACTCGTGTGCTACCGGCTCTTTATAGACCCCATCCGGGAGCACGAGGCTGCGGTGCTCATCGCCACCATAGCCCTGGCCATGGTCTTCCAGGAAGTCACCCTGATGCTCTTCAAAGGTCATTACAGGGGCACCCCCCCCTTGATAGAGGGGTTTCTGACCGTGGCGGGAGTAAAGGTGGCCTATCAGCAACTTCTCACCTTTCTGGTGGTGCTGCTGGTTTTGGGCCTGGTGTGGCTCTTTCTGGAACACACACGCCTGGGCCTGGCCATTCGAACAACCGCCCAGGACAGGGAAGTGGCCAATCTGATGGGCATGGATGTGGCCCGTATAGCCATGCTGACAATGGCCATCTCCGTGGGAATGGCCGGGGTGGCAGGAGCTGTGGTGGTGCCCTTGTTCGTCTTGGATCCTTTCATGTGGCTGGCCCCCCTGATAATGATCATGGCCGTGGTGGTGTTGGGAGGGCTGGGCAGCATCAAGGGGAGTTTTCTGGGAGCCTACATACTGGGCTTTGCAGAGAGCCTGGTGGTGTTCCTGCTGCCCATGGGCTCTTTCTTGAAGGGCTCTGTGGCCCTCTCTGTCATGATAGGCGTTCTCCTGGTAAGGCCGGAGGGACTCTTCGGGATAGCCTTTGAAGAAGAAAGATAGGGGGCACCAAGCAGGCAAGGGCTGGAGAGCAAGAAGCATCTGCCAAGGCGGTTTGCCTCTTGTGGGTGCTTGGGAATGGTGGACTGAGAGCTCTGCGACTGGCGGGCAGGTCCGGGCCTGCCCCTGCAGAAGGATTGAAGATACTTGGGGAAAGGGAATCAGGCAATGCTCTTGGCTCAGGCAAGAAGGCTCCAGGTGATGATCAGGACCGAGGTGCTTGTTTTGCCAAGCAGGATCGCGGTCATGCTCTTCGCCCTTTTTCTCCTCACTGCCCCGATTTACTGGCCTGATCCATACCTGCTTCGCATCCTGACTCTGGCCAGCATTTTTGCAATATTTGCAGCCAGTTGGGACCTGCTTTCTGGCTTCACCGGGCAGGTCAATTTTGGCCATGCGCTCTTTTTCGGGGTGGCGGCTTACTGCGCTGCACTCTTGAATCTGCACCTCGGCTTGCCACCTTGGGCCACAGTGCCCCTGGGGGCAGTGGCGGCTGTTGCCACAGGTCTCGTGGTGGGGATCCCGTGTCTGAGGCTAAAAGGCACATACCTGGCCCTGACCACCCTTTCCTTTCCCATAATTCTCATGGGCCTTGTATTTGCTTTTCCTGACTTGACAGGTGGCGAGCTTGGAGTTTCGGGCCTGGGCAGACTGGCCAAGAGCCGTGTGGGGGAGTACTACATCTGCGTGGTGCTCATGCTGGGAGCCGGCTTTCTCATGTGGAAAATAGGGGATTCCAAGACAGGCATAATTTTTCATGCCATTAGGGAAGACGAACTGGCGGTGCGCACCTCAGGCCTCAACACCACCAGGTACAAGATCATGGCCTTTTGTCTGAGCGGTTTTTTTGCAGGCCTGGCCGGAGGCCTTTACGCCCATGTGATGCGGATAGCAGGGCCATCCACCCTGGAGGTCTCGCTGTCCTTTCAGGCTGTGATATGGGCTGTGTTCGGGGGCATGGTCTCCATATACGGGCCCATAGCCGCAGTCTTCATACTGTTCCCCCTCCTGGAGCTGCTTCGGGTGGTGCCTCAGCTCAGGAACCTGGCCTTTGCAGTGGTCATACTGGCCATACTTCTTTACATGCCCGAGGGGCTTGTGCCCTGGCTAAGGGATAGAATGGAAAAGCTGTGCCCAAGGTGCAAGGCCAGAAACTTCGCCAGACGAACCCAGTGCCGGGTATGTGCGGCAGGCCTGCATTAGGCCGGGTTACACACTCTTGATGGAGGATCCAGCTCAGCCTATCCAACTGATGAGCAATGGTAACATGACAGCCGAGCTCACTCTGTTTGGACGGCTGGTTCAGACCGTGGGTAGAAGCTGAGGCATGGTAACCCACCCCTTGGCCTGGGGAAGGACCCTGCCCAGACCTGAGAGAAGATGCAACAAGAAAGGAACGGAAACAGATGGACTCCAGAGCCGCTTACATGTCCAAGCCTTGGCTCAGGTGGTACCCTCCTGGGGTGCCTGAGGAGGTTCAGATCCCCCAAGATTCAGTGCCTGAGCTCTTCGACCGGATAGTCAGCAAATACGGGGATCGCACCGCCTTGATATTCCATGGCCGCAAGATCTCTTACAGGGAGCTGGGGGAGCTGGTCAGGCGCTTTGCCACCTGCTTGGCGGATCTGGGTCTTTCCAAGGGGGATCGGGTGGGCCTTTACATGGTCAACTGTCCCCAGTATGTGATCGCCTATTTCGGGGCCCTGAGGGCCGGCGGGGTGGTCACCCCGATAAGCCCTGTTTACACAAGTAAAGAGGTGGCCCACCAAGTCCAAGACAGCGGAGCCAAGATTCTGGTCTGCCAGGACATCCTCTTCGAAAACGTGGAGAGGTCCGGGGCCGCCCTGGGTGAGGTAATCGTGACCAATGTGGGGGATTTCCTCCCGGCCGTGAAGAAAATGCTGGGAAGGAGTTTCCTGGGCAAGCTCTCCAGGAAAATGGAACTGCAGGTCCCAAATGTCCCAGAGGCCCCTGGGATCCATAAGCTTTTGGAGCTGTTGAAGAAATATCCTCCTAAGCCACCAGAGATCAGTTTTGATCCAGGCAGGGATTTGGCGGCACTTCCCTATACAGGGGGCACCACCGGGTTGCCCAAGGCCGCCATGCTGACCCATAGGTGCCTGGTGGCCTGCCAGAGGCAGGGAACTGCCTTCTGGCCCATTTTGGAGGAAGGCAAGGAGGTGATTCTGGCCTTCCTACCCTTCTTTCACATTTACGGCCAGGTGGTGGTCATGTTAAGCGGCCTGGTGCAGGGTTTCACGCTTGTGCTCTACACCACCCCTGACATGGAGGAAATACTGGCCGCTCTGGAGACATATCAGGCCTCTGTGTTCTACGGGGTACCCACCCTGTACGAATATCTCAAGGAGCACGAGAAAACAGACCAGGTGAACTGGAAGAGGCTCAAGATGATCGCCTGCGGCGCGGACACCCTCCACGACTCCACCATGAAGGACTGGGAAAGGCGGACCTCCACCAGGATCATGGAGGGCTACGGCATGACCGAGACCAGTTCCCTTTGCCATGCAAGCCCCTACCACCGTCCCAAGCCCGGCACATTCGGGGTCCCGATCCCCAACGTGATGGCTGCCATAGTGGATCCCGAGGGGACGGATTACTTGCCTCCGGGAGAGGTGGGGGAGCTGCTGGTGAGCGGGCCCAATATCATGGAGGGCTACTGGGAGAGGCCCCAGGAGACCCGGGACACCCTGGTGGAGCTGGAAGGACGTAGGTGGCTTCGCACAGGCGACCTGGTCAGCATGGATGAGGAGGGGTATTTCCGATTTTTCGACCGCAAGAGGGATCTCATAAAATACAAGGGCTATTCGGTTTTCGCCAGGCACGTGGAGGAGGTGCTCTATGGGCATCCCATGGTGAAGGCAGCCGGTGTGGTGGGGGTCCCGGACCCCAAGGTGGGTCAGATCATAAAGGCCTATGTGGTGCTGCAGTCGGAAGCCAGGGGGAAGATCTCCGAAGAGGAGATAATTGATTACTGCAAAGAGCACTTGGCCCATTACAAGGTTCCCAAGATCATCGAGTTCAGGGGAGAACTTCCCAAGACCGACGTGGGAAAGGTCTCCAGGAGGGAGCTCAGGGAAGAGGCGGAGGAGCACTGAGATGGGGGAAGTCTTGCTGGAAGTGCATGGCCTGTGCAAGAACTTCGGGGGGCTCAGGGCAGTTCATAACGTGAGCTTCAAGGTGGCCAGGGACGAGATTGTGGGACTCATAGGCCCCAACGGAGCAGGAAAGACCACCCTCTTGAGGCTCATCATGGGAATTCTGGCTCCGGATGAAGGAAGCATCCTCTTCAAGGGCAGGAACATCGTGGGCCTCAAGACCTGGGAGATTGTGAACCTGGGAGTGGCCGGCACATTTCAAAACATGCGGCCCTTCAGGAGGCTGCCCATAATAGCCAATGTGATGGTTTCCTGCCTTTGTCCCAGGGCAATGAAAAAGGGGGAATGGGTAAAGAGGGTGGAGGCCAGAGCCATGGACGCTTTGGAGTTCGTGGGCATTTCGGACATGGCCCTGGAGAAGGCCTCAACCCTTTCCCAAGGGGACCTCAAGCGCCTGGAGGTGGCCAGAGCCATTGCCACTGATCCGGAGTTGCTGCTTCTGGACGAACCCTTTGGGGGCTTGAGCCCGGCCGAGACCGAGCTCATGGCCAAGAGCTTGAGAAGGCTTCACAAGGGAGGCCGTTTCGGAAGGCTCCACAGCGAGGGGCCGGCCATGATAATAATCGAGCACAAGCTCCAGCAGCTCATGCAAATAGTGGACCGCATAGTGGTGCTAAATTTCGGGACCATAATTGCCCAAGGCAAGCCGCAAGAGGTGGTCAGAAACCCGCAGGTCATGGAGGCATATCTGGGGAAGGAGGCCCAAGGTGCCGCTTCTTGAAGTGTCCCAACTCACAGTTTGCTACGAGAAGGCCATGATCCTGAACGGGGTGAGCCTGGAGGTGGACCACGCAGAATTGGTCAGCCTGGTGGGGCCCAACGGGGCCGGCAAATCCACCCTTCTGAGGGCCATCACTGGTCTGGTGTCCTGGGAAAAGCAGGTGAAGCGAGGTACCACTGCCGGGGACATCACCCTGGATGGCACAGTCAAGTTCCAGGGGGAGTTCATCCATCGCCTCGCAGCTCACGAAATAGCCCGCAGAGGCCTCATTCATTGCCCTGAGAGAAGAAGGCCTTTTCGGGAACTGACAGTATTGGACAACCTGTATGCAGGGGGCTATCTGGTAAGGGATCGCAAGGAACTCAAGCAAAACCTGCAACAGGTGTACAACCTCTTCCCAGTGCTAAAGGAGCGGGCCAGGCAGATTTCAGGCACCTTGTCCGGTGGGGAGCAACAAATGCTGGCCATTGCAAGGGCCTTGATGTTCCGGCCCACACTGCTCTGTATTGACGAGCCATCCACGGGCCTGGCTCCCCTCATGAGGCAGGAGGTGTTCTCCAAGATAGCACAGATCAGTGCCATGGGAATTCCCATCCTGCTTGTGGAACAGGAGGTGGGGGCTGTGTTCCGCATGGCAGTTAGGAACTACGTGCTTTCCTCTGGCCGCATAGTGGCCCAGGGGAACTCGGAGAGCTTGCTGAGGGACGAGGTGGTTCGAAAAAGCTACCTGGGTCTCTAAGAGGTTCCCCAATTCCCTTGGCCCGGGCCCTTGGGCAAGACCAACCAGACTGCAGGTTGCTCTACTGGGCTCTTTTGGGCCCTGGAGAATACACCAGCCCCAGCCCGGCTCAACTCCCGCCTGGATGCAGCTCCCCCAGGGCCCTGGCAAAAGGCGCTAGGAGATCTTCCCTTGTTACCCCTGGGAGTTCCACCCCGGGGCGCCCCAACAAAGGCAGTATGCTGGAGGAGATGCTCTCCAGCTCTGCCCGCACACCCCTGAGGCATCCCTCCAGCTCCTCCACCAAGTCAAGCGGCCTGGCATGAAAGTCCCCTGTGATGAGCACTTCCTGGATCCTGTTCTTTTTCACCCACAAGGTTACCCTAATGAGCCCCGCAGGGGCCTTGTGAACCCCCTCCACCCTCAGGCACTCAGGACTCACAGAGCAAGACCTTCTTGCTTCCGAGCGGCCCCAGAACCACTCCTCCGAAGAGAAAAGCTCTTCGAATTCACGGGCATATTTCTTCTCTTCGCTGTTCAGCTCCCCCGGCACCAGGAGTACCTCAGGCCCAAACATTCTCTCCACAGTGCGGCAGGCCAAAGCATACACCTCCTCTTGGCCTATGGGGCGGCCCAGCTCCTGTTGCAGGGAGCTCACCCTCTGGCTTGGGTCCTGCAACAGCTTGTCTTTCATCTTCTCCGGTGGAGTCTTCAGAGCATTTCTTAGCACAGTAGGCTCCACCCGGGCAGCGTTTATCACAAGCCTCAAGGTGAGCACATCTTTTTCCAACCTGGCTGAAGAGGCCACCAGTTTTCTCCCCCCCACCTCCACATCGTTCAAAGGGCGCCACCTGGCATCCAACCCCCAAAGCTCCCTCATGGCCTCTGCCATGGCTGAAAGGCTGCACCTGAAACCTTCTTCCAGGCTGCGCATGCACACCCAATCTTGCAGAACATCCAAACATAAGACCAGAAAAGCGCTGCCCTTCCCTCCCAGGATGGATCCACCCGTATTGCGCCTTCTGCGCACCTGTATCCCGGCCAGGCGGCAGTATTCCAGATCCAGACACTTCTCAGGGTCCTCAAAATATCCCAAGGTGATGCTGTCCTGGGTAAAAGAGTTCAACACAGCCGTGGAAGGGGCCTTTCTCTCCTCCACTGAACGCTCCAGGGCCGGGGAGACGACTGTGGAGAACTCGGCATATGGATATTCTGTCTTGAGGAATCGAATCTGCTCCATCCCCTCTGGACCCCCTTCCCACCCAGAGACATTTTACTTGCTCAAGGGATCTGATGGCTTACGAAACATGGCCTTCAGCGGGGCTTGTCTCCTTGGGTTTTCACCCAGCCGGCCAGGTTCTTTAGAAGCTCGTTGCCCGGATCCTTGGAAAGAGCCTCTTTGAGTAGTGAGTTCATCTCCTCATACTGCTCGTATTCCGAGAGCACTCCCAGAAAAAAGAGCTCCGGGGTGAGATCCTCAGCAGAGGCTTTTTCTTTCATCATCTTGTATGTTTCTCGGGCAGCCTGAAGCTCAGCCTTCTCCTCCTGGCTCAAAGTCTGGGCAGGTCTTTCTCCCTCCTGGGCTCTGGAGCCGGAACCCCTGACCTGCATACCGCCTACCCGACTGAGGCCGGCCCTGCGAAGCAAAGTAGGGACCCTTTGAATCCCCTGCCCGGTGCCTGCCGGCAACACCTTTACCTCCGCCGCGCCAGCACCGCCCCCCAAGGGTTCCCCCTGGGCTTCCCCCGCCTTGAAGGAGACCGGACCTCTCCAGAGCTCCTGTCGACTGCCCTGGAAAAAGACGATCTGCAAGGATGCCTCCTTGGCAAGATCAAAGCGGTCCCCCAGCCTCACCTTCATGAAGGGCTCTGCCAGACCCGTGGCCTGTCCATAGCCCTGGTACTGCACCTCCCCGGAGACCGCCGTGACAAGTCCTACATCCCTGGGAGGAGGCTGGGCCAGGGCAGGATCCTTAGCCCACAACCACACAAACCCCCACAGCAAGGCTCCCAGCAACCGTATGCCAACGATTCGGCGAGATCTCATGTTCAGCCCTCCTTTTTTCCTCTCAGGCCCCCACGACCCCGTAAACCTTCATGGGAGCAGCCTTCCCCCTCACATGCACCACGCTTTCACCTTGCACCTCAAAACCAGCTCCAGCTGCCTCCAGGGTGGATTGACTGGCCACTATGCTCCAACCCAATTCCTTGCTTAGCCCCTCCAGCCTGGAGGCAGTATTCACGGTGTCTCCAACTGCGGTGAAGTCCATGCGTTGAGGGGAACCCACATTGCCCAAGACAGCCATCCCTGTGTGCAACCCAACCCCTATGCGAAAATCCGCAAGCCCTCTGCCTGCGAAGCGCTCTCTTATCCACTCTTGCATATCATGAGATGCCCGCAGCATTGCCTGCGCCGCACGAAGAGCCCTGGCCGCATGGTCCGGGTGAGGGACAGGCCATCCAAAGACCGCCATCACCGAGTCCCCCACATACTTGTCGACCATTCCACCCTCTTGGAGCACTGCCTGACAAGCCCTTCCCAAGAAAGCATTCAAGAACTCCACCACCTCCTGTGCCCCAAGCATCTCCGAGATCCTGGTGAAGCCCCTTATGTCTGAAAAAAGAACTGTCACCTCCTTGGCCTCGCCTCCCAGATGTGGCCTATGGCCCGACTCCAGCAATTTTTCTACTACCTCCTCAGACACATATCGTCCGAACAGCCCCCTGAGCCTTTGCCTTTCCCTCTCCTCTCCTCGAAGCCTGAACCCCAGGCAGCCCACAAAGCAAATCCCCACGGATGCCTGCGCCCCACAAAGCAAGAGATTCCACCCGGCCAGGAAAAAGCAGTAGGAAATGACCCAGGCTCCCAGGCCCAATAGCACAAGTGCCCCCAAGCCCTTCCAAGGATCCAGCCTGAGAAATGCAAGGCCTCCGATGCCTGCCAAGAGAATCGAGAACACCAGCCTGAGACCTTCTGGCGCCTGCCTCGAGATTTTCCCCCCCAGGAGACTCTCACATATGTTGGCATGGATTTCAGCCCCGCTCATCACCCTGCTTTCCATGAACAGCCCAGACCTGGAATAAGGAGTCAGATGAAGATCCTGAAGGCCCACGTGTTCGGCAGCTATTATTACCACCCGCCCCCCCAGAGCCTTCACATCAGGATCCCTCTCTGCCCCTGGATTCAGGAGCCTGGACATGGAAACCCTCATGATGCTGCCCGGCGGGCCCACAAATGCAATGGGTACTGACTTGGCTTTCCTAGGCACGACCATACCGCCCAGCTCCCATGACTCGGCTTTCGGGTCCAACCCAGAGGCTTTCACCGCCAGAAGGGTGGCAAAGCTTAAATTGGGCAGGGCCGCTTCATCCAAGAGCTGCGGCATGAAACTGCGCACAACCCCGTCGGTGTCCGTGAGGAAATTGGCCAGACCCACATCCGCCACCCCATTGGGGAGGCTGAAAAGGTAATCCTGGACAGGCAAGAGGATCTCCGCCCTGTCTTCCCCGCTCACAGCCAGCACACTTATGAGTATTACAGAACCCTTGGAGAGTTGCTGCCGCATGGGTGCATCATAGGTCCTGCTCAAGGACTCATCGGAAAGCCCGATTTTCCTGAACCAGGCCTCAGGACTCACCGAAAACAGGTAATCCAGGCCTATGACCCGCACCCCCACCTGCCTCAAGACATCCATGGCCCTTGCAAAGTAAGGACCCCAGAAAACCATGGGCTCCTCCTTGTGCTGGAGCAAAGTTTCGTCGTCCACTGAGACAATGGCCACGTGACTTGCCCTGCCCCTGCTCCCAGCCACCTGATGGAAAGAATCGTACTCCCACCTCTCTGCCCAGCCCAACCAGCCAAGCCTCAGGAAAACCTCCCCGGCCATCATCGCTATTGCCAGAATTCCCAAAGCTACCCCTTGCTTCATGTGGGACCGCCTTTCAACCCGCCACCTATCAAGAATTAGCAGGGCTTGGTCTGGAAGCTCTTGATTCCCCAAGGCCTTACCTATGGGAGATTAGCAGCCAAG
This sequence comes from Desulfarculaceae bacterium, assembly GCA_037443445.1. GTDB lineage: Bacteria > Desulfobacterota > Desulfocorpusculales > Desulfocorpusculum > Desulfocorpusculum > Desulfocorpusculum. Next base: position 30,140 of record JBBIOJ010000015.1, on the reverse strand, counting down.
ACCGACCTGCACAAGAGACCCGGAGCATGGGAGGGGGAAAAGCGCTCCAGTAGCTTGGGAGGCTCACGAACGCTGGAGCATGCATGCCGAGGAATTGAATTTTTCAAAGAGAAAAACGGTTACTTTTCCGGGAGCCTATTGATCTGCCTGCGGTTGACAGGCTCACCACTAGCCCATAAACTTCACCTCGTCCGGTTGTCTTGCCAGCCGAGGCTGCAAAGGGGCTGGCAACCAAAGCATGCCTGGGTGCGGGTTGTGAGGCAGGAGCAGATGTGAGCAGCTCCAGGAGAAAGGCTCTGGGCCCGTTGATTCCGGGTTTCTCCGGGGGCTTCGGGAAGGCCTTTGGCATTGGTGTGACTCTCAGTGCGGAATCCCTGGAGGGTTTGAATTCTCAGGGAGGTGAAGGGTGAGGGTTGTATACCACCCAGATTTCACTCGGGTCTACACCCAGGATCCGGCCGCCCAGGCAGGCCGCATGGAGGCAGTGCTCAGGGAAATCCAGGAGCTGGGGAATTTCCTCGAACCCTCGGCGGCCAGCAAGGAACAGATCTGTTTGGCCCATGAGCCATCCCACCTGGAGCATGTGGAGGCAATGGGGCTCTTGGGGATCGCCTCCCTGGCCGCAGGTGGGGCCATCCTTGCAGCCAGAACAGGGCTCAGGGAACCTTGTTTCGGTCTCATAAGGCCCCCGGGGCACCATGCCTCCCGCTCCCATTCCTGGGGGTTTTGTTACTTCAACAACCTGGCCATTGCCCTTCTTTGCCTGAGGCAGGAAGGACTGATCAGAACTGCCCTGGTCTTGGACATTGACCTGCACTTCGGGGATGGGACCGTTGACATCCTGGGCGGCACAGGCTGGGCACGAATTTGCAACCCCTCGGCCAGATCCAGGGAGCTCTATCTGGAGGAGGTGAGGGAGGCCCTCAGAGGACCCAGGGCTGATATAATCGGCATCTCGGCCGGATTCGACTTTCATCAAGAGGACTGGGGAGGTCTTCTTAGCACGCAAGACTACCGGAGCATAGGCCAGCTAGCGAGTCTCACGGCTCGAGAGTGGAACTCTGGGTGTTTTGCAGTCCTGGAAGGAGGCTACAATCTTTCTGTCTTGGGCAGGAATGTGCGGTCCTTTTTGGAGGGCATGGAAAATCCGGGGGACTCAGGCTCATGAGGCCTTGAGTCTTGGTTCTCTTCTCCCCGGGGAATACCAGGCCCTCGCTTCCCAAGGAGGAGCGAATGAAGGCTTCTGTTCTGAGCGGGAAAAGAATCCTGATAGTGGACGATGAGCCTGATGTGCTGGATTCCCTCCTGGACATAATAACCGGGAGCGTGAAGGACTGCACAGTCGAGACGGCTTCCAGCTATGACGAGGCCATTCAGAGGCTTTCGGGCTGGACCTATGATCTGGTGGTCCTGGACATCATGGGGGTGAACGGTTTCGACCTGTTGGAGCGGGCTGTGGCCCGCAAGCTTCCGGTGGCCATGCTGACTGCCCATGCCCTGAGCCCTGAGGCCCTGAAAAAATCCTTTGAGATGGGGGCCAGGGCCTACCTTCCCAAGGAAATGATGGCTGATATAGTCTCCTTTCTGGAAGACGTGCTCACATACGAGTACCTTCCGGGTTGGAAGAGGCTGCTGGAGAGGCTGGAGGGATTTTTCAACAGGAAATTTGAGACCGACTGGGAGAAGAAGACAGGCCTTCACTGGAGGGAGTGGGGAAAGCCGTGAGGGCAACCCTCCTCAGAGGCTCATAGGCGATGGGACCCCTCGAGAACATCAGGATAGTGGAGCTTGCCGGCATAGGGCCGGGGCCGATGTGCGCCATGCTTCTCTCCGACATGGGAGCGGAGGTGATCCGTATCACCAGGATCTCCCCCAGCGGGTTGGGGATACCCATGCCCACACGCTTCGACCTGCTGGCCAGGGGCAGATTACAGGTCCCGGTGGACCTGGGAAGAGCCCAGGGGGTGGAGCTGGTTCTTAAGCTTGTGGCCCAGGCTGACGGACTGATAGAGGGTTTCAGGCCAGGGGTTGCGGAACGCATGGGGCTGGGACCCGAGGTCTGTCTGGAGAGGAATCCCAGGTTGGTGTACGGCCGCATGACCGGCTGGGGCCAGCAAGGACCTCTGGCCCATGCTGCAGGACATGACATCAATTACATAGCTCTAAGCGGGGCCCTCCATTGCTTTGGGAGAAGAGGCGAGGCTCCTCTGCCCCCTCTGAATCTGGTGGGGGATTTCGGAGGAGGAGCTCTCTATCTGGCCTTTGGCATTGTTTGCGGGATCCTGAATGCCAGGCTTTCAGGCCTGGGCCAGGTGGTGGATGCGGCCATGGTGGACGGGGCAGCCTCTCTCATGACCATGTTCTACGGCCTCAAAGCCATGGGGGTCTGGAGTCAGCAGCGAGGTGAAAACCTCCTGGACACTGGTGCACATTTCTACGAGGTGTACGAAACCTCGGACGGGAAATTCGTGGCTGTGGGGGCCCTGGAGCCCAAGTTTTACAAGGAACTCCTGCAAAGGCTGGGCCTGCAGGCAGAGGAGCTCCCAGAGCAGTTCGACCAAAGGCACTGGGCAGAGATGAAGGAAAGACTAAAGGCCCTGTTCAAGAGCAAGACAAGACAGCAGTGGTGCCACATCCTGGAGGGCACTGACAGCTGTTTTGCTCCAGTTCTTTCCATGGAGGAGGCTCCTTTGCATCCTCACAATGCGGCTCGGGGCACTTTCCTGGAGCTGGATGGAATCCTGCAGCCAGGCCCGGCTCCCCGATTCAGCCGGACCCCGCCTGAGATAAGAAGACCTCCCACCCCCCCAAGCCCGGAGACCACCCGTGAGGCCCTCTTACACTGGGGAATAGAGAAAAGGGAGATCGAGCGTCTTCAGCAAAGTGGAGTCCTCGGGCCTTGAGGTGTTTAGGGGCTTGCCCCTCTCCCAGCCCAAAGCCGGCCCGGAGGTGAAACACATGGAAAAGAGGATCTCTTTCTCCTGCCCCATATGCGGCCGCAGGAAGGACTACTGCCCCGAGGCACTCTTCGAGGGGGTGATGCTCAAGTGCGGTTTCTGCGGCCTAGAGCTCAGCCTGCAAGGCTGTATGTGGGAGGAAATCAAGAAGGAGAAGGAGCGCCTGGGCAAGCCCCCTGGATCTGCGCCATCCTCTCTTGGATGAGACCCTCCAGCCTCTCCAGATCCCACCCGGTGAAGCTTTTTTTTCCTTCCAGCAGGAAAGCCGGCAGGGGCCTCAACCCATAGCGCAGTTGCTTCCAGATCCCGCGTAGGGAAAGAGCATCCACCAGCTCCACCCTGAGGCTCTCAGAATACCTCTCCTGAAGGCGCCCAACCCACTCCTCCAGCTTGTGAGCCATATGGATGAGTTCCTCAGGGTAATCCTCCTGGCCATATCTCACTGAAAGGCTTGCCTGCTCCATGAAAGCCCGGCACACCGGGCAGCCCACCCATGCCTCCAGCATGGGAGGTACCACTATCTCCAGCCTCAAGCAATTCATGCAGCCTCAATCCTCCCAATGGATGCAGGAGACCGGGCAGGACTCCATAGCCTCCTCAATGAGTTCCTCTGGACCCCCCTCTGGCATGATCACCTTGGCCTTTTGGGTCTCCTCATCCAGTTCGAACACCTCGGGGCAGAGCTCCTGGCAAGTGCCGCAGCCTATGCACTCCTCCTGGTCTATGAAAACCCTCTTGCCCATGTTTTCCCTCTCCTTGCCTGCCTCAGATGGGGGGGGAGATGGTCACAAGCACGCGCATCCGGCTCTGGGCCCTCACCCCGTGGGGCTCGCTCACCTTGCAGATCAACAAAGAGCCCTCTCTTGCTGCAATTCCTTTTTCCCCCCCGGTAAACTCCCCCTGCCCTTCCAGGACCAGTATGGCCACTTCGGAGTCGGCCTCGTGTTGATGCACGGGTAGTTCCTGCCCAGGCTCGAAGCTGAAAAGTATCATCCGGAAGGTGTACATGTCGTGGATGAGTTCCATCTGAAACCTGCTGGGGTCAAACCTGCCCCTGCTTCCCAGCTCCACTATCTCCATGGCACTTCCTCCTTCCTGCCATTGGAAGACTTCCTCAGGCCACCAGACTGGCCCTTCTGAGTATCTCCCCTCTTGTGCTCACAACCACTTGTTGAAGGGGAACGCTCTTGGCTGCCAGATCCATGCCTCTTTTCACCATCATGGGGAGCCCTTGACAGCAAGGCACCTCCATGGTCAGGACCACCACGCTTCTTATGCCGGCCTTCTCGAATATCTCCCTGAACCGCTCCACATACAAGGAGCCGTCGTCGAACTTTGGGCATCCCATGAGCACCACCCGGCCCTCCAGGAAATCTCGATGTATCTCTGGATAGGCCAAGGCCGAGCAATCCGCCACTACCAGGAGATCAGCTCCCCGTAGGAAGGGGGCACTGGGAGGCACTAAGCGAATTTGCACTGGCCAGTGGCTCAGGGCAGATGCCATAGGGGAATGCTGCTGGTGGGGTTGGTTGGCCTGTTCGCAGGACTTCCCCGGCTCAAAGCTCTGGATCTGGGAAGAGGGGCAACCGCAGGCCAAGGCTGGCTCCTCCGGGGCCTTTAAGGCCCTGAGGTGTTCTTCCACAGCTTCCTCGTCAAATTCCTCGGCCTCCCTCTCCACCACCTGCAAGGCCCCCTTGGGGCACTCCCCCAGGCAGGCCCCCAGTCCATCGCAGTAACGTTCTGCCATGAGCCTGGCCTTGCCCTCCACCACCTGTATGGCTCCCTCGGCGCAGGAAGGCACGCATATGCCGCAGCCGTCACAAAGCTCCTCGTCTATCTGGACTATCTTTCTTCTCACCTTCATATGCTTGCCTCCTGGCAGACTGACTTTTCTGCCCTTGGTAAATTCCCCAAGGTGTTCAGTCCTTAGGTTTTCAGGCCTTATGACTGTGTTGCTTGGCCAGCTTCCCCCAGCAGGGACTCCCTGGCCATCTCTTTTCCCTTCTTTGTCAGAAATGCCTTCTCTATGATGCGCTCCAGGCTCCCTTTGTTTCTCCCGACCCCTCGCCGCAGCTCGTCTTCGAGGTTCACCAGGAGGTCCGCATCATATAGACACCTGAAATTCAGGCTCTCCTCCTTGCCGGGATGGTGGTGATGCCCGATAATGTGGCAGACCTCCTCCACAAGGCCCTCCCCGGCCCCGATGCGCTCCAAGATCTCCTTGGCCACAGGGGGACCCAGCTTGTGCTGGAGTCTGGGGGAGGAAGAGCCGTGGAGCCGCTCTGCATCCCTGATCCCGATGTCGTGGAGGTACGCAGCCACCAGCACCACCGCCATGTCAGCCCCCTCCTGCCTGCCTATCTGGTCAGCGTACCTGGCTACCTTGGTGGCATGCGCAATCCTCCTGAAGTCCTGCCCGAAGTAACGCTTCATCTCCACCGCCACTCTGTCCTTGAGCAATTCTCCCCTTTGGGCCACCAGCTCCGGGGGCAGCTCCCCCAGACACTGGGCTGCGAACTTGCAGTGGGCAGCACAGCCGAAATCCATCTTGGGGTTCACCAGGCTGTGACCGCACTTCCTGCACTTCCTCTTGGTCTCGTCCTTGAAGAACTCCACCGGGGACCCGCATTGGGGGCAGTCCACCTCGAAAACCGCCCCTGGGGTCCAGTATCGGCTGTCCTGACCCGGGCACTTCATTGCTGAGCCTCCCTTTTTCTCACTAGGGAGGGAGTCCCCCAGAGTAAGGGAACCCCCTACTTTAGCTTATCCCAATATGGCCCTGAGGTCCTCATCAGGGGTCGTTATGGGCTTTATTGCAAAATTCTTCACCAGTACATCAAGCACCCTTGGAGTTATAAAAGCGGGCAGACTGGGCCCCAGCCTAATGTCCTTGATCCCGAGGTGGAGTAAAGTCAGCAGGATTGCCACTGCCTTCTGCTCATACCAGGACAGGATCAGGCTGAGAGGCAGCTCGTTCACTCCCACCTTGAAGGCCTGGGAAAGGGCCAGGGCTATCTGGATGGCCGAGTAAGCGTCGTTGCACTGCCCCACATCCAGGAGTCTCGGGATCCCGCCTATATCCCCAAGCTCCTTGTCAAAGAAGCGGAACTTCCCACAGGCCAGGGTGAGCACCACGCAGTCCTTGGGAACCTTCTCCACGAACTCGCTGTAATAGCTCCTTCCGGGCTTGGCCCCGTCACAACCGCCCACCAGGAAAAAGTGCCTTATGGCCCCGGACCTGACTGCCTCTATTACCTTGCCAGCCACGCCCATCACGGCATTTCTGGCAAAACCCACCATGACCTGGCCCTTTTCCACGTCCTGCTGGAAACCCGGAAGCTCCAAGGCCCTCTGAATGACTGGGCCGAAGTCCCTGCCTTGGATATGCACCACCCCCGGCCAGCCCACAAGACCGCTGGTGAAGATATTGGCCTTGTAAGAATCTCTTGGCTTCTGGATGCAGTTGGTGGTCATGAGAATGGCACCTGGGAACGCCTCGAATTCCTTCTGCTGGTTTTGCCAGGCTGTTCCGTAATGCCCGTAGAAGTGGGAAAATTTCTTGAGCCCAGGGTAGCCGTGGGTAGGGAGCATCTCCCCGTGGGTGTACACGTAGATCCCTTTGCCCTGGGTTTGCTTGAGGATCTCCTCCAAGTCCTTCAGATCATGGCCTGAGACCAGTATGGCCTTCCCCTTCTTCACCCCAAGAGGCACTTTTGTGGGCACTGGATGGCCGTAGGCGGATGTGTTGGCCTCGTCCAAGAGCTCCATGGCCCTCAGATTTGTTTCCCCGCACTTGAGGCTCAGAGCTATCCAGTCATTCAGTCCCAGGTCGCTCCTGAGCATGGCGGCCAAGGTCTCATGGATGTAGGCGTAGACCTTGTCGTCTTCCTTGCCCAGTATGCGGGCGTGATCCGTGTAGGCTGCCAGCCCTTTTATCCCGAAGAGGGTCGTGTGCTTGAGGGAGCGGATATCGGGGTCCTCCCCCTCTGCATAAAGCAACTCAAGCTCCTTTCCTTGTTCCACAAGGCCCTCCAATCCTTGGGCGAGTTTTAACTCCGCCGGTCCTTCCAGTTTAATGCTCTTGCCCGCTGCCTCGAGCCTTGCCTTGAGCCCATCTCTCAGAGAAACGCAACGCTCCAACAATGCCGGGAACCTCTCGGGATCGAAATCCACGTTGGTCAAAGTGGAAAAAAGCGCCTCCACGGTGAACCCGTTGACTTCTGGATCCAGGATCTGTGCCTTTCGCGCCTCAGTGGCCACCTGTGAAAGTCCCTGGAGGGCATAAACCAAGAGATCCTGCAAAGCTGCCACATCCGGGTCCTTGCCGCAGACTCCCATGCGGGTACAGCCTTCCCCTCTCGCTGTCTGCTCGCACTGGTAACAGAACATCTCCAACTTCTCTGTAGCCTGAGCCACCCTCATGAATTCTCCCTCCTTGAGATAGAGTTGTTGGGCCCTTCAGCTTGTCTTCGGGGCCTTCTCTGCTCTCAGAAGCAGGGCTTGGGAGTCTCTGTTCCCATGCTCCTCTCCCGAGGCATCTTGCAAACCATCCTAGAGCCCGGATTCCCTCCTGGCCTTGACCTACGTCAAGCCGAAGAAATCCTGAATCTGAAAAACCATCCCTCCAGGTGAGCTGCTCGGGGCTCATCCGTGGATCAGGATGGGAAGGCACCTCACACACACCCAGAAGAGACTTCCTTCCTTGCGTGCCTGCAATAACACAGCCTCGTGCTCGCTGGCACCGCACATGAAGCATTTTTCCTCTTTTCCTGCCATGGCTTCTCTCTCCTTTCAAAATTTGGGATTCCCACCTTCCCAAGAGCCCCTCAAACACCTTTGGCTTGCCCCCCAATGACCTGGCCTGCGGCCCGGTTAAGCTCCTTGAGGATCTCATCCAGTTCCACGTTGTGCATCATGGCGCTCTGGGCTATGGTTTCATAGGCCTGCCCGGGGCAAGAAAAACAACCCTCCCCGTAGAATCTTCTGAAAACCTCCTCGGTCACAGGATAATCCCGTATAACCTCTCCTATGATGCTCTGCTTGCCTATGGGCCCCTTTCCATGGGCTTGCCCAGCTGATTCCACCTGTCCACCCACTGCTTGGGCAATCTCTTCCAGGAGTTCTCCCTCATCCAGGCCATGCCGCCTGGCCAGCATGCCCAGTGTAACGCCCAACTTCCTTACATGCTCCACATGTTGAGGATCCGAGAGAGCCTGGATCCCTCGGGCCAGAAGTATTTCCCTGACCTGCGGCCACCTCTCCAAGAGTTCGGCCACCATGCTCCTGCTTGATATCACCGGCCCAGTGGCCTCCTTCACCCTTCCCTGGATCTCCCCTTCGGGGGAAGACAACATGGAAATTCCCACGTTTCCCAAGAAGAGCAAGGTGGAGAGCCCCTGGACAATGGAACAGACGACCCACCCGGCGGAAAAGACCGAATAGAAAATCACCATGCCGATTAGACTCAGATTCGAGGCCCAGAAGTGAACGCCCACAAGCCAAGGCCATCTGAGAGCTTTCCCACTGAACCTGGGAAGGATGAAATAACCTACCCCGAAGATCATCATGGCCATGAATCCAAGGAGATTCAGGTGCACGTGGGCGAATCTAAGCTGCAAGGAAGCCATGCTCCAGGCCAGTTGGATCCCCAAGAGCGCACCTGCAAAAAGGTAAAGCATTGACATGACCACAAAGGCTTTCATGTAACGGTCCATGGCCTGTCCCCCCTTTTTTCTCAACTACATTGCGCCCTCCCCCGGTTCTTCCGGGAGGGGATCCATGCCGCGCCCCAAAGACCCATGGGGAGCCCCATTTGCCTGAGAAAAGCTCTCTTCAGGCTGGAGTCTCCTGAAGCTCCCTCAAGAGCTCCTCCCAGCCCTTTTGCTCTGCGATCTCCCCCAACCTTTCTCCCCTTTTACACTCTTTCATGTACAGGTTCACAATCCGCTCCACCACTTTGGCTATATCCTCCACCGGGTAGATTCCCGGCAGCTCTGTGGCAAGCCTGGGGTGCCTCCCCAGCTTCCCCCCCACCAGCACCCTGTAGCCCGTGAGCCCCTCTTCCAGGGTGCCTGTTGGACAAACCTGGATGCACTGGCCGCAACCCAGGCATCGCTCTGGATCCAGCAGCGGTCCCCTGGAGTCCAGACGGATAGCCTCCTCCCTGCAGACCTGCACGCAGCAACCGCATGCCTCGCAAGGCTTCTCTGAGACCACCGGCTTCCTGCAACCTATGAGCCCTACGTCGGCTATCTGAGGCCTGGAGCAGGAATTGGGGCAGTCGGACACAGAAATCCTGAACTCGTGGTGCAGCTTGAGAGGCCCTTCAACCCGTGCGGCCAGGAATTCCCTCAAAGCCTTCTTGGCCAGGATCCTCTCCAGGTTGCCGGCCATGTCTTGGGCTATCACCACCCTGTTGGGACAACCTGTGGGGCCGAAACAGGTCTCCACCTGGTAACCCCTTACCTCCTCCTCCATGCGCTCCAGGAACCTTCTCTGGCAGGCCTGCACATGTTCGATAGTGACCTGAGAGGCTCCCTCTCTGGCCGCATGCTCCTCCACCCGCTTGCGAACCCTCTTGCGCACGAAAAAGGGTACCTTCTGCACTGCCTGATCTGCTTCCTGGGTCCATCTCATGGCTTTGCCTCCTTGGAAAGAGGATGCTATATTCAGCTTACAGCATCAAGAATCCGATGCCTTGACGTAGATCAAGAGATTTCTTCCATGGACATGCTCCAGCACATAGCCTTAGTGCCTTTTTTCCAGGGACTTCCAAAAGAGCAGCTGGAACAGATGGCCATGGCGGCCCTGGAACAGGTATTCAAGAAAGGCCAGATAATCTTCTCCGAAGGGGAAGACGGGACCGGGTTTTACCTGGTGCTCAAGGGCAGGGTTAAGGTCTTCAAGCTCTCTCCCGAAGGCAAGGAACAGATACTGCACATCCTGGGGCCTGGAGAGCCTGTGGGGGAAGTGGCAATGTTCTCAGGGGAGTGTTTCCCGGCCGGAGCCCAGGCCATGGAGGAAACCAGGCTCCTTTTCTTTCCCAGGGAAGCTTTTGTGGAGATGATCCGCAGGGATCCCTCCGTGGCCCTCAGAATGCTTGCTGTTTTGGCAAAGAGGCTTCGCAAGTTCACCGCCCTCATAGAGGATCTCTCCCTCAAGGAAGTGCCCAGCAGACTGGCCGGGTACCTCCTGGAGCACGAACGCTCTGTTAGAACTGGCAGCTGTTTCAACCTGGAGATCCCCAAGGCTCAACTCGCCAGCCTGCTGGGCACAATACCGGAGACCCTCTCCAGGATCCTGGCCAGGATGGCTTCAGAAGGACTCATCCAACTGGATGGAACAAGGGGCATCCGGATCTTGGACAAAGAAGGCCTGGAGGAACTTGCCCAAGGCCTCAGGAGGCTGGCTTAACGCATGAGGCCCTGCGCTGTCCGAAAGCTCTGCGGGGGCCTTCCCACCTTGAAGGAAACTCCTGCTGGAAATGACTCTCTGGGGGGGTTTCTGGAGGAACTCTACGCCCGTATCCACCGCAGGGAACTGGTTCACCCCGACCCACTGGAATTCCTGTACGATTACCCTGACCCACTGGAAAGAGAGGTGGCGGGCCTGGTGGCAGCAGCCCTGGCCTATGGAAGGGTGGCACAGATCCTGAGGAGCGTAAGGGAGGTACTGGGGCGGCTGGGGCCTTCCCCGCGAGAGAGAATCCTTGGCTCTGGCAGAAGGGAGCTTGAGGTTCTCTTGGCCGGATTCCGCCACAGGTTCACCAGCGGCGAGGCTTTGGCAGGCCTCCTTTGGGCAGTGGCGCAACTCATAAGGCAACACGGTTCCCTGGGGGAGTGTTTCAAGATGAGGGTATCCCCGGGGCAGGCCAACATAGTTCCAGCTCTGTGCGGTTGGATGGCTGAGCTGGATTGGGTTTCACAGGGAGTGGCCTCTGAAGTGCTCTCTTCCCCCTGGGGAGGGAGCTGCTGCAAGAGACTTCACCTTTACCTGCGATGGATGGTGAGGCAGGACCAGGTGGACCCCGGAGGCTGGCAAGGGGTGGACCCATCCCAGTTGCTGGTGCCTTTGGATGTACATATGCACAGGGTAGGAAGGACCTTGGGCTTTACCAGGAGGAACCAACCCGATCTGGCCGCAGCAGTGGAGATCACAGAGGGGTTCAGGCGTATTTGCCCACAGGATCCGGTGAAGTACGATTTTGCACTCACGCGTCCTGGTATCTGGGGACAGGCCGAGCGGTTTTGGAAAGAAAAGGGGGGTTGGGATGGAATTCCTGAGCTGGAACGTCCTGATAGGTGGTGAGGCAGGCCAGGGGCTTCAGACAGTGGGGGAGGCCTTCACAAGGGCGCTGGCCAGATCTGGTTACAGGGTTCACGTGACCCAAACCTATGAATCCAGGGTAAGGGGGGGGCACAATGTCTTTGCCATAAGATTCGCACCTGCGGAGGTCTTGGCCCCTACAGAGAAAGTGGATCTGCTGGTGGCCCTGAACTCAGAGACCCTTTTCCTGCACCACAAGGAAATGGCCCCAGGGACCCAAGCCTTGGCGGATGAGGCCTGGGAAGCTCCGGAGGGGATGGCAGTGGTGAGGGTCCCGTACAAGAGCCTGAGCGGAGACGGCTTTGCCAACACCGTGGCCATGGGGGTGGCAGGAGCCATGCTGGGGGTCAAGGAGGAAGTCCTGGCAGGGGCTTTGGAGCAGATCCTGGGGAAGGGCAGGGCCGGCGTGACTGAGACAAACCGCAAGATCCTCTCCTCGGCTTACACCTGGGCGGATGGGAATTGCAGGAAACTGGATGTGCCTCCTGCCGCATCCCCGGAGCCGCCCAGAATAGTTCTGAACGGGCATGAAGCAGTGGGGCTGGGAGCCATCTCGGCAGGTGTGCGTTTCTGCGCTTATTATCCCATGAGCCCTTCCACCTCGGTGGCCATGACCCTGATTCAGTGGTCCAGGCAGATGGGCATTATTGTGGAGCAGGCAGAGGACGAAATAGCGGCCATAAACATGGCCATAGGAGCCTCTTTTGCAGGTATCCCCAGCATAGTCCCCACCTCGGGGGGGGGATTTGCTTTGATGGTGGAGGCAGTGAGCCTGGCTGCGGTATCAGAGACACCCGTGGTTGTTCTTATAGGCCAGAGGCCAGGTCCAGCCACAGGACTGGCCACGAGGACCGAGCAGGCTGATTTGGAATTCGTGCTTCATGCCGGGCACGGGGAGTTCCCCAGGGCTGTCTTCGCCCCAGGAAGCCTGGAAGAGTGCTTTTACCTGACCAGAAGGGCCGTGGAGCTGGCCGAGAAATACCAGGGCCCTGTTTTCATACTCACGGATCATTTCCTGGCGGACTCTTACAGGGATGTGGAGCCCTTTCCTGTGGAGGAGCTGGGCTTTGTGCTCCCAGGTGAGGACCCAGAAGGAATACAGGGCAAGTATGCGCGATATTCCATTACCCCGTCCGGGGTCTCCCCACGCCTGCTTCCCGGGGTTTCAAAACACCTTGTGGTGGCGGACAGCCACGAGCACACAGAGACAGGCCACATCACCGAAGATCTAACCCTGAGGCCCAGGATGGTGGAAAAGAGGTTGCGGAAGGCACTAGGCATGATCCAGGAAGTGGTTCCCCCGAGCTTTCTGGGGCCCCAGCATCCAGAGTTGATACTGGTGGGCTGGGGATCCACCAAAGGGGCCATGCAGGAGGCGGCTTCTATCCTGAGTGCCCAGGGACGCAAGGCTTCTGTCTTGCACTTTTCCCAGGTCTGGCCTTTGGTGGAGGATCAATTCCTGCAAGAGCTTCTCGCGGCCCGGCTGGCCGTTTGTGTGGAGGGGAACGCCACAGGCCAGCTGGCCAGGTTGATCCGAAGGGAGACAGGGTTCAGATTCCCCCAAGTGGTCTCCAGGTATGACGGACTTCCCATGACCCCTGAGTACATCTTGGGCAAGCTGGCAGGATGAGTGGGGAACAGGGACACTATTCCCGAAAGGAGAGGGATTTCATGGTAAGCGTAGAGCAGTACGGGGATTACAAGACATCTTGGTGCCCTGGTTGCGGGAACTTCCCAATACTCAAAGCCCTCAAGGAGGCTTTGGCAGGGTTGGATTTGGCTCCACACCAGGTCCTGTTCGTATCAGGAATAGGCCAGGCGGCCAAGACACCCCACTACATAAACGGGAACGTCTTTAACGGACTGCACGGCAGATCACTCCCTGTGGCCACAGGAGCCAAGCTGGCCAACCCCAACCTTGTGGTGATTGTGGAAAGCGGTGACGGATGCATGTACGGGGAGGGCGGGAACCATTTCCTGGCCGCCATCAGGAGAAATGTGGATCTGACGGTGTTGGTGCACAACAACCAGGTGTACGGCCTGACCAAGGGGCAAGCCAGCCCCACCTCTGCCCAGGGGTTTGTTACAAGGGCGCAGCCGGACGGGGTGTTTTCCACCCCCTTCAATCCCATTGCAGTGGCAGTGGCCCTTCAGGCCGGATTTGTTGCCCGCGCCTTTGCTGGGATGGGCGAGCACCTCGTGCAGATGATCCAAGAGGGGGTCAGGCACCAGGGGCTGGCCCTCATAGACATCCTGCAACCCTGTGTCTCGTTCAATCATGTTAACACCTACGAGTGGTACAGGAACAGATGCAAACCCATTGACAGAGATCACGACCCAACGGACTGGGCAAAAGCCATGGCATTGTCCCTCAAGTGGGGTGAGGAAATACCGGTAGGCATCATTTACCGAAACAATCGCCCGGCTTTTGAGGCACAATTCTCAGTACTTAGAGAGGCCCCCCTGCTTGGCAGGAAGCCAGACATGAAAGCCCTGGGGGATATCTTGCAACATTACGCCTGAGCTGAAGGCCCAAACCATGGGGAGGAACGGGCCGTGATCCTGCTGTTGCTTTTGGGCGTGATAGGATCGGGGATGGTTTTTTCTACGTGTCAGGCCGTCCAGCTGAGCGAGGCCACCCAGACCTGCCTTGCATGCCATGTATCTGTAATGCCCGGTATCCACGGGGACTGGTTGAGCAGCCGCCATTATCGCGTAGCCCCGGCAAATGCCATGGCCTTGCCGCAGGCCCAGAAACGCATCTCCCTATCGAGTATTGAGGGCTCCCTGGGCCAGACGGCTGTGGGCTGTGCGGAGTGCCATATGCTGCGCCCCGAGGAACACCCCGACTCCTTTGAGCACAACGGCTTTCGCATCCACACGGTGGTCTCCCCCGCGGACTGCGCCACTTGTCACCCGGTGGAAGTTGAGCAATACAAGCAAAATATAATGTCCCATGCCTATGGGAATCTGATGGGCAATGCGCTTTTCAGCCTCTTGGCCGCATCCATCAATGGGGTGCACACCATAGCGCCAAAGGGGCTGGACCAGGGCTCTCAAGACCCTCTAACACTATCCGACTCCTGCCTCTCCTGCCACGGGACCAAGGTACAAGTGACGGAAATCAAGAAACGCCCTACATCCATGGGTGAGATGGAATTCCCTGTTCTATCCGGATGGCCCAATCAAGGTGTGGGCAGAATAAACCCAGATGCAAGCATGGGATCCTGCACAGCCTGCCACACACGGCATGCTTTCTCAATAGAGGTGGCCAGGAAACCCCAGACCTGCTCCCAATGCCACCAAGGCCCCGACGTGCCCGCCTTCCCGGTGTACAAGGTAAGCAAACACGGAAACCTTTACGAAGCGCAAGCAAACAAGTGGAATTTCCAGGAAGTCCCCTGGCGGCTGGGAAAGGATTTCACAGCCCCTACCTGTGCCGCATGCCATGCGAGCCTCTTGGCCGGCCCCGACGGGGAAGTGTTGGTGGAACGCACTCATAGAATGAACGACAGGCTCCCATGGAGGCTTTTCGGGCTCGTGTACTCCCACCCCCACCCTCAGAGCCCGGACACCAGCAAGATCCGAAACAAGGCAGGCCTGCCACTCCCCACGGAACTTACAGGGGAACCCGTGGATCTTTTCCTGATTCAACCGCAAGAACTAGATACCAGGCTGCAGAACATGAAGCAGGTCTGCTGGAACTGTCATTCCACCTCCTGGGTGGAAGCCCATTTCCAGAAACTGGAAAACACCCTGAGTAGTACCAACCAGTCCACCCTGGCAGCCACAAGAATCCTCCTCAGGGCTTGGGAACAGGGCCTGGCTTCCCGAGAAAATCCTTTTGAGGAGCCCATCGAAAAACATTGGGTTCAGCAATGGCTTTTTTTCGCCAATTCCACCAGGTTCGCATCGGCCATGGGTGCGGCAGACTACGGGGTTTTTGCTAACGGCCGCTGGAACCTGTCCAAGAACCTCTCAGAGATGTGGGAGTGGTTAAGGCAGGCTGAAGCTTCAAGGAAGGAGAAGAAATGAGCTTGGGTGCAAGGCGGGAAGAACTCCCCAGATGTCCAGCTCCGGGATCCTGGGGAGTGCTGCTCGGAAACTTGGGAGCTTGGGGCAAGACAGCTCTCGCGGTTCTGGTCCTGTCGGGGTTACTTTGCCTTGCAGTGGAGTCCATTGGGAAGGAATCCATCTTTCTGCCTCCTTTGAAGCCTGAGCAGTTGGAAAGATACAGGCCACCAAGCCCTGGGGAACCACTTGTGTTCGCTGTGCCCAATTACGTCTCCCTTACTCCGTGGAACTCGGGTTCCTGGCAGGACTTGGGGGATTTGCGAGTTTGGAGCTTGAAGATAAGAGCCCCAGGGGCCCTGTCCCTGAGCTTCGGTTTCGGGAAGTTTAGGCTCCCGCCAGGGGGCTCCTTGCTAGTTCTAAGCCCCGAGCGGGGGATTCTGTTGGGCCCTTTCACGGATAAAGACAACAGTTACCACGGCCAGTTGTGGACCCCGGTGCTACCTGGCTCAAGCGCGGATTTGGAGCTCAGGATTCCAAGGGATGTGACCAACCACGTGGAGCTGGAGCTTACCTCGCTAAATCAGGGATTCCGGCCCCTGCCCCAGGAAGTCAAGACCCTGAGCGGTGAGCCTTTGCTCTCCGGGGTAACGGCTGTTGCGGGGGACTGCAATGTGGACGTGGTCTGCCCAGAGGCAGAGTTTTGGGAGCAGGAAACCCGCTCTGTGGGGCTCCTTACGGTCAGAGGCCGGGCCATCTGCAGCGGAACTCTTCTGAACAACACCTCCCAGGATCTGACCCCATACTTCCTAACGGCAAACCACTGCGGTATAGCTCCGGAGAACGCCCAGTCGGTGGTTGTTTATTGGAACTACCAGAAGTCCCGTTGCAGGGGCGTACAGGACGGCTCCTTGAGCCAGTCCACTCAGGGGTCCTTTTTCAGGGCCGGCTGGAGCGCCCAGGAGGGATCGGATTTTACCTTGCTGGAACTGGCCTCCAGGCCACAGCCTTCCTTCTTCCCTCACTGGGCCGGCTGGGATCGCAGGAGCCTTCTGCCGAGGGGAGCCGTTGCCATCCATCATCCCCAGGGGGCGGAAAAGAGCATCAGCTTCGATGAGGATCAACTCAGTCTGGCCTCGGCTTCAGACGGCCTAGGGGTGGGGGATCCTAAAATCTACCTGAAGGTGGGGGCCTGGGATCTGGGCACCACAGAGCCAGGCTCCTCGGGCTGCGGGCTCTGGAACATGGAGCACAAACTGGTGGGACAGCTTTGGGGGGGGACCGCTTCCTGCGGATTCCCCCAGGGCTCCGACTATTTCGGCAGATTTTGGGCTTCATGGGAGGGAGGCGGCACCACCTCCACAAGGCTTAGGGAACATCTGGATCCTTTGGGGACCGATCAGGAGACCATGGAGGGCAGAGACTGGTGCGTGCCGCCCCAGGTGGAATTCACTGTTTCTCCCAATCCGGCTGCCTTGGGAGAAGAAGTTGTTTTTGCCAGCCACGTCACATCAGGAGTCCCGCCCTACAGGTATTCCTGGGACCTGAACGGAGACGGCTTCCAGGACTGTGACTCACCTGATTGTGTTTTTTCCTACTCTTATCCGTTTGAGGGAAATATTCGGCTCCTTGTGGACGACTCACAGCCCTGCCCTGCTGTTGTCACCGGGGGTATGACAGTGGTGGACCCGGAACAAGGGATTCGGCTCGTGTCCCCTGCAGAGGGAGACATAGTCCCCTCGGGCAGCCGTTTTCTGGTTAGGTGGTTCGCCCCCCGTAGTGCCTTGAATTTCAAGCTGCTCTACTCCACCGACAAGGGAAGGAGGTGGCGGCTTCTCACAGACCGGGCAACAGGCTCCCAGTACGAGTGGGAAGTGCCGATCCCAGCTCAAAACAGAAAGGGATCAGTATTTAAAATCATAGGATATGATTCGCAGGGAAACAAAGTGGGCTCTGACAGATCTGAAGGGTTCTTCACCATCGGGGTGACTCAGCTAATCACCCTCAAAGGAGGTGAAATCCTTCGCTCAGGAGAGCCTTATCCCATCTCTTGGGTCACCTATCAAACCATTCGCCCAGTAGAATCCGTGAAAATCCTCTTTAGCTCCAACAACAAGCTTACCTGGAAAAGGTTGGCAAAGGTGACAGGTAACCCCGGCTCCGTTATTGTGAGTATCCCCCCTGTTAACAAGACAAAGCCTAATTGCTGGCTCAAGGTCGTATTGCTGGATTCCAAGGGGATACCAGTTGGAGCGGACAGCACTGAGGAACCCTTCACTGTTCTGCCTTGAAAAGAAAAGAAGCCCTCGGCCTTGGGCCTGCTCAAGACCTTTTCAATATCCGGGAGAACCACCCCCTGAGCCCTTTTCTTCTTCGTGAAGCCCAGTTCCTCACAGCCTCCAGGGCCTGGTCTACCTCTTCTTTTGTGGTCCATCTGCCCAGGCTGAAACGCACTGCCCCCATGGCCCTCTCTTCCTCCAGGCCCATGGCTCGAAGCACCGGAGAAATCTCACCTGACCCCTCATGGCAGGCAGAGCCCACAGAGGCACACAGCTCCCCTATTTCCTCAAGGAGCGCAGAGCCCGAAACCCCCTTGAAGGAGATGTTCAAGGTATTGGGAAGCCTTTGCTCTGGATGACCGTTCAAGACAACTCCCCGCACCGCTTCCTCCAAGCCCCGGTGCAACCCATCCCTCAGTTCCCTTAGCCTCTGGGTTTCCTCTGGTAGGAGATTGCCGGCCAGCTCACATGCCTCTCCCAAGGCCACCACCAGGGGCACACTTTCAGTGCCCGCTCTTCTGCCCTTTTCCTGGGAAGCACCTCTGATCAGGGGTGGAAGAACCAGACCATCCCGCACAAAAAGGGCTCCCACACCCTTTGGTGCATAGAGCTTGTGGCCTGCCACGGTGAGGAAGTCCACTCCCAATTCCCTCACAGAGAAGGGAATCTTCCCCAGACTCTGGGCAGCATCCGTGTGAAACAGCACACCGGCTTCCCGGGCTACTCGGCCAATCTCGGCAATGGGCTGAACGGTGCCCACCTCGTTGTTGGCGTGCATGATGCTGATCAAGATGGTATGCGGCCTCAAAGCCTTTCTCACCTCTTCGGGATCCACCAAACAGTGTCCATCCACCTGCAGGTACGTGACCTCAACCCCTTCTGCTTCCAGAGCCCGGCAGGGCTCCAGTACAGAGGGATGCTCGCACAGGGCCGTCACCACATGCCTGGGCTTGCCCCCAAAAGCTGCAGCCACTCCCTTGATCACAGTGTTATTGGATTCGCTGCCCCCGCTGGTAAAGACAATCTCCGATGCAGAAGCCCCCAGGAAAGAGGCCACCTTTTGCCTGGCCGTCTCCACAACCTCCTTGGCCCTTTTTCCCAGGGCGTGCCCGCTGCTGGGATTCCCGAAATGCTCCTCTAGATAAGGCAGCATGGCCTGCACCACCCTTGGGTCCACCGGTGTTGTGGCATTGTAGTCAAGGTAGACCATGATTCCTCCCCGCCTGTTCCTTTGAGAAGAACTCCTTTGGCCTTGGATCCCCCCGAGGCCGGGTGACATGCTCCTGCCTTAAGAAATCATTTGCTCACCCGCCTGCCTCACGGCGGCGTATTTGCAGGGCATGCATGAGCCCCCTTAGAATATCTCCCTACCTCTGGCCTGCCAAGAAGAACTTTACAGGAAAACACCGGCCTGCATAATATAGCCGGACATGAAACCCATTCAGACCGATACAGGCCCCGGCCTCTTGGCTGTGAAAGTGCGGGCCGTGGCCACGGCCCAGGCAGCCTGTGTGGTGGCTCCTTTTCTTTCAGACCTGGGCCAGAGGGGTGTTCACTCCCAGTCACTGGGCAATGGGCTTTGGGAGCTGACAGTATGGCTGGAGCAGGAGCATTTTCATGCCCGCCGGCTAAAGCGTGTCAAACACCTTTGTGCTTGCCTTTCCAAGTCCCTGGGAGAGGTGTTCTTGGACTGGGAGCTGCAGAAGCTGGGGAGGCTTCCAGCCAAAGCACCCAGGCGCTTTTTCGGGACTTTTCAAGTCACCCCGAAGTTGTGGGTGGCACCGCCCGGCACAAACCTGGAGTTGCAAGAACCCCAGCGGCTCCTAGAACTGGAGGTGGGCCAGGCAGAGAACTGCGGTCTGGAACCCGCGAGCCGATCGGCCCTGCTGCTCCTGGAAGAGCTTCTCTCCAGAGAGAGAATCCAGAGGGCCCTTGATGTAAAGTGCGGGACCGGGATCTTCTCCATGGCTGCTGTGCTGGGAGGGGTAAAGAGGGTCCTGGCCTTGGATGTGGACCCCCATGCTGTTCGGGTGGCCCGCAAGAACCTCAGGAAAAACCAGCTCGAACAAGCAGTAGAGATCAAGTGTGTTCCCCTCAAGAGGTGGGGAGGACTCTACGATCTGGTTATCGCCGTGGCCTCCAACAAGCTGCTGCTCAAGCAGCTCCCACATATCCTGAACAGGGTGGATCGGGAAGGTTGGCTGTTGGTGGGAGGACTTTGGCACCGGCATGTGGGGGGGTTTCTCTCGCGGTGCTGCCCCCCTTTTTGCCTGGCAGCAAGAAAGAAAGAGCTATGGTGGGAATCCGTCTTGCTCAAGCGGGAAAATGCTCCCTAGCCTTCAACACTCTGGAGTCGGGACCCCGAAATTCGAAACGGCTCAGGAATGCAGCAGGCCCAGAACTTGATTTACTTGTAGCAGCTGGAATTCGTTCCAAGGCACCCCGGCCGTGCCGTAGCACCTGAGTCCCATGTGCTCCTCCTGGGTGGACAATCCACCTCCTGGGCCTGGGTGGATGACCCCGGCCAAGAATTGGCTCTGCTTAGGGGAATGAGAAAGGGGTGAGTGAGCAATGGCTGTGGACATGCTGGTGGCTTTGTACTCCCTTCCGGATCCGGGTCCAGGCCTGGTGGGCCTGGCCAGGTTCGGGATAGAGGTGCGCCGTGCAAGGAGCAGGGAGGCGGCAGCAGTGGCGGACTGGGTGAGCAGGAACTTCTCCCAAGGGTGGGCCTCTGAATGCTGGGTCTCCATGAGCAGGCTCCCGCCCACCTGCTTCCTGGCCCTCAAGGGAAAGGAGCTTGTGGGTTTCGCATGCTTCGAAGCTGCTCACAAGGGTTTTTTCGGGCCCATGGGAGTCCAGGAACAACATAGAAGAAAAGGGGTGGGCAGGGCTTTGCTGATTTGCACCTTGAAGGCAATGGCCGAGGCTGGTTATGAGTATGGGATCATAGGGGAGGTGGGCCCTGTGGAATTTTATCAGAGAGTGGTATGTGCCACAGTAATACCAGGTTCTGCTGACCGCTTGGGCAATCCGCCTGGAGTCCCGGTAAATTAACGCCCCCAAAGCCCATAGCAAACAAGGAGGGAAGCACTGGAGGCCGGGGGCTCTCCTGGTTCTTACTGCTCAGCAGCCCTCCAGCTCAAAGGCATTGGGGATTATCTCCACCCTGGGGCTGCCTCCTGCAGGTGGGAAATCTACTTCCACCACATCGAAACGAGCACTCACCCCGTCCATTCTTTTTTGTTTGAGATAAAACATGGCTATCTGGATAAGCTTCTTACGCTTCCTGGAGTTCACCCGTTCCCGTGGCGAGATGCTGCTGGCAAGCCCGCTCTTGACCTCCACAAAAACCAGGGTCTTTCCCTGTAGGGCCACCAGGTCAAGCTCCCCCAAGGCACACCGGTAGTTCTGCTCCAGGATCTTGTATCCGGATCGCCTGAGGGCCTCGGCTGCTGTGTCTTCCCCTCTTGCCCCCAACCCAGGACGGGAACTTTCAGGCTCCATTCCATGCCCTCCTGGACTACAGGCACCTGGCACGAAAACTTCTTCTGTGTATTGGGCACATGCCGTGGATACGGATGGCCTCCAAATGCTGCCTGGTGCCATATCCTTTGTGCCTGTCAAAACCATATTGGGGGTATTGCTCATGGTATTGGGCCATGAGCCTGTCCCTGGTGACCTTGGCCAGGACTGAAGCTGCGGACACCGAATGACTCCTCTGGTCTGCTTTGGTGAGGGTGAACTGCACAGCAGAGTACCTTATCCTCATGATCCCGTCCACGAGGACCGCAGCTGGCTTGGGCTCCAGCTGGCGCACAGCCTCTTCCATGGCCCTGCGGGTGGCCTCTGCGATATTGAGACGATCTATCTCCTCAGCCTCCACGATTCCCACGCCCCAGCCAACGGCCGCCTGATGAATCTCTTGGAAGAGAAGCTCCCTCTGCCACGGTGTCAGTAACTTGGAATCCTTCAGCCCTTCGAGCCTTGTGCCTGGTGGGAATATGACCGCAGCCGCCACAACCGGACCAGCCAGGGGTCCTCGACCTGCCTCATCCACCCCTGCCAGCGGGAGAAACCCTTTTTGCCTGAGCATCTCATCCAGAACCCAGGGTTCCTGCTCCGGATCTAATCCCTCCAAGAGAGGCATCTGCCTGGGCTTTGCCACTGGAGTCTCCCGGGCTTATTGGCTCCTGCGCTCCTGAATGCGGGCGGCTTTCCCGTGAAGCTGCCTGAGGTAATATATCCTGGATCTCCTTACCTTGCCCCTCTGCACCAGTTCTATGAACTCCACCATGGGGGAATGAACCGGGAAGGTCCTCTCTACACCCACTCCATATGAGACCTTTCTCACTGTGAAGGTGGAACAGGCCCCCCCACCTCTTCTGCGAACCACCACTCCCTCGAAAACCTGAACGCGTTCCTTCCCGGCTTCCCGGATCTTCACGTGCACCCTCACCGTGTCCCCTGGACGGAAATCCGGTGCATCAAAACGCATCTGCTCCTTCTGGATCTTCTCCATCACAGACATGGCTGCCCCCCTGAATTTTCTTTCCGGCCCGGCTCCAGACAGCTTATAAGCTTTTCAATACCTTCCGAAGACTCGGTCCAAGATCACCGCCGCTGCCGAGCGCACCGATAGGTGATTATAACTTCCGACCCCGAAAATGGGCTCCAAAACAAGGTTACAACTCTCCAGGGTCTCACTGGTGAGCCCCCAGCCCGTACCGAAAAGGATCAGGTAAACTCCCCCCCCCTGCACCCTTTCCCTTAGTTCTTGGTAGCTTGTCGCCTCTGGCCAAACTTTGGCCGTGGTGCCCACCACCAGGGGTGACTCTCCGCAAAGCCCACGTATCTCAGACACAGCCTCTTCGAGGCTCCCCAGGGCCATGACCTTGGAGAGGGCCTCTTTTCTGTTGGGATGGCTTTGGGCTCCGTATCCCACCTTCCAATGCTGAATGATCCGGTCAAGAAGCCAACGCTGTCTCTCCAAAGGGGTTACCATGAAGACCGCCTCCCCTCCGTAAGTCAGTGCAGCTCTTGCCAGATCGTGCACGTCCAGGTTGGTAATGGCCGTGGCCACCACCTCACCAGTGCGATTGTACACCGGATAGTGCACCAAAGCCACAAAGAACTTCCATGCTCTCGAGGTCTCAGCCACCTGCAACAGCTCACCCACCTTCTGAGAGACCTTCCTCCAGCCTCAAGCTTTCCAATATGTGCCGGTCCCCCTGGGTAAGGGAGGCGCTCTTAAGAAGCTCTGGACGCCTTTTCAGGGTCTGCCTCAAGGCCTCCTTTCGCCTCCATTTGGCAATGGCCTTGTGGTCCCCTGAGAGGAGCACTTGGGGAACCTCCATGCCCCTGAAGAGCCTTGGTCGGGTATAATGGGGATGATCCAGAATCCCCTCCTCAAAGGACTCCCTTAAGATCGACTCCTGGTTGCCCACCACTCCTTCCAGAAGCCTTGCCACCACATCCATCAGCACCATGGCTGCAAGTTCGCCGCCGCTAAGAACATAGTCCCCTATGGAGATTTCCCGATCCACCAAAGCAATTCGAACTCTCTCATCAACCCCCTCGTAACGCCCGCATATCAGGATCATCCCCGCCAGCCCGGCAAGCTCCCTGGCCAAAGCCTGCTTGAGGATTTCCCCCTGGGGACTCAAGAGAATCACCGGGCCCTGTGCACCTGCTTGCCTTGCTGCCTCCACAGCCAGAAACAGGGGCTCTGGTCTCATGACCATTCCTGCGCCTCCCCCGTAAGGATAGTCGTCTGTGGAACTGTGGGGACCGCAGCCGTATTCTCTGAGGTCGTGTACTGTCAGGCGCACAATGGATCTGTCCATGGCGCGAGCCACGACCCCCCACCTGAAAGGGGATTCGAACATCCCCGGGAAAATAGTCACCACATGGAATTCCACCTGGTCACTCCAAGCCCTCGGGCAAATCCACCAGCAGGATCCCTTTTTCCTGATCCAGTTGCTTTATGACCCCATGTAGGAATGGAATCAACAGCTCCTTGTCGCTTCCCTCCCCCTTGCAGACCAGGACATGGGAATCCCCTGTTTGCATAACAGCCTGCACCAGCCCCAGATGTTCACCCCTTTGGCCCACCACAGCCATCCCCACCAGATCCTGGTAGTAATATTCTCCCTCCTCCAAAGGGGGCAATTGCTCGCGCCTCACCCACAGGAAAGACCCCACTGCCTTGGCGGCCTCCTCCAGAGAAAGACCCTCCAGTTGGAGTAACACTGAGTTCTTCATGAGCTGAACTCGTACGACCCGGTAGGCTCTGGCCAGGGAGGGATTTTTTCCTAGAATCACCTCTTCAAGGGCAGAAAAAGCGTGGGGTGATTCTGCCAGCGGGATCACATTGATCTTGCCTCTCACACCATGGGGCTTCCTCACAAGCCCGATGGCCAGCCATCGGCCCTTGTCCATCTTGTGTGACTCACTCTATTATCTCCAAAACCGCCCTTTTCCTTATCTTGGTGGACACAGCACTCAGGATGGTGCGCATGGCTCTGGCTGTTCTTCCCTGCTTTCCTATAACCTTGCCCAGATCCTCCTTGGCCACCTTGAGCTCTATGACAGAGGTGGTGGAACCTTCCACCTCGGTCACTTCCACCCGGTCCGGGTAATCCACCAGAGCTTCAGCCATAAAGCGGACCAGCTCCTTCAGGTTCACCTCCATGACCACCTCCTCAGGCACTTTGGAGCTGCCTTTTGTCCAATGGAAGAGCACCCGGGTCAGGCCGGGGAGGAGAGCTCCGAAGACCGCACCTTCTTCATCAATTGGCTTACAATCTGCGTGGGCTTTGCACCCTTGCTCAGCCAGTAATCCGTCTTCTGGGCGTCCAGGTGCAGCAAAATAGGTTCTGGTTTGGGATCGTAGTAACCTATCTGATCAATGAATCTGCCGTCCCTGGGACACTCAGAATTTGCCACCACGATCCGGTAAAAAGGCTTTTTCTTGCCTCCCATCCTAGCCAGTCTGATCCTTACTCCCATGAGATCTCCTTGTGAAAAAAAATCTTTTCCACCCCGGCCCTGAGAAATCTCGTCTCATTTTCCGGGCTCTTGCAGTCGCTTCCTGTATGAAGATAGGATCGACTCTATCCTGTCCTTCCCTGCCAACTTGAGCTTTTGAATGCGTTTCTTCTCCAGCTCCTCTGCAGGTGTGAGGTATCTCTTGCCAGCAAAGCGTTCCAGCTCCCTCTCAAAGGCTTGGTGCTCCTCCAGCAGTCTTCTCAGCTCTTCATCTTGCGGGAGAAGCTCCTCAATGAGCTTCATATCTCTTGGATCCATCCGGCTACCCTGCCATGAGAAGTCCACAAAATATAAACCAGCACCACCATATTGTCAATCTTTCGTATAAGTTTTCCGGGACTTCCACGCACATTCAAGCTTTTGTCGAGGCTGCCTTGGAGACCATGTCCCTCACGGCCTTGGCCTCCTGAGTATATATGGGGCCCAGAAGGTCCAGGTTGTCATGCTCCCCTCTCCCCAGCCTCCCGGCGCCCAGTCTGGCCACTGTGGCAGCTCTGGGAAGGCAAGACTCAGCTGGTGAGAAGTGGGCTGCCTCCCCCATAACCTGCCTGATCAACTCCTTGTAACTGAGAGCCCCGTCACCCAGGAAAAGTACGGGCCCCTCAAGACCCAGCAGCCATGGCGCCAGGTCCCTCAATTCTCCTTCCTCGACTTGCTCCATCCAGCCATGAGAAGCTCGGAAAAGCGCCGTGTACACTCTCTGGGCCCTTGCATCCACCATGGGACACACCAAGCCGCAACATTGGGATGCTCCTGCTGCCAGAGCTTCCAGGGTGGAGACACCCACGAGGGGCAACCCCAGGCCTAGAGCCAGTCCTTTGGCAGTGGAAAGCCCGACCCTCACTCCGGTGAAAGAACCTGGCCCCAGCCCCACCGACACACCATCCAAGTCTCCGGGATGCGTGCCAGTGATTTCCAGGACCCTGGCCACGCTGGCCAGCAATTTTTGGGAGTGTTCCCCCACCCCGGCAAACCAGACTTCACCCAGCAGCCTCTCCCCCTCCACCACAGCAGCGCTTCCGGCGGCCGTGGAGGACTCCAGCCCCAAGACCCTCACGGCTGAGTTTCCTCTTCGAGGCTTCTGGGCTCTTCCTGGGAGATTGCTGACTTCTCAGCCTGCTTGGCTTTCCAGTAAAACCGGTCCAGATCCCTGTACAGAGCCCAGGCCATGATGCACACCAGCATGGCTATCCCCACATATTGGGCAGCTCCAAGGAACTTGCGGCTCATGGGCCTCCCTGTTACAGCCTCCACAAGGAAAAAAAGCAGATGACTGCCATCCAGAACAGGAATGGGTAGCAGGTTCATCACAGCCAGTATGATGCTCACAAAGGCTATGAAACTGAAGTAACTGGCAAGCCCATGCTCGGCCTGCTTTGCAGCCTCTGCACCTATGAGAAGAGGGCTTCCTATGTTCTTGATGGATTCGCGGCCTGTCAAGAGCCTGCCCAGGGTCCTCACAGTGAACCAGGACTTCTCCCACGTCCAGTCCAATCCTTGAGCCAGAGCCTCAAGAAGGCCAAACTGTTCAAAGCGTACTTCCCCCACTGGCACTATCCCTATCTGCCAAAGACGTATCTCATCACCATAGGGGCTCAACTCCAGTTTCAGCTTGGGGGTTACCTGGAGCCTCATCACAGCACCTTCCCTCATCACCGAGAGCTGCATGGGAGCCCCGTCACTCTCAATTATCCTCTCCCTTAGCTCCTGGAACCGCTTTACGGGCCTGCCGTCCACCTCCAAGATCTCGTCCCCCTGCCTCAGCCCGGCCTCGGCCGCAGGACTCCCCACCAGGACTTCCTGTATCTTGGCTGGAAGGTAGGGGACCTCCCCCAGATGTAGAAACGAAACAATGCCCACTGCCAGAATAAGGTTAAAAGCCGGTCCGGCAAGCACAATCAGGAATCTCTTCCATACCCTCTGACTTGAGAAAGATCTGGGGAGGTCCTGGGGGGGTATCTCCTCCTCATAGTCCTCCCCAAGCATCTTGACGTAGCCCCCCAAGGGTACTGCGCACAGGGCATACTCTGTCTCCCCCACCCTCAGCTTCAGAAGCTTGGTTGCAAAGCCCAGGGCAAAGGTGAGCACCTTCACCCCCATGATCTTGGCCATCAGGAAATGACCCAGTTCATGGAAGAAAATGAGTATGCCGAATGCCACAACCGCATAAAAAATTTTAACAAAGGTCTCGGCCGCGTTTTCCATATCTCTGTTCAGACCATCCTGTCCGAGCCGATCAAGCTTCTGACCGCGTCCCGGGCCTTGCGGTCAGCCTCAAGGACTGCTTCCAAGTCCTCTCCATCTTCTGAAGGCAATGACTCTACCACCCTGCGCACAAGATCCACAATGCGCGTGAAACGGATTTCTCTTTTCAGAAAAGCCAGGACAGCCTCCTCATTGGCAGCATTGAGCACTGCTGGGAGAGTTCCGCCGGCTTCCAGGACCTGGTAGGCCAGCCCCAGGGCTGGGAAGCGCTGTGGATCAGGAGCCATGAAAGAAAGAGGCCCTGCATTGATGAGATCTAGAGAGGGGAGCCCCATTTTCAGCCTCTCGGGGTAGGCAAGAGCATAGGCGATGGGCACCTGCATGTCCGGGATGCCCAGCTGGGCTATGATGGAACCGTCCACATACTCCACCATGGAGTGCACGATGCTCTGGGGGTGAATGTGAACGTGGATCCTGGAGGCCGGGATGTCGAACAGCCACCTGGCCTCTATTACCTCCAGGGCCTTGTTCATGAGGGAGGCCGAGTCCACCGTGACTTTCTGACCCATTTTCCAGTTGGGATGCACCAAGGCCTGTTCCGGGGTGACCTCCTCCAGGCTTTCCACCGGCAGGCTCAAGAAGGCCCCTCCTGAAGCAGTAAGGATTATGCGACGCACATCCTCTTTCCTGTGTCCCTGAAGAGACTGAAAGATGGCACTGTGCTCGCTGTCCACAGGAAGAATCCTTACACCCTTGGAACGGGCCTCCTGAGAAACTATCTTACCGGCCATGACCATGGTTTCCTTGTTGGCCAAGGCCACGTCCTTCTGTTCCCTAATTGCGGCAATGGTGGGAAGCAAACCAGCAGCCCCCACAAGGGCAGAAACAACCATGTCTGCCTCTGGGTGGGTTGCCACTGCAAGCAAGCCTTCCTCTCCTGAGCTGAACTCCAAATGCACCTTCCCTCTTACGCTTTGCCTAAGCCCCTCCATACCCTCCTTGGTGGCCATGGTAGCCAGAAGCGGCCTGAACTGTAAGACCTGTTCAGCCATGAGCCCCACATTCCACCCCCCGGCCAGGGCCACTATCCTGAACCTCTCAGGATAGCGCTCCACAACCTTCAAGGTGCTCTGCCCAATAGATCCGGTGGAACCCAGCACTGCTATGCCCTTGCGCTTCCTAGGGGCCATGCTTGTCTCCTGGATAATCGGAAAGCTCTCGGGTGTCCTTGAAACTCAAAGGAAACCCATGGCCTTTGCTACACTCAGAGTCAACCAGCTGATGTCAAACCAACTGGACCACCCCATGGTCCAGCGCTCCTGAATCCCGGGAGGCTTCAGGATTCCCGCGGCCCAGAGCCTTGCTGAGCCTGTCTCCCTAAGACAAAGTATTCTCAAAAAAAGCCTTGGCTAAACCAAATCCAATGGTTGGACTGCATTATCCCCTGCTCCTGTAAAATGCGGGTTGGGAAACATGCTTCACCGGCTGGCCCAGAAAAAGACCACCGGTGCCGAGAACAAGAGGCTGTCCAATCTGTCCAAGATCCCGCCGTGGCCCGGCAAGAGGCTCCCCGAATCTTTGACCTGGGCTGCCCGTTTCAGCATGGACTCGCTAAGGTCTCCCATTTGCCCAGCCAGCCCAACTCCTAGGGCCAGCAAAAAACCTTCCAGGCCTGCCACCTGCGGCAGAAAAAGCCAGGCATATAGAAGCCCACCCCCACCGTTTCCAAGCAGCCCGGCCAGGGAGCCTTCCACTGTCTTGCCGGGGCTGATCCTGGGGAGCAACTTTCTCTTGCCCCAGATACTGCCCACGTAGTAAGCTGCCGTATCCCCCAGGGCCGTGACCGATATGGTCCAAAACACCCAATGAATCCCCTCGGGAAGTCTCCAAAGCAGCACGAAGAAACATGGCAGTACACCGCCATAAAGAATTGAAAAAATTCGTGTACCCAGCTCGACTCCGGCCCCTTCCAGATCCCTGCGCACAAGTGTCTCGATCCCCATCCAGAGCACAAGCACACCTGTCAGGGCTCCCAGCAGGCCATGGCTTCCTCCCCACAGAGCTGCAGCAGGAAGACACGCCGCCTGGGCCATGCAAAACAGTGTGCGCAGCCTGTCTTTTTTTCCGCCTAGCAGGTCTGCCAGCTCCCACTGAGCCAGTACCACTGCAGCGCATGCCAGCCCCAAGAGGCCCCATGGGCCTGCCAGGATCAGGAGCAGGACCATCCCGCAAAGCAGACAGAGCCCTGTGATCCAGCGTTTCAGCTGAACAGACCCTTCCACTCTCAGCTCTCCTCAGCCGGTACAGCTTCGAACCTGTTCTCCTATTCGCCCGAAACGCCTCTCTCTTCGCTCGTAGTCCCTGAGCGCCTCTGCCAACTCTTCTTCGGAGAAGTCAGGCCACAAGGTCTCTGTGAAGAAGATCTCAGTGTAAGCCAGTTGCCAGAGCAGGAAATTGCTTATCCTTTGCTCACCGCTTGTACGTATCAAGAGATCAGGCTCTGGAAGCCCACAGGTATCCAGATACTTTGAAAAGGACTCCTCGGTAAGCTCCTGGGATCCGGCCTTGGGAGCCCCTGACTCCCTCAAGAACCTCTGGAAGGCCCTCAGAATCTCCGAGCGGCCGCTGTAGCTCAAAGCCAGATTAAGCACCATCTCCTTGTTTCCGGCAGTGGCCTGCATGGTCTGGCGCAAGACCTCCTGGACCTCTGGGGAGAGATCCTCCGGTTGACCGATCACCTGCAGCCTGATGCCGTTTTCCAGCATTTCCTCCTGCTCGGAACGAAGGAATTGGATTAGGAGATCCATGAGGGCCGAGACCTCCTCGGCAGGGCGCTGCCAGTTCTCCTGGGAGAAGGCGTAAAGGGTAAGCACCTCTATGCCCCAGCGGCGGCAGGCCCTCACAACTGCCCGAACTGCCTCGGCCCCCTTCCTGTGACCCTCTATCCTGGGAAGGCACCTCCTTTGGGCCCACCTGCCATTGCCGTCCATTATGATTGCCAAGTGGCGGGGCAGTTTGCGGAAGGAGACTTCCATCTCCGTAAGAATTCCTTTCTTTTCACATGGGAGTCTAGCACCCATTTGCCCGGGGCTTCAAGATCCAGACCTGCGCCTGGGCCTCCCATAGGACCAGGGGCGTGTGGCCAACTCACACGCCCCTGACTTGAGCCTCTGGCCAAAAAAGTGCCCGGCAGAAGAATTCAAAGTTGAATTACCGGCCACCCATACACCAGGTTCTGAAAACTCCAGCCCTCTTGAGCTGCCTAGTCGAGTAGTTCATCCATTGCTGGATTTCACCCTCACAGATCCGGACGTGC
>JBBIOJ010000014.1:0-91957 GCA_037443445.1 Desulfarculaceae bacterium | reverse complement strand
AAATATTTCTAGATATCAAATGGATAGGCCTTCTCAGCCAACGCTAACTTGTAAAGTCCTGTCAGAGACGCCCAGGGGAACTGGGTTGGAGCCGATGAAATACGGTTCGACGACCCCGAGAGCGCCTCCCGCACCCTTTCAAGACGTTGCAGCCATCAAGGCCGATCAAGGGGCTTTTTGGACCGAGCCCTTCTATGTTGGGCCTGGTTGTGAGTGAAGGAGACGGGTAGGGATGATCCTGGGGGGCGGGCAGGCCCTTCTGCCCGCTTTCCCGGGCTGCCCCCTGCCTGGGGTGCATGTATAAAGTTCCCCCTAAGGCCTCCCAGGGACAGTGCCTCTGTTACACATACGGGCCACCCTCCCGAACCTCTATTCTCGAGACTCTCTTCCGTTCAGTGGCTTTTCCTGGGCCGCTTCTCCGTTCCCTTGCGTGAAGGAGTCCCCCAAGGGCAAAATAAGACAATTCCCCGGTGCGCCATTCACCAGGGGGGAGAGCGCAGGCCGCAAGTGGAGTTGCCCGGGTAAAACCCGGCAGGCCAAGTGGGGCATTGACTCCCAGAGCTTCTCTCCCAAAGGCTTTGGGACGGGGATTTCACATTGCCTTTCTTGGGGCTCGGGCACCCATGCGCCAAGCCCCCTTGGGCAATCCAGCTCAATTTGTGGTTGGGAGGAGGGAAATGGGGCAAAACTTGGCAGAAAAATTGATAGAGAGCCACCTGGTGGAAGGTGAAATGAAGAGGGGCCGGGAGGTGGGCATACGCATAGATCAAACTCTCACCCAGGATGCCACGGGCACCATGGTGTACCTGGCCTTTGAGGCCATGCAGATCCCCAGGGTCAAGACCCAGCTTTCCGTGAGCTACATAGACCACAACATCCTGCAGACGGACTTCAAGAACGCCGATGACCACAGGTTCCTCCAGACGGCTGCAGCAAGGTTCGGGGTCCTGCTCTCTCCGGCCGGCAACGGCATATCCCATCACGTGCACAGGGAGAGGTTCGGGGTCCCGGGCAAGTCCCTCCTGGGTTCAGACAGCCACACCACCACCGGCGGTTGCCTGGGCATGCTGGCCATAGGCGCAGGGGGGCTGGACGTGGCCTTGGCCATGGCGGGAAGGCCCTTTCACTTCGTGATGCCCAGGATATGGGGAATTCATCTCACCGGTGCCCTGAAGCCCTGGGTCTCGGGCAAGGACCTCATTCTGGAGCTCCTCAGGCGCCACAGCGTGAAGGGAGGGCTGGGCACCATCATGGAGTTTTTCGGGCCAGGGGTGGAGAACCTCGACATGGCAGCCCGCGGCACCATCTGCAACATGGGGGTTGACATCGGGGCCACGGCGGCGATTTTCCCATCGGACGAGGTGACCAGGGCTTATCTGGCCCTCCAGGGAAGGGAGGCCGACTGGTCGCCCCTGTCCCCGGATCCGGATTCCACCTACGATCAAGTCACGGAGCTGGACCTGGGCAGCGTGGAGCCCCTGGTGGCCTGCCCCCACTCCATGGACAATGTGAAGCCGGCCAGCCAGCTCCGGGATGTGGAGATCGCACAGGTCATAGTGGGATCCTCCACCAACGGCTCTTACAGGGACATCATGGTGGCCGCCTTGATCCTGGAGAACAGGAGGGTGCACCCCATGGTGAGCTTTGACGTGAACCCGGGAAGCCGCCAGGTCCTTGAAAACGTGACCCTCATGGGGGGGCTCCTGAAACTGGTGCATGGGGGGGCCAGGGTGCACCAGCCAGGATGCCTGGGCTGTATCGGCATGGGTCAGGTGCCCCCTACAGGCACCAACTCCCTTCGCACCATGCCTAGGAATTTCCCTGGTCGAAGCGGGGCAAAGGATGACAGGGTCTATCTCTGCTCCCCTGAGACCGCCGCGGCCTCGGCTCTTTTCGGCCGCATCACGGACCCCAGGGAGCTGGGTGACCCACCCCTGGTCCCTTTCCCGGAGCGTTTTTCCTGGAGCTCCCAGTGGTTCCTTCAGCCAGCTGCCGAGAGGGAGAGGGTGGAAATCATAAGAGGCCCCAACATCCAGCCCTTCCCCCAGTTCCCCCCACTGGAAGAGGACATAGAGGGGGAGATCCTCCTGGTCCTGGGGGACAACATCTCCACGGATCATATCATGCCTGCAGGGAACCGGGTGCTCCCCTTGAGGAGCAACATCCCGGCCATAAGCAGGTATGTCTTCGACATGGTGGACGAGACCTTTCCCCAGAGGGCCCAGGAGGCCAGAGGCGGCATCATAGTGGGCGGGGAGAACTACGGGCAGGGCTCGTCCAGGGAGCACGCTGCCCTGGCTCCCAGATACCTTGGGATAAAGGCCAAGGTGGTCAAGAGCTTTGCCAGGATCCACAAGGCCAACCTCATAAACTACGGCATAGTGCCGCTGGAGTTTGCCAACCCCGAGGAGCACGCCCTTTTGAGCAAGGGCCAGAGAATGAGGCTTCCAGGCATCCGAAGCGCCGTCTTGCAAGGGGCCGATGAGGTGAAGGCCCTTGTGGGGGAAAGGGAGTTCCGGCTGAGACTTCAGCTCACCCCCAGGGAGAGGCAGGTCCTGGCGGCCGGAGGGGCCTTGAACTGGGCCAAGGGGAGATAGGAAGGGCGGGCAGAGCCAAACCAGCACCCGCCCAGGCTTTTTAGCCTCTTTTCTCCAGAGGCCTCCACTCGCACTTCTCAGGGCCGCAATAGGAGCCGATGTAATCGGCCTGGGGTCTGTAGAGCTGGGGTTTGCCCTGGGCCTCTCCCAGGCGCTCCTCTATGATGTGGGCGACCCAACCCGATGTGCGCGCCAAGGCAAAGATGGGGGTGAAAAGGTCCTTGGGGATGCCCATGGCGTGGTATGTGGGAGCGCTGTAGAAGTCCACGTTGGTGGGAATCGAGCGGCCCTTGAGCCTCTGAAATGTCTCCTTGGCCACCCGCTCTATCTCCACTGCCAGCTCGTACCAGTGGCTGTGGCCTGTTCTTCGGCCTATGGCCTCGGCCATGGGCTTCAGTACCTTCACCCTGGGGTCGTCCACTTCGTAAACCGCGTGACCGAGCCCCATGATGCGCTTGCCTTCCTGGAGCCTTCTGCTCACCCATTGCTGAGCCCGTTCCTTGGAGCCCACCTCCTCCAGCATCATCATCACTCTCGTGTTGGCTCCACCGTGGAGCTCCCCTGCCAGGGAGGCCACGGCAGCGGCCACCGCCCCGTAGGTGTGGGAGCGGGTGGAGGCCACGGCCCTGGCCGTGAAGGTGGAAGCGTTGAAGGAGTGCTCTGCGTGAAGGATCAGGCAAACATCCAGATCCCTCTCTGTGGGGGCGTCTGCCCGCTGCCCCCTGAGCATGCGAAGAAAATCAGCCGCATGCGGCAGTGAGGGATCCGGAGGGATCACGGCCAGGCCTTTTCTCAACCTTTCCCAGGCGGCCACTATGGTGGGGAAGGCCCCTATGATCCTGAGGCCCCTGTCCACCTCTGCGGGCCTGCTCTCGTCGCGGATGTCGGGGTCATAGTCCGCCAGGAAGGCCGCGGCTCCCTGGAGCACATCCATGGGGGAAGCCGAGCTGGGCCTCAGGCGCATGGCCCTTATCACTTGATCCGGGACCTGCCTGAAAAAGGCCAGCCTGGAGGAAAACTCCCTGAGCTCTTCCGCAGATGGGAGCCTGGCCTCCAGAAGAAGAAAAGCGGTCTCCTCGTACGTGGCATTGGCAGCCAGATCCAGCACATCATAGCCCCTGTAGATGAGAACTCCTTTCTTGGGGTCTATCCCGCAGATCAGGGTGTCAGCCACCGGGATGTCCCTCAGGCCTATGTTCTTGATGTTGGTGATGCACTCCATTGCAGATGCCTCCTCGCCTCCGACTTCATGCAGGGAAAAGCTCTTTTCCCATTACAACACTATGAGGTTCAATGTCAAAGGCAAACAATGCGGGCCGGGATTTTAGCGTTTAAAACATCCCTCCCAGCTTTCCGGCATACCCGGTCAACTCCGCATAGCCCACACAGTCAACCGGCTTGCCGGCGGACATGCCTTCTCCCGCCACCGCTCCCTCCCAGTAAGTGATGCCCGTGGAGTCCGAGGCGTTCAGCTCCTGCTCCTCCATGACCGGTTGGATTCTAAGGGTGACACCGCTGCCTGGGACTTGGATTTCCCAACCTGAGGGGTAAAGGGCCCCGCTTTGGGGGCTTTTCCACCTCTTTCTTACGCTTATTCTTACCTCTTCCAAGCTCAAGTGTCGGCTCGAGCCGTCCTTCTCCACCAGGGTGCCCGAGGAATTGGTTTCCACGGATCCGTCTCTGAGCCGCAACATGTATATCATGAGCTCCCGGCCGTCCGAAAGCTGCAGAGAGAACCAGTCCCACCCGAGCTGATCCTCGGCCAGTTGGTTTGAACCGAATTCATGGTCAAACCAGCTCTGCCCCCAGACTTCCTGGCTTGGGGAATCCGGTCCCACTTTCAGAGTTCCCCTGGTCTCCATGCGGCTGAATGAGTAGTAGTGTGAGGCCTGCCCGGGGGCCGAACCCTTGCGGCTAAGGCCTTTTTCCCCGTGAAAGATGGGCCCCTTGGCAGGGCTGAGCTCCAGATCCAATGCAATTTCTTCCTGGGCTGCATGGAGCCTGATGATTCCATCCTCCATGACGGCCCACCAGTCCAGAAGTCTCACATCCATTGAACCGGTCTTGCAATAGGCCAAACCCGGTCCGGCCCGGCTTGCCCTCTGGTAAGAACGAAATTTCTTGTTCATGGTGTCGGTCAAGGCGAAATGGGCCATGTAGAGATCTGTGAGACTCCAGGAGTTGGCCTTGGGAGGCAGGTCTTTGCGAATGCCGTGACGAAAAAATGTAAGCTGGTAACCGAAGTGACGTCCCTGTAGAGTCTTCAGGTTTCCGGTGAAGTACCACCACTCGGTTCGAAATTCGGGGTGGCTTCCATGATCCTGGGGGAAGACCCAGTTCCAAGGCCTGAGAGCCTGGAGCCACCCTTCAGCCATCGGCTCCGAGCGCCTCAAGGGGCCCAGCTCCGTTTGGAAGCCCAGGAAGATCAACAGGGTCAAGTACCTTGCGATCTTTGCCAAGCCTACTCCTCCCTTATCTGCATCAAGGGATAGGTGCTGCATGCCCTCAACACAGGGTACATAGCCGCCCCTGCACTGGCCGTGATCGCGGTGAGCAGAGCCGTCAGGTAAGGATCGGGCTGCGGGCTGAAGAATATTGTCCAGTTGAAGCTTCTCAGATTTATGGCGTAGACCAGCACCAAAGACATGGCTGTTCCTGCAGGCAGACTCACCAGGAAACTCAGAAGCCCCATCATGACACCCTCCAGAAGCGTCATCACCGCCACCTGTAAGGTCGAGAAGCCCAGAGTTCTGTAACTTCCGAAGTCTTTTTGCCTTTCCATGAACAAGGTGAGGGTGGCTCCTGCGATTCCAAAGAAAGCCACAATAACCGCAAGGACCCTCATGGAGCGGGTAACGGCAAAGGTGGCATCGAAAAGATTCAATATGCTTTGATGGAAATCCTTTCTTTCGGAGACTGGAATCCCGTAATTCCAGGCCAGTTGCTTCACTTCAAGGAGCAGCTTTCCAGGATCAGACCCCCCGGGCTCCAGAAAGACCACCAGGGCGTCTATGGTGGGGTCCTGGAAGATCTCCAGATAGGTCTTTCGGTCCATCATTATCAGGCCGTGCTCGGTCGTGTAATCGTAGAAGACCGCCTCAACGCTCACCCGGGCCGGACCAGAGGCCCCCTCAAGAAAAATTCTCTCTCCTTCTTTGACTCCGAAACGTCTGGAGAAGCTTTCGGATACTATCACAGCGCCCTGCTTGACTTTTTCCCAGTGCTCGTCCCCTCCCTTGAGCCATTCGAACTTGGCGAACCTCTCCAAGGTGGCCGCGTCCACGGCCGAGAGGTACACCCAGTTGCCTTGGTAAAGGATCCTGGTGTTGCGGTAGGGGTCTATGCCGGCTATGCCTTTGAATTCCTGGAGTTCATGGTAAAGGGGTTGAGGGATTTCCGTCTCCAGGGAAGGGACTATGTAAAGATCCCCTCGAAGTTGGCCTTCCATCCACCAAAGGAGCGTTTTGCGAAAGCTTCCTATCATGGACCCAGTCCTATGGACAAGGAAAGGGCAACCATGAAAGCCGCCACAGCCACAGCCGTTCGGCCGAGATTCCGGCATATGTTCCCCGCGGCGAGCCTCCCAGTCACGCCAGCCAAGCAGGCCCCGGATCGCCTGAGCGCAGGCTCCAAGAACTTGATGGAAGGACCCACAAGAAGGCTTGCCCCCAAGAGAACCCCGAAAGCTGCCACAAACCCCGCATAAACCTCCCGGGAGACCAGCAGAATCAGGCCGCTTGCCCCCAAGATCAAAACCCCGCCCAGCATCCATCTGTGCGTACCCGGGGAGGTGGTTTCCTGTTGGCCTGTTCTTCCGTGGAGAACGCCAAGGGGCTCTGTGCGCAACAGCTCCCTCAAGGGCAAGGCCCCGCCCAGTGCCGAGGCCCCCAGACCCAGGAAAGCTCCAAGCAGGGGCAGCAGCCAAGACCAGCCAGGGGGCTGAGGCAAGAGGTGGAAATAGAGCTGACTTATGGTTTGTCCCACCACTCGGCTCAAGGTAAGGCTCAGGAGGTATCCCAGGCATCCCCCCAGTGCACCGCCCAGCAATCCCAATAGGGCCAACTCGGCGCCGAAAGCCCGCACGATTTCAGCCCTGCTGGCCCCGAGGCTTATTAGGATCCCGGCGTCTCGCCTCCTGCTCACCACTGCGAACATGGCGGTGTTGTACACAAGGAACACTCCCACAAAGAGAGCCAGAAGCGAGAGGGCCTCCAAGTTCAGCTTGAAGGCCGAAAGCATTCCAGTTAAGGAGCTCTCTTGATCCGAGGCAGATCTCAATACGTATCCTGAAGGCAAACGGCTCTGAAAGGAGTCTGGATCTTCCAGGATGAGATCCGCGCTGTCTATCCTTCCCTCCATTGAGAACAGAGACTGGGCGTGAGAAATGTCCATGAGCAGCAAAGGCTCTCCGTAGGGACTGTCAAAGTTTCCCAGAACCTTGAGTTCCCCATGGGATGTCCGGAGTATGTCCCCCTTGGACAAGCCTTTCTGCAAGGCGAACCAGGAGTCCACGAGAACCCCTTTTTCATCCAACAGGAAAGCCGTGATGAGGAAGTCCCCATCTGTGGGTTTCGGCTCTTGCCGGAAGAGTTCAGCCCGGACCTTTCTGTCCAGAAAAGGATCCAACCCCAGGATTCTCAGAACCTCTCCGGACGGCAGGGAGATCCTCCTGTCTATGACCGGAGAGAAGGCCTTGACGGCCGGGTCTTTTATGAGCAGTTCGCTTAGAACATCCTCGGGCATCGGACCTGCAGGCCTCTGGAGAATATGAGTGGTACTGCCACGCAGAAATGCCACTGTCCTGGAGAAGCTATCCAGGGCGCTCCGGGCCGAAAGCACCATTCCCACCACAGCCCCTACCCCGCAGGCCACCCCCAGAACCTGGACAAGGCTCAGCCCCCGTCTTCGGGTCAGATATCTTAGAAAAGCCCTGGTGACAAAGCTCATGGGAGTGATCCTGGGGATTCGCCCCGGGGGGCCGTGAGCCCGGCAGGACGATCCTCCACCAAGCGGCCGTCGGACATCCTGAGGACCCTGTCGCACACCATCGATGTCCTGGGGCTGTGGGTCGCCATGAGCAATGTGGCCCGGATTTCCCTGCATTGAGATGCCAACAACTTCAATACCTGGTCCCCTGTTTGGGTGTCCAGGTTTCCGGTGGGTTCGTCGGCCAAGATCAGGGAGGGTTTCTTGACCACGGCCCGGGCGATGGCCACGCGTTGCTGCTCGCCTCCTGAAAGCTCATGGGGGTAGCGATGCTCCTTGCCCCCAAGTCCCAGGTTGCCCAAGACCTCCTTGGCCACGGACTCATCCGAGTTTCCAGCCAGCTCCAGGGACAAAAGCACGTTTTCAAGCGCCGTGAGGGTTGGAAGCAGATTGAAAAACTGAAACACGAACCCCAAACTCCTCCTCCTCAAGAGGGTCCGGCCCTGCTCTCCCAGAGCTTCCAAGTCCTTGCCTTCCACCTGGATTGTTCCTCTGGTAGGCCTGTCAAGCCCCGCCAGCAGGTTCAGCAGGGTGGTCTTGCCCGATCCGCTCCTGCCGTAAAGAGCGACTGCCTGTCCTGCAGGAATCTCCAAGCTTACGTCTTTGAGGGCAAAGCTTGGGGAGGGTCCTGCAAACT
Source organism: Desulfarculaceae bacterium (assembly GCA_037443445.1). Lineage (GTDB taxonomy): Bacteria > Desulfobacterota > Desulfocorpusculales > Desulfocorpusculum > Desulfocorpusculum > Desulfocorpusculum. Next base: position 83,737 of record JBBIOJ010000014.1, on the reverse strand, counting down.
CTTTCCAAACTCCCATGAGCTTGATGGCTGCCGTGGGCTTCATCTTTTCCTCCCGGGGCGAAATCTCTTTTAGAATAACTCCCCAAGTCCTGTGGGGCCACGTCCTGCCGTGTGGGAGAGGCCCATTAGGCTTACGGGCTTTGTCTGGATATGCTATAAGGGATGCGTCACCAGGGGGTCCAACAGAATATGGAAAGGAGGGGATCATGAGACAAAAATGGCTGGCAGGATTTCTCATGGCGTGTTTGCTTTTTTTCTGTGCGGCTATGCAAGCGGATGCCCTTTCTCCTCCCAAGAAGATCTGCGCGGTGGATAAGGCCTCGGGTAATTTTCTTTTGGGTGTTTTATGCAAGCCCAACGGTAAACTTCGACTTGAGTCCTCTTCCGTGCCCCTTTACCAGTTGACCGGCTTCATAGCCGGGGGTTCTCCGGTGATTGGAACCGGATATGTCACTTCCTCTAGTACTTTATATTCCATCCTGACAGGGGGGCATGTATTGGTTGTAACACTGAATCTGGAAACAGGCCAGGGCAGTTATCAATGGATTGTGTTAGGTGGGGGGTTGTTCACCGGAGATTTGGAGCTCAAGAATTGCCTGGAATTTCCGTGAAAGAGGCATGGCCATCCGGAGAGATCTTCCTTTGAGGGGGAGGGTGGCTCACGGCCCTCTCCCGCTCCACCCTTGGCCGGGGCTTGCTTTGGGGGCTTGGCCCTGTCCCAAACGGTTATAATGTCTAAGAGGGTTTGATTGCTGTGGAGGGGTAAGCCATGGAGCAGAGGGCGCAGGCCATATCGCGGCGTCGCAAGGCCAGGCGCATCCGGGAGCTTCGAGTGTACCGCAGCTGGTGCAAGCGTTGCGGGATCTGCGTGGGGTTTTGTCCCAAACAAGCCCTGGAGAGGGATGAGGCCGGGTATCCCCGATGGAAGGACGAGAAGGCCTGTGTGCTTTGCAGGCTTTGCGAGCTTAGGTGCCCTGATTTTGCCATAGAGGTGGTCGGGGAAGGAGGCAAGGATGAGCCTGAGCAGTGAAGAGGCCAGGCCCAGGCTGATCCAGGGCAACGAGGCTTGCGCCGAGGGGGCTGTTGCAGCCGGATGCAGGTTCTATGCGGGCTACCCCATCACGCCATCCTCGGAGATAGCCGAGGTGCTCTCTTACAGGCTCCCGGCCGTGGGGGGCACCTTTATCCAGATGGAGGACGAGATCGCCAGCCTGGGCGCGGTTATAGGGGCTTCCCTGGCCGGGGTGAAGGCCATGACCGCCACGAGCGGCCCTGGCTTCTCTCTGATGCAGGAGCACATAGGCTTTGCCTGCATGGCGGAGGTGCCCTGCGTGATCGTCAACGTGATGCGCGGGGGGCCCAGCACAGGTCTTCCCACCCATCCCTCTCAGGGGGACGTGCAGCAGGCCCGCTGGGGCACTCACGGGGATCACCCCATAATAGCCCTCACCCCCTGGAGCGTTAGGGAGTGCTTCCAGCTCACGGTAAGGGCCTTCAACCTATCGGAGAAATACCGCACGCCTGTGATTCTCCTGATGGATGAGGTGGTGGGACACATGAGGGAGAACGTGCTGCTGCCCGAGGCCGGCTCCCTGGAGGTGCTGGAGCGCGTGAAGCCCAACGTGCCGCCCGAATGGTACATACCCTACGAGGACACGCCCTTCGGAGTCCCGCCCATGGCTTCCTTCGGGGAAGGCTACAGGTACCATGTGACGGGCCTTACCCACGACGTGAGGGGATTCCCAACCCTCAGGGAGGACGAGATAGAGCCTTTCATGGACCGACTTTTTCGCAAGATCTGGACTCACCTGGAGGACATTCAGAGCTGGGAGACCCATGCCATGGAGGATGCCGAAATCTGCATAGTGGCTTACGGCTCTGTGGCCAGGGCAGCCAAGAGAGCGGTGGTTGAGGCCAGGGCCCAGGGCAAGAAGGTGGGCCTCCTCAGGCTTGTAACCATCTGGCCCTTCTGTAGGAGGGCTTTGGAATCAGTACTGGAGCGTTGCACGGTGATAATCGTGCCTGAGATGAACCTGGGGCAGATCTCAAGGGAGGTCAAGAGGGTGGTGCAGGGCCGTGCCAGGGTGCTTACAGTGAGCAAGGCACTGGGCAGACTCCTCACCCCTCGAGAGATCCTGGAGCCCCTCGGGGAGGTGCGCACGTGAACGGGGAGCGCCGCCTGATTTACCAGTACCTGCGCCACGACAAGAAGTTTCCCCATGTGTGGTGCCCGGGTTGCGGGAACGGCATTGTGCTGGGCTCCCTCATCCGCACCGTGCACAAGCTGGGGCTTTCCAAGGACGAGGTGGTCCTGGTCTCGGGAATCGGCTGTGCTGGAAGGCTCCCGGTGTACGTGGATTTCAACACTCTTCACACCACCCATGGCAGGGCCCTGACCTTTGCAACCGGAATAAAGCTGGCCAAGCCCGAACTGAAGGTGATCGTGATCATGGGGGACGGGGATGCCACCGCCATCGGGGGCAACCACCTGATCCACGCGGCCAGAAGGAACGTGGACCTAACGGCCATCATCGTGAACAACAACATTTACGGAATGACCGGGGGCCAGTCTTCCCCCACCACCCCCCACGGGCTGAGGGCCAGTACATCCCCGTACGGCCATGCCGAGCATGCCTTTGACATATCTCGCCTGGTGGAGGCTGCGGGGGCGAGCCTGGTGGCCCGTGGGACCATTTACCATGTGAACCTGCTGGACAAGCTCCTGGAGAAGGCAACGCAGAAGGTGGGCTTCGCAGTGGTGGAGGTGATAAGTCACTGCCCCACGCATTTTGGGAAGCTGAACCTGCTGGGCGGGCCCGTGGATAGCATGCGCTGGATGTCCGAGCATGCCGTTCCGGTGGAGAGGGCCAGGAAGATGAAGGCAGAGGAGCTCCAAGGCAAGTTCAGAATAGGGGTTCTGGTGGAAAGGGAGATGCCCGATTACCAGAGCGAGTACGAGAGGGTGAGGCACAGGGCCATGGAGGGTGTGCCTTACCGCATAGACCCCCAGGAGATCTCCAAGATGTTGGAGTCTCATCAGATTTATTGAGGCGGGAGCACATGGCAGAGCGCTACGAGGTGAGGTTCAGCGGCACGGGTGGGCAGGGGGTGGTGTTGGCGGGCATGATCCTGGCCGAGGCGGCGGGCCTCTTCGGGGGAAAGCACGTGGTGCAGACTGTCAGCTACGGCCCCCAGGTGAGGGGAGGTAACAGCAACGCCGAGGTGGTGATAAGCCAGGAAGAGATAGACTATCCCAGGCCCCTGGGCCTGGATCTGCTTGTTCCGTTCACCCAGCAGGGCTGCGATGAGGGGGCAGGTTTGCTCAAGCCCAAAGGGGTGGTGCTCGTGGACCCGGAGTTGGTGAGCCAGATGCCCCAAGGCTGGGTGGCCTCCCTTCCCTTGAGGAGGACAGCTCTGGAGGCCACGGGAAGGGCCCAGATGGCCAACGTTGTTTCCTTGGGGGCAGTGGTGGTGCTCTGTCCCCACGTGGATCTGGACGCCATGGCAGCAGCAGTGAAGGAAAGAGCGCCAAGGGGGTTGGAGGAGGTTTTTCTGAAAGCCCTCCAGGCAGGCTACAAGCTGGCAGATTCCATGCGTGAGAGAATCTTTTTCAGGGAAGCCCCCTCCCCCGAGGACTGAGACCCTCCGGCCCCGCACTGCCCAGGCTTCATCGGGGCCCGACCAGGGGAACCTTTGCAAACCAAACAACCAGTCCGATACTTGGCACTCCCTGGGAATTCCAGCTCCTGATTCATGAGCTTCCTTGCCCCAGGCTCCTGCCGCCCCTTGACTCCTTGCAGGTAAACCTTCCCGGGGGCCGGGCGACCAATAGGTTACCGGATGTGCTTTCCGGCAAGGAGGATCCGATGAAGAGAAATGAGACCGGTGAGAAAGCGATTGCTTCGCGCGGCAGGCCCTTGTCAGGTCGCCTCCTCAGAGGGGCCGGCCTATTTGTTCTTCTGGGCCTGGCCTTGGTACTTGTGGGCTGCGCCGCCACAGGGGGGGCGGGGGGGGCGCTTCTGGGCTACGGGATAACAGGCAATGCCAGGGGAGCAGCCTTGGGGGCCGGAGCCGGAATGCTTGCAGGTTCCTTGTTTGATGCGGGTGTCATAAGGCCCCATCCTTACTCTTACGGCCCGCCAGCCTATTACGGCCCGGCTCCGGGAAGATGGGTTTACGTCCCGGGGTACTGGGATGCTTACGGTCGTTGGGTCCCTCCCCACCGCTACTGGGCGCCTTACTGAGCAACGCAATAGGTTGAAGCCTCTTGTCGGGGATAGGGGGCACCCGGGAAACGGGTGCCCCGATTTTTCTTTTCAGGGCCTCCTGAAAGATGCGGGCTGCCCCAGGAGTGCGGCAAGGAGCTCGGCAGACCCCGGTTTGCAGATACACTTTTTCCCCAAAGCATACTTGTGATAAGGACCGGCTGCGGCCATGTAGTACTTCGGCAGCCGGACAGGAAGCAATCAAGGGGGCCTCCCGGCCCCCTTTGGGATAAAGCCCGGAACACCACAGGGGGCTCTACCTGTGGTAGTTGAAGGTGGAGCAGTCAACTTCAACCAAGTCATACTCAAAGAAGGAGGTTGCAGGATTACCTGTGGAGGGATCCTCACCAACAGTGAGTCCCGAGCCTGTTCCGGTTCTTGTGGTCACATTCCAGAATCCCTCAAGATGGTACGCCTCGTGGGTAAGGGTATAGGCCGTGCTATACGTGGAGCCGGTAACAGAGAAATGAAAAGTGTCCCCGTCCATGTGGCCTGTGCCCACAATGGGGGCGCTGATGTTATCAACGAAAGTGTTTACAAATTCTCCATTTACGCTGTAGAACTTTAGCTTGCCCCCTGCATAGGGCGCTGTTGGTCCTGCTGGTTTTATCACCATCAGGCTTTGCATAAAACTTGGAAAGAACTGCAATCAGATGTACTTGGGAGGTTTTGGGCCGGCACTGGCGTTGAATGCAAGAACCATTGTGACCACCAAGGCCATGAGGGTTCCCAGGGTTCTTTTCATGTGGCACCTCCTTTTGTTGGTTGTTCCCTGAGAAAAAGGCCCCAAGTGCTGGAATGATTATAAAAGAATGGGCACGTTTCTGTACCTAAAAAAGGTGTCTCTATGACAATTTTGCCTCCTCGGGATTCATTGACCCTGTCAGGGTGTTGGGATACCCCCCGTCTTCTCACTCCTCTTTTTCCGAATCCCCAAGGGCCGCTCCCCCTTGCCCGGTTTTCCCGAACAGTGCTGTGCAGCCCAAGCAGGCCTCTTAGGGAGAGGGGATTGAATTTGCCCCCGGCTGGGGTAAATTCCAAGACAAGGAGGTGCAAGATGATGGGCCTCGAGGAACTCAGGGGAAGAAGGGACATACTGGCTCAGATAGACTGGGAGATCACCCCCCTTGAAGCAGTGGAGATGTTCGACCACAGGGCCGGGGGGCTCAAGTCCAGGTTGCAGGTGAGAAGCCCTGGCCAGAAACATTACTTCTTTTGCGTGGACAATTGGGATGAAAGCCCCCGGCTGCTGCTCAAGGAGCGCTCGGTGAAGGAGTCAATCACTTTAGCAGAACTTCCCGCCCCCAAAGATCTGCTGGAGGAGTGCGTGCTTCAATACGGCGGCCGGAAGGGGCTTTTTCCCCCCAGCGAGGCCTTGAACCTGTGGTTGAGGGAGAATCTTTTCCGCGAGAACACCTAGCCCGGATCATTTCCCCGAGATGGGGCAAACTGGGGGCTTGCGCCCCCAAGCCAAGGGGATGCTTTTTTGATTCCACTCTCGATACCCTTCTTAGAGGTCGTAGCACCGGCATCAGGTCCAGCCGCTTTACTTTAGGCTGAATCCGGTGCCCAGCCTGAAGCCGCCACTCTTCGTGAACAAGGCCGGCTGTCGAGTTCGGTTGAGCTTCGGACATTCCCCGATGAACAGGCGGATCAGATCTCCAGGAGCTTTTGGATGTCCGGATGCTTGCGCATGACCTTTATGAACTGGTTGGTCCGTCTTTCCAGGCGCCTCCTGAAGACCTGGAACACCCGCCTCATGACCAGGTATCCCCAACAGGGCTCTTTCTCCAGGACCTCCAGGAAAGCCTCCCCTGGTATGGAGAAAACCTGGGACGGCTCCACGGCCACTGCATAGGTGGTGTGCTTGCCCTCGGGCACCAGGGAAGACCACCCGAAGGAATATCCTCTCTTTATGGAACCCAGGGAGATGATTATGTCCTGGGCTATTTCCACCTCCAAGAGAACTTTTCCCTCCTTGAGCATGTAAAACTCTTGCGCCGGGGCGCCTTCCTCGAAGATAACAGCCCCAGAGGCATGATGAGAAAACCGGGCCTGCGCAGCCATCTCGCCCAGGAGGTAATCGGGAAGCCCCTGAAGGAGTAAAATTCCCTTGAGATCAGATGCAGAAACCATTTGTTGCCTCCCTCAAACCCAGCCCACACACCTGAGTGGCCCGCATCATTCCCCGAGGCGGAACAAATTGGGGACTTGCACCCCAAACCCCCGGGATGGCTCGATGAATATTCCTGCTCCAGACAGGTTGCGGAGCAGGCTGGAAAACATCTCAGCCAAGCAAAAAGAGCAGGAAAAGAAAAAGAATCGCCATGGCAGCCCCCAGCCCCACTGGCAAGGCCCCTGCGGCCATTGCCCTTTGAACCGATGAGGTTGCCCGGGCCATTTCCTCTTCTTCCATTCCCTTCAATCTCCACAGGGGTAACAACAACAGCAGTGCCAGGCGTGAAGGCCCGTCCTGGGAGAGCCGGCCCAGTCCTCCTGCCACCCCTTGCACCAGGAGCCTTTCCCCCAAATATCCCAGCCTGGGAACCAGCCTCTCCAGCCCCCTGTAAAGGGCCCTGGCTCCTTTTCGATAAAACCAGTCCGCATCCAGGTTCGTGGCCCTCATCTCAGCAGGGTAGATCCCTGAGAGTATGAGAAGGGTGAATGCCAGGGACGAGTAAAAGAGCAACTGGCTCTGGCCCAGCACATGCCCCTGGGTGTAGGGCACGTATTCAACCGGGTGGGGCAAGAGGCTGTAGAGGAAACCAGGTGCGGAGCCTATGAACACGCACAGCCCGGCGGTCAGTCCCATGGCCAAGAGCATGTGGAGGGGAGCCTCCTTGGGCCTCAGCCCGCTGTCGTGGGAGAAAAAGGCGAAATATGGAATCTTTATCCCCGCATGATGGAACACACCCGCAGAGGCGAAAAGCAGCACGAACCAGACCACCCGCATGTCCCCAAGGGCTGCTGCCTCCATGACCATGGACTTGCTCACAAAACCGCTGAACAAGGGAAAGGCCGAGATGGAGGCCGCCCCCACCATGCAGAAGATGCAGGTCAGGGGCATGGTGCGGTAAAGTCCGCCCAGATCCGTTGCATTGATACGGCCGGTCCTGTGCAGCACCGCCCCCATGGACATGAAGAGCAGAGCCTTGAAAAGGATGTCGTTGAAGGCATGGCTGACCGCGCCGTTCAATGCCAGCGGGGTGCCTATGCCTATCCCGCAGACCATGAATCCCACCTGGTTTATGAGGCTGTAAGAGAGGACCCTCCTGAGATCGTTCTCTATCACGGCATAAAATATGGGAAAGGCTGTCATGGCTGCCCCGATCCAGACAAGGGCCGGGGTTCCTGGAAAACCCCTCGCCAGGGCATACACGGCGGCCTTGGTGGTAAAGGCGCTCAGGAACACAGTGCCTGTCACAGAAGCCTCCGGATAGGCATCGGTAAGCCATGCATGAATCCCGGGCCAGGCACAATTGACTCCCATTCCCAGGAATATCAAGAGAGAGGCCGGCCCTTGCAGACCCAGAAAGCCGAACTCCGCTGAGCCCGTCTCCGAGACCTGCAGAACTATGCCGGCCATGAGCAGGAGCCCCCCTGCCACATGCACCATCAGGTAGCGGAAGCCGGCAGCCAGGGAACTCTTTGTGCGTCTGGCCCATATAAGCAGCACAGAGGCCACTGAGAGCAACTCCCAGAAGACAAAAAGGGTGATCAGATCCCCTGCAAACACTATCCCCAAAGCGCAGCCGGCATAGGCCAGGGCTGACCCCAGCTCCAGGGGGTCTTCCACGTGAAGCGAGTAAAGAAGCCCCAAGAAGGCTATGAGGTGAAAAATGTAACCGAAAAGCAAGCTAAGCCTGTCCACCCTGGCCAGCACCAAGGTATATCCGAAAGACTCCAGGCTCCAGTGCAAGCCCTCTCCCAGATGGAGCAGATTCCAAAAGCCCAGGATTGGAACCACCAGAAGCAGCCCCTTCAGGCCCCTTCCCTTCAGAAAGGGCACCAGGGCAGCTCCCAAGAAGAAGACAAGAAAAGGAGCCACAGGCTCACCCATAGTAGTCCTCTTTGCGCATGACCAGGGGTCTCAAGACGTACTTGGCCGCCAACACCAGGGCCACACAGGCCACGAAACCAAAGGCTGCGTAAAATCCCGGCCATTCCTCCCAGGGGAAAATACTGTGGCGGTGCACCCCCAACTCGGCCAGAAGAAGCACTCCCAGCCAAGGGTAGTAAGCCGAGAAGAGCCTCCTGAGATTTTGGGGTTTGTCGAACAGGTACCGGCGGTCCTTCTGAGCTTCTTGTGTCATGATGATCCCCTTCTCAAAGAGTCTTCCAGAAGATTAGACCCAGGTACAGGACCCCTGCTGCCAGGGCCACCAAGAAGAACCTCCTGTACCCGGGCACAGGTTCGTGTGCCAGAACCATGCGATCTTCTTGCTGAGGCTGCGCCATTTTCACCCCCCCCAAACATTCCTGATTGCCAAAGAGCTCAGCTCCATGAGGGTGCCGGGAAAAAAGAAAAGCAGCACACACCCCATGGCCGTAACCAGCAAAGACCAGGTGCAAAGAGATGAGGCCTCAGGCAGCCTTTCTGTGGGCTCCCCATCCGGGACGGGCAGGAAAAAGGCCCTGTACACCACGGGCATCAGGTACGCGGCATTCAGCAGGGAGCTAAGAAGCAGGACCCCCAAGGGCAGCATCTGGTCCGTGGCCACGCACCCCAGGGCCAGATACCACTTGCTCAGAAACCCTGCCAGGGGCGGCACGCCCATGATGCTGAGGGAAGCCACCAGAAAGGCCCCCATGGTCAAGGGCATGCGTCTTCCTATACCGTTCAGCTGGCTTATGCGCTGTTTCCCGGTTGCCACGTAAATGGCCCCGGCGCAAAAGAAGAGGCTTATCTTCCCCAGGGCGTGGGTGGCCAGGTGGGCCAGGGCGCCCTGCAGGCCCTCAGGACTCAGCAAAGCTCCCCCCAGGACTATGTAAGAGAGCTGGCCCACCGTGGAATAGGCCAGCATCCGCTTGAGCCCGTCTTGGCAAAGCGCCCCAAGGGATGCTGCCACCATCGTGACAGCCGCCAGGCTCAGCACCAAGGAATCCAGCCCGCTGGAGCCGAGCAGATCCAGACCGAAAACCCCTGTCAGAACCCTCAGAATGCTGAACACCCCCACCTTCACCACGGCCACCGCGTGCAGCAGGGCGCTCACAGGCGTCGGGGCCACCATGGCTGCCGGAAGCCAGCCGTGCAGGGGCATTATGGCCGCCTTGGCAAATCCGAACAGAAACATGAGCAGAAGCACAAAGAGCTGTGCCCCCGAGAGGCCCGAAGCCCCAAGGATTCCACCCGGGGAGAACTCCAGGGTGTGCGCTTTCTCGTAGCAGAGCAGCATTGCCGGGAGCACAAGCCCCACGGAGCCTCCCACGATGTAAAGCAAGTACCTTCTCCCAGCGCTTCTGGCTTCAGGATCCTGGTGGTGGGTGACAAGCGGGTATGTTGCAAACGAGAGAAGCTCGTAGAAAAGGTACAGGGTAAGGAGATTTGCTGAGAAAGCCACCCCGAGGGTGGAAGAGAGAGCCAGGGCAAAGTAGCAGTAATAACGGGTTTGAGAGTGCTCTCCAAGCCCCCTCATGTATCCTATGGAGTAGAGGGAAGTCAGGATCCACAGGCTGGAGGAGACCAGTCCGAACAGGATTCCCATGCCGTCCACCCTGAAGGCAATTGCGGCTCCGGGGAAGACCTCCGCCACCTGAAAGCAAAGCTTTTCTCCCCCCAGGACCCTGGGCAGCATGCCCAACACCAGGGCCAGCTTTGCCAGGCCGGCCGCAAGGGTCCATCCCTCCCTCACGTCAGGGGAACGGGCGGAAAGCAGCATGGGAACAACCCCCAGGGATGCCGCCACAGCCAAGAGGGGAAGCATGGAGTTCACGTCCGTCATCTTCCTGCCTTGACCATCAGGAAACTGCCATGGGGATCGCGGGCTCCACGATCCTGGAGACGATCTCACCGCTGAAAAGACCCAGGGCGATGAGCCCAGCTGCCACCAGCAGAAGGGGCACCACCATCTGCGCCGGGGCCTCCTGCAAAGAGGACCCCGTGTGGCCCTTCTCGGCGTTTTCATGCTGTGAGCTGAAAAAGGCCCACTCAAAAACCCTGAAGAAAAGCACCATGCTCACAAGGCTGCTGAAGATCAATGCTGCCAGAAAGCCGTAATGTTCTGCCTCCAAGGCCCCCAGCAGAAGGTACCACTTGCTGAAAAAGCCGCAGGTGGGAGGCACCCCTACGATGGAAAGGGCTGTTGCCACAAGTCCTCCCATGGTAAAGGGCATCTTGGAGAAAGCACCCCTCAGCTCAGGGAAGGAGCAGCCCTGAAGCCTGTACAAGAGGTTCCCCACGGCCAGGAAAGCGCACAGGGTCATGAACACGTCATTGAGCAGGTGGAGAACGGCTCCTGTCATGCCGCTTCTGTTGCCCAGCCAGAACCCCCCCACCATGTATCCCACCTCCATGAGAATCACGTAGGTGAGCATCCTCTTGAGATCCCTCTGGGCCAGGGCCAGAACCGAGCTCATCACCACGGCCAGAACCGCAAGCCAGACCACGGCCCTGTCCAGGCCCAGTTTCTCAAAGGAATAGGAGGGGCCAAACACGTGCAGGTCGATCCTGATCATGACATAGACCATGACCTTGGTCATGAGGGGGGCGATCAGCCCGCTGAGCGCGGCCGGGGCATGGGTGTAAGCATTGGGAAGCCAGCCGTGCAGGGGAAAAAAAGCCATTTTCAACCACAGGCCCACCATGGTGATCAGAAAGGCCACCTGGATGGCCCTCGAGCCGTGAAGGCCCGTGAGGAGGCGGGCCAGGTCCGCCATGTTCAATGTGCCCGTCATGATGTAAAGGTAGCCCACCCCAAGCAGGTAAAAACAGGCCCCCACGGTCCCCATGAAAACATAGTTCAGGCTGGACAGGGCCGCCCTTTCCTCACCCATGGCTATGAGGGCATATGCGGTTATGGAGGCTATCTCCAATAGAACGTACAGATTGAAGGCGTCCCCGGTTACTGTTATTCCCAGGAGGCCGGTCACGAAAAGCATCTGCAGGCCGTAGAGGGCTCCCAGCCTGTCCGGGAACTGGCGGAGGAGGCTGGGGGCGGACCAGACCCACTGGATGAAGGCTGAAAGGGAAACCGCCGCCAGGACCATGCCGTTTAGGGTGTCCACGACGTACACTATTCCCCAAGGGGCTTCCCATCCTCCCAGTTTGTAAGTCACAGGGCCGGATTCCAGGACCTGCACCAGAAGGCCCACGCAGGCCCAGGCCACCACCCCCAGCCCGCACAGCCCCACAGGGAAACACAGTTCTCTCTTGACCCAACCCAACGCGAAGACAAGGAAGGCGCTGAGAAGAGGCACCACAACGATGAGAGCCGGGAGGTGCTCGGTCATGACTTGCGGATCTGTTCCAGTATCTCGTCTTCTTCCAGGGTGCCGTATTTCTTGTAAACTCTCACGGCCAGGGCCAAGGCCACCCCCAGGGTGGAGACAGCCACCACTATGGCCGTGAGCATGAGCACATGGGGAAGCGGGTTTATGTAATCCACCGCTCTTATGACCCCGTGCGAGGCTTCTTCATGGACCACTATGGGTATGGTGGCCCCTTTCTTCATGCCCATGGATACGAAGAACAGGATGATGGCCGTCTGAAATATGCTCATCCCCACTATTTTCTTGACCAGGTTGTTCTTGGCTATCACCCCGTAGAGTCCTATCATCATGAGCGTGATGTAGATCCAGTAGTTGTACTTGGCAATTAGGAGCTGGAGAGCGTCTTCCATGGCTCAAAGCCCCTCGTCCAACCTGCCCTCGGAGGCCAGGTTGTGGTAGATGAGGATCATGGTGGCCATCACTGCCATGCCCACTCCCACCTCTACCAGGAATATGCCCAGGGAGCGAGCCCCCACTGGATCAACCCAGATCACCTTGGCCAGAGCCGCATAGTCCAGGAAGTTGGATCCCAAAAGCAGGCAAAGCGCCCCTGTGCCGGCATAAACACTTACCCCCAGTGCACTCAGCATGGCCAGCGTGCGCTCCCGGACCCTGTCCAAGGCACTTCTCATGTCCTGTGCAATGGCCAGCAGAATGAGGCTGGCTCCCAGGATCACGCCTCCCTGAAAGCCTCCCCCCGGGCTGTGATGCCCATGGGCTATCACGTACAGGGCGAAGAGCTGTATGAATGGGATCAGGAACCGGCAGAGAGTCCGGAGGATTATGTCGTGGGGGGTCCAAAGGGAGTCCATGCGCTCGAACTCCTCCAGTTCCTCCAGAGATTCCTTCCGCCTGCGGACCCTTAAGGTGAGGCCAGTGAGAAGGTGCCTGTAGTGAACGGCCTCGGGCTCCTGCCCGGCGAATAGCCTGAGCAACATGAAGCAGCTCACCCCGGCCGCAAAAATCACTGTGGTTTCGAACATGGTGTCGTAACCCCGGTAGTCTGCCAAAACAGAGGTGACTGCATTGGGCACAGACGTCTCCTCCAGGGTCTTCTCTATGTACCTGGGGGAGACGTGGAGACTGGCCGGGGAATTCGGATCTCCCCAACCGGGGAACTCACCTGTGGCCCATATGAGCACGGCTCCTGTTAGGGTCACTATTACGAGCCCGAGGATCTTCAATCCTTTGTCCTCCGGGTGGTGTGGAAAACAGCAGCCACAAAAAAAACCGTGCTGACCCCGGCCCCCACCGAGGCTTCTGTAAAGGCCACATCCACAGCCCCCATGACCGCCCAAAGAACGCACATCATGAAGCTGTAAGCCCCGAAAAGTATGGCCGATCCCAACAGATCCTTTATCACAAGGGCCCCGATCCCGCAGATGACCACCAGGGAGAGCACAAGCAGGTCCAGTTGCCAGATCATTGCCCTGAGTCCTTTCCCGGTTTGGTCCAGGGCTCCAGCCCGGCCCTCACCCCGGCATCCACTATGGCGTGGGTGGCCGTGGGACTTGTCAGAAACACTATGGCCACTGTGAGAAGGATCTTGAGGCTGGTCAAAAGCGACTCCAAAGTAAGAGGGAACAGCACGAAAAGGGCCAGCCCGCTCATGGCCAAAGCCAGCCCCGAGGTGTCAAGCTTCCCGGCAGGATGCAACCTGGAGTAGAAGTCCGGAAAGCGCAGGATCCCGATGGCGCCGCCCAAGAAGAAAACAAGGCCGCCCACCACCAGAATGACCACCAGGAAATGGATCACAATTCCTCCCCCCATGGGGAAACCGCCTTTTGGGAACTCTCGGTCCCGAGCCCCTTGCGTTTCTGGAAGTAACGGGAGGCTGCCAGGACAGCTATGAAGTTCAAGAGTGCATACGCCAGGGCTATGTCCACGAACATCTCCACCCGCCCATAGAGCACCCCGATTATCACCAGGAGCACCACGGTCTTGCTGCCGATGGCGTTGACCCCCACCAACCTGTCCAGGACCGTGGGTCCCAGAACTCCCCTGTAAAGGGACAGGAGCATCAGCCCCCCCAGCACCAAGGCAGCCCCCATGAAAAAGTCCTGCATCATTTCTCCCCGAATATGGCCCCCACCCTGCGTTCCATTTCCCCGGGCAGGGCCTCCGCGCAGCTCCTGTCTATGGCATGGACCCTGAACTCACCGTCCAGGTCCACGAAAACCGTTATTGTGCCCGGGGTGAGGGTGATGGAGTTGGCAAAGGTGACCAGGGCCAGCTCATCCCCCAGGCGGCTCTTGAACCTCACCACTCTGGGATCTATCAGTTCCTTCATGCGGGGATGGAGAGCCAGCCTGAGCATGTGCAAACTGGAGAGGAATATCTGGAGGAACAGCCAGGGAAGGTACCTGAGGAACCCCTTGCTCAGCTTAAGCCAACTGCGCTGCCCAACGGCCGAGAGCAGGAGGTCTCCTGAAAAGCCCGCCACTATCCCGCAAGAGATCACCCCCAGGCTGAGATGGAAAAGGTCGAAGCGTCCCGAGAGCACCATCCAGAAGGGAAACATGACCATGAAGGTGATGGTGAAATCCCTCTTTTTCATTCCACTTCCGCCCAGAGCGTCCCCACTGCTTTATCACACCGCACCCGCACCGTCAATCCCCACCCTGCCTTTGCGGCTCTCTGGGGAGCCGGACCAGGAAGGTGCTTCCCTCTCCGAAGCGGCTCTGGAAGTCGATCTCTCCCCCCAACTGGGCTGCTATTCTCCTGCAGATAGGCAGCCCAAGCCCGGTTCCTTTTCCAGGGCCCTTGGTGGTGAAGAGCAACTCGAAGATGCGCTCCAGATTCTCCGGGGCTATTCCAGTGCCATTGTCTATTACCTGGATCTCCCAGGCTGTTTCAAGGGGCTGGATCAGAACCCGGATGAGACCTCCTGCCCCGGCCTTCTCCTTTACCGCATCCAGAGCATTGCTGAGCAGGTTCACCAGGAGTTGTTCCAGCATCCTGGGGTCTGAGTTGAGCCACAACTCCCCCTCAGGTTTTTCTATCTCCACCTGCACAGAGCCTTTGCTCAGCTCGTGGCGGAGGAATCCCACGGCCCGGGCCACCACCTCTGCCAAGTCCACTTGCCGAAAACTCGGGGCAGACTCTCTCACGAAACCCAGGAGCTGGTGGGTGATGCTGCTGGCGCGCCTTGTCTGCTCCAGGATGTCTTCAAGGGCCTTTTCCAGCTCCGGCTTAAGGTCTCCTTGTTCTGTCCGCTCTGCAAGGAGGGTCTTCCCCCAGCCTGTGATCTCCTGGATTATGGCCAGGGGATTGTTTATCTCATGGGCGATACCTGCGGCCAACCTTCCCATTTCCGCAAGGCGTTCTATGGCTGCCAGTTTCTCCTGGATGCTTTTCCACCTGGTCATGTCCTGGCAGATGCCTATGATGCCTACCTGCTCTCCCAGACGGTTCCTGAGGGCCACAAGGGAGACATTGCAGGAGACTTCCTGTCCGGCCTTGGCACGGAAGCCAACATCCAGCAGACTCACACTTCCCCTCTGGCCTGCCTGCCTCATGGCTTCTTCCAGCTCCTCCTGCCTGAGGGCAAGTTGGCTTACCTTCCTGCCAAGGAGCTCCACTGCCGGGAATCCCAGGATTCGCTCGCCCCCCAGGCTGAAGGAGAAAAGAATGCCTTCCACGTCCGTGGCGAAGATCATATCGGTGGTGTTCTGCAATATGCCTTGCAGGTAGGAACGGGCCTGCTCCAACTCGGCCCTGCATATGTTGAGCTCCCTGGAAAGCCTGAAGAGCCTTGGATCCTCTCCTGGGGGGGGTGTACCTTTTTTCTCAACACCCATGGATTTCCCGGCTCCGGGGCCGCTGGCCTGGCAAAAGAGCGTTCTTGGGGCCTAGGGAGAAGACTCCTCTTCCTGCGGAAGGCCAAGACTTTTTCTCAACTGTACCACTGCGCTCCTTAAAGCCTTGGCCCCCAGGCCGGCCTTGGTCAGCTCCTGCAGTCTGCGGTCGAACTCCTTTCGGCGGGCTTCCATGGCCTGGAGGTGAGCTCCCCTTATGGCCTCCAGCAACACCCCGTAGTCGGCCGGCTTGAGAAGATACTGGAATGCGTCCTGCTTACCGCTTTCCAGGGCGGTTTGGATGGAGCCGTGGCCTGTGAGCACTATGCACTGGATGAAAGGCTGGATCTGCTTGAGCCTCCTTTGGGTCTCAACCCCGTCCAGGCCGGGCATCTTGAGGTCCACCACGGCCACGTCCAGAACCTGTTCCCGGGCGATTTCCAGCCCCTTTTCCCCGCTGTCTGCCGTAAGCACGACAAGTCCCTCTCGCAAGAGTCTCTTGGAGAGGTACTCCAAGAGCGTTCCTTCGTCGTCTATGAGCAAAACCCTGGCGGCTGGATCCACCTTTCTTACCCCCTGGGATTGTTCTGAGTCCCATTGGAAACGCAAAGCGCCCTCGGTGTCAACTCCAGAGGGCGCCCGGCGCAAATCCTCCAAAGGCTTATATCTCAAGCCCTGGCTGCTTTCAGACGAGCCAGAGCTCTCTGAAGCGAGGCCTCTGCCCTGGCCACATCAACCCCTTCCTGCCTTTCCCTCAACCTCTGCTCTGCCCTGGATCTGGAGGCTTCCGCCCTGGCCACATCTATCTCCTTGGCAGACTCGGCCGTGCGCACCAGAACGGTTACCTTGGAAGGGGTCACCTCTGCTATGCCCCTGTTGAGGGAAAACCACTCCAGCTTCCCTTCCCGCCTGAAATGCATGGTCCCTATGCGAAGCTCGCTCAAGAAGGGAGTATGTCCCGGGAGAACTCCAAACTCCCCCAGAACCCCGGGCAGGTTGACCTCCTCCACCTGGCCGCTGAAGGCCAGCTTCTCAGGCGTCACTATGTCCAGTTGAATGCCAGATTCCGCCATGACCCGTCCTCTTCAGGGGCCCTCCAGATGCCGCCGGGGTTGTTCCAGAAAAACTCAAGCCTCGGCCATCTTGCGGGCTTTTTCCACAGCCTCGTCTATGGTCCCAACCATATAGAAGGCCTGTTCCGGGAGCTCATCATGCTTGCCTTCCACTATCTCCTTGAAGCCCCGGATGGTTTCGGCCAGGGGCACGTACGCCCCGGGTTTGCCTGTGAACTCCTCTGCCACGTGGAAGGGCTGGGAGAGGAACCTCTGGATCTTCCTGGCCCTGGCCACAGTGAGCTTGTCTTCTTCCGAGAGCTCGTCGATGCCCAAAATAGCGATGATGTCCTGCAGATCCTTGTATTTCTGCAGGGTTTTCTGGACCGCACGGGCCACCTGGTAGTGTTCCTCGCCAAGATAGTTGGGATCCAGGATGCGACTGGTGGAATCCAAGGGGTCCACGGCCGGGTAAATGCCCAACTCCACGATCTGGCGGGAGAGCACCACGGTCCCGTCCAGGTGGGCGAAGGTGGTGGCCGGAGCCGGGTCGGTCAGGTCATCGGCAGGCACGTAAACGCACTGCACCGAGGTGATGGAGCCCTTGGTGGTGGAGGTGATGCGCTCCTGCAAGGCTCCCAGGTCAGTGCCCAGGGTGGGCTGGTAACCCACGGCGCTGGGCATGCGCCCCAGAAGAGCCGAGACCTCTGAGCCTGCCTGGGTGAACCTAAAGATGTTGTCAATGAAGAGAAGCACGTCCTGGCCTTCTTCATCCCTGAAATACTCCGCGGCAGTCAAGGCCGAGAGGGCCACCCTGGCTCTGGCCCCGGGCGGCTCGGTCATCTGCCCGTAGATCAAGGCAGCCTTGTTGATGACTCCCGAATGCTTCATCTCCAGGTAAAGATCGTTGCCTTCCCTGGTGCGCTCCCCCACTCCGGCAAAGACCGATATGCCTCCATGCTGCATGGCTATGTTGTGGATCATCTCCATCATGACCACGGTCTTTCCAACCCCTGCGCCCCCGAACATGCCCATTTTCCCGCCTCTGGGGAAAGGCACCAGAAGGTCTATCACCTTGACCCCGGTCTCCAACACCGTGACACTTGTGTCCTGTTCCACGAAGGCAGGGGCCGGGCGGTGAATCGGATAGTACTTCTTGGCCGTTACAGGCCCCAGGCCATCCACCGGACGGCCCACAACGTTGAGCACCCTGCCCAGTGTCTCGTGCCCCACGGGCATCACGATGGGGGCTCCTGTGTCCTTCACGGGCATTCCACGGCGCAGCCCGTCGGTGGTGTCCATGGCGATACACCGCACCACGTTGTCCCCGAGATGCTGGGCTACCTCGATGACCAGATTTTCCTCTGTGTCGTCAATGGTGGGATTGGTAATGGTGAGAGCGTTGAGCAGCGGGGGAAGCTTGCCCTTTTCGAACGCCACGTCCACCACATTCCCGATGACCTGCACGATCTTGCCCACGTTCATGGTCCGCTAGACCTCCTCGCCAAGAAGTACCCCTGGAATGATTCCCATCTCAGAAAGACCCAAGCCTCCCTGTTGCCTCATGTTGCCGTCTCAGCCCTTTTTCAAGGCTTCCGCCCCTCCCACTATGTCCATCAGCTCTTTGGTGATGGCAGCCTGGCGTGCCTTGTTGTACACCAGTGTCAAGCGCTCGATCATATCTTTGCAGTTGCGGGTGGCGTTGTCCATGGCTGTCATGCGCGCGGCCTGCTCGCTGGTGTTGTTTTCCAGCAGGGCCGCAAACACCTGCACCCTAACCTGCTCCGGGAGGATGGCCTCCAGGAGTATGTTGGGGGCAGGCTCATAGAGATAGTCCACACCACCCGGTGCCTCCTCCTGGGGGAGGGCAAAGGGCAGCAGGCTAACCACCTGGGGCCTCTGTACAGCCACATTCACAAACCGGCTGTAAATGAGCAGGACCTCGTCCACCTGCTCCTGCACATAAGAGGTGATGAGGTCCTCGGCCACCCGCGCGGCCAGCTCGTAAGTGATCCTTCGGTTGTCCACGTACGCCTGGCGGATATCTCTTTTCTGCCGCCTGAAGAAGTCCCTTCCCTTTCGCCCCACCAGGAAAAAACAAACCTCCTGGCCCTGCGAGGTCCTGGCCTTGGCTTCTTTCTCAGCCTTCACAATGAGGTTGGTATTGAAGCTGCCGCAAAGCCCCCTGTCCGCGGTGACCAGCAGGATCCCCACCTTCCGGACCTGCCTTCTCACCAAGAGGGGGTGGGCGTCAGGCTCCACTCTCTGGGCCACCGAGCGGCCCACCTCCCCATACTTCTCCGCGTAAGGACGGAAAGCCTGCACCCTCTCCTGGGCGCCCCTCAACTTGGCGGAGGCCACCATGTTCATGGCCCTGGTGATCTGCTGCGTTTTTTTCACTGCAGCGATCTTGCGTCGGATGTCTCTGAGCGTAGCCATCGGGTCTCTCTCGCCTCGGGATCAGCAGGGTCCAGGACTTCAAGCCTGGGCCTGGAACACGGTGTCGAACTCCTTCAAGGCGTTCTCTATCTTCTTGTCCAGCTCCTCATCTATGACCCACTTGGCCTTGAGGCTGGAGAAGATGTCCTTGTACTTGGTCTCCACAAACTCGAAGAGCTCCTTCTCGTAGCGCTGCACGGCCTCCACAGGATACTTGTCCAGAAAACCCCTTGTGCCGGCATATATGATCAGTATCTGCTTTTCTGCCGGCATGGGTTGGTACTGGGGCTGTTTGAGGACTTCCACCAGGCGGACGCCCCTGTTGAGCTGGGCCTGCGTGGCCTTGTCCAACTCGCTGCCGAACTGGGCAAAGGCCTCCAGCTCCCTGTACTGGGCCAGATCCAGCCTGAGGCTTCCTGCCACCTGCCTCATGGCCTTGACCTGCGCGCTTCCCCCCACACGAGACACAGAGAGGCCCACGTTCACTGCTGGCCGCACCCCCGAGAAGAACAGGCCAGGCTCCAGGTATATCTGCCCGTCGGTGATGGAGATCACGTTGGTGGGGATGTACGCGGAAACATCCCCCTGCTGGGTTTCGATGATGGGAAGGGCCGTGAGGCTCCCTCCTCCCAGCTCGTCGTTGAGCTTGGCAGCCCGCTCCAGCAGCCTGGAGTGGTTGTAGAAGATGTCCCCTGGGTAAGCTTCCCTTCCGGGGGGCCTTCTGAGCAGCAGGGAGACCTGTCTATAGGCCTGGGCCTGCTTGGAGAGGTCGTCGTAGATTATCAAGGCGTGGCGGCCCGAGTCCCTGTAATACTCCCCCATGGCGCAACCAGCGTACGGGGCTATGAACTGCAAGGTGGCAGGATCACTGGCGCAGGCCGCCACCACCACAGTGTAGTCCATGGCTCCGTGACGTCTCAGGGCTTCCACCACCTGGGCCACCGTGGACTTCTTCTGGCCCACAGCCACGTAAATGCACAGCACCCCCGAGTCTTTCTGGTTGATGATGGCATCCACGGCCATGGCCGTCTTGCCGATCTGCCTGTCTCCGATGATGAGCTCCCTCTGGCCCCGTCCTATGGGAGTCATGGCGTCCACGGCTTTGTAACCAGTGTACATGGGCTCCTTCACTGGCTGGCGGGCAACCACACCGGGGGCTATCATCTCGATGCGCCTGAACTCCTTGGCATCCACCGGTCCCTTTCCGTCCAGGGGGTTGCCCACAGGGTCCACCACCCGGCCTATCACCGCGTCTCCAACGGGCACCTGGGCGATGCGGCCTGTGCGTTTGACCAGGTCCCCTTCCTTTATGTCCTTGTCGTCCCCCAGGATGGCCACACCCACATTGTCCTCTTCCAGGTTCAGGGCCATACCCAGCACCCCGTTGGGGAACTCCAGCAGCTCCATGGACATGACGTTTTCCACGCCGTAAACCCGGGCTATACCGTCTCCAACGGACAGCACCACGCCCGTCTCGCTCATCTCTATCTTCTTGTCGTAATCGCGTATCTGCGCCCGGATTATTTCGCTGATCTCCTCCGCCTTGATCTGCATGGCCATGGATCACCCCTTCAAGAGAATTTCTTTGATGCCCGCAAGCTGCGTGCGGACACTTCCGTCGAAAACCGTATCCCCGATCTGCGTGACCACCCCGCCCAGAAGTTCCGGCTCCTGCTCAACTTGGAGAATGACCTGCTTTCCGGTCATGCCTTCCAGTCTCTTCTTGAGTTCCTGGAGGACAGGTTCTGCCAGGGAGACCGCCGAGGTCACCTTGGCGGTGAGCCTGCCTGCAAGTTCGTCTGCCAGCGCTTGATAGCAACGCACAATGTCCTTGAAGGCACCTATCCGGCGCTTGTCTATGAGCAAGAGGAGGAAATTCCTGACCACCTGGGACAGATGCATCCTTTGATGTATTGCCCCGAGCAGCCCCTTCTTGTCCTCCCTCTCGTATATCGGATTTACCATCACGGCCCGAAGTTCCGGGCTGGCCTCGAGCAGTTCCTGGAAGGCTTTGAGCTCCCGGCCGTACTGCTCATATTGCCCGTCTTCCTGCCCCAACTGAATGAGCGCCCTGGCGTAGCGTTTTGCTATTATCTCGTTCATCAGGCCGTCTTCCCCACGCTCTCCAAGTACTGTCGGATCAACCTCTCATGGTCCTGTGGAGCTATACGCTCCTTGAGCAAGGCCTCGGCTATACGCGCTGCCAGCTCCACCGCTTCCCGGCGCAACAGGGACTGGGCCTTCTTGAGTTCCTGCTCGGCGGTGAGCTGGGCTTGTTTGCGTATCTTCTCGGCCTCCTTCTGGGCATTGGCCAGGATGCGCTCCTTCTCCAGGCGGCCTTGCTCCAGGAGCATTTGCTTGAGCTCTTCCATTTCCTTCTGGGCCTGGGCCAGCTTCTTTTCCATCTCCTTGAAACGGGCCTCGGCTTCAGCCTTGGCACGCTGGGCTTCCTCCAAAGCCTCTTTCACCCCCTGCTGTCTCTGGTTGAGGAAATTGCGAACAGGCTTGCGGAGGAAATAATAGAGAAGCCCTGCCAGCAAGATGAAATTCACCAGCCGCATCACCAGGGTGAAGCCGCTTTCCAGCTCCACCTCGTGGCCTGCACCGGATGCAAGGGCCCAAGCCGGGAGCACCCAGGCCAGGATCACAAGACAGCTTGTGCAAAGATTCCTGCCCTTCATCTGAGGCCCCTCCCCAGGATCTTCTCGGCCATCTCCAGGCCTAGGGTGTCTGCCTGGACCCCAAGGGCTTTTCTGGCCTTCTGGATTTCCTGTTCCAGAGCTTTTCTGGCTTCCTCCACAGAGCGGGAAGCCTCCAAGCGAGCTTGCTCCAGAAGCTTTCGCTCGGTCTCAGCGGCCTCGGCCTTGAGTCTTTCCTTCTCGGCCGTAGCCGCGCTCTTGGCCTTCTGGAGCTCGGCCTGATACTGCTCCCACTGCTTGGATGTGCGATCCTGAAGCTCCCGAACCGAGCGCTCGGAGTCATCCATGCGGCGTTTACGCTCGTCCAGAATCCCCAAGATGGGCTTGTACAGGAACTTGTTGAGGAGCCACAGAAGGACCAGAAAGTTGACCATCTGGATGAGGAGCGTGTAATCGAGCTGGATCACGGCCACCTCCGCATCAGCCTGGATTTGTGATGCAGAATCGGGGATTCAAGCCCCCGATTCTGCCCCCTCTGCCGAAAGGAACAGGAAATTCAGAACTTACACGGCCGCCTCGCGAGCTTTGCTCTTTTATCAAAATTCCCGGTCCGTGTCAAGTCTCTTGGGCCGGGCCCGCCTCATAAGAAAATCCCCGCTTGGAAGCCCGAGCGGGGAAAACTTGTTGTTGAGTCCTTTGGCACATGCGACGCAGGGCCAAGCCCACAGTAGTTTCCCAAGAAACCCCGAGGGCCGGGCCGCCGGTGCTCTATCTGGCTTCAACTATAAGCCGCGTGGTGCTTCCGCCCGAATCCTGTATAGTGGCAAACCCGCGCACCTTCTTCTTTGATCCGTTGAAGGTGAACTTACAGCTGGCTCCAAACACGGTACTGGAGGTGTATGTGATTTGCTGGCTTACGCGTGGGTTTACCGTAAGAGTCCCGGTTGCAACGGCGCTTCCATCTTCCATCAATTCAGCTGTCACCTCAATGGGTTGGGGGCCCAGGTTCAACACCCGGCAGCCCAGGACGTCACCCTCATTGCGAAGAGGCGGGGTCCAAAGCTCCACAGCCAATGCGGCCCCCACCAAGACCAGGGCCAGGGGAAGAGCAAAGATGAAAGCAGCCGTTTTTTTCATGAGAGTTCCCTCCTTGAAGGTTTGATTGAGAAGCTCACGAGTTCTGGATGCTACTCCTGGCCCTAATTGGTGTCAAATAGTTTTTTTGTGACATCAGCCGGCCTGGATCTCCAAGGCATTGAAGAAGTAAGCGATCTCCACCCGGGCGTTTTCCGGGGAGTCGGAGCCGTGCACTATGTTCTGCTCCACGTTGTCTGCAAACTGCCTTCGGATGGTGCCTGGCTCTGCATCCTTGGGATTGGTGGCCCCCATGACCCTTCTGGTCCTGGCTATGGCCCCCTCTCCTTCCAGGACCATCACCACAGCCGGCCCAGAGCTCATGAAATCCGTGAGGCTGTCGAAAAAAGGCTTTTCCCTGTGGACAGCATAGAAACCCTGGGCCTGGGCCTTTGTCATGCGGACCATCTTGAGGCCCACGAGCCTGAGCCCCTCCTTTTCAAACCTTCCTATGACCTCGCCTATGAGGTTCTTGGCCACCCCGTCTGGCTTCACTATGGAGAGTGTGCGCTCCAGCATCTCCTCCTGTACCTCCCTTCTCCAGTTTTCTTCCGGGCTTTCAGAACTTTGTCTTGGGTGCCTGCTGTTCAACCTGCGTTCTTGCCTTCTGCCTCAACCATCTTGGCCAGCTCATCGAACTTCATGTCAGCTGCCAGAATGCCCACTATCTCGTCCTGCTCGCTGCGGATGGGGGCCGAGACAGTGACCGCCAGCTGATGGGTGAAACGGGACACGTAGAAATCGGTCACGTGGCTCTTTCCGTCCCTCAAGGGGCCTATGAACCAGGGCCTGTCAGAGTAGTCCTCTTCTATGACCACAGGCGGATACTTGGCCCTGTCCACTATCTGGGTGATCAGCTTGGTGGTGATCCTGCCCTCCATGTTGGTCACGTACACCCACTGGATGAAAGGATTCTCTTCGGCCAGGGCCTCCATGAGGGGCTCCTGCTGGGCAGGATCCATGGAGCGCATCTGGGGTTTTTCGGCCAGCTCCTCTATGAGGTGCACCGCAACCTCCGCGGCCTTCTGCTTGAGCAGCTGAAGATCGCTCACGAAGTACTCCGGCAGGTATTTCCTGGCCAGCCTCCTCATCTCCTCCGAGCCTATGGCTGTTGTGCGGCCTTCCTCGTACTGACGCATTATGGCCTTGTACATCTTGGTCACCCCGGGATGCCGCTTGTCCACCATGCGGGGGCCTGTGAGCTTGAGGTGGGTGTTTACCCAGTGCACCACGCCGGCCATTCCGGACTTGTCCGTCATGATGACGCTCAAGGGCTTTCGCAGGAACTTCTCGGTGTTGAAGATGGAGTAGATCTCCGGATTCTTCAGGATGCCGTCCACGTGCACCCCGGCTGAGGTGGCGTTGAACTCCGAGCCTGCAAAAGGATAATTGGAAGGAAGCCTAAGGCCTATCTCCCTTTCCATGTACTCGGCTATTTCAGTGATGACCGTTGTGTCCATGCCGTCGTGCTGGCCCCTGAGGGAGATGTACTCTATTACCAGGGCCTCCACCGGGGTGTTGCCGGTCCTCTCCCCCAGGCCCAGCAGGGCCCCGTTGGCAGCGCTGCAGCCGTAAAGCCAGGCTGTGGTAGCGTTTATCAGGGCCTTGTGGAAATCATTGTGGCCATGCCATTCCAGGAGCCGTCCAGGGACCCCTGCATCGTCTATCATGGCCCTCACCAGCTTGTCCACGGCCCTGGGAAGGGCAGCCCCGGGATAGGTGACTCCAAGTCCCAGGGTGTCGCAGAGCCTTATCTTTATGTCTATGCCGCTTTCCTCCCTCAGCTTCATGAGCTCCTTTGCCAGAGGGACGCAAAAGCCGTAGATGTCGGCCCTGGTCACATCCTCGAAATGGCACCTGGGGATGATCCCGTGATTGAGGGCAGCCTTTGCCAAGGAGAGGTACTCCTCAAAGGCCTTTCTCCGGTTCCAGCCCAGTTTCAGGAAGACGTGGTAATCGGAAATGGACATGAGCATGCCTGTTTCCTTGAGCCCCATATCCTTGACCAGTCGAAGGTCTTCCCTGTTGGCCCTTATCCAGGCTGTGACCTGGGGGAACCTGAAATCCTTTTCCAGACACCTCTCCACAGCCTCCCTGTCCCTGGGGCTGTAAAGGAAAAACTCGCACTGGCGGATGACCCCGTCTCTCCCCCCCAGCCTGTGGAGCATCACATAAAGATCCTCTATCTGCTTGGGGGTGAAAGGGGGGCGTGCCTGTTGCCCGTCCCTGAAGGTGGTGTCGGTTATGTACATGGCAGGGGGCGGGTTGATGGGGATTATCTTCTGATCGAAATCTATCCTGGGTATTTCATCCACAGGGAAGACACCCCTGAGCAGATTGGGCTCCCCCACCTCCCTCAGATCAGGCTCCTCGAACTTGGAAAGCTCGTGGTAAAGAATCCTCTTTTCCCTGTCCCACTTGGCCATCCCGTCACCTCCCATGGATGGTCGAGAAACTTACTTAGAGTTTTCCTGGGGAATCCTAAGACCCCACTTTTGCAACCTTGAAGGAGGAACCCCCTTCCCTATCGACCCGGATTCTTGATATTGCCTGGTTTGGCAACCAACTTCTTGCCCCGGGGGGCAAGGAGCCGGGGTCTTCCTCTTTTTATCTGTGCTTCACCTGGATCCAGAGTTCTTCCAGTTGCCTGGGTTCCACCTGGGCCGGGGCTTCTGTGAGAAGGCATGCTCCCCGCTGGGTCTTGGGAAATGCAATCACATCCCTTATGGTGGCTGCTTTTGCCATCAACATGATGAGCCGGTCGAACCCGAAAGCTATGCCCCCGTGGGGGGGGGCCCCGTAGGCCAAGGCCTCCAGCAGGAACCTGAACTTTTCCTGGGCTTCCTTCTCCGAGATGCCCAGTGCCCTGAACAGGGTCTTCTGGAGCTCCAGCCTATGGTTGCGAATGCTTCCCCCGCCTATCTCGTTCCCGTTCAAGACCAGGTCGTAGGCCCTGGCCCTCACCTTGGCCGGATCCCTCTCCAAGAGGTGTAAATCCTCTGGATGCGCGGCTGTAAAGGGATGGTGAACGGCCACGAACCTGCCCTCAGCACTGTCGTATTCCAGGAGCGGGAACTCTGTCACCCAGAGGAACCTGAACTCTTCCTCCTTCACCAAGCCCAGTTTCCTGCCGAAATGAGTGCGAAGAATATCCAGGGTCGGGTTCACCATGGAGGGGTCCCCTGCCACAAACAAGATGAGGTCGCCCGGCTCAAGGCCTGCCATCTGGGCCACCTGCCCTTGCTCGGCCGGGCTGAGGGCCTTTGCCACCGGCCCTTGCCATCCCTCAGGCAGCAGCTTCACCCAGGCCACCCCCTTGGCTCCTGTTTGCACTTGATAGTGAAGCTTGAGGTTCTCCTCCCCTTGCATTCTGTCCAGCTCGGCCCTGGACAGCCCCGCCATGCCCTTGAGGGGGAGGGCTTTGACCACCCCTCCGGCTTCAACGGCCTGGGAGAAGAGCTTGAAGCCGCTGTTGGCGAAAACCCGGGTCAGATCCACCAGCTCCAGGCCATAGCGGATATCAGGCTTGTCAGTGCCGAATCGAGCCATGGCCTCCTGATACTTGAGCTTGGGAAAGGGCCTTGAAAGCTCCAGGCCCAAAGTCTCCTTGAAAAGAGCCGCCACCATCCCCTCGGCCAGGTTCTGCACCTCAGATTCGTCCACGAAGGACATCTCCAGGTCTATCTGGGTGAACTCCGGTTGCCGGTCCTTTCTGAGGTCCTCGTCCCTGAAGCACTTGACTATCTGATAGTAGCGGTCAAACCCCGCCACCATCAAAAGCTGCTTGAACAGCTGGGGCGACTGGGGAAGCGCGTAGAAACGCCCCGGCTGCAGACGGCTAGGCACCAAGAAATCCCTTGCCCCCTCAGGGGTGCTGCGGGTCAAAAAGGGCGTTTCCACCTCCAGAAACCCCTCTGAGTTCAGAAAACCCCTTACAGCCTGCATGGCCCTGTGCCTGAGCAGGAAATGGGAGAACATCCTGGGTCTTCTAAGATCCAGATACCTGTAGCGCAACCTCACGTTCTCGGCCACCTCGGCCTCGTCCTCTATGGGAAAAGGAGGGGAAAGCGACTCGTTCAGCACAGAAAGCCTGGCCACCTCCACCTCCACTTTCCCCGTAAGTATCTTGGGGTTTTCTGTCTCAGGGGGCCTCCTGCGCACCTGTCCTTCCAATTGAACCACAAACTCGCTTCTGACCCCCTGCGCCTTGGAGTGGGCCTCAGGACATGTCTCCGCGTTTATCACCGCCTGCACAACGCCCGAGCGGTCCCTGAGGTCTATGAATATGACTCCACCCAGATCCCTCACGGTCTGAACCCAGCCGGCCAGTTGAACCTTGGCGCCGATGTGTTCTTCCCTTATCTCTCCGCAATGGTGCGTCCTGGAGAAGAGCTCCTCCACCCCTCACCCCCTGTGCTCCCGGACATCCGGCCCTTTTCCCCATCCTGCCATAACCTGCTCCAGTTGATCCAGTTGGATCTCCACTTGGGAGGCCTTCAGCATGTCCCTCAAGGGAGCTCTCCCCGTGGCCAATTCCTTTTCCCCCAGGATAAGAACCCTCCTGGCACCCAGCTTGTCAGCCCGCCTCAGCTGGGCCTTGAGGCTTCCTCCCCTGAAGTCCATCTCTGCTTTGATCCCTGCCCTCCTGGCCCGCTCAACCCTCAGGAAAGCCTCCTTAGTGGCTTGCTCTCCCAAGGCGGCCACAAAAAGCTCAGGGGGGCGCTCCAGAACGAGACCCTTCTGCCCCAATACAGAGACCAGGCGTTCCTCTCCAATTGCAAAACCAATGCCCGGCAGGTCAGGCCCGCCCAGCTCTTCTATGAGCCCGTCGTAGCGCCCGCCTCCGCAAACCGCATTCTGGGCTCCCAAGGCTCCGCTCAGGACCTCGAAGGTGGTCCTCCTGTAATAGTCCAACCCTCTCACTATGAAAGGATTCGTGGAAAAGGGGACTCCCAGAAGGCTCAGGTGCTCCTTGACATTTTCCAGGTGCTCCACACAGGCTCGGCAAAGCCCCTCCAGGATGCTGGGAGCCCCTTGGACGGCCTGCCTGCACGCCTCCACCTTACAGTCGTATATCCTCAAGGGATTCAAGAAAAGCCTTCTGCTGCAGTCTGCACACAAAGAGCCCCTGCGGCCCTCCAGGTAGGCCACCACTCTGGCTCTGAAACCGGGCCTGCACTCGGGGCAGCCCAGGGAGTTCAGCTGGAATTCCAGTTCCTCCAGGCCCAGCTCCTGGAAGAAAGCCCTCAGGGCAGCCAGCAGCTCCGCGTCTGTTCTGGGATCCGAGGAGCCCAGGACCTCGGCGTCGATCTGGTGGAATTGGCGGTACCTGCCCTTCTGGGGCCTTTCGTAACGGAACATGGGCCCCATGAAGTAAAGCTTCTGGACAGGATCACTCTGGTAAAGGGCGTGCTCTATGTATGCCCTCAGTATCCCGGCCGTGGCCTCTGGCCTCAAGGTGAGGGAGACCCCGCTTCTGTCCGGGAAGCTGTACATCTCCTTTTCCACTATATCCGTGGACTCCCCTATGCTTCTGGCAAAGAGTTCAGTGCGCTCAAGCAAGGGAATCCTGATCTCCCTGAACCCGTATCGCTCCAGCACCTCCCGGGCAGCGCACTCCACCCTCTGCCAAAGTGCCACCTCCTGGCCCAACACGTCCCTGAAGCCCCGAACAGACTGAATCGGACTCCTTGCCATTGCCGACCTCTCACAAAAAACAACAATATAGACCCCCCAAAGCCTCATCGTCAAGATCAAGGTCCCGGAGTTTCTTGACACCCCTGCCTGCCCAAGCTAGATTAGGCCAGCCTTTCTGATCAGAGGGATGAAGGTCTTGAGAGTCCTTTACATAGATGCTTTCAGCGGAGCCAGCGGGGACATGATCCTGGGGGCTCTCTTGGACCTGGGGGTTCCCCTGCAGGCGTTAAAAGAGCCCTTGGAGCAACTACCTTTGGGGCCTTGGGAACTCAAGGCCCGAAAAGAGTCCCGCCATCACATCCATGGAACCAGAGTGCATGTGGAGGTGCCCCTCCACGAGCATGGGCACAGGACACACGCCCACATCAAAGCCATGCTCCTGGAGTCGGGGCTTCCCCAGAGGGTGAGGGAAAGAAGCCTGAGGATCTTCCAGGAGCTGGCCGAGGCAGAGGCCCGCATACACAACAAGGATCCTGAGCAGATCACCTTTCACGAGGTGGGGGCAGTGGATTCCATCGTGGACATAGTGGGTTCCATGGTGGGCTTTGAGCTGCTCCAGGCGGACAAGGTGGTGGTCTCGGCCCTTCCCTTGGGTAGCGGCTTTGTGCACGGGCATCACGGCAAATTGCCTGTGCCCGCCCCGGCAACCCTTGAACTCCTCAAGGGTGTGCCTGTGTACAACGGGGAAGTGGAGGCCGAGTTGGTCACCCCTACAGGAGCTGCCATATTGAAGGAGGTGGCGAGCCAGTTCGGGAGCATGCCTCCCATGAAACCCCAGAAGGTGGGCTACGGAGTCGGCTCCAGGGACCTCCCCCAGAGGCCCAACCTGCTTCGCATGATCCTGGGAGAGTCCGATGGATCGGGCTTGCGGGAAGACTGGGTCCTGGAAGCCAACATCGACGACATGAATCCTGAGTTTTGCGAACACCTAATGGACAGAATCCTGGAAGCAGGGGCGTTGGACGTGGGTTGGTGCCCCATGCTGATGAAGCGGGGAAGGCCTGGGGGCCTCCTGAGGGTCTTGGTGGAGAGCCGAGACAGGGAGAGGGTCTCGGAGGTGATCCTGCGAGAGTCCACCACCATAGGCCTGAGGGCTTACGCTGTGGTGCGTCAATGTCTGGACAGAGACCAGGAGGAAGTCGAGACGCCTTGGGGAAAAGTGAGGGTAAAGGTGTGCTCTTCAGGGGAAAGGGTCCTGAATGCCCTTCCAGAGTATCAGGATTGCCGGGAAATAGCCCTCAAGAGCAAAGTGCCTCTCAAAGAAGTCTACTTCCGAGCCCTTGCAGCTTACCACGGCAAGGCCGGGTCCGGATCTTGAGTTTCAGGCCTGTTTCGCATATAAGGAAGGGGTCCGAGTCTTGAGACCGGAGTGGGAGACCCTGGGCCTCAGGCTGGCCACGCTGGGGGCTTTGGGCAAGGTTCCCCTGGCTCCGGGCACGGCGGCCAGTGCTTTGGGGCTCCTGATGCACCTTCTCCTGCAAGGTCTGCCGGGGATATGGAGTTGGGGCATCCTGGGCCTCCTGGGGGTGATTGGGCTTTGGGCTGCGGAATGTGCAGAGAAGGTTCTGGGAACCAAGGACCCACCCCAGGTGGTGATAGACGAGCTACTGGGAATGGCAGCGGCCCTGGCCGGGTTGGGCACGGGTGTTTTCACCCTGGGCGCGGGTTTTGTGCTTTTTAGGGTTCTGGACGTGCTGAAACCTTCTCCCATAAGGGAGCTGGAAAGAATTCTCCCTGGTGGCTGGGCAGTGCTGGGAGACGATCTGGCAGCCGCCTTGGGGGTTCAACTGGTCTTGCGTCTGGGGGGGGCTGTTTGGCCCCTGGCAGCTCACTGAGTCAAGGAAACGGGGGATTCCATGGCCCGTAGGGAAGGCAGCGAAAAAGACACCCAAGCTGGAAATCAAACTTTGTGCCCTCCCATAGAGGTCATCACCATCGGAGATGAGATCCTCTCCGGAACCATAGTGGATACCAACTCGGCCATGATAGCCCGGAAACTGGGTTCCGTGGGGCTGGAGCTTAGACGCATGAGTTCCGTGGGGGATGAGCCTGAGGAGATCATCAGAGAGCTTCGGGCTGCTGCAGGGAGAGCTCGCGCCGTGATAGTGACAGGAGGGCTCGGGCCCACCCAGGATGACCGAACAGCCCCTGCTGCTGCCGAGGCCTTTGGAGTTCCATTGAGCCTGCACGAGGAGACGCTCAGGAAGCTAAGGGAATTCTTTGCCAACCTGGGCCTGGAAATGACCCAGAACAATGAACGCCAGGCCTGGATGCCTCAGGGCTCTCAAGTGGTCCCAAACCCCATGGGCACGGCCCCGGGCTTTGCCATTAGGCACGAGGGGTGCTTGCTGGTCTTTTTGCCCGGAGTGCCCAGGGAGCTGGAAAGGATGCTGGAAGAAAGCGTGACAGCCATGGTGCTGGAGCACTGCGGCTCAGGCTTCCAGGTCAGCTCCCGCACTTTGAAGATCTTCGGGCTCTCTGAGGCCAAGATAGACCAGATGGTGAAAGGAGCCCTGGAAGGAATGCAGGGGGTCACACTGGCCTCTCTTCCCCATTACCCTGAGAACAGGCTCAGGATCACGGTGAGGGGAAAAAATTCCCAAGCGGTGGCCCTCATGCTGGACAGGGCCGAGGCCTTTCTCAGGGAGAAGGTGGGAGCATGGGTGTACGGGGTGGATGAGGAGGAATTGGAGAGTATCGTGGTGGGCCTTCTCACCAAGAGGGCAGAGGTGATGGCCCTGGCAGAATCCTGCACCGGGGGACTCATTGCCCACAGGCTCACAAACGTGCCAGGTGCTTCACAGGTCTTGAGCCGGGCTTACGTGGCCTACAGCCTCGAAGCCAAAGAGGAGATGGGAGTTCCCCGGGAGCTGCTCAGGCAGCAGGGTGCAGTTTCGGCAAAGGTGGCCGAGGCCATGGCCACGGCCGCGGCTTGCAGGTCAGGGGCTCATCTGGGTGTTTCCACAACAGGGGTGGCCGGCCCCACAGGGGGCACCGATGAACATCCTGTGGGGACGGTGTTCATAGGCCTGGCTGCAGAGGGGAAAACCTGGAGCCAGCGATTCCGCTTCCGAGGAGGAAGGGGAAACGTCAAGACCCTGGCATCCGCCGTGGCCCTGGACTGGGTCAGGAGATTTCTCTCAGGGGAGGACCCGGCTCGATACACAGTACCCTGGAGGTGAAAAAGAGGGTGCGCGCTTTTCTGGCCGTGGAACTGCCCGGTGAACTAAGAAATTCCCTGGGCAGAATATTGGAGGAGCTTCGCGGGTGCGGGGCAGATGTGAGATGGGTGCGGCCTGAGGCCGTGCACCTGACCCTCAAGTTCCTTGGGGAGATCCAGCCCGAGCAAGTGGAAGAGATCCGTGTGGCTGTGCAGGAGGTGGCGGGCCGCCACGGGCCTTTCAAGATGGAGGCCAAGGCTCTGGGCTGCTTCCCGAGGCTGGAACAGCCCAGGGTGGTGTGGGTGGGCCTTGAGGGCGAGAAGTGGAGACTGGAGGCCCTTCAAAGGGATGTGGAAAACGCCTTGGTGCAACTGGGATTCCCCAGGGAGGAAAGGCCTTTCAAACCGCATCTAACCTTGGGGCGTGTGAGGTCCCCCAAGGCACGTCATGCCCTTATCCAGAGGCTCAAGAATGGAGAGGGGATCCGGGTGGGGGAACTTCCGGTGGATTCGGTGACGCTTTTCAGAAGCGAGCTGTTGCCATCGGGGGCGCGCTACAGCAAATTCTGGACAGAGATCCTTTCCCTTTCCGGCACCGAGCCAGCCCCCTCGGGCACAGGTTCCGTTTCAAAGGCGCAGGGGTTAACATAGCCCAAAGGAGGTCTGCCATGGACCTGGAAAAACAAAGGGAGAGGGCCCTGGATCTGGCCGTGGCTCAGATCGAGAAGCAGTTCGGCAAGGGCTCCATAATGCGCCTTGGGGCAGGTGGCCCCCTTCAAGACGTAAAGGTGATTCCCACCGGTTCCCTCAGCCTGGATCTGGCCCTGGGTGTGGGGGGGATCCCCAGGGGGCGGGTCACCGAGATCTACGGCCCAGAGGCTTCGGGAAAGACCACCCTGGCCCTGCATCTGGTGGCTGAAGCCCAGAGAGCTGGGGGAGTGGCTTCCTTCATAGACGCGGAACATGCCCTGGACGTGCACTATGCCAGGAAACTGGGGGTGAACACCGACGAGCTACTCATCAGCCAGCCCGACACAGGGGAACAGGCCCTGGAGATAGCCGAGATCCTGGTCAGAAGTGGCGCAGTGGATGTGCTTGTGGTGGACTCAGTGGCGGCCCTGGCCCCCAGAGCAGAGATAGAGGGGGAGATGGGTGATGCCCATGTGGGGCTTCAGGCCAGGCTGATGTCTCAGGCTTTGAGGAAGCTCACGGCAGCCATAAGCAAGAGCCAAACAGCGGTGGTCTTCATCAATCAGATACGCATGAAGATCGGGGTGATGTTCGGAAATCCCGAGACCACCACCGGGGGAACGGCTCTGAAGTTCTATGCCTCGGTGCGTCTGGACATCAGGAGGGTAGGGGCCATAAAAGAGGGACAGGACGTGGTGGGAAGCAGGACAAGGGTCAAGGTGGTAAAGAACAAAATTGCGCCTCCATTCAAGGAGGTGGAGTTCGATATCCTTTACGGCCAGGGGATCTCCAGAGAAGGAGATGTCCTGGATCTGGCTGTGGAGAAAGGCCTGGTGGAGCGGACCGGTACTTGGTACTCCTACAAGGGGGAACGTTTGGGTCAGGGCAGAGAAAACGCCAAGTCCTTCCTGAGGGAACACCCCGAGACCCTCAAGAGCATGGAGGCAGAGCTCATAGCAGCGGCCGGGCTCCAGACCGCCCGGCCCGACAAGGAGGACTGAGGCATGGTAGACCTCAAGAGGATACTTACCCTTGCAGTCCAAAGGGGGGCCTCGGACGTGCACATGAAGGTGGGGCTGCCTCCTGTGCTTAGGATCCACGGCAAGCTGGTACCGGTCACAGGGGAAAAGCGCCTCATGCCCGAGGACACCAGGGACATAGCCTTTTCCATAATGGGGGAGAGGCAGAAGGAGAAGTTCCGGCTCACCAACGAGGTGGATCTGGCCTACGGGGTTTCCGGCCTGGGAAGGTTCAGGGTGAACATCTTCTCCCAGAGGGACTCCATCGGCATGGTGCTACGTACCATATCGGTGAATCCTCCCAGCGTGGCCGAGCTGAATCTGCCTCAAGTAATAGAGAAGATCGCCATGGAACCCAGGGGCTTGGTCCTGGTGACAGGTACCACAGGAAGCGGCAAGTCTACCACCCTGGCGGCCATGGTCAACCACATCAACAGCAACCGCAACTGCCACATCATCACCATAGAGGATCCCATAGAGTTCTTGCACAGGGACAAGAAAGCCATAATCAACCAGAGGGAGGTGGGCCAGGACACCCAGAGCTTTGCCACGGCCCTGAGGGTGGCCCTGAGGCAGGATCCAGACGTGATCCTGGTGGGAGAAATGAGGGATTTCGAGACCATAGAGACGGCTATCCTGGCTGCAGAGACAGGACATCTGGTGCTCAGCACCCTGCACACTCTGGATGCCCAGGAGACCGTGAACCGCATCGTGGCGGTTTTCCCCTTCCAGCAGCAGAAGCAAATCAGGCTGCAGCTGGCCACAATCCTGAAGGGGGTGATATCCCAGAGGTTGGTCTCCAGGTCGGACGGTCAAGGGAGGCTTCCGGCTGTGGAGGTCATGCTCTCCACAGCCCGTGTGAGGGAATGCATAGCCGAGGAGCTCAAGACCAGGGAACTCCATGACGCCATTTCTCAGGGTTACTCCACGTACGGGATGCAGACCTTTGACCAGTCCCTCATGGACCTGTTCAGAAGGGGCTTGATAACCTACGAGGAAGCCCTCAGGAACGCCACCAACCCGGACGACTTTGCCTTGAAGGTGAGCGGCATATCGGGCACCAGCGAGGCGAGGTGGCGCACAGAGGAAGATGCCCAGGAGGCAAAGCTCAAGTTCGAGTGAACGGATCTCCCCAAGAAGAAGCCCGAAAAGCCCTTGGAGCAGCCCTCAGGTACCTGGGCAGAAGGGACCGCACCCGACAGGAGGTGAAAGTTTACCTCCGAAAAAAGGGTTTCTCGGGGCAGGCGGCCAAGGAGGCCATGGAGAAGCTGGAGGGATGGGGTTACCTGGACGACCGCAGGGTGGCTCTGAACTGGGCCAGGACAAAGATGCAGGATTGCCTCTGGGGGCGGGCAAGGATAGTTGCTGCTTTGGAAAGAAGGGGTGTTGAGCGCCAGATCCTGGAGGAGCTCCTTCCTGCCCTTGATCAAGAGCTGCCCGAGGGGGATCTGGCCTTGAGGGCGGCCAGGAAGTACATCCGGACCCATCCTGGGGGAGGCCCGGCCCTGGGGTGCCGACTCGCTGCTTACCTGTCAAGAAGGGGTTTCCCCTTTGCCACCATAAGAAGGCTTCTCTTGGAAGAGCTAGGGGAGGATTTGGGGCCAGGGGGCTCGGGCAGGGTGGTTTCTTCCCGCAAGAACCTGCAAGGGGACCATTGTTGATGATGAAGGGACGCGACATTCGTTCTTTTTTTCTGGAGTTTTTCAAGGCAAGAGGCCATAGGGTGGTTTCCAGTTCCTCCCTGGTGCCCAAGGAGGATCCATCACTGCTTTTCACCAATGCCGGGATGGTGCAGTTCAAGAAGGTCTTCCTGGGAGAGGAAAAAAGGGACTACTCGAGGGCAGCCAGCTCCCAAAAGTGCGTGCGGGCAGGTGGAAAGCACAATGACCTGGAAAACGTGGGCTGGACAGCCAGGCACCACACCTTCTTCGAGATGCTGGGGAACTTCTCCTTCGGGGATTATTTCAAGGAAGGGGCCATCCAGATGGCCTGGGAGCTCTTGGTGGGGGAACTGGGACTTCCTCCCGAGCGACTCTTTGCCACCATCCACGAGGGGGACAAGGAGATGGGGCTCGGGGCGGACGAGGAAGCCAGACAGATCTGGCTCAGGTACCTGCCCCCCCAACGCATAGTTGCATGCCCCACCAAGGACAACTTCTGGCAGATGGGGGACACCGGGCCTTGTGGGCCATGCTCGGAGATAGTGATAGATCAGGGGCCGCAGGTGGGCTGCGGAAGGCCTGAGTGCAAGCTGGGATGCGACTGTGACAGGTTCCTGGAACTGTGGAATCTGGTTTTCATGCAATACAACAAGGACGAAAAAGGCATGCTCAGCCCTCTTCCCCGCCCCAGCATTGACACGGGCATGGGTCTGGAGCGCATAGCAGCGGTCCTACAGGGCAAGCTCAGCAACTACGACACGGACCTCTTCAAGCCCCTGATCTGCTTCATGGAGGATCTCTCGGGCAGAAGCTACGGCCAGGACGCCAGGGCGGACGTCTCCATGCGGGTGGCAGCAGATCATGCCAGAGGGGTCACCTTTCTGATCGGGGACGGGGTGATCCCCTCCAATGAGGGCCGGGGTTATGTGTTGCGCAGAATCGTCAGAAGGGCAGCCCGCCACGGAAGGCTTCTGGGGTTGAGGGAGCCCTTTCTTTACAGGGCATCCCGGCTGGTGGTGGAGGAGATGCAGGGGGCCTTCCCCGAGTTGTCGCAAAGAAGGGCAGCCATAGAACAGATAATTCTGAGGGAAGAGGAGCGCTTCGCAGAGACCCTGGACAAGGGGCTCAGGCTTCTGGAGGAGGAGACCTCACGCCTCAAGGTTCAAGGGATAGGCGTGTTGCCTGGGGAGCTGGTCTTCAAGCTTTACGACACCTATGGATTCCCGGTGGACTTGACAGCAGACGTGGCCAAGGAGCAAGGCCTGGAAATAGACGCCCCGGGATTTGAAAAAGCAATGGAGGAGCAGCGCAGGAGGGCCAGGGCAGCCTGGGCAGGATCCGGTGAGGAAGAGATCCCAGAGGTGTATCGGAAATTGGTCTCCAGGGGGATCAGGACCAGGTTCGTGGGTTACGAGGAACTCTGCGCCAAGGCCAGCGTGGCTGCCTTGTTGCAAGAGGGCCAGGAAGTGGGGCAGGCCCGGGCAGGGGAAAGGGTGGAGGTGGTAACAGAGCAGACCCCGTTCTATGGGGAGTCAGGAGGACAGGTAGGGGACAAGGGGCTGATCCTGGGCCCGGGTTTTAGACTCCAGGTGCAGGACACCCTCAGACCTTTGCCAGAACTCACGGTGCATGTGGGAGTTCTCCTGGAGGGGGTCCTGGGGGTGGGCCAGGCAGTGGAAATGCTTGTGGACGAGCAACTCAGGCGGGATACGGCCCGCAACCACAGTGCCACCCACATTCTCCAGTCAGCTTTGAGGGAGGTGCTGGGAGAGGTGGTGCATCAGTCCGGCTCCAGGGTGACTCCGGAGGGTTTCCGCTTTGATTATACCTATTCTTCGGGGGTGAGCCCCCAGGAGTTGAGGGAGGTGGAAAGGCTGGTCAACCAGAGGATCAGGGAGAACGCTCAGGTGAGGGTGCTCCTCATGCCTTACCAAGAGGCCCTCAGGACAGGCGCCATGGCCTTGTTCGACGAGAAGTATGCTGAGACCGTGAGGCTGGTGGAGATGGGGGATTTCTCCAGAGAGCTTTGCGCAGGCACCCATGTGCACCGCACCGGGGATGTGGGTTTTTTCAAGATCTTGAGCGACAGGAGCATCTCGGCCGACACCCGCAGAATAGAGGCGGTCACCGGAAGGGCCGCGGTGGAGCTGGTGCAGAAGACCGAGAGCGCCTTGCAGGAGCTGGCCGAGCTGCTCAAAGCCACCCCTGAGGAGCTCAAAGAAAAAGCCCGAAAGCTTCTGGAACGCCAAAAGGAGCTGGAAAAGGAGCTCAGGGCCCTCAAGGCCCGTGCCGCAGCCGGAGGCTCTGTAGACCTGCTCTCCCAGGCCCAGGAGATTGCCGGAATAAGGCTTCTGTGGGCAGAGGTAGACCTGGAGGATCCAAAGGCCATGGGCCAGATGGGAGATCACCTCAGGGACAGACTAGGCTCAGGAATAGTGCTCTTGGGCTCCAGGAAGGGAGACAAGGCAGCCCTTACCATATCGGTATCCAAGGACCTGGAGAGACGCTTCCCAGCAGGGGAGCTCATGAGGGAAGTGGCAGCCCTGGTGGGAGGAAAAGGAGGCGGGAGGCCCCACTTTGCCCAAGGGGGAGGCCCGGCCAAGGAAAGACTTCCCGAGGCCCTGGCACGGCTGAAGGAAATAGTCCTGGGCAAGGCAGCAGCCAGTTGAGCCTAAGCGTTGTGAGTCAGGCCCTGGAAAGTTTTCCCAGAGGCAGGAACCCCGGTTCAGGTCATTGCCTAAAACCAAGGGCATCGTGTGGCTTAACCCCAAGAGAGCTTTGAGATTGAGGAAATCATGATCCTTGTCTCAACAAGTAGTGGGGTCGGGGCGGGATGCGCTTCTGATCCTTTGGATCCACCTCTTGGCTGCCTCCCAAAGCTTTTCTTCCTGTATCTGAGGGGCGGAGCCCAAGAGCTCCTGGGCCTCCTTTTCTGATATGCCCAACTCTTGAGCCACCATGAAGGGATCCAGCTCTTCACCAGCCAGGGCCCTGGAACAGGCCGCCACTGCCCCCAGCAGGGATTTCCCCCGAAAAAGGGGGATGATCATCTTGCAAAGCCCAATTTGGCACAAATCCACCACTGGTTGGCCTGTCTTCTCTGCCTGCTTCATGAGTGCCTGGCTTGTCTGGCCGCAGACAAAGGTGAGGCTCTCTGGACGATTGCGCACACGGATGCACACGTCGGTATAGTCTCCCACGTGTACCAGGATCTTTCCCTGGGAATCCACCAGGGTCGCCACCATGCCCAGCTCCTGGGAAAGCTCCCTGAGCAATTCAGCCCAGCGCTCCTGGGAAAGCAGCTCCAGAGGGCTCCCGTTCCCGCCTGCTTCTTGCTCGCCTTCCATGTTCGGCCCTCCTTGAAGAATCCTTAAAGAATAAAACTGGCTAGCCCTCCACCAACAACTCCTGCCGGGCAGCCAGGGCCTTGGTCTCCCATCTCATATCTGCCACCTGGCCTTCTCCAGCGGAGGCTCAGGAGAGCTCTTGAGCTCCTGCTCCAAAAGCATCCAGGTGCCGCTAAGTCGAGCCCACACCTCCCCCACCAGCCTAACATTGTTGGCTTTGGCAAAAAGCACTCTCCACTGCTCATCCAGCCAGCCCTCCAGAGAGCCCCGAAGACTCTCGGCCACCTCTTTCTCCAGATCCGCCTTGAGCAAGAAAGCCCATTTCCCTGCCTGGGAGGCGGGTCTCTGGCTGAGGGCCTCCTCCTCCGAGGCCACTCGGAGCCTCAGGGCCAGAGGATCCCGACGGGCCAGGTTGTCTATGAGAAAAGTCTGGCCTGGTCTCAAGGGGCCGTACACTCCCACTCTCCAGTTCAGAAAGGCTGAAAGGGGATCATCCAGGGGCCTGCCCTGGGATGGAACCAGCTTTTTTCTGGAACCCTCAGGGCTCAGCCTGTACTCCGTGTAGGCCTCTGCCCCTTGCTCGAACACTAACACCTTCCTTTTCCAGGAGCCCTGGCGGGCCACCTGGTCTGCATGCCACAGGGGAATGAAGCGGCCTCTGTCAGGCTCCCATTGCACCAAAGAGGCCAGAAGGTCCGTGCGCTGCAAGGCAAGCACCCCCACTATGCCCTGGAGCCTGGTTTTCATGGCCACCAGATACTTCCTGGAGGAGCTCACCTTTTGTATCCATATCTGGCCTTCTGCGAAGTCCTCCACCAGGGGACAACTCACCTTGTACTCCAGGGCCCTCCCCACCCAGTGAGTAAGCTCCGGGGGGACCCCTTCCCCCTGGGCTGCTGTGACCGGGGCAGGCCGCAGGCCGCTGAGGAGCCCCCCGGCACCCATGGCCCCGGCCAGAATACCTAAAAATGCCCTGCGATCCATCTGCATCTGGCCCGTAACCGCATTGCGTTGGCAGGAGGTAGTTGACATCTTGCCTGAATCGTATAGTTTGTATCGAACAAGTGCAGAGCCATTCTGATTCCTTCTGGCAGGAGAAGCCCCCTGATGTTCATCTTCGGTCATGCAGGACTTACCCTCATGGGTTACCAACTTTGGGAGAGAAAAAGCAAAGGCTCCTACACCACCAGCGCGCCGCAGCTGGCGGCTATCCTGTTTTTCTCCCTTCTCCCTGACCTTCTGGACAAACCCCTGACCCTCTGGTGGCTCCAGGGAGCTGTTTCCACGCGCTGGCTGGGCCACACCTTGGCCTTTTCCCTGTTGGTTTGCGGGGCAGTGTACCTTTTCATCCCCACCTTGAAGAAATCGGTCTGGGCCTGCCCTGGGCATCTTCTCCTGGACGGAATGTGGAGATCTCCACACACCCTGCTCTTCCCCATGCTGGGATGGGAGATGGATCCTGGCTCGGATCCAGGCATCTCCTTCTGGGAGTTCATTACTTCCAGCATCCACAGGCTGCTGGGTGAGCCTGAGCTGGTGCTCCCCGAGCTCTTGGGGCTGCTGGTTCTCTTGCTGGGTTTTACCCGCCTGGGCGTGAGCTTTCTGGGCCGAGGTCGTCTGGCCCAGGGTGTTCCCAAGCCCCAGCTCTGAGCAGCCTTTGCCGTTCAAATGGCCCGGCCTATGCGGGCCCCCTCCAAAATGGCCTCCTTTATGCTTCTGGGCTCCAGACAATCCCCTATTCGGTGTACTTCCAGACCAGCAGAGCAAAGGGGGCCAAAGAGGCTGTCCTGGGCACAAGTGCCAAGGGCAAGCACCACTGCCGGGGTTTCCAGGCTGAGTAGTTCCTTTTGCTCGCCTGCCTCGCAACTCAAGGAGCCTTCGCTGTAGCCCAAGATGCGGTGATTGGTGAGCACATCCACACCCAGGTTGCGCAGACGCTCCAGGATGAGTTTTCGAGTCATGGCCTCGTACTGACGCCCCACCGCTTCGGTCATCTCCACGATACGCACCCTGTGCCCCAACTCGGCCAGATGCAGGGCCACCTCACAGCCTATGGCTCCACCCCCTGCCACCACCACCTCCTCCGGGAGCTTCTCTGGGGTCTCCAGGGCTTGGCTGTAAGTGTATACCCCGTTTGTGCCCTCTTGAAGAAATGGAAGCTGCAGGGGCTTGGCACCCGTTGCCAGGATCACCAGCTCGGGGCTCCTCTCCAGGATCTGTGCAGGCCCCACAGTGCAGCCCAGGTGGCAGTCCACTTTGTGGAGTTTCAGCTTGTGTTGATGGAACCTCACGATGTTGAGCAAATCCTTCTTGTGGGAAGGGGTTGCCCCCAGAAGGATTTGGCCCCCTATCCTCTCCGAGGCCTCCACCAGCTCCACCTGGTGCCCCCTGCTGGCCGCCACCCAGGCAGCCTCGCAGCCTGCCGGTCCTGCCCCCACCACCAGCACTCTGCGCTTCCTTGGGGCCGCTTTGATGGCCATCTCCTGCTCCCGGCTCAACTCGGGGTTCACCAGACACTCCACCCTTCCCTTCTTGAAAATGGAATTGATGCAGGTGTTGCAGCCCACACACCTGCGGATCTCCTCCAGCCTCCCCTCCATGGCTTTCCTGGGCAGCTCTGGGTCTGCCAGGAGGGCTCTTCCCATGCAGACCAGGTCTGCCTTCCCCTCCCTCAGGATCTCCTCGGCCAGCACAGGGCCGTTTATTCGGCCCACGCAGATCACCGGGATTTCCACCTCCTGCCTTATCCAGTGGGCCGAATCCACCAGGCAGCCCCTGGGCATCAGCATGGGCTGGGAGATCCACTCCGGAGTGGCATCGTTTCCGGCCGAGACCTGTACAGCATCTATTCCGGCCTGTCTGAGAAGCTTCAGGATCTCCACGCTCTCCTGCACCGTAAGCCCACCAGGCACGAACTCCTGGGCGCTTATCTTGAAGGAGATGGGGAATTCAGGCCCCAGCCTTCTTCGCACCTCTTGCACCACCTCCACGGCAAATCTTGCGCGATTCTGGATGTCTCCCCCGTATTGGTCCTCTCTGACGTTGGAAAAACCCGAGAGGAACTGGTTGATTAGGTACCCGTGGGCGCCGTGGATCTCCACCAGTTCGAAGCCGGCTTCCAAAGCCCTCTCTGCCGCATCTCCAAAGAGCCTGACGATCCTTTGGATTCCCTCCTGGTCCAGAACCTGCACATCCCCCCTGATGGTGGGACACCTCAGGTGAGAAGGAGCAAAGGGGGGCCTCCCGATGACCTTGGAGGAGGTCTGCCTACCTGCATGATGGATCTGGATGCCCGCCCTGGCCCCCTGCTCCTTTATCACCTCTGCAAGGCTGGCCAACCCGGCAATGAAGCAATCGTCATAGATGCGCATCTGGTGAAAGGAGACTATTCCCTCGGGGGCCACTGCCGAGGCCTCCACCATGACCATTCCGGCCCCACCCCTGGCACGCTGGCGATAATACTCCCTGGTTCTGTCGGTCACAGAGCCGTCTGCCTCCACCAGGAAGACTCCCATGGGGGGCATAACGATGCGGTTCTTGAGCCTGAGTCCCCGGAGGGAAAAAGGGGAGAATAGGTTTTCAAGTCTCATGGCCGATTCTCCTTGAGCGATTCCATGTCCCAGAAGACACTTCTAACTCTCCGGGGGGATCCTGTCAAACGTTTGAGCCCCTCTGGCTCAAGATGGCTTGGTTGGAGCTGCCTTGCGCCACATGCTCTTGAATTTCCGACGGCTTAGCTTAAGGTAATCCCGGTCCGGAGAAAACACCTCCAAGGTGGCCCAGCCCCGGTAACCGCACTCTTTGATGGCCTTGACCACCTGGGGGAAGGGAATCCGGCCTGCCCCTATGGGCAGGTGATCGTCCCTTTCCCCCCAGTTGTCGCTGAGGTGGAGATGCAGAATCCTCTGCGGGTAAGTATCCAGGAATTCCAGGATCCTCTTTAGGCCCCCGCCGATGAAGGCATGGCCGACATCTAGGGTGATCCCCAAGCCCGGGAACCTCTTTAAGATAGGGGCAAAATCCTTTGGTGTGACAAGCCAGCCACCTCTGGGGAACATGTTCTCCAACCCCACCCGCAGCCCCAGGCAGGAGGCCTTTTCCAACAAGGCCTCGAGGCTTCCAAGGGCTGCCTGAGTGCTCAAATCCCTGGCCAAATTCCCCAGGCCCAGGAAGCTCCCGGGGTGCAAGACCACACACCTAGCTTTCAGGTAGGAGGCCAGATCCAGCCCCTCCAGGCACTCCTCCAGGGAGGCTTTCCTTATGCGGGGAGTCAAATCCGCGGGCCATACAAAGGTGGGAAGATGCGCCACCAAGCCCAGAGAGCATTCCTGAAGAAGCCTCAGGATTCCCTCCCTTTGTTCCCAGAGGAGCCCAGGCAGCCCCTGCGGGGCATCCATGGCCAGCTCTATG
Organism: Desulfarculaceae bacterium; assembly: GCA_037443445.1. Taxonomy (GTDB): domain Bacteria; phylum Desulfobacterota; class Desulfocorpusculales; order Desulfocorpusculum; family Desulfocorpusculum; genus Desulfocorpusculum. The sequence goes on along the minus strand of JBBIOJ010000014.1, from coordinate 40,939 downwards.
AAGTCGAAGCCAAGGGAGCTGATAGCCCGTATCTCCTCCCTCAGCTCCTTGAGGGGGAAGTTCATGGATCCGTAAAGCAATCTCAGCCCTCCTGGGAGCAAGGCTCCATCATGGAAGAGGTCAGGGCCCTTATGGATTCCTCCCGGATCAGGCGGGAGACCTCTGTCTTTATTCTCAAGAACTCCGAAGAGGCCTTTACCTGGTAATCCCTGGGGCGGGCGAGGGGCACCTCCAGCACTGCCTTGATCCTTCCAGGCCGTGCTGTCATGACAAAGATCCGGTCCGAGAGGAAAACCGCCTCTTCCACGTCGTGGGTCACAAAAAGGATGGTCTTGTGAAGCTCCTCCCAGATCTGCAATAGAAGTTCCTGCATCAGGGAGCGGGTTTGGGTGTCCAGGGCTCCGAAGGGCTCGTCCAGGAGGAGAATGTTGGGGTCGTTGGCAAGGGCCCTGGCAATGGCCACCCTTTGCTTCATCCCGCCAGAGAGGCTCCTGGGATAAGCACGCTCGAATCCTGAAAGCCCTATTTTCTGGACGAATCCTCGGGCCACGGCCTCGCAATCCGTTCTTTCGCGGCCCGATAGCCTGAGCCCGAACTGGATGTTCTCCATCACCGTGAGCCACGGGAAAAGGGTGTAATTCTGAAAGACCATGCCACGGTCTTTCCCAGGGCCCTCTATTACCCTGCCATCCAAGCGGGCAACGCCCGCTGTGGGCCTTGAAAGACCGGCCAGGATCCTGAGCAGCGTGGACTTCCCACAGCCCGAAGGCCCGAGGATGGTGGCAAACTCCTGGTCCCTGATTTCCATGTGGATTCCCTCCAGGGCCGTGACCTCAACCCCGTGGGAACGGAAGCGCTTGGAGAGCCCCTCCACCCTCAACCGCACCGAGTTCATTCGGTCCAAGGAAAGAGTTTCCTTTGCAACCACTTGAAGCCCAGGTCCGTGAGCAGACCCAGCACCCCAATGGTGATGATGGAGAATATTATGTTTCCTGTCTGAAGAAGCCTCTGGGAATTCAGGATCCTGTATCCAAGGCCTGCCTCAGAGGCCACCAGCTCCGCAACTATGATGTAAGTCCAGGCCCAGCCCATTATTATTCTCAGAGTATCTAGGATGCCGGGCATGCTGGCGGGCAGAAGCACCTTCAGTATTACTTGCAACCTGTTGGCCCCGAGGGTGTAGGCGGTCTCCATCATCTCCATGGGAACTGCCCTGGCCACCACTGTCACCATGAGGGCTAGCTGAAAGAAGCTTCCCACAAATATGATGGCCACCTTTTCCAGATCCCCTATGCCCAGCCATAGGATGAAAAGCGGGATAAAAGCCGAGGCCGGCATGTAACGTACAAAGCCCACCAGGGGCTCGAAGAAGGCCTCTGCCGCCCTGAAAGTGCCCATGAGAAGACCCAGGGGAACCCCCAGAAGGGCTGCCACCAGGAAACCCAACAGTATCCTGTAAGTGCTGGCCCATATGTCCGCCAAGAAGTCCAGTTCTGTAAAAAGGGTAAACCCTGAACGCAGGACCTGATCAGGCCTGGGAAGGAAAAAGGGCTGTATGAGTCCAAGGGAGGTGACTCCCCACCACAGGAACAGGACTACGGCAAAGCCCCCCAGGCCCAGACATAGCTGGAAGCCCTTGGGAATGGGGGCCCTGGGGGTCAGAATGGATCTCCAGTCCATGACACTCGAGTCTGCCATCGGGGCCCAGGCTGATCCTGTTTCCCGAGCCATCTCCCGCAAGGCAAGCAGAGGGGTCATGAAAAACCTGACCCCTCTGCCCAGGGCCTCACTTGATGAAAGAGCCGTCTATGATGCTCTTGGGATCCACCCTCTTGGGGATCTGCTTGGTTTCCATCCAGAGATCCAGGGCCCTCTCCACCACCTTGTAAAGCTCTCCGGGCTTATCTCCTGTCCCGAAGTAGGCCTTGTTCTCCTGCAGACCGTAGAAGCGCACTCCCTCTATGTGCTTCTTGTACAGCTCCGGGGTATCCTTGGTGAACTTGGCCATTATGGCATTGGCATCATCCGGGTTTTTCTTGTGGTATTCCAGGGCCTCGAACCATGCTTGCAGGATCTTCTGCACAGCCTCCCTGTTCTTCTCTATGAAATCTGGTCTGAAGGCCAGGGCATCCACTATGACCCCCGGGGTCTTGCGGCTGTCCAGGAGCACATGCCCTTTGCCTTCCCCCGCAGCTCTGGATAGATGGGGCTCCCAGGTGATGGCAGCGTCCACCTTGCCGGCCACGAAAGCAGAGGCGGCATCCCCGGCTGTCATGTCGATCATGTTGATGTCGGAGAGTTTCATGTTGTGCTGGGTGAGCACATAGTTGGTCCAGAAAAGCGTGGCCCCTCCTTTGTGCCCGGCCACGTTCTTTCCCTTGAGGTCCTCCACCTTCTTTATGGACTGCACAGCCACTATTCCGTCCCCGCCGTAAGAATCATCCAGAGCCAGGACCATTTTCACCGGTATGTCATTGGCGGCTGTTATCACATGGGCGTCTGCGGTGGTACACATGCCCTGGATGTGCCCGGCAGCCAGGGCGGCTCTCCTGTCAGCCACCTTCTCTATTATCTTGACCTCTACATCCAGCCCCCTGGCCTTGAAAAAGCCTTTTTCCTGGGCCAGGTAAAGGGGGGCATACCCGATCCAGTTGGACATGCCTATTAGGATCTTCTCTGCGGCCCACCCACCAGCGGGAAGTGACACGGCCCACAAGAGAGCCCAAACCAGTAACCATCCTCTCAGCTTTCGCCTCATGGTCCCCTCCTGATCTTTGGTTTTTGGAAGTCTCTGATTTCTTGAGAAACAATTACGGGAGTCTGTATGCTACATTTCCCACAGCCCTCGTGTCAAGAAGGGCGCCTCAGCTTAAAGGCCGTGAAACCATCCATCCCGTGCCTGTGGGGAAATGTACGGAGAAATCCGTCCGCATTCACCAGGGCTCGAGCCTCCTCTGGCAGCCCCTGGGCAGAGGTGACTGGCTCCAAGCCCGGGTCTTTGGCCAAGAAGGCTTCCCTGACTCCCTCTGTTTCCTCCTGGGTATGGGTGCAGACGCTGTAGAGCATGATCCCGCCGGGGGCCAGCAAAGAAGCCAGGTTCTCCAGCATCCTGAGTTGGATGTTGGCCATACGGGAGATGTCTTGTGGGGTTCTGCGCCACTTGGCGTCAGGATTTCTTCTGAGCACACCCAGGCCAGAACAGGGGGCGTCCAATAGGATGCGGTGGAAGGGGCCCCGAGGAAGGCTTGAACTCTCTAGCAGGTCTGTCTTCCTGATACTCACGCAGTTTATCCCCAACCTCCTGCATTCCTGAGCCAGGAGGTGGAGCCTGGCCTGGTGGATATCCAGGGCCAGGATTCTTCCCTTGTTGCCCAAGAGTTGGGCCATGTGGGCTGTCTTGCCCCCGGGGGCGGCACACGCATCCAGCACCAGTTGATCTGGTTGGAGTTCCAGCCAATGGGAGATGAGCTGAGAGGCCTCGTCCTGCACCTGGAACCAACCCCTGCGGAAAGGCTCCAGGCTGCTCAGAGGCACTTCCATTCTCATCACCTGGATGCCCTCCGGACTAAACCGGGTGGGGAGCGCCTCCAAGCCTTCCCCCTTCAGGGTCTCCATCAGCCTCTCCCGGCTGGCCTTCAGGAGGTTGGTCCTTAGGGTGAGAGGAGGCACCTGGTTGTTGGCAACACACAAGGCCTCGGCTTCTTGGGCGCCCCATTGCCGGACCCACCTCTCCACCATCCAAAGGGGGTGGGATGTCTCCAAGGCTATTCGCTCGGGATCAGGGAGGCTGGGGTCCACCCACAAGAGGGACCTGCCCTTCTGGGCCAGGCCTCGAAGCACTCCGTTGACAAAGCCCGAAGCATAACCCAGCCCCAATTCCTTCACCAGCTCCACTGTCTCATTCACTGCTGCCGGAACCGGAATCCGCTCCAGGAAAAGAATCTGATATGCCCCGGTGCGAAGGGCTGTCAGGAGTTTACTGGGGATCCTGGACAAGGGGCGGGAACTCACCTGGCTCAAGGCCCTGTCCAGGCTGGCCTGCCACCTCAAGGTGCCCATGACCAGCTCTTGGGCAAGGGCCTTGTCCTGGCGTGGGAGCGTGGGATCTGTCTCCAGCCTGGAGGAGAGGAGCAGATCAGGATATGCCCCCAGGCGTTGGGTGCGCCACAGCACCTCCCAGGCCAAGCGCCTGGCGCCCCGGTCTGTTTTTCTGGCTTCATCCCCTGGGTTCAACTCCTGCCTCCCCGGGCAGACTCTATTCCCAGAGAACGCGCCTGGAACCAGGAGCTGCAGGCCCTCTTCAAGAAAAATGCTCTCGGGGCTCTAGCTGGGCATTCTGGATCAAGCCTTCCCAGGACCTGCTGGCTTCCCAGGCCGGCGCGCACAAAAGGCCTACCCTGAACTGAGGAGGTCCCCTTCCTGCATCCCCCTTCCTGAGAGGAAAGCCTGGGCTGTCATAGCCGTCTTGGCCTCAGGCTGCAGTTCCAGGACCTGCAGAGTGCCGCCTCCGGTGGCTATCCAGAGGTTTTCCCCTTTGGCCTTGATTACCCTACCCGGTCTCTGCCCTGATTCCAGGGCAAGGGCTCTTGCCTTGAGGATCTTGAGCCGCCTGCCTCCCCAATAGGTATAGGCCGAGGGCCATGGGACCAAGGCCCGCACCTTCCTGGCTATTCTTTCAGCCGTCTCCTCCCAGGCTATGCGGCCGTCTTGCTTGCGCAGCCTGGGGGCGTAAGTGGCCTCCTCATGTTTCTGGGGAGAGGGGACCAGGCCTCCTTCCTCCAGTTTCCCCAAGGTCTCCAGCAGGAGATCGGCCCCCAGCCGAGAGAGTCTCTGGGAGAGCTCCTGTGCATCCTCCTGCGGGCCTATGGGGGTCTTTACGGTGGCCATCACTGGTCCGGTATCCAGACCCTCGTCCATCTGCATCACACTTACTCCGGTGAACTCATCCCCCATGAGGATGGCCCAGGCAACAGGGGCGGCCCCCCTGTGACGGGGCAAAAGAGATGCGTGGAGATTCAGGCAGCCAAATCGCGGTATTTTGAGGAAGGAGGAAGGCAGTATCCGGCCATAGGCCACGACCACTCCCACGTCGGGCTCCAAGAGCCGGATCTCATCAAGGCACCCGGGATGTTCCACCCGGGGTGGTTCCATTAACTTAAGGCCAGCTTTTAGGGCCAGCTGCTTCACAGGGGAAGGCTTCGGAATCCGGCCTCTTCCAGCTGGCCTATCCGGCTGGGTGATCACAGCCGCCAGTTTGTGGGAAGACCTCAGAAGTGCCTCCAGGCTGGGAACTGCAAAGGCTGGTGTCCCCACGAAGAGGACCTTCAGGCTCATGCCGAGGCCCTTGCGGCCTCTTTGAGCCGCTTGCGACGGTAAAGCTCTCTCTTGAGGGAGCTCACCCTGTCTATGATGAGCCTTCCGTCCAGATGATCCAGTTCGTGCTGAAGAGCTATTGCCAGAAGCCCATCGGCTTCCACCTGGAATCTTTTGCCCGAGAGATCCTGGCCTGCCATTTTGACCCTTTCCATGCGGGACACCTCCACCAGCATCTCAGGCACGCTAAGGCAACCCTCCTCCCAGGTGATCTGACCCTCTCCGCCTAGGATCTCGGGATTGATGAAGACCATGGGCCCAAAACTCTCTTGATGGGATGAGACATCCACCACGAATAGCCTGATGTTCTTCCCAACCTGCGGTGCAGCAAGCCCCACCCCGGGTGCCTCGTACATGGTTTCGAACATGTCTTCCACGAGCCGCTTTAGATCCTTGAGGTTTTCCTTAACCGGAAGGCTGGGCCGCTTTAGAATTGGATCCGGGTACTTGAGAATCTTGAGAAGGCTCATGGGCAGGCCCCTTGTCAGCGCAAGCCTTTTTCTTTACTATAGAAAACCAGCCAGACCAAGTCAAGGAATATGCCTTGGAGATGAACCAGGGGTTGATCCCCAGAGCTTTTAAAATAGTCCCCTCTCTCCTGTCGGCTGACTTCGGCCGCCTGGCCGAAGAAGTCTTGGCCTTGGAGCAGGCCGGAGCGGATTGGATACATCTGGATGTGATGGATGGAAACTTCGTGCCCAACATCACCTTCGGACCCCGCGCTGTGGAAGCCGTTCGCTCTGTGACAAGCCTTCCCCTGGACACTCACCTCATGGTGGAGAACCCAGAGCGCCATATAAAGGCCTTTGTGTCCGCTGGAGCTGACCTGGTGAGCGTGCATGTAGAGGCCTGTCCTCACCTGCACAGGACCCTGCAGACCATTAGGGATCTGGGGGCAAGCCCGGGGGTGGTCTTGAACCCCTCCACTCCCCTGAATTCCCTGGAGTATGTGCTTGAGGAAGTGGATCTGGTGATGATAATGACGGTAAATCCCGGCTTCGGAGGACAGGCATTCATAAAAGGCATGATTCCCAAGGTCAGGGCTCTGCGCAAAATGATGGAAGAGAGGCGTTGCAGGGCGGAGCTGGAGGTGGACGGGGGACTCCATTTGGGGAACGTGCGGGAGGTGGCCTCGGCAGGGGCCACAGTATTCGTCTCGGGCTCGGGTATTCTGGGCACAGGAGACTATGCGGCCACCATCCGGAGCATGCGGGAGGAGATAAGCCTGGCCGGGCTGGCTGGAGGTTGGGATGCGGCGGACAGAGGTTCCTCCGCTGGATGAGGACAAGATACTGGATGCTCCCATAGGCCTGGACGCGGAGGTGCTTGGGGGGAAGGACCTGGGGCCTCTTTCCCCCAGACAGAGTCCCAGGAGGAGGAAAGGCCGGGCCAAAGGGATATGGATCCTGGTGGGATTCCTCCTGGGGGTGGGAGTGGCAGGCTTTCTCTTCTGGGAGATCACCCCCAGGAGCGAGACTGTGCAAAAGGAGAGCCCCTCTGGCTCTCTTCTTGCCTATCCCGTGGAGGGAATTCGGATCCAGCGGGCGGGGTTGAACAAAGGGGAAGGGCAGAGCCTAGGCTCCTCGGTGCTCTTGAGGGGGCAGACTCTTCGGGTGAGCTATGGGAGAGAGACCGTTACATTTATCTCCGTGGAGAGAGACCCTTCCCTCTGGGGGCGCTTCCTGGCGGTTTTCCTTAGCCCCCCAAGGCTCTATCTGGAAGGCCGTCCCATAGAGCCGGGCCAGGAACTGGGGGCTCTTGTGGCCCCGGAGAAGAGCCTGGTTTACGAGCTCTCACTCAAGAGTAAGCCCGCGTCCCCTGCTCTGGCCAAGTTCGTTCTGGAGCTGGAGATGAGCGCAGAGACCTGGGCTGCCAGGGCCAGGGAGCTCAAGGAGCCCCAGGCCCAGAGGGCCTGCCTGGAGCAGGCCCTGAGGGCAGAGCCCGGCAATGTGGATGTGCTGATGGCTCTGGGAAATCTTCTTTGGGAGCAAAACGAGCCTTTGGCTGCGGCCGAGAGGTTCGAGGAAGTTCTCAAGAACTCCCCCAAGCACAAGGAGGCGGCCAGTGCCCTGGCTTCCATCTACTTGAAGTCAAAGCCCAAGAGGGCCTTGGAGATGTACAAGCTCCTAAGTGAGATAGATCCAGAGCGCAAACTCGAGAACCTCAAGCACATGGCCCAGCTTCAAGAGCGTTTGGGGGTGTCGCCTGCCGAGACTTACAAGAAGATCCTGGCAGTCCGGAAAAACGACCCGGACGCCCTAAAAGGCCTCGACAGCCTTTATGCTAAGCAGGTGGAAAGGGCCCAGCAGGCAGAGAAAAAAGGGGATTTTCTTAAGGCCATCCAGCAGATGAAGGAGGCTTTGGAGCTGCACCCCAGCAAGGAGGGCAAGGCCTACCTGGCAACCCTCCACAACAATCTTGCCTATTCTCTGGCCAAAAAGTCCAAGTTCAAGGAAGCCATCCCTCACTACGAGGCCTCTTTGAAGCTGGAGGAAAGCGCTGTCACCTACTTGAACCTGGCCGATGCCTATGCCAAGGTCCAAAAGACAGAAGAAGCGCTCAAGAGCCTGGAGAAGGCCTGGGGGTTGAAGCCCAAGGAGCAGGAGGTGGTCAGGAACCTCCTTTTTCTTTGGGCTGAACTGCTGACCCGGAAGAAGGACCATCAAGGAGCCCTCACCAAGCTCAAGGAGCTGCACGCCAGGTTTCCCAAGGACCCGGAAGTGGGAAAGATGCTGGCAGCAGCCTACTGGAACCAGAAGGAGTTGGCCAAGGCCCTGGAAATCCTCAAAGGGCTGCCCCCCCTCCTCAGCTCCCGGCCAGCCAAGGAAAGGGCCGAGATACACGAAATGCTGGGGGACCTTTACAGAGCCCTGGGAGATCAGGAAAAAAATGTGAAGGGGAGAATATCCCGTTACGACGAGGCCCTCAAAGAGTACAAGACCGCCCTGGCCCTGAACAAAGGGGACAAGCAGCTCCAGAAAAAGAAAGAAGAGCTGGAAAGCGAGCGCCTGGCCCTGGTGAAACGCTCCCTGAGATCTTCCTGATCCCAAGGGAATTCTGGAGCAAAGGAAACTGGTCGGGGAGAGGCGATTTGAACGCCCGACCTCTTGCTCCCGAAGCAAGCGCTCTGACCAGTCTGAGCTACTCCCCGAGAAGTTCTGCCCGAAGATACCTGCCACATACTGCCCCTCCACAGCCCCTGGGGCACCTTGTGGGAGGCTCGGGCCTGCCGGCCGCGGCCCAGGACATGAGCCCGGGGCTCGGTCTTGGCCGGTTGAGAAGACCCACCCAGATCATTTCCCAAGGCCGACCAAAGGAGATGCCCACCTCTCACCCCCCTGTGCTTCAGGCTCCGGGAGGCAGGGCCTTTCCGGGCCACTCCCGGCCACAGAAGGGGTGGTCAAGCACCATGGCGTCAGTGCAAGCAGCCCCCAGTTGTGGGCTTCCAGCATCTCCACTGCTGGACAATACAGCTAGTGGACTGTCTCTCCGGGCTCTGTCTTGGTCAGTATCTCTTCCAGCTCGTCCACGAACTTGTCGGCCAGCTTCTTGACCACGAAGATGGGCACTCCCAGTCTCATGGCCAGGGCTATGGCATCGCTGGGCCGGCTGTCCACGGCCAGTTCCTTGCCCTCTTGGCTTATGTAAATAAACGCGTAATATATGTTGTCCCTCAGGTCGGTCACAACTATCCTGAGAACCTCTGCATCGAGGCCTTGGATCAGGCTGGCCATGAGATCGTGGGTGAGGGGCCGGGCCACAGGGATTCCTCGAAGAGCCATGGCTATGGCGTTTCCCTCGAAAGCCCCCACGAAAATTGGAAGCACCTTCCCGGTGGATTCCTCCTTGAGGTTGACCCGGTACATGGAGCCCTGGGCCTCGTAGGAGACGCTTTCCACAATCACGGGAATCATCTGTGCCTCCTTTTCCGTTTCCAAGGAGAAAGCCCTTTACCCAAGGTCTCAGGAGCCTGCGGATTCCATCCAGCTTGTGGAAAAATGTATCATAGGCGTACAAGATGCGTCAATCAAACCTGCCCGGGGGGATGGGCTCTTGCACCTACTCGCATTGCTCATACCTGCAGCTTATCTGCTGGGTTCGGTGCCCTTCGGGCTGCTTTTCTCAAAGCTCCTGGGGGGGCGGGATCCCAGGTCAGTGGCCAGCGGGAACATAGGGGCCACCAATGTGCTTCGCGCCTCGGGAAAGGGAGCCGCAATTCTGACCCTTCTGGGGGACGCACTCAAGGGATACCTGGCAGCCTGGGGTGCCAAAGCCCTGGGTTTGGGTCCTTGGGAGTGTTCCTGGGTGAGCCTGGCAGCCTTCCTGGGACATCTTTTCCCCTTGTATCTGGGCTTCAGGGGGGGGAAGGGGGTGGCCACAGCCGCAGGGATAATGGCAGCCTGGACCCCGCTGATCCTTGCGGGATGTTTTGGCCTCTTCCTCCTGGGCTCTGCCCTAAGCAGGTTTGTCTCGGTGGGCTCCTTGTTGGCAGCCCTAGGGGCTCCCCTGGGTGCGGCTTTGCTGGGAGCTGAGGGAGCATTGCTTTTCTTGACCCTGGCCATGGCCCTGGGGGTTCTGTGGCGCCACAAGGAGAACATAGGAAGGCTCAGAAAAGGCCAGGAAAATCCCCTGGTGCTAGGTTCCAGGCAGGGCTCCCCCAGGAGGGGCTTTCGCAGATAAGGTATTTCAGGGGGCTTGTGAAGGAGTCTCCATTTCTGGTGAAAAAGGCAGCTTGTGCCTAGAGCTTGCGGAGCCTTCTGGCCTCCCTTCGATCTTTTCGCGAGGCCCTGCGGCTGGGGCCCTTTTTCCTGTGAGGCTCGCGGCCCTGGGACTGATCTTCCCAAGAGTCTTTTTCTGCCATCCAGGGGTCGGGTTGTCCGGATCGAGGGGCTCTTTCCAGACGGGCCCACAACTCAGCGGAGCTCAGCACGGCAGCCCCTGTCCTGCGGCAGTTTTCTGCCAGGGCCCTGTCTGAGGTGACTACCACGACTCCTTGGGGATTGTCCCGGGCCATTCTTAGTATGGCAGCGTCGGCCCGGCCCTTGCCCCCAGCAAAGGCTACCCTCACCCCTGGCCTGGACTCCCAGGCCGTGCCTGAGCCCATTCCGTCAAAGACCACCGTGAGCCTAAGGGGTCTGCTCCCACATAGACGGCGAAGCCTTTTCAGAAGTGCTTCCCTGGAGAGCTCCAGGTCCTCCCCGGGATCCAGGGTTCCTCCAAAGGCCGCTCCCATGAGATTGTAGCCGTCTATTATCAGATGAAGGGCCATGGGCACCCTCCCCCGCTTTGGCAAGGCCTTCAGGCCATCCTAGCACGGAAAGGCCCGGAGCCCAAGAAAGCCCTGCCTGTCACTCTGGCTCACAAGGACTCAAGCAAACAGGTTGATATGCCTGGAGCAAGATGGCTATACTGCAAAGGCGGTCTTGTGCTTGGCTTAGTGTTTCATCGGGGGCTCTGGGGGGCAGGCGTGTTTTTGGGGCCTCCAGGGGTTGAGTCTCCCAGGCAGTGGGCCTTGGTAAGAAAGCCGCCCTGGTCAGCTCCCAAGCCCTGAAGGAGGGTCTTGAGCCAAAATGCTCACCAAGAGGGTCATTCCGTGCTTGGATGTTCGGCTGGATGAGCAGGCCCGCGCGGTGGTAACAAAGGGGCACCAGTATGACGTGAGGGGCCTGGACGGCAGAATTCGCAACCTGGGCGACCCCGTGGCCATGGCAAGACTTTACGAGGAAGAAGGGGCAGATGAGCTGGTATTCCTGGACATCACCAGGACCGCCCATGGCAGGAGTCCTCTGATTTCCATCATAGAGAGGGTCTCGGATCAGGTTTTCATGCCTCTCACCATAGGCGGGGGCATAAGAAGCCTGGAGGACGCCCGCAGGTACTTTGACGCCGGGGCAGACAAGGTTTCCTTGGGGAGTCTGGCCGTGGAAGTGGTGCTTAGGGCCCTCAAGGGGGAGGCGGCCCCGGGCCCCAACCCCATAGAAGAGATAGCCAGGCTGTACGGCTCCCAGGCTTGCGTCATATCCATTGACCCGGTGCGCAGGTACGTGCGCCTTGCCCAGGACACAGAGCACCCCACGGTGGCCACAAAACTACCGGGGCCCAAGGGGGAAAAATATTGCTGGTTCCAATGTTCGGTTAAGGGAGGCAGGGAGTTTCTGGATGTTGATGCCGTGAGCTTGGCCAGGCTGGTGGAGGAAATGGGGGCCGGGGAGATCCTTCTCAACTCCATAGACAGGGACGGGACACGCCTGGGTTTTGACATAGAACTGGTGAGGGCGGTGACAGAGGCGGTGTCCATACCGGTGATTGCCTCCAGCGGGGCAGGAAAGCCCGAGCACTTCCTGGAGGTCCTGACCCAGGGGGGTGCAGACGCGGCCTTGGCTGCCAGCCTTTTCCATTACGGGGAGCTGAGCATCAAAGAGGTGAAAGCATACCTTTCTTCCATGGGGGTTCCTGTCAGAATCTGACCCGGAGCATTGAGCTGGGCCGAAAACACGGGGGGCTTGTGCCCCAACCCCCCCCCCAGGAGCCTCAAGATCTCAAGCCTCAAGACTCCTGAGGCTTGAGCATAGGGTTTTGAGGCCGAGTCGAGTCTGTGAAAGCAGATCAGTTAATTAGACCGTGATATCAATTGCTTGATAACGATCTGGGCCAATTCAGCCCCCCCTTGAGCTGGAAAGAATTTCTCCCAATGCCTCATCTGTTGCGGCGTCTTTGGAGTTCCTTGTGCAGGGAGGCTTTCAGGCCCAGAAGCCCTTCGTACGAGAAGCCTTCCCACCTGCAAGGAAGCAGGGAGTTGTTCTGGAAGAGAGGTTCTTGGGAGATGGGGAAGGGGCTTTTGCTCACAGCCTCCTCCCACAATTGAGTGCCTGGAATGGGGGAATACTCGGCAATGTGCGGCCGCAGGCCCCGCGCCAGGAGATAGTGAAGGCTCTCTTGGACTTCCTGCAGGCTCTGGCCTGGAAGACCGGCCAGTACGTAAACCCCTATCTCTTGCGGGGCATAGCCCGCCTGGATGAGGCAGTCCACTCCAGCCTCAAACTCGGCCATGCTCAACTTGCCGCCTGTAATCTGGTGAAATGAATCCTGGACACTTTCCAAACCCAGGCGCAGGGTTGTGAATCCGTGATGTTTCAGCTTGCGAGCCAGCTCCATCTTCAAATACCTGGCATGAAGACCGTTGGGGCAATGAAACCGAAGCCTCTTTTTCAGATCCCTTTCCAGGATCTCCAGGGCTGGGAGCAAACAGGTCTCGGCTTTCCAGAGAAGGGCGTCGTCGTAAAAGGCCACATCCACCACCCCCAGGCAGTTCACAGCGCTCCTGATCTCCCGAGCCACCTCCTGCGGCGGCCTGGGACCCTGCCCGGAGCAAAGAAGATGAGATGCGCAATAGGCGCACCTAAAGGGGCATCCTTGGGAGCTCCTCACGCAGATGGAGCGGGCCCCGGCTGCAAGGTCCCAGGCGGGCAAGTCCCCTACATGGCCGCCGGGATCCTCAAGGCAGAGGAGCTGGGCCAGGGTCCTGCGGATTTCAACCCAGTCACTGCCTGGAATCACCAGGTCCGCTCCGCTGAACTGCCTGGCATGCTCAGGAAGAAGCGTGGCATAAATGCCTCCCAGCACCACAGGCGTCTCGGGGAAAATCTTGCGGCAAAAAGAGATGGTCTCCTGCACCCCGGGGTACCAGTAGGTCATGCCTGAGGTGACCAGGATAATGTCCGGCCTGGGTTGTGCCTTGAGGGACTCTACCAGCAGGGTGGGAGGTATTCCATATCTCTTGTACCTGCGGGGGAACCAATCAAGCACCCTGGGCTTTGGTATTTCTTCTTTGTAGAACGGGCCGTGGTCTCCTGGGAAGCGTTTCAGCTTTTCCCCCTGCAGACCCGGGTGATGCGGGTCGAGGCAATCCAGCAGGGCAACCTCCACCCCCAGGGAGCGAAGGTAGCCGCCGATTCTGAGAAGTCCCAGTGGACGCACCCACAGGTCGTAGGCGGCAAAATCGTGAATCCATGGCTGTACAAGAAGGGCCCTGGGCAACTCCCGTCTCCTTGCCAGGGGAAAGCCTCATGCTCGAGAGCTTTTTTTCGGCTCTGCCCTGGCCACAGGGGGGTTGCTTGCTATTATGGACCCCATACCCGATTCGGACAACCTGTTGACATGGCTAGGTGTTTCTCATTATAGTGCTCACAGCGGGTTGCCGGGGCTAGGCAGCTCAAGTGATTTTAGGCAGGGGCAGGGGGGATGGATTTCTACGAAGAGAACCCGGATCAGGTCAAACAGGCTGACATAGTTGTGGGAATTCCCTCTTACAATGAGGCCCGGCTCATTCCTTACCCAACCCAACAGGCCAGCCTTGGTTTGACTCAATTCTTTCCCGAGTACAGCTCGGCCATCATCAATGTGGACAACCACTCCACGGACGGGACCAGGGAGGCCTTCTTCGAGACAGAAACCCAAGTCCCCAAGCTCTACATCTCCACGCCCGAGGGGGTAGTAGGGAAGGGTTTTAACCTAAGGAATTTCTTTCGAAAAGCCTGTGAACTGGGGGCCAGGGTCTGCGTGGTGGTGGACGCGGATCTCAGGAGCATAACGCCACGTTGGATCAAGAACTTGGTGGAGCCTGTTCTCCAGGACTTCGGTTTTGTCTCTCCCTTGTACGTGCGCCACAAGTACGACGGGACCATAACCAATAGCATCGGATACCCGCTCACCCGCTGCGTTTTCGGTAGAAGGGTAAGGCAACCCATTGGGGGAGACGTGGGGTTCTCGGGGGAGATGGCCAAGGTGTTCCTGGAACATCCTTTCTGGAACTCCATGGTAGCCAGCTTCGGGGTGGATATTTGGATGACCACCGTGGCCATCTGCCAGGGGGTGCCCATGTGCCAGTCCTTCCTGGGCAGACCCAAGATCCACAAGACCAGGGACCCGGCCTCGGACGTGGCCGCGGCCTTCAGACAGATCGTGGGCACCATTTTCGGAGCCATGATCCACTTCGGGGATTACTGGAAAAAGGTCAGGTGGAGCAGGCCCACCGCCATATTCGGATTCGGCCTGGGAGAGGTGGAGCTGCCTCCCCCGGTGAGTGTTAACCCCCCGGCCTTGTACCAAAGGTTCCAGCAGGGAATTGGCGGAAACTTGGAGCTCTGGAAAGAGGTCTTCCCCGCAGAGGTTTTCTCCAAGCTTACCGAAGTGGTGGAGATGGATCCCTCCAGGCTGGATTTTCCCTCAGATCTGTGGGCCAAGATACTGTTCAGCGCTGCGGTGGCCTTTGCAAAGGACTCGGGGGCAGGGGAGCGCATCCTGGATTGCCTGATACCCTTATACTATGGAAGAGTTTACTCCTACGTTATAAAGACGCAGGAGATGTCCATGCAACAGGCCGAGGATTACATCGAGGAGCAGTGCATGCTCTTCGAGGAGGCTCGGCCGTTTCTGGACGAGCGGTGGCCCCTCTGACGGGCAGGGAGGGAGCAGGACCATGGCCAAGATCTTGATAGTGGATGACGAGGAGCATATCCGCATGCTCTACCAGGTGGAGCTGGAGGACGAGGGCTATGAGGTCATAACTGCTGCAGACGGCCGGGATTTACTGGGCCTGATCCAGCAGGAGCACCCGGACCTGGTGGTCCTGGACATAAAGATGGCGGGGTACAACGGCCTGGATCTCCTTCAAGAGATCAGAAACCGGTTTTACAACCTGCCTGTGATACTCTGCTCGGCCTACGATTCCTTCCGAAGAGACATGAAATCCATTGCCGCGGATTTCTACGTGGTCAAGTCCTCGGATCTGACCCAGTTGAAAAAGACCATTGCAAGGGCACTGGAAAGCGCGGCCCCCCACCTGCCTCAATAGGTTCTCCGGGGAGCAGGCCCCCCGAAAAGCCCTGCCCAGGCCTGTTCCGGGCCGTGAACCCTAAGCGCAGAACAGCCGGGAGGTTCCATCTTGATGGGGAACCTCTCTGTGGCACGCATTTCCTGGGCCCCCCCGGGGCTTAGGGGACTGAAGGCTCTTTTTCTGCATTGCCAACAGTAGGGGTCATTTTTTGCTTGACAGGACGGTTCGACTTGGGGTAGGAAAGCTACCCACGGTCACATCGGGGGAGTCAGGGGCCAGGTGCTGAGTTCCCTTTGGGCCTGGAAGATCCAGGCCGGGGCCTAATTTGCCTGCGAGCCTAGGGCCCTTGGCTTTGGATTGGTCTTTGGAGCTGCTCCCATGCCTGCCCGGGTAGAGCACAGGAAGGTGACAGTTCTAAGGAGGAAGAGGGAGAGGGACCGCAGGGTGCAATGCATCCTTGAGGCAGCCAGAAAGGTCTTTTTTGCAAGAGGTTACCTCAAGGCCACCATGGAGGAGATAGCCACCTTGGCGGAGGTGAGCAAGCCTGCCGTATACCACTACTTTCGCACCAAGGATGAGCTGTTTTTTTCCCTCATGGTGCCGGTTGTGGATTGCTTCCAAAAGGAGCTGAGCAGGATCGAAAAGCGTATTCTCAAGCACAGATACGCAACAGGCGAGGAGCTGATAAAGGATCTCTTTCGGGGGTTTTTCAGAGCATACAGCAAAGACCCAGAAGGCTTTCAGGTTGTGCAGCTTTTCCAGCAAAGCAAAATGGTGGGGCAGCTGGAAGAGCGCCTGGGCAGCCTCCTCAACCAGAAAGGGGCAGAGGCTTTCTGTTCAGCCCGCAGGATAATGGGCATGGGCATGGAGCAAGGGCTTCTCAGGCACATGAACGTCTATGCCCTGAGCGATGCTTTCTGGGGTTTCTTCGTGGGAGTGGTCCAGCTGGAAAGAATAAAGTCCGGAAAGGATGGTTCTTCTCCCTATTTGCGCTCCACTCTCATTGCGGCAGAGGAGATCTTCGGCAGGGGAGTCACAAGCACAGTAGCCCCCACGGCAACCGGAGCAGGGAGTGTTCAGTGAGAGAAATGGAGCAGGCTTGCGTGAATGATCAGCGCCCCAAGAGGGTCCTGGAGATAAAGGGGCTGGGGCTCCACTTCGGAGGGCTCCAGGTGCTCTCCCACGTGGATCTGGAGGTCATGCAGGGGGAGATCCTGGCAGTGATCGGGCCCAACGGGGCTGGAAAGACTAGCCTTCTCAATTGCATCAACGGGTTCTACCGCCCCCAAAGGGGGACCATCTCTTTCAGGGGAAAGCCCATCCAGAGGCTCAAGCCCAACAAGATAGCCGGCTTGGGCATAGCCCGAACCTTTCAGAACATAGAGCTTTACACAGGACTGGATGTTCTGGACAACCTCATGGCCGCCCGCCATATCCACATGAAAAGGGGTGCCCTGGCAGGGGCCCTATTTTTTGGGCCTGCACGAAGGGAAGAGATACGCCACAGAAAGGTGGTGGAAGAAATAATAGACTTCCTGGAACTCGAGCCCGTGCGGAAAAAAATCGTGGGAATGCTCCCTTACGGGGTCAGAAAAAGGGTGGAGCTGGGCCGGGCCCTGGCCATGGACCCGAGCCTTCTGCTACTGGATGAGCCCATGGCGGGCATGAACCTGGAGGAGAAGGAGGACATGGCCCGCTTCATCCTGGATGTGTCCGAGCTCAAGGCAATGCCCATGGTGATCGTGGAGCACGACATGGAGGTCATCATGGACATAGCTCACAGGGCTGTGGTCTTGGACTTCGGGAACAAGATAGCAGAGGGCTCCCCCAGGGAGATCGTGAGCAACCCCAGAGTTATCCAGGCATACCTTGGAGAGGATGAGGAGGCTGCAGGTGGCTGAGGAGTCCCAAGGAGATCGCCTCGACACCCTTCCCAAGCTCCTGAGAGAGAGGGCTAAGGTCCTTGGCGAGCGAAACGTGGCCATGCGGGTCAAAGATCGGGGCATCTGGAGGTGTTACACCTGGAGGGATTACCTGGAAAAGGTGCGTTGTCTGACCTTGGGCCTGGTGAGACTGGGGATGGAGCCCGGGGAAAAGGTGCTCATCATAGGGGAGAACAAGCCCGAGTGGTTCTGGGCCGAGCTGGCTGCCCAATCAGTCGGGGGGGTTGCTGTCGGGGTCTTCACCGATTGCGTGGCCAATGAGGTTCGCTACTACGTGGAGCAATCGGAGGCCACCTTCGTGGTGGCCCACGACCAGGAACAGGTTGACAAGGTTCTGGAGATCAAGGCCCAGGTCCCCCGGTTGCGCAAGGTGATCTATTGGGACCCCAAGGGGCTCTGGAACTACAAGGAGCCTGATCTGCTGTCCATGGATCAGGTGCTGGAGATGGGAAGGGAGTACGGGCAGCAGCACCCAGGGCTTTTCGATGAGCTGGTGGATAGGGGAAGTGGGGAGGACGTGGCAGTGATCTGTTACACCTCTGGCACCACCGGGCTTCCCAAGGGAGCAATGCTCAGCCAGAGGTGGCTGGTGGAGGGGATCAGGGAGTGGTCCAGTGTGGATGGATGGGACAGGCCAGGGATGGAATACCTCTCGTTCATCCCTCCGGCCTGGGCTACCGAGCAGGGGCTGGGCATTGCCGGAGGTCTGGTGGCCGGGCTCAGGTTGAACTTCCCGGAGGAGCCCGAGACTGTCCAAGAGAACATCAGGGAGATAGGTCCTGAGATCCTGTTCTATGGGGCCCGGCTCTGGGAGAGCGTCAACAGCATGGTCCAGGCCAGGATCCTGGACAGTACCGCCTTGAGAAGGTGGCTTTACAGAAGATGCCTCTGGGTAGGACTTCGGGTGGCGGACAGAAAGATAGGAAAGAAGAAAGTGGGGCCCTTCTGGGGGGTTCTGTGGTGGCTGGCCTTTCATGTATGCTTCAGGGCCTTGAGGGACCGTTTGGGTCTGTCCAGGGCCAAGGTGGTCTATTCGGCAGGAGGGGCCTTGAGCCCTGAGATTATCCGCTATTTCCTGGCCTTGGGCATAGAGATCAAGCTTTTTTACGGGAGCACCGAAATGGGCGTGGTCTCCATCCCCAGGCCCGGGGAGATAAGGCCCGAGACCTCAGGTAGACCCATGCCCTGGGCAGATGTGCGCATCTCAGAGCAGGGGGAGATCCTGGTCAAGAGCCGATACATGTACTCGGGCTATTACAAGAACCCCGAGGCCACGGCTGCAAAGCTCAAGGATGGTTATTATTGCAGCGGGGACTTCGGGTACCTGGACGAGGAGGGACACCTGATAGTCATAGACCGGATGGAGGACTTGAAACCCCTCTCGGGGGGAAGGAAGTTTTCACCCCAATACACAGAGGTCCGGCTTCGATTCAGCCCTTTTATCAGGGACGTCTTGGTAGTGGGAGGGGAAGACAGGGACTACGTGGGAGCCTTGGTGAACATAGACCTGGAGAACGTGGGCCGCTTCGCAGAGAGCCGCCACATAGCCTATACCACCTTCACGGACCTTTCCCAGAAGCCACAGGTGATCGAATTGATCCGGGAGGAGATACGCAAGGTGAACCGAACCCTTCCCGAGCAGGCCCGGGTCATGCGCTTTGTGAACCTGCACAAGGAATTCGATGCGGACGAGGCAGAACTCACCCGCACCAGGAAGATCAGGCGTTCGTTTGTGGAAGAGAGGTACAAGGAGCTCATAGAGGCCCTTTACACAGGGCAGAAGGAGCTGGCAGTAGAAGCCACGGTAACCTACAGGGACGGCAGACAGGGGGTGATCCGCACCCTGATTTCTGTCAACGAGGTGGAACCCAGGCAATGCACTTGAGCAAATGGATCAAGGCCAAGACAAAGGCCGGGTCGTGCCGCCTTGCTCAAAGAAGGCCTTCCCCACCCATCAGCCTAGTGGAGCTCCGGGCGGAGCCGGTGGGACGGGCTTCAGCCCAGGGCTGCAGCGCTGGGCAATGTGTGGCCCAAGCTCCAGAGTTGTAAAGGGGCTGGAGCAGGCAGTTTAGTTGCACAGCAAAGCATTGAAGAATTCGTGGGGCTTTGGGGGAATGTCTCAAGGCTCGAGGTCTTGGAGGGCCATCCGGTTATGGAGGGTTTTCTGCAGCTCTTGATGCTGGGTCTAATGGAGGGTGGGCTCTATGCCATAGTGGCAGCGGCCATGGTCTTGGTGTTCAAGTCCACCCATGTGGTCAGCCTGGCCCATGGCCAGATAATGGGATTCGGTGCCTTGGCCTTTTGGATAGGGTTGGTGCAACTCAAGCTCCCCCTGGTTGTTGCCCTTCTCGGGGCCTTGGGGTTTTCGGGTGCCATGGGTTGGTTCATCGAGAGGGCGGCCATGAGGCCTCTGATCGGGCAGCCCCTTTTCGCCTCGTTTCTGAACACCTTCGCCGTGTTCCTGGTGCTGGACGGCATTTTCCAGTTGATCCTGAAGGGAGAGTCTTATAGTTTCTCCGCTTATCTGCCCAAGGGAAACATCTCCTGGGGAGGTTTCACTCTGGCAATTACACAGTTGGTGAGCTTCCTGGGCTCTCTTCTGGTATTCCTGGGCCTTGCCCTTTTTTACCGCTGGACCAAGCTGGGCCTTGGCATGCGTGCCACGGCAGAGGACCACCAGTTGGCCCAGAGCACCGGGATATCGGTGCGGGGGGTTTTTTCGGCCATCTGGGTGCTTTCCTCTGCCACCGCCACCTTTGCGGGCCTGGCCTTGGCCAACGTGACAGACATTTATTACACACTGCCCTACATGGGCATAAAGGGGCTGGTGGTGGCCCTTGTGGGCGGTCTGGAATCCCTTCCCGGGGCCTTGCTGGCAGGCCTGCTTCTCGGAGTCCTGGAAAACGTGAGCGCAGGTTACCTGGATCCCCTGGTGGGGGGGGGGATCAAGGAGGTGGCGGCCTACGTGTTGTTGCTTTTTGTGCTGCTGGTGAAGCCCTACGGCTTGTTCGGACTGGTGCGAATAGAGAGGATCTGAGGACATGTGGAGGCCTTGCGGGACCTTTGACGAGACCTACCAGAAGGACATGGCCATAGTGCGCACGCCGCTTCGCTGGGCAGTGCTCTTGGGCGCCTTGCTCGTGACAGGTTTGCTGCCCGTGGTGGTTCCTTACTATTTCGTGAGCTTTCTGAACAACCTTGCCATCACGGTAATCCTGGTGATGGGGCTCCAGATAGTGAGCGGTTATTGCGGGCAGATCTCCTTCGGCCAGGCGGCCTATATGGCCGTAGGGGCCTACTCTGCGGCCATCTTCACGCAGAAATTGGGGCTTTCCTTCTGGGTGGCTCTTCCTCTCTCCGGCATTTTTACGGGCCTTTTCGGACTGGTAGGGGGGGCCCCTTCCCTTCGCATCAAGGGTTTTTACCTGGCAGTGGCAACAATAGCTGTTCACTTTGTGACCATGTGGCTCATCCTCCACTTGGAGGTGACCGGCCGATCCCACGGGCTGGCCGTGGAGCCTCCCACTCTGGCCGGTTTCGTGTTTGACACCGATGAGAGAATGTTCTATATCATCATGCCCACCATGCTCCTCATGACCTACGGGGCCAGGAACCTGGTCAGGACAAAGGTGGGAAGAGCCTTTGTGGCCATAAGGGACAACGACCTGGCCGCCCAGGTCATGGGCATAAACCTCTTTTACTACAAGCTGCTGGCTTTTTTCATCTCTTGTTTTTATGCAGGTGTGGCCGGCTGCCTCTGGGCTCACCTCACTTTGGTGGCCCACTTTGAACAGTTCACCTTGCTCCATGCTTTGTGGTACATCGGCATGCTCATAGTGGGAGGCATGGGGAGCATTCCCGGGGTTTTTTTCGGGGTGATACTGATCAGGATCCTGGATGAGCTGGTCATGGTGGTCTCTCCGGTGCTGGCTGCCTGGTTCCCGTGGCTGGGATCTGCCCCGGCGGCTGGGCTGGGGGTGACGGCATTCGGGCTGGTTCTGGCCTTTTTCCTGATTTGGGAGCCCAGGGGTCTAGCCCATCGTTGGGAAATCCTGAAGGCTTCTTTAAGGCTGTACCCCTTTGCTCACTGAAGGAGCCAGGGGGAGCCTCAACACTCGGAAAGGAGGTAGAGAGCATGGGATCCCGCAAGAGTATTTTGTTTTTCCTGGCGGTGTTGCTGGCTGTGGGTTGGGCCACTTTGCCAGGCCAGGCCTCAGCCCGTGAGGTGGTTTTCTTGGATCTCACGGACTTCACCGGACCGGTGGCTGGCCTGGCCTTGCCCGGTAGCCTGGGCTTGGAGGACTACATCAAGGATATCAATGCCAGGGGAGGTGTTCAGGGGGTCAAGGTCAGGTACATTGGGGTGGACACCAGATATGATGTGGCCAGGATGCTCTCCTCCTTCAAGAGGTACAGGAGGGACGAGGCTGTCCTGGGCATCAACATCGTGAGCACACCCTTCGGGAAAGTGCTCAAGGAGATCACTGCCAAGGAGAAGTTGGTCATCACCATCCCCGGTGACGGTGAATACCAGGCCAATGTAGGGAATTTCTTCACCTGGGGGCCCACTTACCAGGACGCGTTCGCCGCTGCGATGGACTGGGTGGTGGCCGACTGGAAAAAGCAGGGCAAGAGCGGGAAACCGGTGGTGGGACACCTGGCCTGGGACTCTCCCTATGGCAGGGAGCCCCTTCGGGGCGGAAAGGAGCACGGGGAGAAGATCGGGGTCCAGTTCTTGAATCCTGAATTCTTCCCCTCTGGCACGCCCAAGCACGACGTTTACCTCTCCAGATTGGAGGCCGCCGGGGCCAACTACATTTACGTGGCCTGCGTGGATCCTGCCCCCACCAACGTGCTTAGGGACGCAGCCGCCATGGGGCTTAACAAGAAGATCCAGTTCATAACCGATTACTGGGGCCCCACGGCCCTTGGGGTGGGCACTCACCCCGAGGCAGTGGAGGGGGCCGTAGTGGTCTCCTTTTTCCTGAGGGGGGAGGAGGCCAAGAACCATCCCATCAACAGACGCATATGGAGTACCTACCAGAAGGATCCTCCAGAGAAGATGAACGAGACTTACGGCATGGGTATTGTCTGGGGCATGACCTTCGAGGCTGCCCTGAAGGATGCCATCCAGAGGGTGGGGGCGGACAAGCTCACAAGAGAGGTGCTCTACGAATCCTACCAGCGACTGAGCGGCATGAAAAGGGAAGGCATAACAGGCCCCTGCGCATACAGTCCCAGCTCCCGAAGGGGCAGCCAGGAGGTGAAATTTTACAGGTGCACCAAAGGCAAGATCGTACCCATAACCGACTGGGTGAAAACCCCGGATGCGGTTTCCCTTCACAAGTGGTGAGAAGCCCCATCCTCTCCACATGCTAAGGCACGGAGGAGAAAACCATGAGATACCCCAGCCTTTCGAGTTACAGTGTGCTAGTTATGTTGGTGTGCCTGGGCCTGTCCTTGGGAGGATGCGCCACAATGGACACAGCCCCCAGGGCCCAACTCCAGGCAGTTCCTGAAAAGGTAGTGCTCTCTGCTGATCTGCTCAAGTCCCCTCCGGCTTTCAAAGGCTCAGGCTTCAAGCCCGGGGAGGCAGTCACAGTTGAGCTGATGATTCCCAAGGGAGTGAAAATCAAGAGCGTTCCCGAGGGGGAGCCCTCGGTGGGAATCGCCTTTGGCAAGGCCAACGAGAAAGGGGAGTTCGAGGCCAAGATGGCCCCCACCGCCATTTTCAATTGGCTTCTCCAGGTGGAGTGGACCCCGGACGGGAAACCGGACATGAAGAAAGCAAGCCCTCTGCCTGCGGGGAACTACCAGGTAAAGGCCCTAGGTGTGGAGTCGGATGCCACAGGCATGACCATGGTGATGATAGAGCATCCTCCCAAGAAATGAGGAAAAAAGAAGCTCCGGGGAGCCCTTGCCCATGCTCAGGCTTAACAACATAGAGGTCATCTACAGCGACGTGATCCTGGTGCTCAAGGGAGTCTCCCTGGAGGTGCCAGATGGGAAAATAGTGGCTTTGCTGGGTGCCAACGGGGCAGGCAAGACCACTACCCTCAAGGCCATCTCAGGGGTGCTTCACACAGAGTTGGGCGAGGTCACAGACGGCTCCATAGAGTTGGACGGCCTTCGCATAGACCGCATGGACCCAGAGGCCATAGTGAGGCTGGGCATTGTACAGGTCATGGAAGGCCGCCGGCTCTTCGAGCATCTCACAGTGGAAGAAAACCTCCTGGTGGGAGCATATGCCAGGAGGGATCAGGCAGATATCCGCAAGGACTTGGAAAAAGTATATGGGTACTTCCCCAAATTGCTGGACATGAGCAAGCGCACCAGCGGGTACCTCTCCGGGGGGGAGAGGCAGATGCTTGTCATGGGTAGGGCTCTCATGGCCAGGCCCAAGGTGATGCTCCTGGACGAGCCCTCCTTGGGTCTCAGCCCCCTCTTGGTGAAGGAGATCTTCAAGCTCATAGGGCAGATAAACAGGCAGGAGGGGGTGTCCATCCTGCTGGTGGAGCAAAACGCCCGCATTGCCCTGGGACTTTCGGACCATGGCTATGTCATGGAAAATGGCCGCATAGTGCTGGATGGCCCCTCTTCCAGACTGAAGGACAACGAGGACATAAAGGAGTTCTACCTGGGCCTGAGCGAGTTGGGGGCCAGAAAGAGCTACAAAGAGGTCAAGCATTACAGAAGGAGAAAACGCTGGCTTGCCTGAGGGGACAATGAAGCCCTGGGGCCCAGGGGTAGCCCCGTGCCTCTGGGCCCTTGTGGTGGAGTCTGCGGTCTTGACAACCTGAATCATTCACTAACTCGCCCTTGCTCGGCAACAAGGTGTACCCCGGAGAGTGCCTGGGAAAAGGGTTTCGGCTCCAGGAACATGGCAGCCTCCCGGAGGATTGGGGGGGGGTGAGGCCTCCTTTCTTGGTGAGCTGGGTGAAGATCCCTCTCAAGTTTGCTCGAGACTCCCATTTTTTTTGTTGACAATCCCAGCCTGCTCAGCCAAGATCCCTTGGCAGATCCTTGAGGTGAGCTCCAAATGTCCAGGCCTTTCGTTCTCCAGAGTCAGCAGCTCCGGTATCTCAATGCATTGAGAAGACGCTCCCGCCCCAGGATGGCGTGATGGAGACCTCCCTCCCTTGCCTAGCACAGGCCTTGGCCCAGCATGTGGGATCTTGTGAACCTTCTTGGGTGGGGGCCCTCCAGGGACCCGAACCAGTTGCAACTCATGCTGACCAAGATCTCTCGCACACGGGGAATGAGCCGGGAGAGCACCTTGGGATAAAGGGATACCCGGGAAGAAGCGGTGGAACGCACCCCCGGGGGATATGTCTTGGATGGATCTATCCCGAACATCTCGTTTTGGGGTAGGGGGCTGGAGGGATTCTCCTGGGCATTGAAAGGAGGCTGAGTCATGAGCAGGGTGGTTTTTTTAGGCCTTTTGATGATTACGGCCGTGTGCGCGGGGATGCTATCGCGCCTTTGGGCCGGCGAGCATCGCGCATGGGAAAGCGTATCGGAGCGGCATTTCCCTCGAGACACAGTCTTGGATGAGACGGGCAAAGGCTCGGCTTTGCCTTCTTGGGAGGGAGTCCTGGGAGAGAGGCTTCAGGGTTTCTCCGAGGAGGGTCTTGGAGGGCCCAGGGGATTTGAACTCATGGAGAAGACGAGCGGCTTTGAGGGGAAACGCTCTGGCCAGGTTTCTCTGAATCTCCTGAGGGCCAGGAAGGAGATCGAGGCCAACGGTCCGTTACTTGCCGCTTTGTACAGATTTGGATCTAACCCCAGCTCCCTTGGGATAGGCCGGGTACTGGACCTCATGGAGCAATACCCCGTGGAGTTCTGGGGTTTGGCAGACCTGGCCGGGGAGGCGGCCCGAAGCGGGGATCCTGATGCCAGGGAGCGCCTCTGGCGGGCCGTGTGGATCTTCCGTGAGGCCAAGGTGCTGAAGGAGGAAGACTGGGACGACTTGGGGTACGTGCTGGCCCGGGTGAACCAGGCGGAGGGATCCGGGGCAGAGCCCGAAGGAAAGGGCCATCCGATGTTTCATCGGCCATTTGAAGCCACCAAGGGGGCGCCCCCGCCCAAGGGGGGCGGCCAAGGGGGAGGCGGCTCGGGGGATGACCTGGGCAACTGGTTTGGCGGGGGGTGGGGCTCCGAAAGCCCCATAGGAGACATGGGACCGGTCACAGATCCCAAGAAGTGGGGCAAAGGCAAAGGTGGCATGGGAGACGGGATCATGGGGTGGTCTGACGGGGAGAATGGCCCCCCCGGGTTCCAGTGGGTACCCAATGTGGATGTGGGCCTCAAGCCGGATTTCCATGGACCCAAGACCATGGGCCCGGACGGGGGGTTCTACGGCGGCATAGACATCGGGATGCTGCCGGGACAGGCGGGAAAGGGGAAGCGCTGGAGCAAAGCTAGACTGGAACGAGAGCACAAGGAAATCTGTAAGTCCGCTTGGAAGGCTGCGATGGACCGGGCCAATGCCGAAGGGGTTTTGGGAGTCGAAAAGCAGATGTGGCAGGATATCGCATTGGCGTGGGCCGAATGGTACCTCGTGGGTCCCAACGTCTCATCCCCCATTCAGAAGGCAGAGACCGAGGACGGGGAATGGGTTTTTGTCAGCCTCAGAGGGGGAGCTAGATATCTGTACAATGAAGACAAAGGGGTCTATTACGACCTCAACGAGGGAAACATGCCGCGCCCCGACTCTGGAAGCGACGGCGACTCTTCGCCAGTTCGCGACCCCCAACTCCTTCTTCGACTGACCCAGGCCGCGGACCGGCAGCAAAACAAGCCCGAGGTGGTACCGGGCGTCGTGGACCCCGTGCCCATCAGGGGCAGCGATGCAACGGGCCGGGCCGGTGGGGGTGAGCTGGCAGCGGCCGGTGCGGCCAAGGCAGAGGCGGCATGGAAATTCAGCGGAAAGAAACCCGGCTCCGAGGTGACCGATCCTGCGGAGTGGCAAAGCTCGGCGAATTTGGCTGGTTCAGGAATAGCCAAGGACCTTTCTTTGGTTACAGACCCCCCCGAACCCCAGGCCGGAGCATTGGGCGCAATGGGGAATGAGCCCCCCCGGCTTTCCCAGGCAGGCAAGGCTCTTGTATCCCAGGCTTTATCCCAGCTGCTGATTCAGTCAATCCAGGCATGCGCCATGCCGTGAGCTGTCTCACCTTGAACGCCCGGGCAAGATACAGTGCACACTTTTCCCCAGGGGTGCGAGAGGCCTGGAGGATCGGTTGCGTGCGTTTGCATGGGGATCAGGGCAAGGGCCAGGAGTCCTGTTCAAGAAGCCCCCAGCCCGGCCCAGAAGTGGGAGGGGCACAGTTATGATCCCGGCCAGCATGTGCTTGAGATAATAAAGTTGTCCCATCAGGGCTGCTGAGTCTGAAGGATGCTGCACCAAGCGCCCGGGACGTCCTCCTAGCTTCTCCTTGCCATGCCGTGATCTTGATCTGTGGGTGCGGAGCCACAGCCCAAGAGGAAGGGATCGGGTTGGAGGCTGTTGACCGTGGAAGACTTTCCAGGAAATAATATGCACTTCAAGATCCTGAAGAATCGAGGAGATGAGCAATGAAACGCACTTTCCAACCCAACAACCTTCGTCGCAAGAGAACCCACGGGTTTCGGGTACGCATGCGCACGCGAAGCGGCAGGGCGGTTCTCAGCAGAAGGCGGGCCAAGGGCAGGAAGCGGGTAAGCGTGTGAAATGGCGTTGGAATTTCAGAGCCCTGAGATCTTGATGGGTTTTCCCACAGGGAGGCGGTGGGTCGGCCTGTAACGGGGGGGAGTCCCAAGTGGTGATTCAGGCAGAAGGGTCTTCCAGGAAGATGCTCTGCTCATGTTGGCCAGGGGGAATTCCCGGGGCTTGGCCAAGCCATTTCCTGACAGAACCCGAGGTGCGCTCTTTCGGGAGGGGAGGATGAAGCAGGGGCCCATAGGGGTTGTTGGCCTGGGGACCATGGGAAGCGGTATTGCCCAACTGGTGGCCCAGGCCGGCTTCCAGGTAAGGGCCCTCGAGGCTGGCCCCGAGGCGCTGGCCAAGGGAATGGGGAGGGTGAGGGACGGGCTGGAGAAGGCCTTGAAAAAGGGCAAGATCCAGAGGGAGGAAATGGAGGAGGCCCTTTCCAGGATCTCCGGAAGCACTGAAATGGAAAGTTCCCTCGGGGATTGCTTCCTGGTGGTGGAGGCCGTGCCCGAGGATCCGGAGCTAAAAAAGAGGGTTTTTTCAGAGCTGGACAGGCTCTGTGCCCCTAATACCATTTTGGCCAGCAATACATCCACCATCAGGATAGGGCTTCTGGCCTCTGCCACAAGGAGGCCGGAGCGGGTCCTGGGAACACACTTTCTTTATCCAGCCCCGGCCATTCCCCTGGTAGAGGTTATCCGGGTACGGGAGACCTCTGAGGAGACCCTCAGGAGGGCCATGGGGTTCCTGAAGGCTTGCGGCAAGGAGGTGGTAGTTGTAAACGACATCCCGGGGTTCGCGATCAACAGGCTTTTTATTCCCTTCCTCAACGAGGCCTTCTTTGCCTTGGAGGAGGGTGTGGCAACAGCTGAGCAGATCGACAGGGCCTGCCAGATAGGCCTGGCCCATCCCTCGGGCCCCCTGAGAGCTGCAGACCCCTTTGGGCTGGACGTGGTTTTGGCAGTCATGCGGGTTTTGGACAAAGAGCTCGGCGAGAAATACAGACCAGCCCCCCTCCTGGTTAGACTGGTGGAAGAAGGCCGGCTGGGACGAAAGACAGGAGCCGGTGTGTTCGATTACTCAAAGGCCTGAAATAGGGCTTCGCGGCAAGCCCCCCACGGCCTGAGGGACAAACCAACCTCGACTCCTCAAAGCGCGGCGCACAACCTTGGTGGCATTACTGTCCTGGCTTGCATTGTTCGAGGGGAGTGATAATGCAGGGTAACCACCCGATATACTTTGAGCAACACGACTTTGCCGGCCAAGCTCTGGCCGTGCCAAAGCATTGAACAAGGGTCTTGATTAGAGACATATCATAGAGTCCCTGGGGCTTGAGCCGCCGAGCTGAGCCCATATGCGGACCCAAGACCCTATTGGTTAGGGTTTTCCAAAGACGGATCGTTTTGAAACCTAGGTTCTCTGGGTCCAAGGGGCCGGGTTCATCCCCCCCGGAATTGGGTGTTCACGGGTTTCGTAGGGGCGGATTTCACCTCCGTCAGCGAAACAAACCGAAACTCCAAACCTGGTGGAGGGAATAAACTCCTCCCTTACAACATTCCTTGTCATTCCAACATGGTAGGGGTTGTGGGGACGGGGTTCATCCCCGCCCGGATTGCCCGGCAAGACCAGGACCGTAAAGCCCGGGGAGGCCACAGGCCCTTCTTCAACAACAAACATCGTAATTCCAATAGGTTGATTTTTTTGGTGGTAGGTACATCTATCTGCCTGAGTTCTCCGTGCATGGTGAGAAATTCAACCCAGGCATCAGTCGGTCAGGAGGCAGGGCCGTGGAGGAGTTGATCTGCAGGCATTGTCACCAGATTCCAGCCGAGGAGGCAGCACTGCTCCTTGAGACAGATCTCCAAAGGGGGCTTTCCCTCTTTGAGGTAAAGCGCCGGCAGAGGGAGTTCGGCCCCAACGTGGTGAGTGAGAAGAAAAGCCGTGGGGCTCTTTTCAGGTTTGTTTCGCAGTTCCACCAGCCATTGGTCTACATACTGGTGGTAGCCGCAGGAGTCACGGGGTTTCTTGAAGAATGGGTGGACGCCACGGTCATCCTGGGAGTGGTTCTTATCAACGCAATGGTGGGATTCATACAGGAATCCAAGGCGGAAAAGGCCCTGGAGTCTTTGAAAAAAATGGTCACCACAGAAGCCACTGTGCTTCGGGACGGCAACAGGATGCGAGTGCCTTCAGAGGAGCTGGTGCCAGGGGATCTTGTGCTGTTGCAGTCAGGAGACAGGGTTCCGGCTGACATGCGCCTGCACAAAGTGAGGGAATTGCAGGTGGACGAGTCGGCCTTAACAGGAGAGTCGGTTCCGGTGGAAAAGACATGGCGGGTGCTGCCCTCTGAGACAGTGCTGGCCGACAGGCGCAACATGGCCTATGCCGGAACCATGGTGACTGCTGGACAAGGCACAGGGGTGGTCATAGCCACCGGGGATCATACCGAGGCTGGACGAATCTCCAAGCTCATATCCGAGACAGAGAGTTTGGCCACTCCTTTGACCAGAAAAATAGGAGCTTTTAGCAGATGGCTGGTTCTTGTGATTCTCTTGCTGGCCGCTGTCACTTTCCTTGTGGGCTGGATGAGGGGTGAGCCGGCTCTGGAAATGTTCAAGGCAGCAGTGGCCTTGGCCGTTGGCGCCATTCCTGAAGGGCTCCCGGCGGCTTTGACCATTACCCTCGCCATAGGGGTCAAGAGGATGGCCAGAAGGAAGGCCATAATAAGGAAGCTCCCTGCTGTGGAGACCCTGGGGAGCACCACAGTCATATGTTCGGACAAAACAGGCACCCTAACTGAAAATCAGATGACCGTACAGGAGATATGGGCCGGCGGGGTCTGGTACAGCGTGAGAGGGACCGGTTACGAACCTGAAGGCAGCATACTTCAGGAAGGAGGCCAGGTGAGCTCTACCAGTGAAACAGCCCTTTCAGAGTGCCTGGCAGCAGGGCTTCTTTGCAATGACTCTCAACTCCAGCACCTGGAGGGTCGATGGATCATCCAGGGTGATCCCACAGAGGGGGCCCTAATAGTTTCTGCAAGAAAGCTGGGGCTTTCCGAGGAGACACTCAAGCAAAGCCTGCCGAGGGTGGATGTGATCCCCTTCGAGTCAGAAAGGCAGTACATGGCAACTCTTCATGCTCCGGCCGAGGCACAACACACGTTGATCTATGTAAAGGGGGCGGTGGAGAAGGTGCTGGAGCGCTGCTCGCAACAGCCGGGCCTGACCGGAAACGTACAGATCTTGGACAGGATGTCGGCTTTAAAGGCTGCGGAGGAGATGGCTGCACGAGGTTTGAGGGTGCTGGCTTTTGCCCGAAAAGCATGCGCGGACTGCCACATCAAGTTCGGCCATGAGGACTTGGCTTCGGATCTCACCTTCTTGGGTCTCCAGGGCATGATCGATCCGCCCAGGGCCGAGGTGATCCAGGCTGTGCAGGAATGCAAGGAGGCCGGAATCCAGGTGAAGATGATCACTGGGGATCATGCCCTTACCGCATCGGCCATAGCCAGGGAGGTCGGCCTTACAGAGCCGGGCAGTGAGCTGAGGGCCCTGACGGGTGCGCAGCTATCTCAGCTTACTGACCAAGAGCTCATAGAAGTGGCAGAGCTTTCCCAGGTCTTTGCCCGGGTGGCCCCAGAGCAGAAGCTGAGACTAGTGGAAGCCCTTCAGGAAAAAGGACACGTAGTGGCCATGACCGGAGACGGGGTCAACGATGCCCCTGCACTCAAGAAAGCCAACATAGGTATAGCCATGGGAATCACAGGAACAGACGTTGCCAAGGGCACAGCCCACATGATTCTCACAGATGACAATTTCGCCACCATAGTGGCTGCAGTGGAAGAGGGCCGCAGAGTCTTCGACAACCTGGTCAAGTTCATAACCTGGACACTGCCCACCAACGGAGGCGAGGGGCTTGTGATCCTGGCCGCTGTGCTGGTGGGAACGGCCCTTCCAATACTGCCTGTTCAGATCCTCTGGATCAACATGACCACCGCGGTCCTGCTGGGCCTCATGCTGGCCTTTGAGCCCATGGAGCCGGGGCTCATGAAAAGGCCTCCCAGAGATCCCCAGGCCTCCATCTTGTCGGGCCACCTGTTGTGGCGTGTTGTCTTGGTCAGCGCCATATTGCTGGCCGGCTCCTTCGGTCTGTTCATAGGGGAGAAGAGCCTAGGTTCGGACACAACCCAGGCCCGCACTGTGGCTGTGAACGTTTTTGTTCTGGTGGAGCTCTTTTACCTGTTCAACTGCCGTTCCCTGAGCAGATCCGTCTGGAGCCTGGGCCTCTTGTCCAATCCCTGGGTGATCCTGGGATGCGCCAGTATGCTTTTGGCTCAGCTCATCTTCACCTACGCTCCCTTCATGAATTCGGTGTTTCACTCTGCCCCCATTTCTTTGGACTCCTGGGCCGGGATCCTGGCCGTGGCACTGGGGGGGTACTTTCTGGTAGAGGTGGAAAAAGGACTTCGAAGAATCCTCTCAGGAAAGCGTTCTGTTCCTCCCCGCAAGGTGTGAGATCATAGAGGCCCCGGAGTCTTTCCCTGATGGGCTTGACTGCCCGGTCTTGTGCGCCTGGTGCCTATTGAGGCCACATGGCCAAGGCTGCCCATCCGTCCGAGGCGGTTGACCTAAGGCCGAGTTCTGAGGGATAATTAAAAATTCCAATTCCTTGATGAAGAGGCAAGAGGCATGAAACGCACGTTTCAGCCCAACAATCTGCGCCGCAAGAAAAGCCAAGGGTTTCGGGTACGCATGCGCACGCGAAGCGGCAGGGCCGTCTTCAGCAGAAGGCGGTCCAAGGCACGCAGGCGCCTCAGCCTTTGAGGAATCCATGGGATATCCGAGCTACGGGAGCCAGATGGACCTCCCCAAGGAGAGGCGATTGCGTCTGCCAAGGGAGTTCCAGAGGGTAATGCGGGGTGGGAAGGTCTTCCAAGCAGATGATCTGGTAATCTTGTCCAGGGGAAATTCCCTAGGGATGGCCAGGCTGGGCATATCCATCAGGCGCAAGGTGTGCGGTGCGGTTTGCCGCAATCGGCTCAAGCGATGGATAAGGGAGTCATTCAGGACCCAACCCAGGCTTCGCTCACTTTCCCTGGATGTGGTGGTAGTGGTGCGAAAGGCAGGGGCCCAGCTCGGCTTCGAAAAGATCAAAGCGGCCCTCGAGGCTTTCACCCGAGCTCAGGAAGCAAGGCAGTGCGCTGGTTGATCGTGGGCATCATAGTGGGGTACCAAAGGATCCTGTCGCCTTTTCTGCCTCCCAGGTGTCGGTTTTATCCGAGTTGTTCTGAGTATACAAGGGGATGTGTGGCCAGGCATGGGGCCCTAAAAGGGCTTTGGCTTGGGGCCAGGCGGCTTCTGAAGTGCCATCCCCTCCACCCCGGCGGATATGATCCGGTTCCTTGATGGTGAGGTCTCAAGCCGGCCGGTTGGCCGAAGGCGTGAAGGTTTGACCAAGGCACCTGAGATGGGATAATCCCTTTGGATTAGGATCTGAAACGAGCCAGGCTGCCCCCAGGGGTGGCGGAGATTTCAGTCCAGAGAAGAGATCTATGGGTATTAAAGCTCAGTTATTCGAAGTCAGTGTGGGTTTGCGGTCTCGGGTGGGAAGAGGTCAGGGGTCAGGAGAGATCCGAGAGTACCCGGGCAGCCGGGGACCTGGGCTCCCAATCCCGCCGGCCTTGAGGAACAAGCCCGGGTTGTTTCTCTTCGGCCTTACCCGAGAGGGGTTGAAAAAGTCTACCCGGAAAGAACCCCCAAGGGAGTAGGGAGAACACTTGGCAAGGGGCCGGGCCCCTCTGGAGGGCCCAGCTCGTAAGAGAAGAGGTGCAACATATGGAGAAAAGGGCACTTTTGGCCTTCATACTCTCGGTGGCCATTCTAACCATCTGGAGTTATTGGTTTGTTCCGCAGCCTGAGCCTCCGCTGCCAGGGGAGGGGCCGGGGCAGCCCAGGGAAACGGCACAGCCCCTGCCCCCTGCTTCACAGAAGCCCCCTGTGCCAGAGGCTGCCTTGCCTCAGCCAGAACAAGGGGGAGAAACTCTCCAGGAAAAAACTGTCAGGGTGGAGACTCCCCTGTACGTGGCCCTCATAGGGGCTCGTGGAGCAACCCTCGAGAGCTGGAAGTTGAAAAGATACAAGGAGTCCCTCTCTCCAGAGGCCCTTCCCATAGAGCTGATACGAGGGGACAAAGGGGAGCGGGCCTTGGAACTGGCCTTCCAGCACCCGCAAGGAGCCGGGATAAACACCTCTACGTTCCGTTTCGACCAGGGGGAAGTGAGCATCAATGAGCCCTCTGAGAGGAAGGTGTTGAGGGCTTTTCTGCCCCTGGCAGAAGGAGGCCAGGTGCTCAAGGAGTTCGTTTTTTACGGGGACAAGTACTCGGTGGACATGAAAGTTTCTGTTTGCGACTCCCAAGGCCGGCCCCTGGCAGACAAGATAGGTCTTGTCCTGTCCCATCAAGCCTCTAAGATCTCCTCTTCCTCCACCTCGTTTTCAGGGCCTGTGGCCCTTACCTCGCACGGCCTGGAAGAGCTGGGAGAGCTGGAAAAGGTAGTTGGCAAGCCCATGGAAGCCAGATGGGGAGGCTTTGCGCAGCACTACTTTATTTCCGCGGTGGTGCCCCAAGCCCCGGGCCGCCATGATCTCCTCTTGGAAAAGAAAGAGGAGACCGTGCGCATGAGCCTCTGGCAGGGGGCCTCCACACAGGAGGGCTGCATCCATCCCTTCAGGCTATACCTGGGACCCAAGTCCATCGAGGACCTCAAGACTGCAGGGGAAGACCTGGACAAAGCCCTTCACCTTGGATTTTTCGACGTGATCGCCAGGCCGCTGCTGCTGGCCATGAAGTTCATCAATGACTACACCCACAATTATGGGATCGCCATCATAGTGCTGACCATAGTCATCAAACTTCTCTTTTGGCCTCTTACCCACAAGAGCTATGCTTCCATGAAGGAAATGCAGAGGATTCAGCCCCGCATCAAACAGTTGAGGGAGAGATTCAAGAATGACCGGGAACAGCTCAACCGTGAGATGATGCTTCTTTACAAGACTCACAAGGTGAACCCCCTTGGGGGCTGTCTTCCCATGGTGCTTCAGATACCTGTTTTCTTTGCCCTGTACAAAGCTCTGCTGGACTCCATCGAGCTGCGGCACGCCCCCTTCATATTCTGGGTGAAGGATCTCTCGGCGCCTGATTACCTCTTGCGCTTCCCCGCAGGGGTGAGCTTTTTCGGGATAGAAGGAATCGGCCCTCTACCTCTCTTGATGGGGGCCTCCATGGTGATTCAGCAAAAGATGACCCCTACCGTGGGAGATCCCACTCAGGCCAAGGTCATGATGCTCATGCCGATTTTCTTTACCTTTCTGTTCATCTCCTTTCCCTCGGGTCTGGTGTTATACTGGTTGATAAACAACGTGCTGTCCATTGTGCAGCAGATCTACATCAACTCCAGGGTGGAGTGAGCCCGGAGCCTTGCAAAGCAACCCGGGGTCAGAGAGAGAGATCTTTGCCGGGCGGCCCTGGGGCGGATCCCGGAGGAGAGTCGGAGAAGCATTCCATGGGTCAGGTGGAAGCTGAGGGAAGGACCTTGGAGGAGGCTCTCTTGAGGGCTGCCCGGGAGTTGGGTGCAGCTCCCAACTCTCTGGGATATGAGGTATTGGAGCGCAAGGGAGGGCTTCTGGGGATCCTGGGAAGAAAGGCAGTTAGGGTCAGGGCATGGCTCAGGCAGGAGGGTCCGGGGGAGTTCCGGGTCTTTCTGGGAAAGCTCTTGGGCCTGGCCGGTTTGGACTGTGAAGTTGCCCGGGTGGCAATGCAGGGTGAATTGCTGCTTGCAGAGCTGCAAGGGCCTGATTCAGGGCTGCTGCTCAGGAGAGATGGGGAGCTGCTGGAGGCACTTGGGTACATGACAGAGCGGGCTCTCAACAGGAAGAGGGAGCAGAACCTGAGGGTCTTGCTGGATGTCGGGGGTTTCAGAGCCCGCAGGGAACAGGAGCTTAGAGAAAAAGCGCTCCAGGCTGCCAAGGAGGCCATGAGGAGTGGTTCGGCAGCCCTGGGGCCATTGTCTGCCAGGGATAGACGCACAGTGCACCTTTTCCTGAAGGAAAGGCCGGGGCTTTCCACCAGAAGCGTCGGGCAGGGTCCTCTCAGAAGGGTCCTCATCACCAGGGAAGCCCCAGCCGCTCATCCCGGGGATGAGTACCCACCCCAATGAATGGGACTTCTCTCAATGACACCATAGCAGCCATTGCCACCCCCCCGGGTCGGGGAGCCATAGGAATAGTGCGGGTGAGCGGTCCGCTCTCGGCTCGCATCGCAGAGGAGTTGTTCAGGCCGGTCAAGGCGCATTACAAGCTTGCCTCCCACAGATTTAGTTTCGGGAGAATACTGAATCCGCGGGACGGGAGTTTCATAGACGAGGCCATG
Source organism: Desulfarculaceae bacterium (assembly GCA_037443445.1). Lineage (GTDB taxonomy): Bacteria > Desulfobacterota > Desulfocorpusculales > Desulfocorpusculum > Desulfocorpusculum > Desulfocorpusculum. The sequence continues at coordinate 5,667 of JBBIOJ010000014.1, read as the reverse complement.
GTGGTCTTGATGCGAGGCCCCAGGACCTATACAAGGGAAGATTGCCTCGAGATTCAGGTGCACGGGGGCACCTTGGTGCTCCAGGAGGTGTTGGATGCGGTCTTGTCTTTGGGAGCCAGGTTGGCAAAGCCCGGGGAATTCACCCTCAGGGCTTTTCTAAACGGCCGCATCGACCTTCCTCAGGCAGAGGCCGTGCTGGACATGGTGGTGGCCAAAAGCGCCTCTGCCCTTGGGGTGGCTCGAGAGCAGCTTCGGGGGGGGCTCTCGGATGCATTGGAAAAGTGGCGGGCCCCCATACAGGAGGCTTTGTGCCTTGCCGAAGCCGCAATAGAGTTTCCGGAAGAGGAGATCCCAGAGGCTGGCCCGGAGCGGATTCTGGAGCTCATCCGGCCCTGTGTGGAGGGTTTGAGAAAGACCCTGGAGTACTACCCCAAGGCGCGCCTGTACAAGGAAGGGGCAGTCATTCTTCTTCTGGGCCCGGTGAATGTGGGCAAGTCCAGCCTCTTGAACAGGCTGGTGGGCTTTGAGCGGGCCATAGTCACGGAGATCCCGGGGACCACCAGGGACCTGGTGGAAGAATCCCTGGAGTGGAAAGGACTTCCCATAAGGGCTGTGGACACGGCGGGAATCCGGCCAGCCCAGGATCCAGTGGAGGCTTTGGGCCAGGAGCTGATGCACAGGAGGCTCGAGGCAGCAGACCTGCTGGTGTGGGTCATGGACGCAAGCTCGCCAATCCCTCCGGAACTGGGACAGACAGGGCAGTGGGTCAGCAGGAGGCCCTCCTTAATAGCCTGGAACAAGATCGATCTGGAAGAAAGGCTCAAGCCCCAAGACCTCCCGGCTGCTTTTCAGGAACTTCCCCTGGTGAGGATCTCCGCATTGCATGGCTGGGGTTTGGAGGAGTTGCTGGATCTTGCCCACAGGGCGCTGGTGGGTGAACATGGATTGCCTGATAGGGTTACAGCCAGCGCCAGGCATCACCGGCTCCTGCAGGAGTGCTTGGTGCACTTGGAGGAGGCAGAAAGATCCCTGGAGGCTGCCCCAGGGTGGCTGGAGTTGGGGGCAGAGGAGCTCAAAGAAGGGCTGGGGAAGATTGATGAGATTCTGGGAAGGAAAGCCGACCAGGAGATTCTTTCCTCTGTTTTTTCAAGATTCTGCATAGGGAAGTGAGCTCTCCGAGGGAGCTTGGGAAAGGGGCCTGAATCCCAGGGTGGGAAAAGGGGAAAGCTGGGAAGAGTTTGTAAGGGAGGCCATGGCCCTGGGGGTGGTACTCCAGGAGAGTTGCAAACCTCTTTTTGCCTTATACCTGAGGGAATTGCAGGATTGGAACCGCTCGGTGAGGCTGGTTTCCCGGGCGGATCCAGAGACCGTAATTTGGGCGCATTTCCTGGATTCCCTGGCCGTGGTGCCATTGATACAGGGGGAGGGGCCACTGTTGGATGTGGGCTCGGGGGCTGGTTTTCCTGGAATTCCAGTGAAACTGGCCAGACCTTCCATGGCCGTACACTTGGTTGAGCCGCGCCGCCGCAAGGCCAATTTCTTGAGGCACCTGGTGAGGGTTCTGGAGCTGGAGCGGGTCTGGGTGCACCAAGCTAGGGTGGGGAGAGAGGGACTGGATCTGGGCCGTTTCCCTCTTGTTGTGGCCAGAGCCATAGCCACGCCTCTGGCCTGGTTGGAGCTGGCCAAGGGCCTTGTGGCTCCAGGCGGAAGGGTTTTTCTTTTCCTGGGGCATGGACAAGCCTCCCTAGAAATAGAGATCTGTGCAGCAAGGCTCGGATGGGAAGTGGTGGATCGGGCTGATTACACTCTTCCCAAGCTGAAACGCAGGCGCAGCATCCTGGTCATGGGAAGGAAATCAAGTTTCACGTGAAACATCCCCTTTTCAAGACCCGGACTGCTGTGGTATCAGTTACTCTCGTCCTGGATCATAAGCCGAGGGATCTCTTTGAAGATCATCTGCGTGGCAAACCAGAAGGGTGGAGTGGGAAAGACCACCACGGCCGTGAATCTGGCTGCGTCTTTGGCCGCGGCTGAGAAGCCCACGTTGCTGGTGGACTGTGATCCCCAGGCCAATGCCACCTCAGGCCTGGGGATGGATCACAAGGCCATCCGGAGACATCTCTACCATGTTCTTCTGGGTCGGTGCGGACTCCAGGAGGTCTTCCTTCCCACAGGACTGCCCCAGCTCATACTGGTGCCGGCCGCACCGGATTTGATAGGGCTGGAGGTGGAAATGATCCAGCATCCCACACGGGAGAGGCTCTTGGCCTCAGCCTTGGCCATGCTTCCACGAGGCCTTTTTAGCTACGCCCTCATTGACTGCCCCCCATCTCTTGGTCTGCTCACACTCAACGCCCTTACAGCCTCCCAGTCGGTGCTCATTCCACTTCAGTGCGAGTATTATGCCCTGGAGGGCCTGTCCCACCTGATTCACACCATTAGACTGGTGAGGGGCAGGCTAAACCCAAGCCTGCAAATAGAGGGAATCCTGCTGACCATGTTCGACGGGAGAATGAACCTCTCAAGGCAGGTGGAAACAGAGGTTAGGGACCATTTCGGCCAGAAGGTCTTTCGTACCGTGATTCCCCGCAACGTGAGGCTCGCAGAGGCACCCAGCCACGGCAAACCTGTCCTGCTTTACGATATAACCTGCGCCGGATCCAGGGCGTACCTGGACCTGGCCTCAGAACTCATCCAGAATCACGGAGAAAGCAAATGAAGCGCACAAGAGCCCTTGGGCGGGGCCTGGATGCCCTCATTCCCCTAGAAGAGCAGCCAGGGGGGGCTGTGTTTTTGTGCCCTGTGGATTCCATAACCCCCCATCCTGAGCAGCCCAGGCAGCGCTTTGACCCGGAAAGGCTGGCCGAGCTGGTCCAGACTGTCAAGGAGAAAGGTGTACTCTCCCCGGTGCTGGTGAGATCCCACGGGGAGGGCTATCAGCTTGTCTCCGGGGAAAGGAGATGGCGTGCCGCGAAGCTGGCTGGGCTCAAGGAAATACCAGCCATCTTGAGAGAGGTATCGGACCGTGAAGCACTGGAAATATCCCTCATAGAGAACATCCAGAGGGAAGACCTGAGTCCTCTGGAAGAAGCAAGGGCATACCAGGCGCTCATGGAGCTTCACGGCACCACCCAGGAAGAACTGGCAAAGAGGCTGGGCAAGGACCGCTCCACCCTGGCCAACTCCCTGAGGCTCCTCAAGCTGCCCAAGGTGGCCCAGGAGGCCCTAGAGAGGGATGAGATCACTGCCGGACATGCCCGTTGCATTCTCTCGGTCAGACCAGAACAGCAGGAATCCCTCCTCCAAGCCATCCTGGCCAAGGGTCTATCGGTGAGAGCAGCAGAGGAGATGGCGCGCACCTTGAGCAGAAGGCCTCAGAGGTCGGGTGCCAAGCCCAAGGAACTCCCGCCAGAGCTGGCCTGGATTAGGGACAAGCTACGTTCAACCCTTTCCACCCAGGTCAGGATTCAGCAAGGCCGAAGAAAAGGGAGGATAGTCATAGAGTATTACGGGAGCCAAGATCTGGAGCGCATCCTGAGACTTCTGGGCCTTTCTCCCGGTTGAAATGCTTTTCCGGGCCCTGTCCCGGCAATTGATCTGTGCTCTCCGCCCTGGGGCCTCATGCCCCAGGCGCAATGCTTGCCTTCCGAAGACAACCTTCCTGTCAGAGCATCCTGGGGCAAGAACCAAAAGACCCAAGGAACCCGGGAAGTAGAATGCCCTGCTTGGGAAGCAATCTGGGACACCGGATCCGCTCCTCATCCCATCCGGCAAATCATTTCCTTGCAGGTGCCGCCCTGCTTCCCAACCGGTCTCTGATCTTTCTCAATATGTCCCCTGCCTCGCCCCCGAGCTCTTCTGCCCGCTCAGCATGCACCAGGGCCTCGGCAGCCCTCTCCCTCATTAGCAGGGCCAAGGCCAAGGAGCGATGAAGCTCCCCGGATTCAGGCTGAATCCTGATAGCCTCCTGAAATTCCAGGATGGTCAGGTCCAAGAGCCCCTGTGCGGCGTAAGCCAGTCCCAGATTAAAGTGGGCTTCCCAGAGTTCATTTTCCAGATTTATGGCAGCCTTGAACTCGTCTATGGCCTCATCCAGAAGCTGGGTGGCAGTCCTGGCCTGGGCCTCCCCTAGGTTTCCTCCTGCTCCCTCCAGTATCTGCATGGCCTGTCTTCTGAGAGCCTCTCCCAGATTGACGTGGGCTGCGGCCAGGTGTGAATCCAGGTCAAGGGCCTTCTTGTAGGCTTCCAGCTCCCCTTGGGAGTCTCCCAACTCCCCAAGGAGGATTCCCCTTTGCAGATTGAAAAAAGCCGACTCCTCCCCTGGTTTGTACCTTGAGGCTTCAGCCGGATCCAGCGCTTTGAACAGAAACCAGACCCCTCCCATGGCTACAGGAGGACTAAACTGCCCCGGCCTCAAACCCTTCAAGGCCTCCCTTGCCGGGCTCGAAAACCTTTCAGGGATCACTTCTCCCAGATAGCCCTTGCTCTCTGCGAGGCCCTCGGGTGCCTGTAGCTCCGCTACAAGCTCAAAGCTCCTTCCGGCCTTGAGCTCTGAGAAAGCCTGCTCTGCCTCCTGGCGGTTTTCGAAACGGGCCAATTGCAAATGCAGACCCCCCAGAGCCCAGACCTCCCGGCTCATCCCCAAAGCCATGAGCAGCCAACCCCAAAAGGCCAGCCGTCTCCATCTCCAGCCTCTCATCTTCCCTTCCCCTGAGCTGTGCATTGCTGAGGAGCAGCTGATCACACACATTAAATCCTTCCAGAGGCCTGCAAGCAGGAGCTTCCAACTTGTGGCCCCTGGCAAGTAAACAGGCTGCCTCTCAGCTCTTGAGGAACTCTCCCAGATAAGCCATCTTTCCCTTCTTGGGAGCCCCCTTCTTTTTTCTTTGCTTAAGCTCCCACCGGGCCATCCGGCCATACAGGGAGGTTGGCCAAAGGCCTGCTTTCACAAGGCCGAGCCCCCACCACGAGGTGTCTCTTATGGGATGCCAAGCCAAACCCTGGAAGCCAGCCTGTTGCAGAGTTTCACGAATTCCCTCTGCTGTTATCTTGCGGCGCAAAGCAGCGTTGTCCGTCTCCACGAGAAGAAGCCGCCCCCCTGGCCTCAGGCAGCGTCTCCACTCCTCCACGGCTTCTCCCAAGGGCCCCCTGTCCATCAGGCTTCTGACCACTCCCACGGCCAGGAGCAGATCAAAGGCGTCCTTTCTAATGGGCAGTGTGCCGCCTCCATACAAGACCAGGAGAGTCTTGCCTGAATTTGCCCTGAGGCGAGCCTCCCTCAAGAACTCCCCCTGCACCTCAAGGCCCAAGACCCTGAACCCACGCCCCGCAAGCCTCTGGAGAAACCAGCCCGTGCCGCAACCGTAGTCCAGCACCAGGCCCCTGGGAAGATCCCCCCAGCGCTCCCATATGGCAGCCTCTTCCACTAGCCTGCGGTAATTTTCGCGCCTCAGGCGGGAGTCCACCCTAGCTCTCCTTCTGTGGGCCTGGCTGGAACTGCATTACAAGTGTATCATGCCTCCACAAACCAAGGGGAGCCCGGGATGACCCTGCGCCAACGCATGAGAGAGCTTCTCAAGAGCGGGTGGTTCACTCTGCGGGAGATGAGCCAGGAGCTGGGAATCAGAGAAAAAGAAGTGCTGGAGCATCTGGAGCATGTGGCACGCT
>JBBIOJ010000013.1:21049-96247 GCA_037443445.1 Desulfarculaceae bacterium | reverse complement strand
GAGATACCCCTACCTTTCTCTCCAAATAATTCCAACACAAAATTCTACAGTCTCGGAATGCTCTCCTCTACAAGCCTAGGCGGCGAGGGAGAGGTGTTCTCTTGGGTCTGACCAGCATCTTTGAATCAACTTGAGAAGCCTCCAAAAAAACCTCATGCACTTCAAGAACTTCTCCAGGTTCTACTTCTTTTCTTGCTTGTCATTTAAGCCCCGATCCTCACCAAACAAGACCAATTCCAAAAGAATCTTACGGGTGCAAGAACAAGGAAATGCGGGAAGCCAAGGCAGGTGTCCTTTTTCTTCCTGCCTTAATTCACTTAAGGCCTCCAGATCGAAAGAAGTTGACTACCGGCCTTAGAACAGGCTATAAGTGCCCATTGCCGTTCTTGCCCTGGTAAGGAATGCAAGGGGTTAACTCTGTTACCAAGTTGGGGCGGAGAAAGGGAAAGCCTGTAAGGAGTTAGTCATGGACTTGGGGGTGCTAGGGGAAATCCACTTCACGTGGGATTTCCTGGTTTCTCTTCTTAGCATCGTTCTCATAGATTTGGTGCTGGCAGGGGACAATGCCGTGATCATCGCCATGGCCGTGAGGGGTCTTCCTGCCAAGCAGAGAAAAAAGGGGATCATTCTTGGAGCCGGGGCAGCCGTTCTGTTGAGGGTTCTTTGCACGTTTGTGACAGCCCGGCTTCTCAGGATCCAGTACGTAAAGCTCATCGGCGGAGCTGTAATAATATGGATTGCCGTTAAGCTTCTCATGGAAGGAGCGCATGAGGAGAAAATACAGAGGGAACCCAAGACCATTTGGCAGGCTGTTTGGGTTATTGTGGTGGCCGACATAACCATGTCCATTGACAACATGCTGGCCGTGGGAGGTGCATCCAAGGGAAACCTTTTCCTGCTGCTTTTCGGTCTAGGGTTGAGCATTCCTCTGGTGGTCTTTACCAGCAACCTGCTTTCCATCTTGATGGACAAGTATCCTATCATCGTTTACATAGGGGCAGCCGTCCTGGGAAGAGTGGGCGGGGAGATGATGATAACAGATCCTTTTATCGTGGGGGTCTTGAATCCCTCCCCATATCTTAAGTACGGAACAGAGGCTTTTTTTACGATTGGAGTCATAGTCTGTGCCAAGTTGCTCTTGAGAAGAAAACTCAAGCGCATGGCAAGTCAGGAACAATCCGGCGTAGGCACAGATCCTGGGACAGGAGGGGTTTGATGGGGGTCTTGTGTGTGTCCAGGCAGTTCTCTTGCGGGGCTGAGGACATCAGTCGCCTGGTTGCAGAGCAGATGGGTTATGAATATGTGGACAAGGCCCGGCTTGCCCATGACCTGGGGGCTTTCGGCGAGCAGTGGAAGGACTTGCTGAGGGATAGGGATGAATCATGCCCCACAATCTGGGAGCGGTACGACAAAGGATACAAGGCAATGCTCAGCCTGGTGGAGGCCAAGATATTCGAATACGCTTCCAGGGACAGGGTGGTGCTGGTGGGCAGGGGTTCTCACATTGTCTTGGGGGGGCTGGAACCTGTGCTTCGTGTGCGTCTTTTCGCACCGGAGTGGAAAAGAGTTGAAATGCTGATGCAAAGCGATGAAATTGACAAGACAACGGCCGAATGGCTCATCAAGAAAATGGACCACGAAAAGGCTTGTTACATACAGGCCAATTACGGGAGGCACCTTGACAATCCTGCCGACTTCGATCTCATGTTTGACATCTCTGAGCATTCCCGGGAGTACGTTGTGGCTGAGCTTTGCGATGCTTTACACCGCAAAGACCGAACCACCCCCCAGGAGGCCTGGGAAAGGCTTCGCACCTTGGCATTGGGAGCTCTCGTGAAGGCAAAGATCGCCACGGATCCAAGGGTGTTCATCCCCACACTGGAGGTTCGGGAAGAGGGAGGAGCTCTGGTTCTGGTGGGAGTGGTCCACAGCGAGAAAGAGATGAAGTTGGCTGTGGAAATAGCCCAGGGGGCGGCAGGAACTATTCCAGTGCTCAACAGACTCCGCTTCAGAATCGCAGGACCAATTCATTGACTTGGGCAAGCTCTCCTGACTCGGCTCGTACATGAAAAAATGAGCGTTATCCCTGCTGTGGACCGCCAATCCAGGTCAAGGCTCAGGTTCCTGGCCCAGGGGCCCGGCCGGTCGCGCTAAAGAAAGAAGAAAAACAACTACGCCTGCGTCGGGAAAGCTTTGCTTGGAGGCGGACCCATCACTACCTTAGTGATCTAGTCCCTACCTTGGGCAGTCGGCTAGGCTCACAAGCCCAAGTTGAGCTCGATCCCGCCTGGATGCGGAACTGAACCCTTTGGTTCCCTACACGCCTTTTACAACCCAGCTCCCTCCTGCCCCCTTTTAACACGGGTTCTTCTCTACGATCCCTTGTCTTCCTCACAGGCGGGATCAGAGGGGACATCCTTGTCATGAAATAGTCAACATCATTAAAGGGCACAGGCTAATGGAAGTGTGTAACTTGTCTTCTACAGAACGCATCATATCATATGCATCCCTTTCAAGACCGACAGCATGACCGCGGCTGCCATCACAGACCCGATCTGCCCGCCTGTGTTGGCCCCCATGGCATGCATCAAAAGAAAATTCTTCTTGTCATATCTTTGTCCTTGCACCTGGACCACCCTTGCGGCCATGGGATATGCTGAGATACCTGCTGCACCTATTAACGGATTTATCTTCCCGCCGGACAGAGCGCACATCAGCTTGCCAAAGCAGACCCCCGCCGCCGTATCCACGCAAATTGCCACGAATCCCAGCGCAAAGATTGCAAGGGTTTGTGGCTTCAGAAAGGCATGTCCCTCCATGGTACCGCCTATGGCCAGGCCCAGGAAAAGAGTCACCATGTTGGCAATCTCGTTCTGGGAGGCACCTGTGAGTCGTGCCACCACCCCACATTCTTTCATGAAATTGCCCAGCATTATGGTTCCCATGAGGGGAAGGCCTTTGGGTGCTATGAGCCCTGTTACGCAGGTCACAACAATTGGGAAAAGCAGTCTAGTCCTAGCTGAAACTGTTTTATTGACTGCGCCCATTTTGATGGTGCGTTCTCTGCTTGTTGTCAATAGCCGCATTATGGGAGGCTGAATGATGGGCACCAAAGACATGTAGGAGTAGGCTGCCACGGATACTGCGCCCAATAACTGTGGGGCGTACTGGGATGTCACGTATATGGCTGTGGGACCGTCACAGGCACCGATTATGGCTATGCTCACGGCTTCCAGCTCCGGAAAGCCCAAAGCCAAAGCCAAGAGCAAGGTCAGAAATATCCCGAATTGTCCGGCAGCTCCCAAAAGCAATATCCTGGGATTTTCCAGCAAGGGTGTAAAGTCGGTCATCGCGCCTATTCCTATGAATATCAGAAGGGGAAAAAGCTCGTTGCTTATCCCCATATTGTAAAAAGTCCTCAAGAGCCCACCTTCCTCCATCAGGTCACTTAGAGGAATGTTCACAAGCAGGCATCCAAACCCTATGGGGACAAGCAATAGCGGCTCGACTTCCTTTTTCACTCCCAGATATATCAATAGACCGCCGACCAAGAGCATCACAACATTCGGAAGACCTTGAGAAAACAAATAGTTGATCCCGATTACAAGGCCCGACAGCCCGGTCAGAATGCTCTCCAACATGACACGATTTCCCTTTCTACCTGGAACTCTTTGGTGGATCCTGCTCAGAGGCAACAGGAAAGATCTTCTTGAGAAGACTCATAAGAAGGCTGAGGATCCATAGGGTTAGAATGGTTCCGCCCATTCCCACTATCATCATGGTTAGGCCAAATCTCCAATTGTCCATTTTCATGTTCTCCGCTTAAGCATCCGCTCCAGCAGCTTCACACAAGGCAGGGAACAGATACTAGATCAATAATTACCATGTGTCCAGTGGCCTGCCAGGCTTCCCAGTGAGCAGACCTCAGCCCTTGAGCCTCAGGCACAGCTCGGCCACCCTTCTTCCAAGCTTTCTGGCGTTCTCAGCGGCCCCCACGTCCGGGGCCCCAACGCAGGCCACTCCGTAGTGTCCTGTGGCATCCAGCGGATCCCCCACAACCACCATTCCGTATATGAGCATGCACTGGAGAATGGAGAGCATGGTCGTCTCCTTGCCCCCTGTGGGATCCCCGGATGTGGCAAAGGCGGCCCCCACCTTGTCGGCCATCTTCTTCCTGACTCCCACGAACTCGTCAAAGACCCGCTTGAGCTCAAAGGCCATTCCCCCGAAATAAACCGGAGAGCCGGCTATGATCCCGGAGGCCGCCAGGAAATCCTCCTTGGTGACCTCGGAGGTAGTCTTGAGCTTTGCCCTTGCCCCTGGGACGGATCCCACCCCCTCTGCCACGAACTGGGCCAGCTTCCTCGTGTTGCCACCCTTGGAGTAATAAAGCACCAGTACTTCCATGGGACACCCCCTTTCCTAACTTCCGGCCGGCTTCTGGATCCTACATACCACTTCCTTGCGATGCAAGGCAAGTCTGCCTGGGAGAAGACCCAGGCCAGGCGGGAACCAAACCTTGAGCTCCGAGCCTTCCCCAAGAGGGGGCCCTTCCCGGGGCTGGCCCTAGCGAGTTGCCAACTTGGATGCCATAATAGGTCCGGTTCAGGGGTTCTGGGCCGGGAGGGTTTCATGAGGTATCAAGTATGAGGGGCTCCAGTCTCTTTTTGGCCACAATGGTAGCTTTGGCCATCTTGTCTCAGCTTGGAAGCGGGCTTTCTGCCCAGGAGCAGGAAGATCGCTTCCAGAAATGGCTAGATGGCTTGAAGCAAGAGGCGGCTTCCCAGGGAATATCCATCAGCACCCTGGAGACAGCCCTCTCGGGGCTATCCCCTTTGGCCAGGGTAATAGAGTTGGACCGCTCTCAGCCGGAGGTGAAACTGACCCTGGAGGAGTACCTGGCACGCCTGGTGACCGAGGCCCGCATCTCCAGCGGAAGGCAACACATGGCCCAGCACAGGGCGCTGTTGCAGGAAGCCGAGGTCAGATATGGTGTCCCGGCAGCTGTGCTGGTGGCCCTTTGGGGGGTTGAGTCCGACTTCGGCAGGCTGCCGGGCAAGTTCCCTGTCATAGCCTCCATAGCAACCTTGGCCTACGATGGAAGGAGGGGAAACTATTTCCGAAAGGAGCTCTTGCTGGCCTTGAGGATCCTGGACCAGGGCCACATCTCCCTGGAGGACATGACAGGCTCCTGGGCAGGGGCCATGGGACACTTCCAGTTCATGCCCTCCACTTTCGTGGATTACGCTCTGGATGCAGACGGTGACGGCCGCAAGGACATTTGGAACAATCTGCCGGATGCTGTGCACTCGGCGGCCAACTACCTGGCCTCCATGGGCTGGAAGAGGGGACTTCCATGGGGTGTGGAGGTGCGCCTGCCCAAGGGTTTCAGCGGGACCGACCTGGGCCCTGAGGCCAAGAGGTCCCTCCAGGCCTGGAGGTCCATGGGAGTCAAGCTGCCCAATGGCAGTCCCCTGGAAATGAACTGGGATTCTGAAGCTTGGCTTGTGGCTCCGCAATGGCCAAAGGGAAGGGCCTTCCTGGTGAACCGCAACTACAGGGCCGTTTACCGCTGGAATCCTTCCCACTCCTTTGCCATAGCTGTTGGGATTCTCTCCGACAAGATCGGCTACGACTCTCACAACCCATGAGGAGGCAGTGACATGGACCCATTCTTGAACCAGGAACAGGTGGAAATACAGAAGGCAGCCAGGAAGTTCGCCTTGGGAGAGTTCCCCCAGGTGGCCGAGGAGCTGGACCGGGAGGAGCGCTATCCCTTCGATCTGTTGAAAAAGGCGGCCTCCCTGGGTTTCATAGGCGCCTGGGTTCCTGAGCAGTACGGTGGGCCAGGGTTGGGCTTTCTGGAGGCCAGCCTGATCACCGAGGAGTTCTGGAGGGTGGATCCGGGGTGCTCCTCCATACTTTCGGCCTGTTTCGGGGGCCAGATGATCCTGTACTTCGGCACAGAGGAGCAAAAGCGCAAGTATCTAAGCCCGGTGCCGGCAGGGGAGAAGATCATGGGCTCTGCCATCACAGAGCCCAATGCGGGAAGCGACGTGGCAGGCATCCGCACCAGGGCCATGGAGCACGGGGACCACTTCATCCTCAACGGTACCAAGATGTTCATAACCAATGCCACCATAGCAGACTACTTCGTGGTGCTTTGCCAGACAGATCCAGACGCCCAGAAACGCCATGCCCGATTCAGCGTTCTTCTGGTGGAATCGGACCGGCCGGGCCTGACACGCCGCAAGATCCATAACAAGCTGGGCATAAGGGCCTCGGACACAGGTGAGCTCATCTTCGAGGACCTTCGGGTTCCCAAGGAGAATCTGGTTGGCCAAAGGGGAAGGGGCTTTTACCAGTTCATGGATTTCTTCGATCGCACCAGGGTGAACGTGGCCTCCCAGGCTGTTGGCCTGGCCCAGGGGGCTCTGGACAGGGCCATAGCCTACTCCCGCCAGAGGGAGGTCTTCGGCTCCACCCTGGCATCCTTGCAGGTAACCCAGTTCAAGCTGGCCGAGATGGCCACTCGCGTGGAGGCCTCCCGCGCCCTGGTGCGCCAGGCAGCCTGGAAGCTGGACAGGGGGGAAGTGGACACCAAGCTCATTGCCATGGCCAAGTGGTTCTCGGGGGAAACGGCTGTGAGGGTGGCGGACGAGGCCCTGCAGATCCACGGCGGATACGGGTTCATGGGGGAGTACGAGATATCCAGGTTTTACAGGGACTCCAAGATCGTGGAGATCTACGAGGGCACCAAGGAGATCGAGAAGACCATCATAGGCCGCAGGCTTCTGAAGGATTGAAACAGGGGGCCTGCCTTGAGTTGCACGCAGGCAGGCCGCCCCGAATCACACCCCGGAGGCGAGATGGCCCATTTCCTTGGAACAGCGGTCCGGCCCTAAGCAGCCTCCAGGTCCCCCTCTGCAGTTTGCTCAGCGCCCCCTTTGCGCCCAAGGGCCTTGGGGACCGGATTTTCCAAAGACCCAAGCCTTGGTCATGCAATGTGGCTGAGTTCTAGCCGGAGCCGGAGATGAGAGGCCTGGGTTGAAAGAGTGCCAATGGCCCCCTGGCTCTTGGCCGCCTCGAGAAGAGGCTCAATCAATATGTTGTGGTTCCCATGCACACAACTGGGCAGATCTTGGGTGAAAAACCCTTGCTCACCCATTTGGGTGGATCTATAATGAGGTGTCCCATGATAACCCGCGGCCAAAAATCTGCCAGTCAGGAGCTTGGGGCAGGATTGGGTCAACATAGGCCCTAAAAAGAGACGATTGAGGTGGACTCCATGGCCCGCAGAAGCACATCCGTAGAGCTTACCCCCAATGCCTTGAGGGTGCTGGAGAGGCGTTATCTCACCAGGGATGAGAGTGGCAGCCTGGTGGAAACACCCGAGGAGATGTTCAGGAGAGTGGCCAGGGCCATAGCCCAGGTGGACGAGGACCCCGCAGCCGCTGAGGAGATCTTCTTCCATATGATGGCCCGCCTGGAATTTCTGCCCAACTCTCCCACCCTTATGAACGCCGGCAAAGAGCTGGGGCAACTTTCGGCTTGCTTCGTGCTGCCTGTGGACGACTCCATGGAGAACATCTTCGAGTCGGTCAAGCACACGGCAATGATCCACAAGTCGGGCGGTGGGACAGGTTTTTCCTTCAGTCGCCTGAGGCCCAAGGGCTCCACCGTGGCTTCCACGGGCGGGGTTTCCAGCGGGCCCGTCTCCTTCATGAAGGTCTTCGACACCGCCACCGACGTTATCAAGCAGGGCGGCAAGAGGCGCGGGGCCAACATGGGGATCCTGAGGGTGGACCACCCGGACATCAGGGAGTTCATTTACGCCAAGGAGGATCCAGATCGGTTCAACAACTTCAATCTTTCGGTGGCCCTTACCGATTCCTTCATGGAGGCTCTTGAAAGAGGGGGGAATTACGATCTTGTGGATCCACACTCAGGCAGGGTGGTTGGCTCTGTGCCGGCCCGGGAGATCTTCGAGGAGATAGTGAACCAGGCATGGAAGACCGGGGATCCGGGTGTGCTTTTCATAGACAGGATAAACAAGGACAACCCCACCCCCACCCTGGGGGAGTTCGAGGGCACGAACCCTTGCGGAGAACAACCCTTATTGCCTTACGAGTCCTGCAACCTGGGCTCCATTAACCTGGCAAAGATGCTCAAGCGCCAGGGCAAGCATTGGATTCTGGATGAAAAACGTCTGGACGGGCTGGTGGCCCAGGCCGTGCGTTTTCTGGACAACGTCATTGACGTGAACCGCTATCCACTTCCCCAGATAGAGGAGATGACAAAGGCCAACCGGAAGATAGGGCTGGGGGTGATGGGTTTTGCGGATCTTCTGATCATGCTGGAGATCCCGTACGATTCGCCCGAGGCGGTGCGCACTGCCAGGCGGATCATGGCCAGGATCAGGAGAAAGGCCAGGGAAGCCTCGGCCAAACTGGCAGAGCTTCGAGGCCCTTTCCCCAATTACCCCATAAGCATATATCCGGGCCAGAATGTGCCGCCTCTTCGCAATGCCACCATAACAACCATAGCCCCCACAGGCACCCTGAGCATAATTGCGGGTTGCTCCAGCGGCATAGAACCGCTCTTTGCGGTCTCCTACATCAGGAAGGTCCTGGACAACGAGGAACTCTTGGAGGTGCATCCACTTTTTGTGGAAGTGGCCAAGAAAAGAGGCTTTTATAGGGAAAGCCTCATGAGGGAGGTTGCCTCTGCTGGAAGTCCCAGCTCCTTCGAGGATATCCCACAAGAGGTAAGAAGGATCTTCGTGACCGCCCACGACATAACTCCGGAGTGGCATGTGAAGATCCAGGCCGCGTTCCAGGAGCACACAGACAACGCTGTGTCCAAGACCGTGAATTTCCCTCATGACGCCACCCCGCAGGACGTTGCCAGGGTTTACTGGCTTGCATACAAGCTGGGCTGCAAGGGAGTGACAATCTACAGGGACAAGAGCCGCGATACCCAGGTGTTGAACATCGGGCGCTGCGCCCCTTCGGAGATAGCCCAGATGGAGGCCACCATGACCGAGCCGCCTTTGGCCGCGGCCCCTTCCCCGGCGGCCTCTTCCAAGACGCCCAAGGCTCCGGCCCGCATTGCACCCAGGCCAAGACCCCCTATCACCCAGGGGGTCACAGAGAGAATCGGGACAGGCTGCGGGAAGCTCTATGTCACCGTGAACCACGATGAGGAGGGAATCTGCGAGGTCTTCGCCCAGATGGGAAAGTCAGGCGGGTGCGCGGCCTCCCAGATAGAAGGCATAAGCCGCCTCATCTCCTTGGCCCTGCGCTCAAGGGTAAGCATGGATGCCATAATAAAGCAGATCAAGGGGATCAGGTGCCCTGCCCCGCTTTGGGCAAAAGGCGGGATGGTGCTCTCCTGCGCCGATGGAATAGCCAGAGTCTTGGAGCACCAAAGCGGTGGGAACGGCCAGGAGCTTGGGGCGGAGAAGCCCAAGTCCCTGGGGGCCGGCGCCTCAAGTGCCTTGGCCTTGCCCGCACGTGAGCGCTCCCATGGGGTCATAGTGGGATCCTGTCCGGACTGTGGAGGCGCGGTGGAGCATGCCGAGGGATGCGAGGTGTGCCGTTTCTGCGGATTTACCAAATGCGCTTGAGCTCAAGTGTGCCTTGGAGTTCCGCTCTGCATTGTTCAAGAGCAATCCAGAATGCAGGCTGATGACCGGAGCTTCCTGGAGTGCTGCGACTGGGGCTGGAAACAGTCTGTCCGCGCCAGAAAAACGAAAAATGGTCTTGAGAAAAGGGCTGGCCTGCCAGCTCAACTGAGACGGCTATAGCCCCAAAACTTGTGAAACATGGGAATCTGGGGACTTGGGCCCTCCATGCTTTGGGCTCCTCATGCTCATCCGGGCGAGGAAGAACTCAGGGCCAAGGGGCTCTGGCCGTCTGCCTCATGGATCATGCTTGTGGAACAGGAAATGGCCGTGGATGTGGCAATGGAGCTTCCCGTCATGACGGTGCAGGTGCTCGTGAATCAGGTTCACCCGCAGAAGCAGTTCCTGGTCTTCCAATATCTGCTCGGCAGGTCCCACCCTCTCCAGTCTGTGCTGCTCGGTTAAGACAGCCACCTGGGCATTGAGTTCCCCCACCAGCCCCAGATCATGGGTTGCCACCACTATGCTCTTGCCTGCCTCGTGAAGTGAAAAGAGCAGGTCCACCAGGAAGCTCTGAGTCCTGGGGTCCAGCCCGTTTGTGGGCTCATCAAAAAGCAGCAGCTCTGGGTTCATGGTCAGAACCGAGCCTATGGCCACTTTTTTCTTCTCCCCTCCCGAAAGCATGTACGTGGGCCTCTGGGCCAGCTCCCCCATGGACAGCATCTCCAGGACTTCCATGCTCCTGGCCCGGGCCTCCCCTGGGGGGATCCCCAACTGCAAGGGCCCGAACATGAGCTCCTCCATAACAGTGGGACAGAAAAGCTGCACATCAGGATCCTGAAACACGTATCCCACCCTGGATCTGAAAAAATGGCGAAACTGTCTGTCCCTTAAGGAGGCCTCGGTCAGAGGCCTCTTCCTGAACCAAACATTCCCCTTGTCCGGGTGAAGCACGCCGGCCATGACCTGGAGCATGGAGGACTTGCCGCTTCCGTTGGCCCCAATTATGGCAAGTCGCTCACCCTCCTCCATGGAAAGGCTTATCCCTTCCAAGGCTGAAATTCTACCGTAATACTTGAGATGCACGTCTTGAATCCTCAAGAGCTCGCCCACTTGCGGTTCCTCACAGCAAGCCAACCAGGCCCATCAAGACAGCCATGAGGCCTATGCCCACCAGATTCCCTCTGGCCATGGCCCCCAGGGACTCCACCTTGATCTTTCCGGAAAACCCCCTGGATTGCATGGCCCTGAACATTTCCTCGCAGCGAAGCTGTGTCCTCTGGAAAAGAAAGGCCATGCGGTGGGCTGCCCACCTCCGGGTCTGGGCATGAGTGGTCCCCCTCACCAGCCTTGCGGATCTGGCCCTGTGCATCTGCTCCACCAGGCTGACCAGCACAAAAAGGTACCTGTAGGCCAATAGCACCACCCAGACAAGGGTGTCCGGCGCTTTGAAGTGCTTGATCGCCCTCACTATTTCCGAAAAAGGAGTGGTGTTCAGCACCAGCAAGGTCACAGAAAGCGAATTCATTATACGCAAGGCAAGTATGCCCACGCCCAGAAGACCTTCCCTGGTAAATCCCACAGTTTCGGGCAGCTGGAACCACAAGACCCGGCTTGACCCCTCCATATGCCACAGGGGGATCAGGATCTCTCCCGGAACTGCCAAATTCAAGGCAGAAGGGGAAGGCAGCAGGATCCCGAACAGGCTAGCTAGCAAGAAAGCCCTTCCCTGCACCTCTCTCAAGGGTGTCCTGGACAGCAGGCTCAGCCCGAGCAGGAGCACCCCTATCAAGACCTGGGCCCAGATGGTTTGCTTGAGGCTGGCCAGCACCACGGTGGCGGCCAGCAAAGCCACCTTCACCCTGGGATCGGTCCTCTGGAGAAGACCTTCCCTGGCCGCCAGATCCCACTGCAAGTATAGTCTTCGCAAGATCCTGCAAAGCTCGGCCAGGGCCTTCTCCAGAAAAGAAACAGACCCCCCTTTTCCCCAACCCGTGGGTTGGGCCAAAGGGGGGTCTTGAAGAAAAAGAGGCAGCTTGCCAGAGGCGGACATCTAGAAGTATACCGAGATCGTGGAAATAAACCTGAATTTCTCCAGGCCCTCGGCCCCCTGTTGTTCCTTCTTCTCGTTGAGCCATTTGGCAACAGGCAACTTCACCCCAACACCCAGGTTCATGTTCTGAAGCCTTGGGAAGGAGAAACGAAAGCCAGGGGTCACATACAGGATGGTGCCCCCTGTAGCCTCTTGCTTCAGGCTGTATTCCTCATCCCTGGCCACGTTGAGCAGGTTCAACTCCAGGATTCCGTCTATCTTGTCCACGAAAGCCTCTGGCCTGCCCCATATCTCGTACACCCCGGCCAGGTTGAACCTGAACTCGTTTCCAAACTTGAAGTGCTCCCTTTCGGTGAAGACATCATAACCCATGTCAGCAGTCATGGAAAATGCCCCCCAGATCTGCCTGGAGGCGGCAAAGCCCACGTTGAAAGAAGGGCTCCCGAACCCGGGCTCCATGCCAGGGTCTATTTCCCCTCCCAACTTCTCTTTCCACTTTCCTGTGGGGAAGGTGGCCCCGGTAATGAAGGCGAAGTAAGTCGTGCCAGTCCCCTCCAGGGTCGTGGCCGTGTCCTCCATTGTGTTGAGGCTCCAGCCCCTCTTGGGGTTGTAATTGAAACCCAGGCTGAAGCTCAGCCTCACATCCCCTATGCCCTCCAGGGTGCCCAAGGTGTCCTGCCTCTTGACATTGTATGGCAGGAAAAGGCTTCCCATGAGCCAAGGGGTTATCCCGTATGAAAATCCCAGGTTGAAGAAGGAGAAGGAGTCCTTGTTCTCCGGCTCGAATTTCCCCCACTTCCTCCATCCCACCTGTTCGAAGCGGGTGGAGAGCACTATTCCCCCCTCTGGAAGGGTCATGGGGGAGTTGGCCTCGAGGGGAGTCCCAGGCCCCAGGGCGAGACTGACCCCGCCATGATGGGCCCATCCAGAAACGGGAATGAGACCCGGCAACAGAAGCAGCATCGCCAACAACACCTTCCGCATCATCTTGTTTCCCTCCCTTTTC
Organism: Desulfarculaceae bacterium; assembly: GCA_037443445.1. Lineage (GTDB taxonomy): Bacteria > Desulfobacterota > Desulfocorpusculales > Desulfocorpusculum > Desulfocorpusculum > Desulfocorpusculum. Next base: position 83,563 of record JBBIOJ010000013.1, on the reverse strand, counting down.
AGAAATATGGTCCTTCTGGACAGGGCCCTGGGCCCCCCATCACGGGATTCGTCCCGCTTGTGTGCCTTATCTCTCAGATCGCCCTTGGGGTCTCGGGGGCCCGCCTGGTTCTGACTTTCTTCGAGATCTCCACCAGGCGTATATGCCGAAGAGCCCTATGATGAGGCTCAGGCCGGTCACCAACCTTGTATGAGTGGCCACGAGGGGCTTGCTGAAAGTCTCCAGGCTCATGGCCTGATCCACCTTGAAATCAATGGTGATGCCATGGAAACCGTGGGCTGACTCCCCCAGCACCTTCACCTTCCAGTCCCCGGGCCTGTCGGGAAGAAGGGAGAGGCAGCCCCTTCGGTCCGTGCGCCCTACCTGGTAGGGGTCCGTGTCCCCTGGGCCGAAAACCTCGTACTCTGCGTAGTTGGCCGGGTCCTCGGCTGCGTAGAAGACCCGTATGGTGATCCCCTTGGGCTCAACAGTGTAGTGGATGGTGTGGGCCAGGACTCCCTTGTCCGGACCCATCGTTCCCCAGGCAAATACCCATAGGCAAAGGATCCAAGAATTTCTGCAGGCTCCTTTGAAGCTCCATTGTTTCATCTGGGCACCTCGAAGGAAACAGTGGCAGTGAGGCTCAGATAATCGGCTTCCGGGTCCCCGCTGAGGGGCTGTTTGCAGCTGGCAGCCACCATTTGGGTCCCGGAGGAGACAGGCAGCTTGAGCATTCCTTTGGAATCGGTGGTGCCCAGCTTCTGGTGATCCGATCCTGTCACCTCGGCCCCCTGCATCGGCTTGCCTTGCAGGAAAACCTGGATCGTGAGTGCCTCCCCCTCTTTGAGCTGAAAGGGATCCTCAACAGGCACAATGTCCAGCAAGACTCCGGCCAAGGGCTTTGTGACCAACTCGCCGCCAGCAAGCAGCTTCTTGGCGTAGTTCAAGGATCTCATTGCCTCTACCACCCGGCTGGCCTTGCTCTTGCCCACGTTTTTCCAGCCGTAGATGGTCTTGCACCAGTAACCGTTGTCCACCTCGGCGTGAACCAAGGCAGCCTCTCCAGAAAGCCTCAAGGCCACTGTCTTGTCCGTCTTTTCTGTGGCCACCTGGAGTTCGCCTCCTGATTTGTCCAAGGCCCTGACGACCTTGATATTCCTGGCATCGAACTCGGCCCGGTTGGAGCCGTGGCCGAATACCAAGAGAAGCTCACGCCCTTTTCCCTCTATCCAGAATTCATGGGCCTCGGCCACTCCCGGCATCACCAAGATGCCCGCAGCCACCACCACCAGGGCCGCCTTCCATGCAGAAGAGGTACGTGTTTGGAATTTTCTTGCAAAACCCAGCACCAAGACGCTCACGGTAGCCTCCAGGGCCCCAAGGGCGGTGAGATGAGGAAGCATGACTGCAGGCAAAGTAATCTCCAATCCGTAAGGAAAATAATGAGGATTTGGGGAACCCGTATGGATCAGAGGTTGGATTCCAAGCTCCAGGGCAGTCAGGAGGGCCGCCACATTGACCCCCACATATCCTGCCGCGGCAGCCCCCAGGAGCTGACGCCGGCTCAGGGCTGAGCTCTGCCCAGGGGCTCCGTTACCCCGCCACGAAGGGGATCCTGAGAGCAGCCTATAGGCCAAGTACCCCCCCATCCCCCCGGCCAGCCCCATGTTAAAGCAGTTTGCACCAAGGGAGGTGACACCCCCGTCGCCGAACACAAGAGCCTGTATGCCCAAAGCCACTGAAACTGCCAGCACACAGGCCCAAGGGCCCACCAAGATGGCTATGAGGCCCGAGCCAGCCAAGTGCCCCGTGGTTCCCCCCGGGAGGGGTATGGCGAAGATCATGATGCAGAGGCAGAAGGCCGCTGCCATGGCCACGTGCGGGATCTGCGTTGCGCTGATCTCCCTCTTGAGCCTTCTGGAGGCGTAAAACCAGGCTGGGCCCATGGCAGCCCACAAAGCCCCGTATGTGGGCGGACCCAGGTAGCCGTCCGGAATGTGCATGGGCACACCTCCCCCAACTGCGGATAAGCGTTTCGGCCAAAAACAAAAGCCACGAGGGCCTCAGGACCTCCTGGTCCTGAAAGCCTTCGTGGCTTGGCCCCTAGAATACTCCCCCTGAGAGGTTTGTCAAGACCACCCGGGGACGCGGGAGGCCACTTCCCACTTATGGATTGACAGGATGCCCAAGCCAATGAGATATTTCAGATTGAGCTTACTTAGGCCCTGAAGGGCCTGGCCTTAGCACCTGGGCCGAGACCGCACTGAGGCGGGCTGAAGTCCGCGAAGGGTCCTGGCCCTTTTCAGTTTGGGGGGCTTGGTGGCCCTGGAGGGATCTGTGAGAATCTGCGTGGTGGACGGGCAGGGAGGAGGAATCGGTAGTGCCATAGTCAAGAGGCTCAGGGAGGCCTTGGGAAACAGGGTGGAGATCATAGCCCTCGGCACCAATGCCATTGCCACGGCTGCCATGCTAAAGGCAGGTGCCAACAAAGGCGCCACCGGGGAGAACGCTGTGGTCCAAACCGTGGCCAGGGCCGAGGTTGTTGTGGGGTCCGTGGGGATGATTCTGGCCCACGCCATGATGGGAGAGCTGACACCTGCCATGGCCGAGGCCATAGCAGCCTCCCGGGCCCTCAAGATTCTCATTCCCATGACCCAGGAGCGCGTGCAGGTGGTGGGAGTCAGCACTCAACCCCTCCCTCACATGATAGAGGAGATGATCGAGCTGCTTAGAAAGGAGGTGGATGGCCAACATGTGTGAAGCCAACGCCTATCTGATCAAGGGTGACCGTGAGGAACTGGTCATGGAAGGGGTGGACGTGATGGAGCCAAGGGGGGAGGAATTGTACCTGAGGAGCATTTTCGGGGAGCAGAAATTCCTCAGGGCCAGGCTCAAGAGCACCTCCCTGGTGGAACACAAGATACTGCTCGAGCCCTCTTCCTGAGGCTCTGGGGCCCTTTACCAGGCTGCCACCGTGAGCCATCCCCGAAAGCCCGGGTAGAGAACCGGGAGCGGCAGGCCTTGGGGGGGAATCCACCAGCAAGCAAGGGGAAAGGGTCTTGGTTTTTTGTCTTGACATGCAAAGCAGATTCTGCTCTCATATTTATCAAGTTAGTTGGAGGAGCTTGATGAGCGGGTTCCAGGTGGCATCCCCCAGCATGGGATTGATTTCAGAGCCGCTGGCAGGACGAGTTATTAGCCTCGTCCTTATTCTCGTCGGGGAGGTCCCGCCGCCTGGTCCGTGAAAGCTGAAAAATAGCGCGGAGCCAGGCCGCGGGCACCAGCCGATGCCCGCGGCCTTTTTGTTTGAACAGGGGCCGCCGGGCAAGACCGGCGGCCCTTTGTTTTTGAAACTCAAGAGGCCGGGAGGGGGAAAAATCCATGGCAAAGACAGGTTCACAGGTGCTCTTGGAGTGTCTTCTCAAGCAAGGCGTGGAGGTGGTCTTCGGCTATCCGGGAGGGGCGGTAATCCATCTTTACGATGAGCTGCTCAGATTCCCCCAGATCCGTCACATCCTGGTGCGCCACGAGCAGGCCGCTGTGCACGCTGCGGACGGCTATGCCAGGGCCACCGGGAAGACAGGTGTCTGCCTGGCCACCTCCGGGCCTGGTGCCACAAATCTTGTGACTGGCCTGGCCGCGGCCCATGCCGACTCAGTTCCCCTGGTTGCTTTCACCGGACAGGTGGCAACCGGCCATTTGGGCCGGGATGCTTTCCAGGAAGTGGACATAGTGGGCATAACCCGCACTTGCACAAAACACAACTATCTGGTGACAGACCCTTCCAAGCTGGCAGAGACAGTAGCCGAGGCCTTCTGGGTTGCAGGCACAGGGAGGCCAGGCCCGGTGTTGGTGGACATCCCCAGGGACATTCTGAGCGGGCCTTGCGTCCATGGGAACCCGGCGGCAGCAGGGTTTCACCCAAAGCGGCCCAAAGGCCCCGGCCATCCCTTGCAGGTGAAGAGGGCTTGCAAATCACTTCTGGAGTCTGAAAGGCCCTTGATTTGCGCAGGCGCCGGGGTAATCCACGCCGGGGCCCATGGAGAGCTTCTTGCGCTGGCCGAGGCCGCCTCCATACCGGTTGTCAGCACTTTCCTGGGCTTGGGGGGCTTCCCTGCCAGCCATGAGCTCTTCATGGGCATGCTTGGCATGCACGGAACTTTTGGGGCCAACATGGCCGTGAGCCACTGCGATTTGCTGATGGTGCTGGGATGCCGACTGGACGACAGGGCAACAGCCAGGGTGGAGGCCTTTGCCCCCCATGCCAGGATAGTCCACATAGACCTGGATCCCACCTCCATAGGCAAGACAGTGAGGGCCCACATTCCCATAGTGGGAGATGCCGGGGTGGTGATGAGGCAGATCCTCCATGAGCTGAGGGCACAGGGGCCCTCGTCTTTCAAGAACAGACAGGACTGGCTGCAGAGGCTGGGCACCTGGAAGGGGTCGAATCTCCCCCCTACCGTTCCCAACGGCAGGATAAAGCCCCAGGACGTTATCAGGGAGTTGAGCCTTCTCACCTCAGGGCAGGCCATAATCGCCACTGAGGTGGGCCAACACCAGATGTGGACCGCTCTTCACTATGCTTTCCAAAAACCCAGGACCCTTATTTCTTCGGGAGGACTCGGAGCCATGGGTTACGGGCTCCCGGCCGCCATAGGGGCCCAGGTGGCCTGCCCGGGAAGAACGGTTGTGGACATCTCTGGGGACGGAAGCTTTCAGATGAACATGCAGGAGCTGGGCACGCTGGCCCAGTACGGGCTGCCGGTCAAGCTGGTGATTCTGAACAACGGCTCCTTGGGCATGGTGAGACAATGGCAATCAATACTCTTTGAAGGCAGGTTCAGCCAGACCATCCTGCAGGGGCAGCCTGACTTGCTTCAACTGGCCGCAGCCTATGGCATAGCCGGGTTACGTGCCACAGAGCCGCAGGAGGTGGCCTCCTGCCTAAGGCAAGGGCTGGGGATGCCAGGACCTGTCCTGATGGAATTCCTGGTGGATCCTGAAGAGCAGGTCTACCCCATGGTGCCACCCGGCAAAGGCCTTTCAGAAATGCTCCTGGGCCCCCCCTGCCCTGGGCAGGAGGAGATGGACATGGCGGGCAGGAGGTGATCCATGGAACCCGAGCAGCAAACCCCGGAAACACCAAGGCCTTACCTGGTTTCCATACTGGTGGAGAACAGGCCCGGAGTCCTGGCCAGGGTGGCCGCCCTTTTTAGCGCCAGGGGGTACAACATAGAGGGCCTCACAGCAGCCCACGCCGAGGCTCCTGAGAAATCCAGGATCACATGTCTCACCTGGGGGGACTCCCAGACCATTGAGCGAATAGCCAAGCAACTTCGCAACCTGGTGGAAGTTGTGGGTGTCTCCCATGGTCCCCTGGAGGACCGTAGACTCCTGGGCAGGGAAATGGTTCTGGTCAGGGTGGGCTCTCAGGGCCGATGGAGAGAGGTCTTGGAGGTAGCACGCAGATTCAAAGCCCGGCTAATCTCCAAAGGCCCCGACCGCTTGCTCCTGGAAGCCACGGGGCCAAGCACCAAACTGGCATCTTTTCTCCAGGCCCTGGAGCCTTACGGATTGGAGGAGGTGGCACGAAGCGGACCTGTGGTCATGTCCGGGCGCTCCAAAAAAGCGGCCAACAGCCACACAAGGAAGAGACACCCGGGAAAACTTTGGGAGGAAGCCTCGGACCAGAGGCATTGAAAATAGAAAGGAGTGGTGAGGAGATGGCAAGAATAGACTTTGGCGGTGTAATGGAAGAAGTGGTCAACTTGCAGGAGTTCCCCTTGTCCAGGGCCAGAGAAGTGTTGAAGGAGGAGGTGGTGGCAGTTCTGGGCTATGGGGTGCAGGGGCAGGGACAGAGCCTGAACATGAAGGACAATGGCATAAGGGTCGTGGTTGGACAAAGGCCCTCCACTGCCTCATGGGAAAAGGCCCTCAGGGACGGGTGGGTCCCGGGAGAGAACCTCTTCCCCTTGGAGGAGGCTGCGGGCATGGGGACCATCATCCAGTTCCTGCTTTCAGATGCAGGACAGATGCTCTTTTGGCCCAAGCTCAGGCCGCAGCTCAGCCCCGGCAAAGCCCTGTACTTTTCCCACGGCTTTGCCGTCACATACCGGGACCAAACCGGCATTCTGCCCCCACCGGAGGTGGATGTGATCCTGGTGGCCCCCAAGGGCTCCGGGCTTTCCCTCAGGCGCAATTTCCTGGCAGGAAGCGGGGTGAACAGCAGCTTCGCGGTTTTCCAGGATGCCACGGGAAGGGCCAGAGACAGGGTCCTGGCCTTGGGAATAGCCATCGGTTCTGGATATCTCTTCCCCACAACCTTTGAAAAGGAGGTGTACAGCGACCTCACAGGGGAGAGGGGAGTCCTCATGGGCGCCCTGGCCGGCCTCATGGAGGCCCAGTACAACGAGCTTCGCCGTCAGGGGCACAGTCCCAGTGAAGCCTTCAACGAAACAGTGGAGGAGCTTACCCAGAGCCTTATCAAACTTGTGGCCGAAAAAGGCATGGACTGGATGTACGCCAACTGCAGCGCCACAGCCCAAAGAGGCGCCTTGGACTGGAAGGACAGGTTCAGGGATGCGGTGGCACCGGTATTCAGTGAGCTCTACCAAAGGGTCAAGGATGGCACAGAGGCCAGGATCGTGCTGGAGAAAAACAGCCGGCCGGATTACCGCCGAGAGCTGGATGAGGAGCTGGCTCAAATGGCCGAATCCGAGATGTGGAAGGCCGGGAGAACCGTGCGGGAGCTAAGACCGGAGAACTGGAGCAGAGAGGAGACCTGCGCCAAGGCCCAGGCCAGCGCCTGATGCTTCGCTGCTTCTCTGAATGAGGGAATTGCACTCTGGAGCATTCCTAGAGGCCGACCGAACTGGGGGCCATGCCCCCAAGCCCATCGGCCTTTGACTCTGGGCCGGCCCAGACCGTTCACAGAGCCCGACCAGTTTGGGGGCTCACGCCCCCAAGCCACTGGGCTGCTTCGAGACTCTTGCACTTCAGGGCCTTCTGAACCCACTTTCCCAAGTGCACTGTTTTCTTGAGCAAGGTGGGGTCGGTAAGAGCAAGATTTTCAGGCTCTTTGGAACCAGTACCACGCTGTCGGGAAACCCCTTTCCTCGCCCAGGACTTTCCTCACTTCCTTCAAGAAAGGACCAAGCAAAGCCTCGACCTCTTGCGGGGAGATACCCCAGGTTCCTCCCCGCCATTGCCTGGGAAGCCAGGCATAAAGCATGTACCAAGCCCCTGACTTGGTAAGCCTGGCCAACTCCCGGGCATACCTTGCCCTGGAGTGCTCGGAAAGTACAAAGAGACACCCTATGTCCAGCACGTAATCGTAGGGCTCCTGCAGCATCCAAAGATCAGTCACGTCCGCCTGGATGAACTTGACTTGGAGTCCTGCCAGCCTGGCTTTCTCACGGGCTTTGCGTATGGCCTTGCTAGAGAAATCCACTCCCGTCACCTCCCAGCCCACCCGGGCCAGGCTGATGGCGTTTGTTCCAGTGCCGCAGCCCAGGTCCAGGGCCCTTCCAGCCGGATTCTGAGAGATGAATTCCATCACCTCGGGGGGGGTGATGTTGGTATCCCACGGAGTCCTTCCCCTCAGATAGCGCCACTCAAAGCCCCAGCGGCTCCGCCTCATAAACTCAAGCCATCCAGAGAGCAAGCCTCTCCCCCTCCCTCACAGGTTCAAGGGCATCCCTTCCAGCCCCTCTGACTCCAAGGGGAGCCTTGAGAAAAAGCCTCAATGAGACCCCAATAGACATGGACTTCTTCAAGCCCATGGGCAACTAATGCCAGATCAAGACCCAACATGCATTGCCCAAAAAAGATCCCGATCAGGTGCTGAACCCACTTGTTCCAGAGCCACCGTGTTTCAAGACACCCTGCATCGGCTACAGGACCTCTCAGAGGGTTCCAGCTCTACAGGTCTTGAAAGATCCCGGGGTAGTGAAAGGCCCGAACCCCCAATGCCCTCTGCCTTGGGAAATCATGCTTTCCGGCACCAAGTTCTCGACCCAGGACAGATCAAGCCATCCCTCGGCTTGAGAACCCAGCATCCAAATTCATGGGCCTGGATGAATGATCCGGATTATATGTGTAGGCCTTGAGGGCCTTTCGGATCCAAACCTCGCCGCTTGCCTCCTCTTGGAAGAGTCCCGATTCCTCTAGGGCACCAAGCACCTCTCCAAGCATGTTCTTGTTCACACAAATGTCGCAGACTTCCCGTGCCGATGACATGCCTTTCGGCCTGGAGGCATGCTCGAAGAATTGCTTCATCCTGCTTATGGTTGCCCCTCCGGCTCCGGCTCTCATGGCCGCTTTTACCAGGTCCTTACCGCTGCCTTCATTGCACACCACAGACAGATCCAAGAGATCCCCCAAGAAGTGACGCGGATCTACCTTTACCAGCTCCCTGTGAGAACGTCTTCTCCAGCCCACGTCCCCCTTGAGTTCATCCAGGACCGCTATGATTTGTTCCACGCTGGCCACATGCCTTGCAGCCCCGTGGGTTATCTTAGTGTCCACAAGGCCCTTGCCAATGGGGTACAAATAGATGAAACCCTTTCCTGGGCGATCCAGCTGCCCGGTCCGGATCATCATCCTCATGAGTGTCTCAGCGTCGTAACCGCTGGCTGCTATGTGGATTATCTCCTTCTGACCGGGTATTGCCACCCGAAGCAGCCCCAACCTGTCCCGAATCCCCATCCCGTGCCCAAAGGATATGGCCGGCACGCTCAATCCCATGTCCAGTGCCACCCTTGCCACCTCGTTGGCCTGGCCTCTTTGCAAGACACAACAGATCCCAACCAGGGAGGAGTGCTTGACAACGGGGTTACCCTCCAAGACTGGAAAAAGCGCATGCGGGATGTCTTTCTCCCAACCCAACAAGTCCACTTCTTGGCTGTACACGCTCCCGCGACCCGGGACCGTCAACTCGCATCCCCTTGCCACATAGTCCAGGGCCGCCTCCTCCTGATCCGGCCCCACGAGAAAGTGGAGCATTTCCCCGGGCTCCTCCACAAGGCGAAAGCGCTGGAAGAGTCCCAAAGCCCTCCTGCTCTCATGCAAGGCAAGGGTCCTGACCGGAGTGATCCCGTAATCCTTCACTCCTGCATTGGCAAGGTGAGACAAGAGGCTTGAAGTCAGCCCCTTTCTGATGATACAGGTTATCAGGAAGGCTCTTTTCCTGTTCACGACCCAAGACCCCTGTTCACTCGGAAGTCTCTTCCAGACTCACCCTCTGGGTGCGGGCCACTGCAAGCCCCACGGCCAGAACCGTGAGGATGGGCCCCACCGATGCCATGGCCAGGATCCCGAACCCTTCCACCACTTCCACTTGTCCTCCCAGGCCCAGGCCCATGGCCAGGACCAGAGGCACAGTCACCGGGCCGGTGGTCACTCCTGCACTGTCCCAGGCAATATTGACCATTTCCTCAGAGGAGCATCTGGTTAGACCCAAAGCCAAGACATAGGAGGGGGCCAACAACAGGAACAATGGAATTCCCAGCACTATCTTCATTACTCCCAAGGCCATGCCCAGCCCCACTCCCAAGGCCACAGCATGTACAAGCATGCGCTTTCTGAAGGTGCCCACCGTTATTTCTTCTACGGCCAAACCCAAGGCGTTCAGAGCCGGCTCAGCCAATGTGGCCCCATAACCCATTACCAGGGCAAACAGCACCACGAGGAGTATCCCCTCCCAGCCCTTCTCTTTGCCCAGGATGGGTCCTTTGACAGGCACATGAACATATCTCTTGCCGCCTGGATCCATGTTTTTCTCATCCAGAGGAATTGCCAGTATCTTGTCGTCCCTTTTCCAGTAAAAGAACCTGTGCTCCTTTCCATGCTCGTCAATGGCTGTCTGTATTGCTTTTTCGTCAAAACCCTCCAGGATCACCTTCTGCTCCGGAAGCGCCACGCTCTTGAATGAGGCCGGCAGTCTTTCCCCCACCTGATTCCCCAGACTCGTAAGCCCTGTGTCCATCCCGATGTTGAACAGCACCATGCCCACGAGGGCCATCAAGATGCCCAAGAGGATTTCGTCGGCCTGAGGCAATCTCTCACGAAGTACCAGCAAGAGCACAAAGAGCAGAAATCCCACCAGCGGAATCACGGCCTGGAATGAGATCAGGATATTTCTGTGAACCAGCTCCCAAAAGCTGCTCATTGCCTCTGGGATCTGCCCCTGGGTGGAAGCCAGCAACTCGGCCCTGGCCTCCAACACCCAGTCCCTCTGTTGAGAAGTGGCTTTTCGGGAAAGCCACCGGGAAAAACCCGCCGGATCCTCCCCGAAGATTCTCCTGATTCTGTCTTGATCCGAAACCAATGATTTGAGGAAGGCGGCCATTTCCTCCTTGTTCTGATTCCAAAACGCAAGTTGGTCACTTTCGCTTCCATTTTCCAGAACGTACCTGATCAGGTGCTCTTCATCTTTGAAAAGTGGAAGGATCTCGGCACGGTTTGCAGGGCCGTAGAACTCTTCCCTGCTCATGGGCTTAGGGCTCAGGCCGGCCAGGCCCAGACTCAGCACCAAGACTCCCACCACCGGAAAAAGGGATGCCAGGGTTACCACTCCAAACCCGGAGTTCTCCAGACCACCCCGACCCACCACCCGGCAAACACCGATTCCCAGGGCCAGTATCAGGGGGACTGTCACGGGGCCGGTTGTGACAGCTCCGCAATCCCATGAGAGCCCTGAGACAGAGCTCATTGTGGGATCCAGGTAAGCCCAACCGGTGAGGCCCAACAAACATGTCACAAGCACGTATATGAAGGGCTTGAGGGACCACCCATGCAAGTAGCGCAACATCCCAAGCAGCACGGAAAACCCCACACCCAAACCCACCCCCCAGACCAGGTACTGGGGGTACTTGTTCAGGACCAAGAAAAGCAATGGGGCCTCCCACGGCTTGACTCCCATACCTGCGTTCTTGAGGATTCCTATGGCGGGCTCGGCAAAAGTGGCTCCAACTCCCAGCACAAAGGCCACCAGCAAGACAACCATGAGGGGGCTCTTCTCAGGAAGCCTCAGCCCGATTATCTCTCCCAGAGGCATTATTCCCAAGACCAGCCCCTCCATGAAGAAGGCCAGGCCTACTATTATGGCCACCACCCCCAAAGCAATGCTACCGGCATCCAGGATCTCCATCCCCAAGACCAAGCTCTGGAACAACACGAGATAAGAAATGATGAGGGCCACGGACTTGAGCTGCTCCGCGACCTTGATCTTGGCGTAATTCCCCAGGATCTCCAGGCGCTGTGAAAGGGTGATCTTGAGGTTCTCCTTCTTCTGGCCGGGCTTCTGCATGGAAGCTCTCTTCTTGGGCTAGGGATCGGCTTTAGCTCCAGGCAGCCAACCGGGCCCATCAGCCCTGCTGGCTGCCTGCCCTGGCGAGGCTCTTTTAAGATCACCGTACCTATGGCCTCTGGCTCTTGGGCCTTGACCCAGGCTGAATACATACAGGGTTTCAGGCCGGGGGTCAAGAATGCCCATGTCCAAACACCGTTCTTATTATCCCCATTGCGCGCCGGATCATTGACATGCCCCTGGGAGAAATCGGTTCGGACCCGGCTCTCCAGAGTCGAGTTCATGGACCTAGGGTTAGCCTTGAAATGCCTCTTCCGGGGAGGAAAGCCCCGGGAGAGGCGAGGACTTCTTGCCCACTTGGGCAAGAGCTCTTTTTTTTGAATGCAAAATACCCCACCAAGCAAGGGCCATCCCAACGGCAGGGCCCGGAGCTTGCCTCTTCATGTTGCCTCGGGAAGAACTCTGTGCTAGCTTTGCCTTGGGCCGGCTTTGAAAAAAGCTGCTTTCCTGGGAGCCATGGATTTGATCCCTCAATGTTGAAAGGCTGGGAAGCCCTGAGTGGTTTTCCCAGGCCCTTGTTTCCCTTTTGACTGCCAAAGCCAAGGAGGTGGGAAATGGAGAAGTTCAGGGGGGAGGACCGAAGAGAAGGCCCTGATGAAACAACAGGGGAACATGGCCAGGCAAGAAGCTCTTTCCTTCAGAACTCCGGAAACTCTTCGGGAGGACTGCGTGGCGGCTCACAAAGGAATCCCAGTGATGAGGCAGCATTGGGGGGCTTTGTGGTTGCCAGACTTGGGGACCGTCTCATAGCCCTCGCACTTGATACGGCCCTGCTATTGTCCTTTCTGGCTCTGATCGGGATGTATTCTGCCTCCAGGTGGGGAGGAATCACAGAGCAGGGCTTCTCCCTGGAGGGAAAGCCGGCCCTGGTCTCTTTGGCCGCTATTCTCTTGGCGGGCTTCGCTTACCACTGGCTCCTTGAGGGCCTGGCCGGGGCCACCCTGGGCAAAGTGGTAATGGGGCTGAGAGTGATGGGGCCGTCAGGCAAGCCTTGCGGGCTCAAGGTTTCGCTGGTGAGAAACCTCTTGCGCGTTGTGGACGGCCTGGGGTTTTATCTGGTGGGACTCTTGGTGGCGGTCTTTTCCAAGCACCGTCAAAGAATCGGGGATCACCTGGGAAGGACAGTGGTGGTGGAGTATCCCACCTCCAGAGTGTTCAAGGCAGCGGCTGTCTTCCTGTGGGTCTTGGGAGTTGGTTCCGGAATCTGGTTTTCCTACGGTATGCACCAACAGGCCGTTTTGTCAGGAGCCCATGTGTCAGCCACCAGGGAAGCCTCCGGCAGGAGTGAAAAAGAAGAGGCCGGACCTCAGTCAATTCAGCTCCAGGCCGCGAGCCTGGCTCAGGGCTCCCAAGAGCTCTCGGTGGTGAATCTGGAGCTCTCTGAAGAAAAAGGCAAGGCCATGCGGCCGGATGCACTGTTTGAGCCGGGCCAGAAGCTCTACGCCAGGTTCCAGGTTGTGGGTTTCTCTTTGGACTCCAAGGGTGCTGCCAATCTATCTTTCGATGTGGTTGCCTTGGATCCCGAGGGGCTTCCCTTGTATGAGAACTGGAGGCCCAGATTCCAAGGATCCCCCGGCTCCCCCGCAGATCCCATCCCGGCCAACATGGAGCTGGACATCCCTGTTTTTGCCCCTTCGGGCAAGTACAGGCTCATCATCAAGGTCAAAGACGAGCTGAAAGAAATCCAGACTCAGGTAGTGAGGGAGTTCTCGGTCAAGTCCACCCAGGCAGAAATTCCCAAGGGCTTGGAAGTCAGGGATTTTGCTTTTTCAAGCAGGGAGGGGGGCCCTCCCCTTCCCAAGGGGCAGGTGCAAGGGGGGCAGAGGCTCTATATGACTTTCAAGGTGGCTGGATTGGTGTTTCGGGAAGACCGCCCGGCCCTACTGGTGGACATGCAGGTATTGGATCCCGGGGGAGACTTGGTCCTGAATCAGCCGGGCATAGTGGAACTCAAAGATCAGATGCTGTACCACCCGCCCAGTTTTTTTGCACGCATAACCTCCTGGGTGGATTTTCCGGATGAGATACCCAAGGGAACTTACACTGCACGATTCCTGGTCAAGGACCAGAACGCAGGAAAGAGTCTGACCCATGAGGCCAAATTCGAGGTCAAGTGATCCCCCGGATGGGGGCCCCTTGCATCCCACCCAAAGCCCTAGGGAAGCTCCGGGTGGGCCCCTTGGAGCAGGGGGGATGGGCAGGGGCATGTTTGTCTCGAGGAATCAGGCTTTCCCTTGGAGTGCTTCAGGCGTGCAAGGGTCAACTTTTTCGAGGCTCTTGAGAAAAAATGAGTAAGATACTGGCAACCTGGGTTTTGGCAGGGCTTTTTCTTCCGGTTTCCCAATCTTGCCTGGGGATGGACCGCCCGGGAGAGTGGGAGAGGGAAAACACCGGCATGTCATTCCCAGAGGCATTGGTATTGGGAGTTGTGGAGGGCCTCACCGAGTATGTACCGGTTAGCTCCACAGGACATCTGCTTTTGGCCCAAAGAGCCATGGGAATGAGAGGCCGCCAGAACCCATCGGGTTTGGGAGGGCTTCAAAAGGAAGCCTCTGACGCCTATGCCATTTGCATCCAGGGAGGAGCCATCCTGGCGGTAGTGCTCTTGTATTGGGATAGGTTCGGGATCATGGCCAGGGGACTGCTGGGGAAGCACCCTCAGGGACTGAATCTGGCCCTCAGACTGGCTTTGGCTTTCCTTCCTGCCGCTGTGGTGGGGGTAGTGTTGGAAGGCAGCATCAAGAGGCACCTCTTCGGGGCATGGCCTGTGGCTGCAGCCTGGTTTGTAGGTGGAATCGTGATTCTGTGCTTTTTTGGACGGGCCGGAGCAGCTGCACGAGAGGGGAAGCGGCTGGAGGAGATGGGTTGGAGGGAAGCCTTTCTCATAGGTCTCATACAATGCCTGGCCATGTGGCCGGGGGTGAGCAGAAGTCTTGCCACGATCCTGGGTGGACTGGTGGCCGGCCTATCCCTCGGGGCAGCCGTGGAGTTCAGCTTTCTGCTGGGGGTGCTAACCCTTGGGGCAGCCACCCTCTTCGATGGGGTATCCCATGCAGGGGTGATGGCCCGCTTTTTCGAGCCTGTTTCCATGGCTGGAGGATTCGTGGCAGCGTTTCTCTCCGCTGTCATGGCTGTGAAATGGATGGTGGGATACCTCCAGAATCACGGCTTGAGAGTCTTCGGTTATTACAGGATAGCCTTGGCCCTGGTGGTATCCACGCTGCTTGTCTCGGGACTGCTCTAGACTGGATTATTAAAGAGCAGGTGATGATCCGGGCTAAGGAAGTTGTTTTGGCTGGACCAAGCCCAATGGACTTGAAAAAACCCCGCCCCTTCTGCAACCCCCAAGAAGGGTCTTGGGTCTGGGGATCTCAAGGCATCCCGGGGTATTGGGGGCAAGAGCCCCCGATCTGGTCGAGCTCGGCAAGTGATCCCCTCTGGGGGCATTTTTCAGCCTTCAGGGAGTCTCCCAGCTCGAGCATCCTAGGTCTCCTCAGGTCTTGAAAGACGCAGGAGGTGCTCCTTGAGAGGAACCAAGTTGGCCAGATTCATGGCTTTTCTGCTTTTGGGGTTGGCCTTTTCTTGCAGCAGCAGGCCCGTCGGCCCTGCCCCTGCCGGGTCAGTGGATGACGAGCTGATCAGGGCCGAGGTGCTCGAGAGGATCAACCTGGAGCCCTCCTTGCGCAACGCCCCCATAAGTGTCCAGACCAGCCAGGGGGTAGTGACTCTTAGGGGAATGGTGGAAGATGTTATAGATCGAAAGCTGGCCGAATCCATAGCCGGAAAGGTGGAGGGAGTTCAGGCGGTTCGCAACCTCTTGGAGGTTAAGCGACAGGGCCGATTTCCTTTTTTCAGAAGGTGGTGAAGTCCTCCTTTGATCTTCTCTTGAAGACCTTTTCCGGGCAAAACCTCAGGGCTCCCCTTTGAGTCCGATGGAGTCGGCCACCTCACGCATTCCCAGTATTACCTCTTGGGCAAGCTGCCAAACATCCATGCCCAGCATGGCCGCACCCTTTTCTATCACAGAGCGGTTCACCCCCGCGGCAAAGGCCTTGTCCTTCCATTTTTTCTTGACCGACTTCACCTCCAGATCCAAAACGCTCCTGGAGGGTCTCACCAGGGCCACGGCAGTTATCAGGCCGGCGAGCTCGTCCACGGCGTAAAGAACCTTCTCCATCTCTTCCTTGGGCTCCACCTCACTGCACAGACCCCATCCATGGGAGACTATGGCCCTTATGTACTCCTCTGGCCACCCTCTTTCCTTCAGGATCTGAGGGGTTTTCTTGCAATGCTCCTGTGGATATCTCTCGTAATCCAGGTCATGCACCAGTCCAATCACACCCCATTTCTCTTCGTCCTGGCCTCTGTTTCGGGCCATGAACCTCATCACCCCCTCCACACACAGGGCGTGTTTGATAAGGCTTTCGTTCCCATTGAACTCCAGCAGTAGCTTCCAGGCCTCTTCCCTGGTGGGTCTGTGTCCCGGGGTCATGAGCATCCCTCCGCCTTGCATGCAACAGCCCCGAATCTATTCCGGGGGCAATCCGCTTGGGTTCCTGCTGAGCAGTCTTGGCACCTAGGCATGCCACATTCCCTACCCTTCCCGGGTCTCCTCCTCATCCAGGGTGAATTCCAGATCCCCCTCTTCATCGGGAAGCAGCACTTCCGCCTCCAGATCCAGCTCCAGTGTGTCCTCCTCCGGGGAAATGGGCTTGGCCGTGTCCCGCACATACACCTCCACCCTCTGATCCCTACAGAGAACGAAGGTGTGTCCAACGGAAACCTGTTCTCTACCCTCGGCCACTCCCTCAGGAGTCTTGAGGCGGATCAAACCATAGCCCAGATCCCGCCAAACGGTGATTCCATCGGCATCGTGGAGTTTCACCCAGAGCTTGGGCTTACCCTTTGCCACCCAAAGCTCGTCGGGAAACCGCTTCAGGGCTGAATCCACGCTCTCGAAGAAAAACTCGTCATCCATCTATTTCCCTTGGAACCAGGGCTTTCATTCAGCTCCGAACAACTCAGCTGCCCGCCCCAGATCCTCCTCTTTCACATGCACTATGAACAGGGATCGATCGGCCCCGCTCAGCACAGAGCCGTATACGTAGTCGATGTTGATGCCGGCCTGGGCAAAGCTGGCCGCGGTCTCCCCAAGACTCCCGGGACGGTTCTCCAGGAGGATTACCAAGACCGGGGTCGT
This sequence comes from Desulfarculaceae bacterium, assembly GCA_037443445.1. Taxonomy (GTDB): domain Bacteria; phylum Desulfobacterota; class Desulfocorpusculales; order Desulfocorpusculum; family Desulfocorpusculum; genus Desulfocorpusculum. The sequence continues at coordinate 67,013 of JBBIOJ010000013.1, read as the reverse complement.
CTCCACCGGGTAACCGGCCTGTTCCAACACCTCTACGGCCAGGCTGCTCTGGTGTCTTTCCACCACGAAGCGAATCACCGAGTAATCTTCCGAGTCCCTTATGATGGAGCCGTAACTGGCGGCAGTTGCTATGCGCCTGCCCGTGAGCTCCCGAGCCTTGAGCAGCCCTCGCACATAGTCCTCAGCGTTCTGAATGCTCATGCCCAGGATGTTGATCCCCTTGTCCCTGAGAACCTGGCAAAGCCCGGCCAATTGCCCTGGGGCGTTCTTGAGAAAAGCCACTATCTGGGTCTCCCTGTACATCTCATCCCTCCAGTGAGGAAAAGAAACACCAGTGGATAATATATTAAGCTTGGATGTTCAGCAAGGCTCAGCACATTGGGAATAAGAGGACAGAGTCTCACCCGGCTGCTGCCGTGGTGGCTCCCTCTGGGAAGAAAGGCCTGAAGGGCCTGGATTTCAAGAGCCTTCTGGTCCTGTATTGACACACGGGCTTGGGCGGGTTTTAGTATGATGCAAGATCGGAGTAGCCATGTTGACGGATCCACACCAAAGGGTCATTGATTACCTGCGCATCTCGGTCACGGACAGGTGCAACCTGCGTTGCCTTTACTGCATGCCCCAGGAAGGGATACAACCACTACCCCATGGGGAGATTCTGACCTACGAGGAGATCCTGCGGGTGGCCCGGGTGGCTGTGGGTCTGGGCATCACCAAGGTGCGCCTGACCGGTGGGGAACCTCTGGTGCGAAGGGATCTGGAGCGTCTCATACAAGAATTGGCCGGGATCGAGGGTTTGAGAGATTTGAGCATGACCACCAACGGCATTCTCTTGGGGAAAAGAGCCCGGGGGCTGCGAGATGCGGGTTTGAAACGCATCAACGTGAGCATGGATTCTCTGGATCCGCAGCGTTACCGTGCCATGACCAGGGGGGGGGAGCTGGAGCAGGTCTGGGAGGGCATCTTGGCTGCCCTGGAAGTTGGTATGCGGCCCGTGAAAATAAACGTGGTGGCCATGGACGGGCACAATGGAGACGAGATTCTTTCTTTCGCCAGGCTCAGCATAGGATGGCCGGTGGAGGTTCGGTTCATAGAGCGCATGCCCCTGGGCAATGGGGAGTCTTGCCTGCCTGAGGGATTCCTCTCGGCCGACTCCATCATGGCTAGGTTGCAGGGAGTTTTCTCCTTGGAGCCCATCCTGGCTAAGACAGGTAACGGGCCCGCTCAGCTCTATCGCATAGAAGAAGGCCTGGGAACCATAGGGATCATTGCCCCCATGACCAGGCACTTCTGCCACTCCTGCAACCGCCTGAGGCTCACCCCGGATGGAAGACTCAGGGCCTGCCTTTTCTCAGAGGAGGAGGTGGACCTGAAGGGACTCCTGCGCGGGGGTGCAAGCGACCAGGATCTAAAGAAAAGCATACAAGAGGCCATCTCCAGGAAACCCTCCAGGGGAAGCCCTGACCCCCGGGCAGACCGTCGGGTAAAGAAGTGTGTCAGGCCCATGAGCCAAATAGGTGGCTGAGGCGGCCAGGGGGCCTTGCAAAGAGGCCACGGTGGGGGCCTTGGTCTGCATGGCTCCAAACCAGTCTTGAAAGCAGTCAAGAGTGGCATGTTTGGCGATGCTCATGACAAGCCAAATTCCCCTTTGTTGCCTGGGGATGGCTTCAGGAAATGGCTCTCCTGAAACATCCCTGGGGACTGGGTCCAGGGCTCACCAGCCTGGGCAGATGCTAGCCACCGGTGCCATGAGCAGAGAGGTTTGAGGAGTGCTGTTGCTGGCTGACCTGCATGTACATTCCCCTTTCTCCAGGGCCACCTCAAGGGAGCTTCGCCTGGAGACGCTTCATCTCTGGGCCCAGAAAAAGGGGGTGCATCTAGTGGGCACGGGCGACTTCACACACCCTGCCTGGTTCCGGGAAATCCTGGAGAAGCTGGAGCCTGCAGAGGAGGGATTTTGGCGCCTTAAACCCGAGTTGGCCGCCACAGTAGACGGAGAAGTGCCCGAGTCCTGCAGGGCTGAGGTGCGCTTTGTGCTGCAGGGGGAGATAAGCACCATTTACAAGAAGGCTGGCCGCACCAGAAAAGTTCACCACTTGATCTTGCTGCCTGACACGGACTCCGCCCAGAAGCTGGTCTTGCGGCTGGAGAGGATCGGGAACCTGAGATCTGATGGAAGACCCATCTTGGGACTGGATTCCAGAGATCTGCTGGAGCTGCTGCTGGATGCCTCGGAGCAGGGCATTCTCATCCCGGCCCACATATGGACCCCTTGGTTCTCGGTTTTCGGGTCAAGATCCGGCTTCGAGGAACTGAGTGAATGTTACGGGGATCTCACAAGCCATATCACGGCCTTGGAGACAGGGCTCTCTTCTGATCCGGCCATGAACTGGAGGTGCTCCAGGCTGGATTCCTATCACCTGGTTTCCAATTCCGACGCCCATTCTCCATCACGTCTGGGAAGAGAGGCCAACAGACTGGATATTCCCTTGAGCTTTTCAGGGCTTAGAAGGGCCCTTACCACCGGAGAAGGGCTTCTGGGCACCGTTGAGTTTTTCCCGGAAGAAGGCAAGTACCACCTGGATGGGCATAGGGCATGCGGGATAAGAATGGAAGTGAGCGAAACGCTTAGCAGGGGTGGGCTCTGCCCCTCCTGCGGCAAAGCGGTCACCGTGGGGGTTCTGCACAGAGTGGAGGAGCTGGCAGACAGAACGGCCGGGTTCTTGCCCGAGGGGGCCAAGCCCTTCCAGCGCTTGCTGCCCTTGGAAGAGATACTGGGGGAGCTCATGGGTTGCAACCCCTCAAGCAGAAAGGTGAGAGTCCTGTACCACAGGCTTCTGGCCCGTTGGGGTCCGGAGATTCCACTCCTGAGCGAACTGCCCCTGGACAGCCTGAGAGAGAATTCCATGGCTGCCTTGGCAGAAGCCCTGGACAGGATGCGACGGGGAGAGGTCTTCCTGGAAGCCGGGTTCGACGGGCAGTATGGAGTGGTTCGTGTTTTTCGGCCTGGGGAGGCTGCCGCCTTGGGGGGACAGATGAGCCTTGCAGCTGGCTGGGATCAGAATGAGGCCCTCACTCTGCCCGCTTTGGCCCGGCAGGTGAGAGAGGCAGCTGCCCTCCCGGTTCCTCCCCAAGCCCAAGAGAAAATGGGGGCTTCCGGAGAACTGGACCCCTGCCAGGAGAAGGTGGTCCTGAGTGCTGCAAGGGCCCTGTTGGTGATTGCCGGCCCTGGAACCGGCAAGACCAGGGCACTCACTCATAGACTGGCCTTCTTGCTGAAAGAAAACAAAGCCAATCCCCAAGAGGTGCTGGCTGTCACCTTCACCCAAAGGGCTGCCCGCGAGATGGCCCAGCGCTTGAGCTCTTTGCTGGGCAAAAACCCCCTCGAAGTAGGCTTGAGGGTGCAGACGCTCCATGCCTTTGGGCTGGAGCTCCTCAAGAACTACTGGGGCAGGATCCGGGGAGGACCCGGCCCGGTTGTGGCAGATGAGATCATGAGGTCAGAGGCTTTGAGAAACATCTTGGGGTCAGCACAAGCCGGATCCCGCTCTGGCCTTCTTGAGAGGATATCCCGTTACAAGCAGGGCCTCATGGAGGAAAGTCCTGAGAGGCCGGCCATCCAAGAGCTGGCCAGGGCATACGATAAGGAGCTTTCCGGCCGAGGAGCCGTGGACTACGACGATCTTCTCCTCTTGCCGCTTCAGCTCCTGGGAAAAGACCAAGAGGTCAGAACCCAAGTGCGGGCAGGGATTCGTCAACTTTTCGTGGACGAATTCCAAGACATGAACCCAAGGCAGCTCCAGTTGCTGAGAGAGCTCTTGGGGCCCGAGACCGGAGTCACCATCATAGGGGACCCGGACCAGTGCATCTACGGATTTCGGGGAGCCAGCCCTAGAAACCTTCTGGGGCTTGGGGAGCTGATCCCTGATCTGGAGCTTCTGGGTTTGGAGCTGAATTACAGGTCAAGGGCCAACATCGTGGAGGCGGCATCTGCGCTGATCCGCGGTAATGAGGCCATGTTCCCCCGGGCCTTGAGACCTGTACGGGGACCAGGTCCTCCCATTCGCGTCTGCCTGTTCGATTCGGAGCATGGGGAGGCTCTGTTCGTGGCCAGGGAAATCGACAAGTTGCTGGGGGGAACCAGCCATTGGGCCATGTTGAGAAATAGCCCGTCAGCCCAGCCTGAGCATAGTTCCATTGGGTTCGGGGACGTGGCTGTGCTGTGCAGGGTTCACGGCCTTCTGCCCCGTGTAGAGGAAGCCCTGGCCCGGCAAGGTATCCCCTGCGAAATGGTCTCAAGCGGGCAAAATGAACCAGAACAGGGATTGGGCAAAGTCCTGGGAAGACTTCGCCAGATGGCCGGCAGCCTCCAGGAGTGCTCTGCGGATTGGGCAGCATCCGGATCAGGTCCCCTCTCTCCTGCAGTCAAAATGAGAAGCTCCAAGCCGAGGCTCGCGGAGCAGCTCCAGAGCCTACTGGAGAAACTCTACCTTGAGGAGCCACAATACAGGGTCTCCAAGGGCCTCCAGGAGAACCAGATGAGGAGATTCCTGGATTCTGCCGAGACCTGGCCCGGGGGTCTCCTGGAGTTCCTGGAGCACTGGATACTGCTCCTGCAGGAGGGACAGCCCCAGCCTCCGGCCGACAGGGTCTCCCTTATGACGGTTCATGCGGCCAAGGGTTTGGAATTCCAGGTGGTCTTTCTGGTGGGATGTGAACAGGACGTGTTCCCTTTGAAGTATGAGTCAGTTGGCTTCTCCCTGGAAGAGGAGCGCAGACTCTTTTATGTGGCCATGACCAGGGCCAAAGAGCTCTTGTACCTCACTGCAACAAAGGCCAGGAATCTCCCAGGGGGTATCAGGGGGAGACGACCCTCGCCATTCCTGAAGGAGCTTCCCGCCTATGAGCTCTCCAGCCCGGAGCAGACCCCAGGCCGAAGCCGAAACCCCCTGCAGTTGCCTCTTTTCCGGAGGGGCTGAACAAATGCCTCTATCATCTCCCTGGGGGAAGCATACCAGGCCGTGAGGCGGGGGGAGGGTAAGCCCCCAAAGCTTCCTTACTCGGCCTTGGGTTCGGGCTACTTGGATATTATGCGCTCTATGTACTGCCCGGTTCTTGTGTCCACTTTCAAGAGGTCTCCCTCTTGCACAAAGAGGGGAACCTGCACCACAGCACCTGTTTCCAGCTTTGCAGGCTTGGTGCCCCCACTGGCAGTGTCTCCCCTCACCCCGGGCTCTGTCTCCACCACCTTCAACTCCACGAAATTGGGCAGCTCCACCCCTATGGGTTGTCCCTTGAAAAAAAGCACCTTCACCTGTATCTGTTCCTGGAGGTAAAGGCGGCTTTCCCCCAACTGTTCCGAGGACATGTAGAACTGCTCGTAGGTGTTGGTGTCCATGAAACAGTGTTGAGTGCCCTCTTGGTAAAGGAACTGCATCTCACGCTCTTGAAGATCCGGCCTTCCCACCTTGTCCCCGGAGCGGAAAGTCTCCTCCCTTACCAGCCCGGTGAGAAGGCTCTTGAGTCTGGTCCTGACAAAGGCACCCCCTTTCCCGGGCTTCACATGTTGAAAATCCACAATGATAAAAGGCTCCCCCTGGAACTCTATCTTGAGCCCTTTGCGAAACTCTGCGGTGGAATACATGGGCTGTTCCCCTCCCCCCAAGTCAAACACTTGCAAGGGCACCTAGCCGGTGCCCCCTGGAACAATGCTTTCTCTTCTGGCCTTGTGCCGTGCTCCCCGAGAAGGTGGGCCGGCTTGGCTCAGCTGCGGCCTGTCCTGGCTTCTGTTATTCTCTTGAGCATCTCCTGGAGGGACCTGAGCAGGTCCCCTTCCCCGGGGTTGCACACCCCCGCTCGGAAGCGCTCCTGGTATTCCCTGAGGGTGTCCCTATCCTGGGGATTCCTTCTCAGAAGGCTCTTGTAGAGCTTCTCTGCCTCTTCTTTGTGGCCCTGTCGATAAAAAAGATCGGCCAGGGTCCTGGATACCACCTGGGGGCCCACGCAAGTGGGCTCTTCCCGCTCCAACCCCTGGGCTGCCTCCACCCACTTCTTTACCAGCTCAAGGATCCTCCTCCTGCCCTCAGGATCCCATCTGGCCGCCAAACCTGCCAGTGTGGCAAGGGCATGGTGTCTTGCCAGAAAAGGAACCATCAGTTCCTTGAGGGCCTTGTAGGACTCCTCCGTGGGCTGTGTCTCAGCCAAGAAAACAGCTCGTTCCAGAGCTGAATCCCATTGGCCCTGTTCCTGGTTCTGGTCCTTGAAGTGGGCTGGAAAACCCTGCGAGGGGATCATCACATCACTGACTCAAGGTCTTGACCCTCTCCTCTATGTCACGAAAGCCCTGCTCCTGTTCTTGGATCTTCCTGTATAGGATCAAAGCCTCCTGGCGCTTGCCCTGCTGTTCCAGTGTAAGAGCCAGTTCGTATCCTGCCTCCAGCAACTGTGCCTTGCTCGCACCCTTGCATTGAATGGCCTTGCGCAGGCATCTGACTGCCTCGCCGAGATCTCCCTTGGCCCTGTAGCAAACACCCAGCTCCTTGTAAGAAACAAAGGCCATCTGGGGATGGGATGAAGCTGTCCTCAGTTCCGAGATGGCTTCATCCAGTAGACCCAGCTCCCTGAAAGAAAGCCCCAACTCGTAATGGGCCTTGGCATCCTGGAGAGCTGCTCCCACCTGCGGCCTTTCCTGGGCCAGCTTTCTCTGTTGAGCTTCCACCTCCTCTAGCTTCTTCAGGTCCCCGCTGCTGTGGGGCTGACCAAGCCTTGCCCTGTGTTGCTCTATTCGCCCGAGGCCTTGCCGGGCTTCAGCCAATTGCGGATCCGCCTCCAGGAGCTGGGAGTAAATCTGCTCGGCTTCCTCCAGGAGCCCCTGCTCCTCGTAAATCCTTGCCTCTTCAAGCCTTTCCTGAACCTCTTGCAGGGCTCTTCCGGTGTCAATGGAAAGAGCCACCGAACCATCCTCAAGAGCCTCCTGCAGCTCCGGAATCTCCATCTCCTCGAGCTGGTGCGCCTCTTCTTGGCCAGGGCTGACTGGTGAATCAGGCTGGGACTCCACCGTGGAGGTGAGCTCCTCCATCCTTTCTCTCAACAAAACCAGGTCCCTTTGCCTTCCCTGGCCTTTGAAGAGCTGCTCCAGCTCCTGGGCCACTTCCCTGAGCTGTTGTTCCAAATGGTTCCAGAGTGGACCGGCGGAATCTGGCCTTTGTGCCTGTTTGATGCTGAGCAGCTCCTCAAAGGCCTGGTTCAGAAACCCTTCGTTCCTCAACAACTCTACGTATTTCAGCCGCACCTCCAGACTTCCGGGGGCCACCTCCCCCATTCGCCTGAGGGCCCCCAGTATCTCGTGGCTCTTTCCCTTGGACTTGTAAAGATGAATCACCTTTCGATACTGGACTAGGGCATCCCCCAGAAGCCCGTTGGCAAGGTACAGCTCTGCCAGCTTGAGCAGGATCTCCGGGTTTTCCTCCATCCTGAGGACACGCCTGTACATGGCAATGGCCCTGAGGTGGAAACCTGCTTCAGCATGGCACTCTGCTGCCTTTACAAAGGCGTCCATGGCTTCTGGCCTTCGCCCCTTCTCCAAGAGCAGTTCCGCCAGCCTTTGGTGCAGCCTTGGGTCATCTGGTCGCTCGGCGATCCGCCCTCGAAGAGCTTCGATCTCCTGATCCTCTTGCTTTTTGGGACGCCATGGAAGCCAGCGTTTCTTCTTGTCCAAAGCCACGGATCTCCGATATTGGGAAAAGCCTCACCCTCTTCAAAAAAGGGGATCCTGATTCCCTCAAGGCTCTTGCCTCACAAGGCCTCGATGTCCACAACCAGCGCGCTTTTCTCCACACTGACGAGCCCTTTGAAAAAAGGCCCCTGGTCCTGCTCCAGCGGTTTCACCAGTATCTCTTGGCGGGCCAGTACTTGATCCACCAGGAGGCCCATCTCCCCGCTTCCTGAAGCCACAAGTATGATTCTCTTTTCCTCCTTGGGGAAGGTGTAGAGGGCCCTTCCCAGACCCAGCTTCTTCCAAAGGGGCACCAGAGCAACGGTCTTGTCCCTCAAGGTGACCTGGCTGGATTGTACCACCTGGGGGACAGATCTGGAGGGAACCCTGAACACCCCCAACACCCGCGACATGGGAATCCCGAAGACCCTGTTGGAGACAGACACAAAAAGAACTTCTTCCAGGAGCCCCTCTGGTGCCGCCTCTGGTTCTGGAGGTCTCGGCACCAGGTCCAAGGACCAAAGGGTTTGAACCTGCTCTCTAAGAGAGCTTACCACTGTTTCCAGGGAGGAGGCCATATGGCTCAAACGTTGGGCCATGGCCTGGAAAGCGGATTTCATCCCGAAAGGATCCTCCGAAGAAAGCTCTCCCAGCACTCCTTGGAGGCGCTCTCCGCAGTCCGAGAGGGCTCTTTTCACCATGTCGATCTGTTCTGAGGGCTCGGGCTGGAGCTGAGCCGTTTCTTCTTTGCCCTGCGGGACAGAGCTCTGCTCTTGCATACTCTGCTGCGGGGCCTGGGCAGGCTCCATGGCGGGCTCCAGAAGGAATTGCTCCTCTTCTTCCTCTGCCCCGAAAACTTCCTCCACCGTGCGGTCCAGATCCTTCATCAGGAGCTCCTCCCCTCCGGCAGCCTCCAGGGTTATGGTGGGGGCCTCTTCCACCTCTCCCACCAGGAAACTTTCCACTTTGGGTCTCAGGCGCTGCAGGAGGGGTTGCGGGTCTCCAAAGGGATCCTCAGCCACCTGGAAAAGCCCATCCTTCAGATCTGTTAGAAGCTGAATAGCTTCCTGGTCAACTTCAGATCCCTGCTGGCTGATCCTCCTGGTGGTCTCCCCTGTCCATCCCAGCAGTGTGCCCAGCGCCCCCTCAGGAAACCTGGACTGCAGATGTTCCACCTCTGCACAGATCTTCAAGAGAGTGCCTTCCTCTATCTCCCATTCCAAAGTCAGGAAGAGTTCCTTGAGGCGTTTCCAGGGATCTTCCTGTGCCTGGGCGGAGCCGGCCTCTTCGTCCATCTCCACGAACAAGCTGTCAACCTTGGCCTCTATCTCTTTTTCCAGCTCCGTGAGTTCCTTTTCCAGAATATCGTCCCGAGCCATGGTTTCTCCCCCCTTCAGGCGTTGGAGGTAATTTTCCTCCCGGAAAGCACTCTCTTGCTCACGTCCTTTGCCACCAGTTTGCTTATTTCCCGCAGGGTCTCGAAAACCCCGAAACCATCCACTGCGCTGGCCGGAAAAGATGGGACCTTGAGACTGGAGTTGAGGTCCTTTTCCATCACCTCCAGTGGCAATATGGGCACACTGCCTCCTTGCAGATCCCTCTTGTTGTACTGCATCACCAGGGGTATGTCCCTAATGTCTATCCCCTCATCCCTCAGGTTGTCTATGAGATTCTGGAGGCTCTCTATGTTCTTTTCCCTGCGGACCTTCAGGGAGTCGGCCACAAAGACCACCCCATCCACCCCTTTCAAGACCAGTTTCCGGGTGGCGTTGTAGTGGACTTGGCCGGGCACTGTGTAAAGCTGGATCCTTATGCTGAACCCGCCGACTTTCCCGAGGTCCAGGGGCAGGAAATCGAAAAACAGGGTCTTGTCCCCTTTTGTGTCTATGCTTATCATCTTGCCCCGGACCTGGGAGCGTATCTTGGAGTAGATGTACTTCAGGTTTGTGGTCTTCCCGCAGCGTCCAGGTCCGTAATAGACGATCTTGCACTGGATCTCACGGCCAGCAAAGTTGATGAACGACATGCCCCCCCTTCCTGCACGTCACCGCCCCAGGATCGTCTTCAGGATCCGGGTCAGCTCCTGTATCGCCTTCTCAACGTGAAGCCGCACCAAACCCAACGAGGCTTTGTTGTCGAACAATGTCACCAGGAGAAATTCTTCGCCCACCGAGGAGAAATGGATGTTTTCCTCTTTCCCCTTGTGGAAAAGCAAGGAAAAATCGTTCTCCCCCAGCAGGCGGGCTATGGCGGCAGTGGCTCCGAAATTGGCTGCTGTTAGGGCGGCAAGGGCCACTGAGTCCTCCTCGGCCTTGTCTCCCCAAAAAGAGATCAATTGCCCCGAGCGGTCTATAAGGAGAACCGAGTGAGCCCCAGACCTCTCCAGGATCCTCCTCAAACAAGCCCGAATCTGATCCAAATCCTCCTGGACAAGCAGAAGATCCATGATTTTTTCTCCCCACCCCAGGAGCGGTCCCCCAGCTCGTCAATCTGGAACCATAACAGAGCAACTCATAAACATCAAGATCTTGAGCACTCGGCCCTACTCACTTTCCTCTCCCCCGCATCCTCCCACCAAAGCCTGCGCCTTGGGCTTTCCTTCACTCTTGCTCGACCCCAACTCAGGATCCAAGAATCATGGCCACCTTTCGACATCTCTCCCTGGACTCTATGTGAACCACCCCGATGTTGGCGTCCTGCCTTGCCAAAACGCAAAGAACAGCTTTGGAATCTATGAGATAGAGATGCATGGTTCCCTGGTTCCCGCGCAGGTACATTTCCTCCAGTTGGCCCCTTCCCATGGCTTTTGCTGCCTTGACCCCCACCTTGAGCACCGAGGCGGCCAGGGCCCCCAGTTGTTCCCCTCTTATCCTGCCCTGAGTCACGTGGGCTCCGAGTATCAAGCCTTCGGGGGCCACCACGGCCGCTGCCTGAATCTCCTCGCTTTCCCTTTGCCATTCCACCAAGAGTCGCTGGATCATGGCAGCCTTCTCTTTTGTGGAGCGTGGCCGGGGGAGAGTTGGCTCTGGGATCACCTCCTTGGGAATGCTTTCGGCCACCGAAGCCCCCTTGAAGGAAGCCTCCTGGCCTACCACCAACGGCTCGCTGGTCTGGGTCTTCTCCGCTCCCAAGATGGGCTGACCCGTCTCGTAGTCTATCTCAGGAGCATCAAAGGTACCCTCGGCTTCTTCCTCCTGTTCCTTTAGCTCCTCTTGCTGGGCAAGGCCCCCTGCAGTGTCAGCCGGGTCTTCTGCTTCAGACCGCTCCGAGACACCCCTTTCCCCTTCGTCCTTTTGCCTCATGGCCTCTATGAGAAGCTCCTGCCAGGGTCTCAGTATGGTCCGCCTGGGAGGTTCTGCACCACTTGCGGTGGTAAAGTCCCCGCCTTCCCAGCCCAGTATGGTGAACAAGGCCTCCTCGCCCACTTGGGAGCCACAGCTGGCATGCACTATCTCCCCGTCCTGGAAGTAAATCACCCCCTCCATCTCGTCCTTGGAGACCGAAAGGGCAGTTTTCATCCTGCCGAGGCAGTTGAGTTGGATGATGTCGGTGAGCTGCAGGTCTGCCACGCGCCCCACAAAACCCTTCTTGCTCACCTTGATGGCATCCAGAATCAGGTTTCGGAGGTCTTCTATCTTGAAAGGTTTCTCAAGGTAGTGAAGGCACCCTCTGGCACTGGCCTCTTTCTGGACCTCGGGGTTTCCATAGGCGGTCATGACTATCACCTTGGTGTCCGGGTGTCTTGCCCGGATTTCCTCCAGGAGGTCCAGCCCGCTCATCCCAGGCATGCGAATGTCCGTAATGACCAGGTCTACGGGTGAGCTTTCCATTATCTCCAAAGCCTTGGTGCAATCGTTGGCAACAAGCACCTCGTAGCGCTTACGGTCCTTGGAGAGGGTCTTGGACATGATCCAGGTCAGGATCTCCTCGTCGTCCACTATCAAGACCTTCTTGGCTGCTTCCTGCATCTCTGACCTCCTGCCTGAAGGAGCATGTTTGCGGTGGTTTTTTAAGCAAATTCCTTGCCAGGATTCCCCACAGGCGGACCAGATCGCAACGCTGCCCCCAAGCTCCCGGATGTTCCTGAGGTATACACTCTCAATCCTCATCAAGACAATTCTGTTGTTGCCATTGTAGCAGCATATTGGCTTGACTACTCAGGGCCTTTGAATGACCCGGGCTGCTCCGTACCCACCGGCAGGTGCACCAAGAAAGTGGTGCCTCTTCCCACCTCGCTTTGAACCCTTATTCGACCTTTGTGACGCTGTATGATCCTGTACGTGATGGAGAGGCCCAGCCCCAGGCCTTTGGCTTTGGTTGTAAAAAAGGGATCGAAAACGCGGGGCTGGTGCTCAGGGGGAATGCCTTTGCCAGTGTCTGTCACGCTCAAGAGAATCTCCCTTTTTCCTGAGGCCCAGGCCTGTTCTGAGTGGATTCTTAGAGTTCCCCCCGGTTCCATGGCCTGCATTGCATTCATGAAGAGGTTGAAAAGCACCTGCTTGATCTGAGCTTCGTCAGCATTGATCTGGGGCAAGTCCGGGACAGAAGTGTGCTCCACCCGGATTCCACTGTTTTCCAGATCCTTTCTAAGAAGGAAAAGCACCTCCTCCACCAGCTTTGGAATGTCGCATGGAGCCAAATGGGGTTGCTGGGGCTTGGCAAAGGAGAAAAAGGATTTGAGCAGCCCGTTCAACCTGTCGATCTCGGATATTATTCTTCCCACGTACTCACGCCAGGCGGGGTTGTGCGCCACTTCCTCTTCCAAGGCCTGGGCGGTCATGCGTATTGCTGCCAAAGGATTCCTGATCTCATGGGCTATACCCATGGCAATCTCCCCCAGGGAGACCAGCCTGTCCATGCGCAAGAGTTCCTCCTGCATCTCCTTGATCTCGGTGAGATCCCTGAAGTGGATTATCTTTCCGATTTCTTTGCCTGACTCGCTGAGGTGGGGCGAAATGGTGAACCCCACCGGGATCTCCGCCCCGTCTTTTCGGGTTATGCGGATCTCCCTGGATGGGGAGGCCTCCTTCCTGTTCCCCTTGCCCCTGAGGAGATCTTTGTAGACTTTGGAGGCCATGGCCACTCCCAGGGGCTTCCCCAGGACCTCTTCTGCGCTGTACTGGAGGATCCTCTCAGCTCCCCGGTTCATGTAGGTTATGTTCCCTTCAGGGTCCACGGAAATGAGACCGCTTGTGAGGCTTTGCAAGACACTCTCGTTGAAATTCTTCACAGAAAGCCACATTTCCGTGACACGATCCAGGGTTCTTTGGCTTTCCTCCAGCTCCTGGGTCACCTGCCTAAGCAGGCTTTCCAGTTCCCTGAGCTTCCTACGCTCTTCTTCCAGAGCGGATCCCGGCTCCTTCTTGTCTTTCTTCCCAGCCATGCCCAAGCCCGTCCCTAACAGAAAAAGAAATGCACCCGGCTCGAGCACGGGTGCATGGCTTTGGCCCAACCCAGATCCAACTTGCTCAGGTCTGCTGCACAATGAAAGGGGTCACAAAAATAAGCAGCTCTGTCTGATCCATCCTTCTTTGTTTTCGCTCGAAGAGCCAGCTCAAGCCTGGCACGTCCTTCAGCCATGGAACCCCATCCTCGGACGTGGCCCTTGTCTCCTCCAGGACTCCACCTATCACCACGGTCTCTCCGTCCCGCACCAAGACCTCTGTGGTGCCTTGCCTTTTTACTATCTCGGGGTTGCCGGTGATGGGATTGGCGTTGGCACGGTCAGGGAAATCATCCGTCACATCCAGCTTCAGCCTAACCCTCCCGTCCGGGGAAATCTGAGGTGTCACCGTGGTCTTGAGGGAAGCCTCTTTGTAGACCACGCTCACGTTTCCCTCCGGGTTCACCTGGGTGAAGGGGATCTCTCTGCCTTGTTTTATGGTGGCCTCCACGTTGTCCAGAGTCATCACCTTGGGCCTGGAGACGATCTTGGTGAGCCCTTCCCTTTCGGCTGCTGATAGGCGCAGGTCCAGGTTGATCAGATCCCCGGCCAGCCTCCCTATCTGCAAACCTATGCCCGGGGGGCCTGGCAGGATGGTGGCAGGGAGATTCACCATCCAACCCGAGAGGGGGAAGAAATCATGCCCGGTGCCAGCGCTGAAGGCCCCTGATTTCCATGCAGAGGGCGAGGTGGGGGGCGTTGTCCCCGTGGTAGAGGTAGCGGAAGATATCCCCCAAGCCCATTCGTTCTTGCGGTCGAACTCGGCAAACTGGGTGCCCCATTGCACGCCCAGCTCGCGGGCAAAGTTCTTGCTGGCCTTCACGATCCTGGCCTCTATGAGCACCTGTGGGGTGGGCTTGTCCACCATTTCCTTGTACTGTTTTATGCGCTCTATTGTTTCGGGATAGTCGGTCACAGTGACCATGTTGGTCCTTTCATCCACAACCGCCTTGCCTTCCCGCTCTATCCCTTTTTCTTTCTTGGTCAGAACGTCCTTTATTTGGGTTTGGAAATCCTTGGCTTTGGTGTAATTCAGCACCATGAACTCGGTTACAAAGGGCCTCAGCTTGCGCTGTCTTTCCTGGGCCTCGATCTCTGCCTCCTGGATGCGCTTCTGGGCCTCGATTTTGGCCTGGATCCGCTCCTGGCGAAGCCTCTTTCGCTCCTTTTCCTCGTCCGTCAGGTCTTTGAGAGGTGCCACCCTAAGCACGTTTCCCTGACGCACCATGCCCAACTTCTGGGTGGAAAGAATGAGATCCAGGGCCTGGTCCCAGGGCACGTTCTTTAACCTCATGGTCACCTTTCCCTTGACCTTCTCGCTCACTATGATGTTCAGGTTGCTTACCTCTGCCAGGAGACGAAACACATTGTCCAGGTCTATATCCTGGAGATCCAGGTCAAGTCTCTGGCCCGAGTAGGTCTTCCCGGGCTCCATGCCCGTGCTTATTTTGAAATCTTCTTCCTCCTCCTCTTCTATTTGGAGGGCAGGCAGAGGTGTCTTGGCAGAAGTCTTGGCGGCTACCTGGGCCAGGGACAAGGCCTCTTGAGCCCTGGCACTGGGGAGTCTTGCCAGCCGAGCCATGGGCTGGTGAGTTTGGGTATTGAGTCCCTCCCATGGGGCCCTACCGGCCGAGGGGGAGGCTGAGCCTGGTTCAGAATTCCCACCCTTTGCCACCTCGGATTCCAGGATCCTGCGGTCCGTGTTCTCCGTCAAAACCACCGGGGTCTTCTGGGGGATGGCTTCCCCTGGGTTTTCCCTGGGTTCAGGCAAAGGTTCCAGGCTTGCAAGGGCCTGGAGGCCCGAGTCTGCCCCCGGAGGCTGGGTTTGCCCCAAGACACTCTTTGTTGCCTCTGCTTCCAATGGTTTGGGGTCCCAGATCCTTGGACCCGGATTTGCGGAATCCTCTTGGGCAGGCTCTGGCAAGTGGGACCTGCCTGCCTGGGCCAGGAACCGATCCTCTCCGGGCCCGCTGTCCAAGGCCTGCTCCAGGTTCTTCTCCTTTGCTGGTCCGGCATTTTCCCCTTGGGCACTCATGTTGAGCCGCTCTTTTGGGAAAGCAGGCGGCTCTAGCTGTTCCACCGGGCCTCCTTTGGCCATCTCACCCACGCAGAGCACCAAGTTCGTGCCCTTTGTTTGGACACTGTAGAGAGGCTTCTCCTGGGAGCCGGTGTCGGCCATATCCATCACCAGCCTCATCTTGTCCTGGTGGCGGCCTATCCTCACCCTGGAGACCTCCTTGGTAGGAGGGAGCCCCTTGGGGTCCACCCTGTATTTCTGAACACCCCACAAATCCAAAACCAGCCGGGGAGGTTCCCTCAGCAAGGAAACCTTGTAGTCCCGAAACTCCCCGTCTCCGACCACCACCAATCTGGTGCCCAGGCTCTCGGGGTTAACCAGGAGGTCAAGGATGGCTTGAGCAGGGGCCGAGCTGAGAGAGGTTTCTGCTGGTCTCTCCAGGGGCTCTTCCTGCAAAGAGTTGGCCGTGGCCCAGGCCATTCCCCCTTGCCCCGGGGATGCGAGGAGGAAGGCCGCCATGGCCACCCAGAAACTCCTCCAGAATCCTGCTACATGCATGTGACCCATCACCGTCCCCCTCCCTGCGACTTTTTGAAACCAAGGACCACCCTTCGAGTCTTCTTTTGACCCAACAAGTCAACGTATGGCTCCTCCACCACCACTCCATCCGCGGGGTTGATATCAGTGACCTTGCCGCACTTCCTCCCCAGGTACAGACCTTGCTTAATCAGGTAGCCCTTGCCTGTCCTGTCCTGCAACATGGCCACCCGGTCTGCCCCCTGGCCCACCACTGCCACCAGGGCGAACTGGCTCACCTCCTGTTCCGTGAGAGGACCCGGAGGAACCTCCTCGCACTCTCCGGTGGGCACGGCCGCCTTGGCCTCCTCATGGAAAGGTCTGAAGGGATCCGGCCGATCACCGGGTTCGTACTTGTACGGAGTCTCTGTCTTTCCCTCTTCAGGAGAGGAGCCTGCAGGAGACCCGGGGGCCTGTTGTGGCTGGGCTTGCTTTGCAAGCTCCGGGGATCCCGCCGGCTTTTCCTGGGCAGGCTTCTGGGGTAATGGGGGTTTGGCCGCCTCCTCCGGCTTCTGGATCTTTTTCTGAACCACACTTCCGGGGGATTTGGGGGGCGGAGCCTCTTGCCCGCAGCCTCCCAGGAGCAGCCCGAAGCTCATTGGAATCACTGCCAGAATCGCTCGGTGGGCTATCAAGCCTTCCCTCCTCTTAGTCCACTGCACCTTTTCCTCCTTTTGGGGCTCCCTTTGAAGGAGGTGGTGGCGTAGAAGGTTTCTTGCCTGGCTGAGCCTTGGCGGGCGGAGGCTCGCTTTCGTACTTGTAGGTAGAGGCCTGCAGCGTGGCCAGGATGCTGCCACCCCCCCCTGGCTCCCCTTTGTACTGGCCCATCTTGAGCTTGGAGACATGAACTATCCTGTCCATTCCCCCTACCCTGGAGAGGAACTGGAGGATCTGGTGGAACCCGCCCCTCACCTGGATCTCCACCGGGATTTCGGAATAGTATTCCTTCCTGACAGGCTTGCCTTGTTTGAACAGCACGAACTCAAGCCCATGGAGACGGCCCATCTCGTTCACGTTGCTCAGAAGATCCGGGATCTCCTTCTCCTCGGGGAGTCTGGAGCTCAGCACCTTGAGTTCTGCCTCGAGAGCCTTGATCTGTTTTTCCAAATCCAGTTTGGCTTCCTTGGCCTTTTGCTGCTCTTGGATCTGCTTTTGGAGCTTCTCCAGTTGTGATCTCAGAGAGGAGATCTCATCGATGTTGGGTGAGTAGAAGACAAAGTACCAGACAAGGCCCAGCACAAGCATCACCCCTGCCAGAATGAGGGCCTTTTGCCACACCGGGAGTTTGATGAGGACTTCCTTGTTGACGGGCATCTGCGTCCTCTCCTATGCTCTTGGATGCTCTTTTCCCACGTACATCAGCTCTTCTTCCCTCCAGTGGTCTTGAGAGGCTGGGGTTGCGCCTTGCCAGGGGCAGGCTCGGGCTTGCTGGGCTGAGGTGGTTTTTCCTGGGCCACCTGGACATCCATGCGGAATTCCTGGTAGGCCCCTGCATCCTTTTGGACCACCTTGGCCTTGGTAAACTCCAGATCCACAGACGCGAAGGTCTTCTTGGAGGCCTGCAGTCCTTTCATGAACCTGGCCACCACTTCATTGTCCGTGGCCACCCCGGTTATGCTCAGGGCAAAATCGTCCCATGGAGCGCCTGTGCTTTTCTGCTCCAGGCTCACGAAGTAGAGCTCTTTGGGCTTCTCTGTAATCATCTGATCCAGAGCTTTCACAACCCCCTGGCGATTTCGGTTCAGGTCGGCTATGGCCACCTTTCTGTTCTCCAGGAGCTGCTTTTTTTTCTTGAACTGCTCCAGATCCCCCACCTCCTTTTTCAGTGCAACCAGTTTCTGTTCTGCCTGGGCCTTTTGCTCCCTAAGACGCCTGAGCTCTCCGTACTGGTCATAAAGCAGGTACCCTATGACGGCCACAAAGAACACCAGTGACAGAGCCGCTATGCTGATCTGCCTTCTGATGTTCTCTTCCTTGGCCTTCTGCCGTACGGGTAAGAGGTTGATTCTGATCATTTGTCCCCAGCCCTCCTCATGGCCAATCCCACTCCCACGGCCGCAACGGGCCCTACTGAGCTCAGATAGGTCTCCTCGAACTCTTTAGGGGAGTAGGAGACCCTCTCGAAGGGATTGATCAGGAAGGTCTCCAGGCCCAGTTTCTCCTTGATGTGCTCGAGGAGTCCCGGAGTCTTGGAAGCCCCCCCGCATAGCCCCAGTTTCTGTACATGCTCTTCCGGGAAGTTGGCATAGAAGAAATCCAGGGAACGCTGGATCTCCCCGGCAAACAGCTCACAGGCGTTCTTGAGCAGGCGGTCGAAATTCTTGTATTGTTCCCATTGCTCGGGCCCGCCCAGTTTCACAGCCTCAGCTTCCTCATATCTCAAATTGTATTGCTTCTGGATTTCCTCTGTGATCTGTTTGCCTCCCATGGAGACATCCCTGGTAAGAAGGGAGACCGGGCCCTTGACTATGTTGAAGTTCATGGTGCTGGCTCCGATATTTATCAAGCCCAGCACCTCATCTTCCCCGATTCCGAAGAGGTTCTCGTACATGGTCTCCACGGCAAAGGAGTCCACGTCTATCACCTGGGGATCCAGGCCGATTTCGTTCATGAGGTTCTCGTAATCGTTTATGATCTCCTTCTTGGCTGCCACCAAGAGCACGTCCATCTGATCCGGGTTGTCCCGGTTCTGCCCCAGGACTTGGAAATCCACATTCACGTCCTCGATCTCAAAGGGAATGTACTGGGCAGCCTCCCAGTGGATGGAATCCAGGAGCTCCTCCTCTGACATGAAGTTCACGGTGATCTTCTTGATGATCACCGAGAAGCCCGAGATGGAAAGGGCCACCTTCTTGTTCTTCACCCGGCTCTTGGCCACCAGGTCCCGCACCACTTCTATGATGGCTCCGGAGTCCATGACCGCCCCGTCCACGATCACCTCAGGGGGAAGTGGAGCGGTTGCGAACTGCCTGAGCTTGTAGCGGCCCCTGGATTGGGCCAAGTCCACCAACTTGATGGTGTGGCTGCCTATGTCCAGCCCTACCAGTTCCCGCTTCCCGGACTTAAATGAGATCATGGAGTCCTTCTCCGTGTTCTATGGGGGCCCCAGCCCGTGCATGGCTCGGTGAATCGGGCTGTGGGACCCTTTCACTCCCCTTCCCCAAACACCTCCACCCGATCCGAGAGCTTGAGCCCAAGGGCCAGTATGATCTTCCTCTTGGTGTCCATACGGCAGGGCTTGCCCTTCTCTATTCGGTCAATGGTCAGAGGCGAGACCCCGGCTCTGCGGGCGAGTTCGGCCTTGCTGAGCATTTGGGCCTCTCGAAGCTCTTTGATGTTGTTTCTTCTTTGCTCGGCCACTTGCATCCACCCCTCCTGACGCAAGGCTTTGCGTGAGTATGAAAACCCAAGCTTTGCAGGTCTGTCAAGTAAAAGAATGCTAATTTATGCAAATTTATATTAAATTGTGCTTAATTCAAACAGCTCAGCAACAACATATAGTATGATATGCTCCTCGATGGTCATCATATTGTAGGAAGCTTCCCAAAAATTTCCAGCCTCTTACCCCTGTCCTGGCCCAATAGCCCGCTCCCGCAGGTCCCCTCCCCATCCCCGGCGCTCCTGGATACCCCCCCTCCCTGAAATGGGGTCACTGCGAAGCGCTGGTGACTCCAATGGTTCCTGCATCATGCACTGCCTCTGAGCAATCTAGGCCAGGGGCGGCTTTGGACGGAGACCTGGGGCTTGAGGCCGTTGAGGAAATCTTTGGCTGGTCTCTAGTTTTTTCTCCGGTTTCCAAGTGGAAGAAAGCTGGATGGAGCTTCCAGGCTACGGAAAAACATAAAGCCTTTCGTTCTCCCCTATCATGCCCAGGCGCTCCTTGGCAAGCCATTCCAAAAAGGCCGGATCCTGCTGGATGAGCTTGATCTCCTGTCTTAACCTGTCGTTGCTCTGGCGAAGCACACTGTTTTCCTCCTGGATTGCCAGCCTCTGTTGCCGAATCCTACTGGCTGTTTGGAATCCGTTTTCCCCCATCAGGGAAAACACCAGGAACATGGCTGCAATACACCCCCACAGCACCCAGAACCCCCATCCCGAAGGCAGCTCCAGAGTCCAGCATATAAGAGTTCTCTTGCTCGGCACTGCGCTTCTTCCCCCCGGGGGCCTAACTGCCCAGCCTTCGAGGGCTCAGGATTCTATTTGTTCCCTAGCCCGGCTCCAAAGCCCTCCGGTGCCAGCTTCCCTTGCACGGGCTTTCTCCTATCACGAAAAAGTCCAAAGGTCAACCGCTTGCCGCACCACCCCTAACCCGCTTTGTTCAGGAGTAGAGGATAATACGTTCTAACCAAACTACTTACTGGCACCACCGCCAGTGCCCTTTCTTGGGGCCTTGCAGGGGTCAAGCCTCCACCTGATACCCGGCCTCCAGAACCGCCCTTCTCGCCTGCTCCAGGGAGGCTCCTTCCTCCAGATGGAAGCGGGCCTCTGCTTTTTCCAGGTCCACTTCCACCCTGGATACTCCCCTGACTCCTTCCAAAGCCTTTTTCACAGAAGCCACACAATGCTGGCAACTCATCCCGCCTATCTTGAGGGTCTTTTCCATCGGTCGATTGCCTCCTTCCCTTTGTTCAGTGAGAGTGCCTCTGATTTTCCCTTTCCCTGCGGGTCACTGCCACGCAGCCGGCCTGCAGATCACAGTAGAAGCCCTCTTCGCAACTCTCGCACTCGAACTGGATGGTGGTGTGCTCTATCCCGTAATGGGAGCGCAACAACCTGTTGATCTCCTGAAGTATCTCGCCCGTTCTGCTCATGAGGATGTCATCCACCAGCACGTGAGCGCTCATGGCATAGATCCCTGAAGAAATGGTCCAGAGATGAACGTCATGCAGGTCCTTGACACCTCTTATTTCCCTCAAGCCTCTTTGTATCTCCATTAGATCCAGGTCCTTGGGAACCGCCTCCAGGAGAATGTGCACCGACTCCCTCACCAGGCGCACCGAGCCCTTCAGGATCACGGCACATATCAGCACGCTGATCAGCGGGTCCAGCACCTGCCAGCCCGTCAGCATTATCAGGATCCCCCCGACTATGACCCCAACAGAGGAGAGGGCATCCCCCAGGATGTGCAAGTATGCTCCCCTGAGATTCAGGCTCTCACGGCTTCTTCTAACCATTACCGAGGCTGCCACCAAATTGGCCGCAAGCCCGATGGAAGCCACAATCAGCATGCTTTGGAGATCCACCTCCTGGGGCGCCCTGAACCTCTTGTACGCCTCAAAGAGGATCAGAAAACATATCAGAAGAAGTGAGCTTCCGTTTACCAGCGCCGCCAATATCTCCAATCTGTAAAAACCGTAGGTCTTGGTGGAGGAGGCCGGTCTGGCTGTGAACTGCAAAGCCACCAGGCTCAGCCCCAAGGCCAGCACATCCGTGAGCATGTGCCCTGCGTCGCTGAGCAGGGCCAAGGAGTTGGCAATAAACCCTCCCACTGCCTCCAGCAGCATTATCCCCACTGTGATGGCCATGGCCATCAGGAGTGCTCTACGGTTGGCCCTGAAAGCGTGGTTGGTATCGGGGTGTGTGCCAGGGCTGTGGAGGTGCAAGGCCATGTTATCCCCCAGGGTTAAGTTCCTTGTCAGGGGCCATGGTGCCCCTTTTGGAAAGCCCTTGCAGGTTCCATTGCAGGATAGAAGACGGATCAGTGCAAGTAAAGGGACACTCCCTTGGGATCCAGAGGTGGGTTTCCCAGAACAGAAATGGGCTTGAAAAAAAATAGGCCCTGGCCTATAGTAAGCAGCATCGGGCGGTTAGCTCAGTAGGTCAGAGCGCTGGTCTCACATACCAGAGGTCGGAGGTTCAACTCCTCCACCGCCTACCACCCAAGAAAGTCCGGCCGGGCGCCAAGCCCGGCCGTCTCTGGGCTATTCAGAACTATCTCTGTCTTAAGGTATTGTGTTGCAGGGCACCAAGCGCACCTCTGCTGTGAACCTTGTGTCCAGGTCCACATTGTACACCGCGCAGGAGCCTTCCCTGGTGCCAGGGTCTAACCGCAGATCCACAAAATAATGCCAGGTGTAGCCGCCCCCGGCCAGCGAGAGGTCAAAGTAAGGGGGAAAGAAAAAGCCCCCGGTGCCGGACAAGGGCCCACCCTCTATGAGTGCGTTTACCGTGTAAAGCTTATAGGTGGAGTCGGAAAGCTTGATCTTGGGGCCGGCAGGCTTACAGTTTGCAATCAAGACGAGATTACCTGTGTTCTTGTCCACCAGGCACATCTGCTTGGGTGGAAACTCGCTGGGGTACGCCTCCTTGACCAGGACCAAGGCAGCTAGCAATACCATGACCCCCAACCGAGCCTTCTCCTTCTGCCCAGACTTTCTCATGCTCTCAGACCTCCTTTCCCCGTAATTTCTTTGCCTTCAAGGCTCTAGACTTGTTCCTATTGCAGGTTCCAGGGAACCGTCTCCTGGCACATCCAAGACTTCTTCGGCCTGCGCTCTTCTCTGGGGCCGGAAAAACGCAGACCAGATCATCTAAAGGCCCATGGAAGCCATTCCTCTCGAGCCTCTTCTCAGTGTTTTTCTTTTTCCACGAATTTCAAAGCTGCAGAGTTCATACAGTATCTAAGCCCTGTTGGAGGCGGACCGTCTTGGAACACATGGCCCAGGTGGCCGTCGCAGCAGGCGCACAGAACCTCTGTCCTGCGCATGAAAAGGGAGTTGTCCATCTCTTTGCGGATCTTGCCCTCTGAAATAGGCGCCCAGAAACTGGGCCAGCCTGTGCCTGAGTCGAACTTTGTCTCGGAGCTGAAAAGCTCGTTTCCGCATCCGGCACAAAGGTAGATCCCCTTCCCCTTGAAGTCATGATACTTCCCGGTGAAAGCCCTCTCGGTGCCCTTCTCTCTGAGCACATAAAACTCCTCAGGAGTCAGGATCCTGCGCCACTCCTCCTCGCTCCTAACCACCTTCTGACACATCTCTCCCGGCCCCCCCTTGGCAGCCCCAATCCCCGCAACTTCCTTTGCCCTGGACCTGCCCCCTGCCCTTGCCCGGGCCCATCCTGGAACCAAGCCCGCTATTGAAGCTGCCATCATTACCCCCAGCCTCCCAAGGGCTTTTCTCCTCCCCAAGATCCTCTGGCCTGACTGAAATTCCGATCCCATGCCCCTAGCCCCTGCTTTGTTTGGAAACACTCAATGTCAGTATAAATCCATGGAAGCACCTTTTTCACCCTCTCAGCCCCAGCTGCTTCCCCCCCGTGGTTTGATCGGCCCACCTGCAGGGTTTTTCACTTTCAAATGTATCCCAAGCCTTCCAGAGCCCTTTGTATTGCCAAGCGCTCCTCAGGGCTGACACTCTGGGTGTTTCCCCCGAGTGCCCAGCCGAGACACTCCCTTTTCAGCTCATTTGCCATCAAGGGGTGTCTTGGAGCCAGGTTTCTTTTCTCCAAGGGATCGCTCGGGAGATGGTAAAGGGCTATGGTTCTTGGCGAATCAAGGCCCCACCTTTTCGGGTCCGTGTATTGCAGTATCAGCTTCCACTCCCTTGTCCTCAGCCCCAGAAACCCCTTGGACCAGTTCTCCATGTAGAGTGCCCTGGCCTGGCCTGTGTTCCTGTTTCCCTTTGGGAAGCATTCCAGGGGTATCCCCTGAACAAGACCTGGCACTGAAAGACCGGCCAGCTTGCAACATGTGGGGAAAACATCCACCAAACCCACCTGCTCCTCCACCCTGAGACCCTTGCCCTCCTCGAGATCAGGAAGCCTGAAAACCAGGGGAACCCTCACCACGTCCTCTCCGAGCCCCCCGTCGTGAATAGGCCGGTCGTCATCCTGAAGTTCCTCCCCGTGGTCTGCAAACACAGCCATCACCGTGCGCTCCAGGAGCCCAGTTTCCTCAAGATGCCTCCAGATCTCCCCCAGGCAGACACTGTCTGCATAAGAGATCTTTCCATCATAGTGCTGCCATCTAGAAGAAAAACGACTTCGGTAGTAATCCGGGATCTGGAGCTCCGGAAGGTGGTGGGTGTCTATGTAATGAATCCAAATCAAGAAAGGCTCCCCGGCTCTCAGGATCCAGCTCTTGGCCCTGCCCAGGGCCGACTTGAAGTCTCTGCGCCATACGGCTTGTCGGGTTCGAAATCCTTCCCAAGCCCACTCCTCGTCGAAGAGCTGGAAGCCCCTGTGGAATCCCTGGGCCTTCCCCACCAAGGTCGTGCCGGGAAACCCGGCTGTGGCCCATCCGTGTGAGGCAAACCACTCTGCCAGGGTGGGGACATAGCTGGAGATACTGTGGTAAGGTGCCCTCATCCCGTGCACAGGCGGGAAACACCCTGTGAAAAGACTGGCATGGGCCACCCAGGTGTTGGGGGCAGGGGTCACGGCTTGCTCGAAGAGCAGCCCTGAGGCGGCCATGCGGTCCAGATTGGGGGTTTCCACTCCCCTGTACCCGTAACAACCAAGGTGATCGGGTCTCACGCAATCCAAAGTGACCAGCACAAAATTGGGCCGTACCTGCTTGCTGTCCACGCCGAGTCCTCTCACAAAGAAATTCTAGGCAAGAGCCCTTTGTTGGGCAAGCAAAGTTTCTTGATCTTCCCTGGCCCAAGAGGTAAAAGGTGAGAGAGGCAAGAAGGGGGAGGGATTGAGATGCTACGCCTTGAAAGAATAGGACCGGCCTTGCTCCTGGGGGTCTTCCTTGCTTTCCTGAACCAGGAGCCGGCTTCGGGGGACGAGCTTCTGGTACTGGGTGCCGTGGAGGAGGTGAAGGTTTTCCCATGGGGCTTTACCTTCCTGGCCCGGGTGGACACAGGGGCTGCCAAGTCTTCCATGGCCGCAGTGGATCTGAAGGTCAAAGGTGAGAAGGCTGAATTCCGTTTCCCTGATCCGGCCCCAGCTGAGAAAGTGGAGCTTCCCATTTTAGGCTGGGTGGGAGTGCGGACTAATCTGGGCAAGGAGAAAAGGCCTCTTGTGCTCATGGAAATATGCGTGGGGGGAAGAAGATTCAAGACCACGGTGAATCTGGACGACAGATCCGGGCTGAAATACCCCATGCTGCTGGGCAGGGAAACCCTCAGGGGTCGTTTCCTAGTGGATGCAGGCCGAAGCCAGCTTCACCCCAGGCCTTGCCCCAAGGAGGACAGACAGGATTAGAAACCCCACCGGGGCCAAAACAGGGGCCCGGCTCAGGACTCCTGTTCCATCCCCGGCCTGCACTGTTCAGCAAAAGCGCATAAGGCAGGTCAACCATCAGATCAGAACCTTTTGAGGCCAACTTGGCCTCAACCAGAGAGGAACTTAAGAGAATTGAAACCCCCACACATGAAACTGGCAGCTTTCCTGTTCCTGCTTCCCGCGGGTCTGGTCCTGTACAAAGTCCTTTTTATGGGATATCCTTTGATTCCCACCATGCCGGGCAAGGCGTTCAAGGTGCTTTTCGAGGCGGCCGTCAAGGGAAGTCCCGGCAAGGAGTTCACCATTAAGTTGGCCTTGCCTGCTGACCATGAGGGGCTCTTGGTCACAGAGGAGCAGGCTCAGTCAGGGATTCTCACCTTCAGCATCCTTCTTGATAATGAGACCCGCTGGGGGATCTGGTCGGGGCAGTTGGGGGACTCAGAGGAACTCATCTCCTATGCGGCCCTCCTGGTGCCCAGAGCGGGCCCGCGGCCAGGCTCTCAAGGGGTTTCCCCTGGAGCATACCCGCAGGGCACAGAACCCGGGGAGAGGGTGCTGGCCAGAAGGATGGCATTGAAATGGAAAGGTCTTGAGCCTCAGGCCAGGTTGAAGGCTCTTAGAGATGCCCTACTGGGGAAATGGGTACATGGGGAACCCTCAGCAGAAGATCTTGCATCTTGGCAGGAAATCTCCCGGCGCGTGGGCAGAGCCACAGCGGCTCTGATTCTGCTCAGGGCGGCAGAGCTGCCAGCCAGGCTGGTGGAGGGGCTCAAGGTGTCTGGGAGTGTGGAAACCTCAACCAGCCAGTGGTTGGAGGTGTGGACCGGAGGACCTTCCTGGGAGAAGATGGAGGTAGACAGCTGGGCCTGGATTCCATCTTCAGTGATTACAATCCCCCTGAGCAAGGGCGGCGCAAAGGCCGTGGAGGTGCTTCAAGGCCAGATCTCACAAAGTTGTTGGACAGTCACAAGGGAGCGGCTCTCGGGCTGGAGGGCTTACCTGGAAAGGGTCAGGACTTCTTCCCACCCCCTGGAGAGGTGGTCCCTGTTTAGGCTGCCCGAGCAATATCAGGAGACTTTCCGCATTCTTCTCCTGGTTCCCCTTGGAGCCCTCATGATATGCCTGCTCAGAAACATTGTGGGTTTCCCCACCTTCGGAATTTTCATGCCGGTGTTGATGGCCTTGGCCTTTAGAAGCACAGGGCTGGCCTACGGACTGGTGATCTTCGGGGGAGTGAGCCTTGCGGGATACCTGGCCAGGAGCGCCCTGGAGAGGTTCAGACTTCTTCTCGTCCCAAGGCTCTCGGTGATCCTGACTGCAGTTATCTTGATGTTCACAGCAGTGGCCCTTGTGGGAAACCGCCTGGGGCAGAGCGAGATGATGGCCGTGGGCCTCATTCCTTTTGTCATCCTCACCATGACCATCGAGCGGCTTTTCGTGACAGCCGAAGAAGCGGGCACACAAAAGGCGCTCCGCACAGCAGCCGGAAGCGCCGCAGTAGCTTCCATTACATACCAGCTTGTGGACCTGGACCCTCTTCAGCTGACTTTCTTCGTTTACCCGGAGCTTCTCTTGGCTGTGGCCGGCCTCCAAGTGCTTGTGGGACGCTACACCGGGTATAGGCTCTCTGAGCTTTTTCGTTTCAAGGCAATGGGGAAGGCTCCATGATCCTGGAGATGTTCAGGAGACCAAGAAAAGCCGGGGTTCTGGGCATGAACAAGAGAAACGCGGACTACATCATGGCCTGGAACCCCAGGAACGCTTACCCGAAAGTGGACGACAAGACCATTACCAAGGAGCTGGCATCTGCCCACGGAATACCCACTCCCAAGACTTTCCGTATCTTCAGTCACCACGGAGAGGTAGGCCGCCTGGATGAGAAGCTAGCAGGCCTGGAGCAGTTCGTTGTGAAACCCGCCCGGGGAGCCGGAGGTAGCGGAATCCTCCTATTGGCCGAAAGGTTCCCTGGAGGCTTTCTGAGATCCAGCGGGGAGTCTCTTACCATGGAAGGCCTGCGTTATCACCTATTTGAGATCCTCTCGGGAATCTATTCCCTAGGGGGCAGAGAAGACCGTGTGCTGGTGGAAGCAATGGTTCACCCTCATGCGGTTTTCGAGAAGGTGAGCTACAAGGGGGTCCCGGACGTGAGAATCATCCTGTTCAGAGGTGTCCCTGCCATGGCAATGGTGAGACTGCCCACAAGGGCCTCGGATGGAAAGGCCAACCTCCACAGGGGCGCCATAGGCGCTGGTATCGAGATCTCAACAGGCAAGACCCTCTCGGCCGTTCACGGGAAATCCATTTTGACGAGACATCCCGACACCGGCAATCCAGTGGCCGGAATCCAGCTTCCAGAGTGGGAAAAGATGTTGCTCATGGCAGCCAAAGCCTCGGACATGACCGGGCTAGGCTATCTAGGGGCCGACCTGGTCCTGGACAGGGATTTGGGGCCTTTGCTCCTGGAGCTGAACGCCAGGCCCGGCTTGGCAATACAGATAGCCAATGGCTGCGGCCTTGAGGAAAGGCTGGAGGCCATAAACTCCCGATGGGAGGAGATCGGATCCAAGCCTGAGCAAAGGGTGAGCTGGGCAATGGAGCATTTCACGGCACAGGTGGGATCCCCAGTGAACAGTACAGGTTCATGAGGATCATTTTTCTCACAGACATCCACGATGACTTCCAAGGAGTGGAGAGAGTCCTTCTGAAACTCAAAGCAGACCTCTACCTCCTGGCAGGAGACCTCGTGTACAAAATCTTTCCGACCCAGGCCACGGCCTGGAGGTTCCTGGAACTCCAGGAGCGCCTCAGGGGCATGAACCCAGGGGCCAAGCCAGGCTCAAGCCTCTTTGAGCTGGCCCTGGAGAGGGCAAAGGCCCAACCCCCTGACTCCTTTTCCCAGATGGCAAGAGATTACCTGGAGCTTTGCGAGGTGGCCCGCACCCGCATGCTCAACTCGTACAAGAAACTGGCCCGGATTCTCCACAGGCACGGTGAATCCCTGATAAGGGTTCTTCCTGGCAACTACGACATGGATCTTTCCCTGACCCCCCTTTCCCCCTGGAACCTGCACATGCAGTTCCTGGATCTTGGCGGGATAAGAATTGCGGGGTACGGGGGAGCCAAGGTTCTGACCCCAGGGGTCCCGGAGCATCTGCAGCTCAGGTTCGAAGAAGGGCCTGGCCCTCAAGGCCTCAGTTCCGCGCCCCTGGAGTTCTTCCGTAAAGCAACTCCGCAGGTCTTGGTGGTGCACCAGCCGCCCCACGGCCTCCTGGACAAGCTGGACGGGCAGGGGCCTTCAGGGAGCCTGGGGATCCGCCAGTATCTGGAGGAGGCAAGACCTCTGGCAGTGCTTTGCGGTCACATGCACGGGCAGTGGGGCGCTGTCCGCCTCGGGGATACCTGGTGCCTGAACCCCTCCAACTTCGGGCGTGTGGAGGAGGTCTCGGGGGCAAGAGCCGGAGGCCACTTCCTGGACCTGGGTTTGGATTCCAAGGGGGTCTCCTGGGCCATGATAAGAACGCTCAAAAAAGACCGAATCCTGGATGTGGTGCATTACCAGCCCAAGGGCCAGCGCATAAGGCAGGTGATCCTGGAGGAAACCCGCTTCAAGGCCTTGGGTGGCAGCCTCAGGAAACCCAAACACGCAAGGCCCCTTGACCGTCTCCAGCAGATACGCTCCTTTTTCCTGAGGCACGAGACTCCCAGCAGCAAGGCCTTGGTTGCCCAGCTGAGGGCTGTGTACAGGGGCCTGGAAAGGCAAGGGCTAAGGGTAGGATTCGATCTTCTGGGTTCTTTGGGCTTGGGCATTGCCTCAGAGGGATCGGACATGGACTTGGTGGTATACCTGAGGGGGCTTGGCTGCGATCCGGATGATCAGGATGTCTGCAGGGCTCCAGAGGCCCTCTCCCGGGTGATGGGAGAGCTTGCCTCCAGGGGGATAAAGGCAGAGGTCTGCGACAGTATAGACCTGGACAGGGTGGAGGAAGCCATAGCAAGGCAGGACAGGGAAGACAGCCAGCTCCAGAGGTTTGTCTTCTACAGGGCTGTTTGCAGGGCCGTGAACCTTCGCCTGGTAAAGGAGGTTGAGAACAAACTCCTGGGCAAGGAGAGGCTTCGAAGATCCATGGAGAAGAGGCTTCAAGAACACCTCAGGATCCTGGTCTCCTCGGGAAGGCACCTGGAGTCCTGGGAGAAGTACAAGAAAAGACTCCAGGAAAAGGGAGTGGACATGCCTCCCAGGATCCAGCAGGCCTTGCGGGAGTATCTGGGCTCATGAGAGTTGCCGTTTCTTTACTATCTCCCTGGCCAGTGCAATACTTAAGCAGGACTTGCGGCCAGAAGCGGCCAAGGAGGAAAAGCCTATGAGCTGGATTGAGACGAACAAAACCCTGGCAAGAGCCTTCATGGGGGGGGTCGTGGCAGCTGTCTTGATTTGGGGAGGCCAGGGTTGTGCAGTCCTGGATCAGAGATCACCCCAGGAGTTGGAAGCAGCATTCGGGGCCAACAAGCCCAGGGTGGAAGCCAGCTTTGCCTCCCAATGGCTGTCCCCCAGGGAGATCTGGAAGATTTACCTCAACGCTTCAGATCCAGATGGTGACATGAGGTGGATCCAAGTCTCCCTCTGGGTGCCCGGAGGCATCATGACCACGGCCAGACTTCCTCTGGAGCCGAGCCAGGCCGGGAAGGTCTCGGGTTACCTGAGCGTGCACACCATGGATCTGCCGGAATCCCTCCTGAGGTTCGGAAACAGCGACCTGAGGCTCTACGTGGCCCTGGAGGACAGGGCTGGACATGTCTCTGAACGGGTGGTGCTGCCTGTAAGTCTGGCCTTGGGCTCAAGGCAGGAGCCTGCGCCCTCCGGGCAGTTCCAGGAGAGATTTCTGGGAGAGGTGCCGGTGCGCTTCCTGCAGTTTTCCCCCAGCGCAGGTCTGGGTACCTGGCCTTGATCAGCAAGGAAGAGGCTCCAAGGTGGGGGTGAATTAACATGGGCTTGCGTGAAGGCTTTGACAGAAGAGGTTTTCTGGCCGGGTTGGGAGTCTTGGCCGGCGTGTCGGCCTTGGCACCATGGTCACCCCTCAGGTTGGCTCGAGCGGGCGGGAGCTCCAGGTTGGCTGTGGCCAAAGGGGAGGCAGCCTCAGCCACCAGCCTCGCCCTCGAGGCCCTGGGGGGAATAGACCGTTTCGTGAAAACAGGAGACCTGGTCGTTCTCAAGCCCAATGCCTCCTTTCCCAATCCTCCCTCCTGGGGATGCAACACCTCCCCCGAGGTGGTGGCCACAGTGGCCAGGCTTTGCCTGGAGGCCGGGGCGCGCCGAATCACCGTGGTGGACAATACCCTGGGTAACCCGGAGCTTTGTTTTTCTAGAAGCGGCCTTAGAGATGCCCTCTCCTCTATGCCGCAGGTAAGGCTTCTTGCCCCCAAACAAGAAAGCATGTACAAGGAGGTGCAGGTAACCAAGGGAGTTGCCCTTCACAGCACCAAGATAGTCCGGGAAGTGATGGAAGCTGATCTTCTCATAAACCTCCCCACGGCCAAGAGCCACTCGGCAACAGGGGTGAGCCTGGGCATAAAAGGGCTCATGGGGCTGGTTTGGGATCGAAACACCTTCCACAGGGACATGGACCTGGATCAGGCCATAGCCGACCTGGCAACAGTTCTAAGACCTCAGCTCACCATTTTGGATGCCACAAGAGGGCTCCTGACTGCCGGACCCGGCGGGCCAGGCAAGGTTGAGCAGTGGAATACAGTGGTGGCCGGAACAGATCCGGTAGCGGTGGACGCCTACGGGGTGAGCCTGGGCCAATGGTACGGCCAGAAAGTTAGGCCAGAGCAGGTAAAGCATCTCTTGGCGGCAAAGGCCCACGGGCTGGGCACCCTGGAGCTGGGACAAGTAGAGATCCTGGAGCGGGGCGCGTGAACCTGAGGAGATTTCTTCAGGGCCTGTTCCTGGTGTTTTTCTTTGTGCTTTTTTTCTCAGCCTCAAGCTCACTTTCCAAGTTCGTGCCTCCTGACCTTTTCCTTAGGGCAGACCCCCTGGCCGCGGCTGTGGTGTTACTCATGGCCGGATCTGCCGGCGCGGTTTTTCTGCCTGCTTTGGTGCTGGTCATATCAGCCCTTTTGATGGGCAGGGCCTTTTGTGGATATGCATGCCCTCTGGGAACTCTTCTGGATCTGGGAGCAAGACTGGCCAGAAGCCCCCGCTCAGAGCCCCTGTGGCTCAAGGCACGGCAGGGGCTTCCCCTGTGGCTCCTCAGCTTTGTGCTGCTTTGCGCACTTCTGGGTTTCAGCCTCCTGGCCTGGCTGGATCCCCTGGTGCTCCTGAGCCGCACCACGGCCCTTCTGCTTCAGCCCTGGCTGCTGGAAGGAGCCCACTCGCTCCTGGAGCTGATTCGGCCTGTGGCTTCCAGGAACGAGTGGTTCTGGCTTTCGGATATGGAGCTACAGCCCCCCCGTTTCTGGCTCTCAGCCCTCTCCTCCCTCTGGATTGGTGGAATAGTGGTTCTCTCCCTTTGGCGCTCCAGGCTTTGGTGTAGGGCTTTGTGCCCTCTGGGCTCCTTGCTGGGTCTTCTTGGGGGCCGCCCCCTCTTGGCCAGGTCAGTGGGGGACTCATGCCTGGATTGCGGGGCATGCCAGGAGGTCTGTCCCATGGGGGCCATAGCCCAGGATCCGCGCCAGACCTCCAGGGCAAGGTGTCTGGTTTGCGCCCGCTGCCAAGAGGTCTGTCCCGTGAAGGCCGTGGGGTTTCTGCCAGGAAAGAAGCCTCTTGCCGCTTCGGGTGCCCGAGGCTCCCCTGCCTTGAGCCGGCGCAGCCTCATGGCAGCAGGGGCAGCAGGTTTGATTGCCGGCCTCACAGTGAAAGTGGATGCAGGCAGGGCATCCCCTCGAGACCGTCTCATAAGGCCCCCTGGGGCCCTCCCGGAGTCCTTGTTTCTGGAGAAGTGCTTGCGCTGCGGGCTTTGCATGAGCGTGTGCATGAGCCACACCATCCAGCCCAGCCTCTGGGAGGCCGGACTGGACGGGATCTGGTCCCCCAGGCTGGATTTGAGGCTGGCCCCTTGCGAGAAACATTGCAACCGCTGCGGTCTTGTCTGCCCCACAGGGGCCATCCGGCCTCTGAGCCTGGAGGAGCGCACCCACGCCAAGATAGGCACGGCCATCCTGCTCAGGGAAAGGTGCCTTGTGTGGGAGCAGGACAAGACATGTCTTGTGTGCGACGAGATCTGCCCTTACGATGCCATAGAGTTCAAGGAGGTGGAGGGAAAGAGAAGGCCCTTTGTCACAGAGAGCCGATGCAACGGGTGCGGTTATTGCGAGCACAAGTGCCCGGTGCAGGGGGAATCAGCCATTGTGGTGGCCCGGATGGGGGAAATCCGCCTGGAGAGGGGCTCTTTCCTGGAAGAGGCCAAGAGGAGGGGCTTCGTGTTCGAGGGCAGCAGGGAGCAAGCCCAGCCCTCCTCCCTGCCGCAGCCTCTTGAAGGAGAGCTCCCCCCTGGTATCTTAAGACCTTGAGAAGATACGGAGCGAGGTCCATGGGTGATGCCAAGCAGAAGGAATGGCTCATGAGAAACCTGATCCAAGCCCTCCCGCATCCCTTGCTGGTGCACAAAAGAGGCCTCATCCAGGAGTCCAATGGGGCGGCCCAAGAGCTTCTGGGCCTGGGCCCGGAGAAGCTACAAGGGGCCAGGTTGCTGGAGCTGGTGAGTCCCGAGGATCGGGATCTTGTGGTGCGGCAACACAGAGCCCTGGCCTCGGGGAACCCCGGGGCCTGCGAGATAAGGTTCCTGGGGCCCGGGGGGGAATTGAAATGGGTCCGCTTCTCACCGGCCTTGCTGGATGGGGGGAAAGGGGTGCTTTGTTGGCTCTTGGACATCACCCAGGAGCGCCTCAGGCAAGAGAGGCTTCAGGAGACAGAAAAGCTCCTGGAAAGCCTCCTTTCGGGCATCCCTCACGGGATAAGTGTTCTGGACCGTGACATGAGGATACTCCTTGTGAATCCCACCATCGAACGCTGGTACGCCCACTCCATGCCCCTTTTGGGCAAGAGGTGCTTTGAGGCCTACCACGGTGCCTCGGAGCCCTGCGGGGTCTGTCCGGTCAAGGAGACACTGGAGACGGGCCAAGCCAGCCAGGCCGTTGTGCCCCTGAGGGACAAGGCCGGATCCCAAACAGGCTGGCTGAATCTTTACAGCACCCCCCTGAGGGATGTGGGAAGCGGGGAGCTCTGCGGGGTCCTGGAGTTCGTGGAGGACACCACCCAGGCCAGGCTTGCGCAGGAGGCCCTTAGGGACTCCAAGGAGCTCCTCTCCAGGGCTTTCACAGCCAGCCCGGACTGGATAAGCATATCCAGGCTATCGGACGGAAAATACCTGGAAGTGAACGAGGCCTTTGAGAACAGGACGGGCTACAAGAGGGAGGAGGTGATAGGCAGGACAGCCCTGGAGCTGGGCATCTGGGTCGAGCCGCAAAAGCGCCAAGAGGCCATGGGGATGCTCCAGGAAAAAGGCAGTTTAAGGGACTTCGAGGCGGACCTCAGAATGAAGTCCGGAGAGGTTCGCACCTTTTCCCTGTCAGTGCAGATCCTGGAAGTCTCCGGGGAGAAGTGCTCCTTGGCCGTCTGCAGGGACATAACAGAGAGGAAAGGGCTGGAAAGGCAGCTGGCCTTGTCCCAGAAGATGGAGGCAGTGGGGAGGCTGGCGGGCGGGGTTGCACACGATTTCAACAACCTGCTTACCGTGATCCTGGGCCAGACAGACCTGCTCCTCATGGAGATGTCCAAGAAGGATCCGGCCAGGCAAGCCCTGGAAGAGATAAGGCAGGCAGCCAAGCGTGCAGCCTCCCTTACCAGGCAGCTCCTGGCCTTCAGCAGAAGGCAGGTCCTCCAGCCCAAGCTCCTGGACCTCAACTCAGTGGTGGCAGACATGGAGCAAATGCTCTCCCGACTCATAGGGGAGGATGTGGAGATACTCAGCCTCAGGGATCCGGACCTTTGGCCTGTGAGGCTGGATCAGGCCCAGATAGAACAGGTGCTGTTGAACCTGGCGGTGAATGCCAGGGATGCCATGCCCAAAGGGGGCACTGTGCGTATAGAGACCACCAACAGGCTTCTGGACAGCGATTTTCTGAACTCCCGGGGCTGGGGCCTGCCCCCGGGGCCGTACGTCACCCTAAGGTTTTCCGACACCGGGGTCGGGATGGACCAGGAGACAAGGCAGAAGATCTTCGAGCCCTTCTTCACCACCAAGGAGAAGGGCACGGGGCTCGGGCTGGCCACTGTGTACGGTATAGTCACACAAAGCGAGGGTTGGATAGAGGTGGAAAGCTCCCCGGGGCAAGGGGCCACCTTCACCCTGTATTTTCCGGCTGCTGAGGGGGCTGAGCTTCTGGGCACAACAGGGGGGGGCTCCCTGGTGGGAACCTGGTCCGGCTCCCAGACCGTCTTGGTGGCAGAGGACGAGGAGATGGTGAGAAAACTCGTCTGCTCGGTGCTGAGGGCTAGAGGCTATACGGTTCTGGAAGCCGAAGACGGGCTCAAGGCTTCCCAGATAGAGGAGACTCACCAGGGCCCCATACACCTTCTGGTCACCGACGTGGTGATGCCCGGTATGGGGGGGCAGGAGTTGAGCAGGAGAGTCAAGGCCAGGAGGCCCGGCACAAGGGTGCTTTACATGTCCGGGTACAGCGAGGAGGCGGTAGAGGGGCTGGGCTCCCTGGAAGATGGGGCCCAGTTCCTGTCCAAGCCTTTCCAGCCCGATCTGCTGGCCAGAAAGGTCAAGGAGATCCTGGGCAATTTTTGAGCAGAAGGAGGTGTGTATTATGCCTGAGTTCGGTTCTGCTTTTTCTGGATTGGCCAATGACAGGAAGTTGACCAGGGAGGAGCTGGTAAGGGCCATACGCTTCATGGTGGCAGCCGAGTACGAGGCCGTGCAGCTTTACATCCAGCTTGCAGAGTCCATAGAGGATCCCCTGGCCATAGCGGTTCTGAGGGACATAGCCGACGAGGAAAGGGTCCACGCCGGGGAGTTCCTGCGGCTCCTGCAGCACCTGGCTCCGGAGGAGACAGGCTTTTATGAGAAAGGGGCCCGAGAGGTGGAGGAGATCATTGAGAAAATCCGGGGGGACTCCCAGGGGTGAGCGGGACCAGGCCTCCATGGGTGACCAAGCCCACGGACCGCTTTCTCCTCAAATGGATGAAGGAGCAGCTCTCGGCCCGGATCACCCCC
Source organism: Desulfarculaceae bacterium (assembly GCA_037443445.1). GTDB lineage: Bacteria > Desulfobacterota > Desulfocorpusculales > Desulfocorpusculum > Desulfocorpusculum > Desulfocorpusculum. The sequence goes on along the minus strand of JBBIOJ010000013.1, from coordinate 31,875 downwards.
AGGGTGGCCAATTTGGGCTTTCTGAGACCAGGGGCAGTGACAATGGCCGCTACCGGGCTGGGAATCCTGGGAGGGGTGGCCTTTGCAATGTGCATGCCCTTTGGAGCCGCAGTGGCCGTACTGGCCTCTCAGGTTCTAGACGGGGTGGATGGACAGCTGGCCAGGCTCAGGGGACAGGAGAGCCCATGGGGGGCCTTCCTGGACTCGGTCCTGGACAGGTACTCGGATGGAGCGGTGGTCATTGGGCTTTCCATAGGAGTTTGGAGGAGCCTGCAGGGCCTGCCGGATTGGGCCATCCTCTTTGTGTCAGCCTTGGCCCTGACCGGAAGCGGCTTGGTAAGTTACAGCAAGGCCAGGGCACAAGAGCTTGGCCTGGAGCTGGGGCCACCCACCCTCGCAAGCAAAGGCACCCGTTTCAGTGCCATTGCTTTGGGAGGGCTCGCGAGCCCCTTTTTCTCTGAGGGCCCGGCCTTGGCCTTGCTCTACCTGGCCTTGCACACCCAGGGGGCGGTCCTCCTCGGTCTGTTGAGGAGCAGGAGGCGCCACTGAATTTTAGGGCTTCCCCAGGAGCTCAGCACATGCTTCACCCCATGGGAGTGATCCACGGCAGGTTCCAGGTCCTCCATCTGGACCATTTGCGCTATCTCAAGGCTGGCAAGGCCCGCTGCCAGAACATGGTCATCGGCATAGCCAACCCAGACCCCACCATGACCAGGGAGGATCCATCGGATCCCGGGCGCAGCCATCCCCTGGCAAATCCCCTCACCTATTTCGAGAGAGCCTGGCTCCTCAGGCAAGCCCTGGTGGCAGAAGGGGTCCCCCTTTCGGAGTTCTCCATAGTGCCTTTTCCCATAAACCTGCCGGAGCTACTTCCCCATTATGTGCCCATGGATGCAATCTTCTACCTGACCATTTACGATTCATGGGGCAGACGCAAGCTCAACCTGCTTAGTTCCATGGGACTTCGCACAGAGGTGCTCTGGGAGCGCCCTGCCAACCAGAAGGGCATAAGCGGCAAGGAGGTGAGGGAAAGGATGCTCAGGGGCGAGCCCTGGGAGCATCTGGTCCCTGAGTCCACCATCGTGTGGCTGAAGGCCTGGGAGGTGCCCCGAAGGCTGAGGAGACTGGCCGGATTGGAGGAAAGCTGATCTTCAGTGGCCTGAACCCTGTTCCCTAAGGATCTGCCCGAGGGTTCTCTCGGCGTAAAACACCATGCTCTTGGGGAAAAGGTAATTGCAGGAGTGTTCGAATCGGCTAAGCCTTGGGTGCAGGACCACCTGGTGGAGAAACCGGTGGTAGAGCTTGGGGATCCTGGCCTCCCCGTTGTGAAGCCCGCACAGGCACCTCAAGACCCAGTAGAGGCTGTGGAAGGAGTGGGCGAAGCCCACGGATCTGATTCTGAGTCCACAGCCCGTGAGCAGTCTTGAGAGCTCTCTGGGGTCATAGATCCTTATGTGGCCGCCCGGAGTCCTGAAATACTCCCCGGAGAGCTTCCCGTACACCACCTCGGTGAACCTGGTGGGGACAGTCACAGCCATGAGCCCGCCGGGCTTCAGCACCCGCACCAGCTCCAGGACCGCCCCCCTGTCGTCGGGAATGTGCTCCAAGACTTCCGCACAGATTATCCTGTGAAAGGTTTTCTCTGCAAAGGGCAGGGAAAGGTTGTCCCCCTTGAGAAGCAGGTACTCCCCCCTGCCCTCCCCCTGTTTGTCCATCTCCCTCAGCACGTACTGGGCCTTGCGCAGGGAGGTAAGGTCCCTGTCCAGAGCGAACACCTTGCACTTCATGCGATGAAGCGCAAAGCTGTGGCGGCCCTCCCCGCAGCCCGCATCCAGGATCCACTCACCCTCCCTAGGGGAAAATGTTCTGAGGCTTATGGTAAGCACCCTTGCTCTCCAAGTACAGGTCCACCAGCTGCTTTGCAGCTCTTCTCCAGGTGAAGCAGGCCAGCACCCGCTGACGGGCCGCCTTTCCCATCTCCACGCACTTCCCTGGCTGGGAAAGCAGCGAGTTGATGGAATCTGCAAGTGCCCCTGGATCCCTGGCAGGCACCAGGATCCCGCAGGATCCGTCTGTGCCCACCACTTCCGGAAGGGCCCCGGCTCTTGTGGCCACCACCGGCAGCTCGCAGGCCATGGCCTCGGCAGCCGGAAAGCCGAACCCCTCGTAAAGGGATGGCACCACTGCCAGCTGAGCCGAGGAATAGAGCCGTACAAGTTCCTCCGTGTCTATCTTGCCTGTCACCCTGACCCTGTGCTCCAGCCCCAGGGCTTTCACAAGGTCCCATGTTGAGACCCGGGTAGGGGTGCCCCCATCCACTATGACCAGGTGGGCCGAGGGGTCCACCTGGGACATGGCCTGAAGGAGGTACAGAACCCCTTTCTTGCGATCAGCCACGTTCCCAACGAAGATGATTCTCTTGGGCACCCTTTGCTGAAGGGGAACGGGTTTGAAGATCTCTGCATCCAGCCCGTTGTACACGACCCTGATCTTATTGGCTGGAATTCCAAAGTCCCTCTGAATCTGTACCGAGGCATCCCTGGAAACCGTCACTATCCAGTCCATGGTGCGGGCCACAAGCTTCTGCATCACCAGGGGGTAGTAGAGCAACATCCGGATTCTCTGGCGCAGCCCCCCTGGGGTCTCGAACCAGGTCCTGCGGTCTATGCTGAGGGGGTGGTGGATGGTGGCCAAAAGTGGTATGCCAAAGGCCTTCATGAGCAAGAAGCCGTATCCCAGGCACTGATTGTCGTGAATCACATCCAGGGGCTCCTGCCTAAGTAGCTCTCTTAGCTTTGCATAGGCCCTGAAGCTAAAGGCCCGGATCTCAGGGAAAACCCCCATGCGGGAGGAGGAAAACTCGTAGAGGTCCAAAGGCCTTAGAATTTGCTTGAGAGGGACTTGAGAGAGGATCTGGGAGCTGGGGTACCCGAAGAAGATTCGGCTTTCCACCTTGTGAAGTCTCACCCCGTCCCCTATCCAAGGGTACGGTGGGCCCGAGACCACGTGCACCTGGTGGCCCATCTGGGCCAGCTCATGGGCCAGGTACTGGACATAGACCCCTTGGCCACCGCAAAAGGGATTCCCCCGGTACGTAAGAAGGCAGATTCTCAAAGCCTTGTCGCTTTTTCTCGCAGCCTGCTTCACGGTGGCCCCTTTTTTTGTGGCTTCCGCTTCCTGGAGCCCCACCCAGAGCCCCAAGCCGGGGGTTTCCATGCCCCTTGCCCCTCAGAGGCTTCTCAACTCGGGCTTCTCTGCCCCAGGGAAAGCTTGGGATTCGGCCTGGCAAATCCCAGCCCTGCCCTTTCCCTGGCGCGATGATATACCTCCACGGTCTTTTGGGCCGTGCCTTCCCAGCTGAAGAGTTCTTCCATCCTTTTCCTTCCCAGCTTCCCCATCTCCAGGGCCATGGCCGGATTGGAAAGCAGCTTGTGAATGGCCGTGGCCAAGGCCCCCGGATCTTCTGGAGGCACTGTGAGTGCCCCTTGATCTCGGCCCACCACCTCGGGCAGGGAACCTGCCTCTGTGACCACCACCGGGGTGGCGCAACCCAGGGCTTCCACCACCGGGAGCCCGAATCCCTCAAACCTGGAAGGCAAGACCAAAACCGAAGCTCTCCTGTAAAGAGACACCAGCTCCTCCAGGGAAAGACGCCCTGTAAATTTCACCCTTTCCCCCAGCCCTAAAGACCGTACCAGCTGCGGGGCGTAGTTCTTCTCTGGCTCCCCCTGGTCCACTATGTCCAACTTCACCGATGGGGGCAGAAGCCGCATGGCCTCAAGCAACACCTTTATGCCCTTCCTGGGATCCTGGGCATTGCCCACGAAGAGGATCTTCAAAGCTTCTCTTGGCACCTTGGGGTCCGGGGAGAAGGTCTCCAGATCCACCCCTGTGTGGACCAGATGCACCCGGGCCGGGTCCAGCCGGAAGCTGCGCAGAATCTCCCTCCTGCCCGCCTCAGAGGCTGTTATCAGGGCATCGATTCTTCTTGCCACCAGAGCCTGCATCACCAGAGGGAAGAAAACCACGTTGTAATACCTTTCCTTCCAGGAGGCGGCCTTGGCCAGGTGGGCTGCCATGTCCAGACTTAAAGGATGGTGCACAGTGGCCACGGCTGCCACCCCGTGTGGCCTGGCCATGAGAAGGCCATAACCCAGGGTCTCCACATCGTGAATTATCTCAAAGGGCCTTCCCCTGTGCAGAGACCTGAATCTCTTGAAGGCCCTCACACTGAAGGCCAGAGGTTCCGGGAAATAGCCCAATCGGGAGCTGGCAAACTCGAAAAAATCCAATGGCTTGAAAATACTTTGAAAATTTCCATCCTTCCAGAGCTCCTTCCTCTTGCCCCAGTACTGCCCGTTGGGGATCCTCTCGGTCCTGGCCCAGGGAGTCGGCTCAGGGTAAGGTGGCCCTACCAGGATGGTGACTTCGTGACCCAGGCCCGCCAGGGCTTTGCTCAGGTGGTAGAGGTATATGCCCTGGCCGCCGCAGTAGGGATTACCCCGGTAGCAGATCAAGCAGACTCGCATGGCTCTTCAGCTGCACCCTTCAGGAGCACCGGAGATCTCTCCCGGGATCGGGCACTCCCGCAAACCGTCCAGTTCTTTCCTCTTTGCTTTCAGGGGAATCCCAAAGCGCACTTGCAGGGCCTTTTTCCGGGCCTGGGAAAGGGTGTTCTCCCCTGTCTTGGGACTCTGGCGGAAACATCCCCGAGCCATTTCACTCCCTGGGAGGTTCCACCCGAATGGTCAGAAGGGTCCAGCCTATCCAGAAGGCAAGGCCCAGCAGCCACAGGAAACCTATGGCCACGGGTATGGCCAGGGCCCAGTAACTCTTCAAGAAAAGCCCTATGAGGAAAACCACCGCCGCCAGGATCGTGCCCACGCAGATCAGGAGTCCCTGGATTCTCGAGCTAGCGTTCATTTCAACCCCTCTTGACCTATCCATCAACTCTTTATTGGTGCCGATGTTGTCTTCTCCCCCTGGCTTTCCTGCCCTCAGGACTATCACGTCTGCCAGGGAAGGGAAAACCCTTCCCAGACGGTCCAGCACATGGAGCAGAATCCTCCTTGCACCTCTTGGAGTTCTCTTTAGAAGAGCCCCCCAACCCGGAACCCCCCAAAAAAGTGAAATGCCATGCAGATCCACAAGCCTCAGACCCGGGGGCATGAACTCCAAGAGCAAATCCCGGTGAAAGCGGTAAACATGGTCTTGAGGTATCTCCCAGAAATGCGGCTTGGGAAGCTCCTTGCCTGTGAAGATCCTGTGGAGCCTGTTGTACAAACGGCCCAGGCGGCAGCCAAGGCTTTCGAAATTGGCCACGGATATGACCAGCCTTCCCCCTGGCTTGAGCCCCCTTGCCATTTCCCTGAGGGCTTTGACCGGGTCATAAAAATGGTCTATGGCCCCCTTGCAGTACACCCGGTCCAGGCTGTTGGAGGCAAAGGGGAGGTTCTCGGCGCTGCAACAAACCACCAGGGGCTGAAGGCCTTTTTTCTCGAGGGTGTCCCTCGCCCTTCTGACCATGATCTCAGAGGGGTCGCAGCCTATGAGAATCGGGCCCTTCTCCGCCTGGGAAGCAAGGTCAAGCCCCCTGCCGCAACCCACGTCCAGCACCCTGGCCTTGGGCCTTGCCCCCACAGCCTCCAGGGTGTCCCTGGTCATGCGCTGGAACAGGAAGTCGGTGTCCGGGCCCAGCTCCGCCGGGATCACATGCTCATCATCCCAGGCACGGTCCAGGGGCTCTGGCTGAGGCTGGAGGTACAACTGCACATCCTTAGGAGATGAATGACTCCTTCCAAAGAAGGAAGAAAAACAAAGCGGGGGTATATTAGGAAACCCTGGAGCCGGTTGTCAACGAGACTCTCCGGTCCTTCCAATGACTAAGGGCCCATGCCCGGCCTGCCCCATCCTGCCTCGGCACAGCCTGGAGCAGTGGGCTGCATGCTGCACCTCTTGGCTGTCTCCCTGGCCTCTTCATGCGCCCCCTGCCACTGGGCACACCCCAGAAGGGAACCCAGCAGTAACCCAATCAAAGCCATCCCTACTGCCCTGGGCCATTTCTTGTTCATGCCTTGCACTCCTCTTTTTTATATTATTATTCACCCGCACCGGCAGGCTTATCAATGACAGGGGGAAGCTCAGAGCCGAAGGCTTGGAGCATCTCGGGTTCCAGGAAGCCCTCTGAGAGTCTCTTGGCTTTTTCGACAAGGAGGTGGGCCTCCCTGAGGGGCTCGGGTATTCTCCTCCCACCCAAGCAGCAAAGCACCACCTTCAAGGCGCCCTCCACCCCTATGCGATGTCCTGGGGACACAAACACGGGCCTGACCCTATCCCTGCTGCGTAACACAGCTCCCACCCTGACCCCGTTTAGAAGGATCCAAGAGCGCTCACCCTTTGTGGGGCCGGGCAGTTCCCACTCTCCCACCAGGGAGTTCTTGGCACAGCCCACGGTGGGCACCTCCAGGTGCAGGCCCAGGTGGCTTGCCATGCCCATACCCCTGGGATGGGCTGCCCCGTGGCCGTCCACCAAGACAACCTGAACCCTTCCCTTGACTCTTGAGATTGCCTGGAGAAGCACCGGGACTTCCCGGAAGGAGAGAAGCCCCGGGACATAAGGAAACCTCACCTGGCCCCTCACCAGATGTGCCTCTGTTGTGACCCTCTCCAAGACATCCCACACCACCACCCCACCCACCAACTCAGGCCTGGAGGGGTGGTAAGCCACGTCGCAGGCTGCAACCCATCTGAGGCCGCGCACACCACCCCGCAGCAGGACCTGCTCCCGCAGGCTTTCCTGGATCTGGATGGCCTCCTTGGGGCTCACCTCCCAGGGATGGATGTTCTTGAGGATCAGCCCTTTTTTCATTCCCTCAAGCCCTCCCCCAAGGCTTACTCCTGTCTGCCAAAGGGGCCTCGGGCAGGCCATTGGCTTTCCCCGGCCCGGGAAACAGGCTCTGGCCCAGGAGTGTGCAGGCTGGAGTCCCCTACCTGGGGCGGCCTGGAAGCTGGCCCGGGCTCATCCCAGGGGCATGGCCGAGCCGGATCATAGAAAGCAATTCTTGCATTCTTATGGGGTGAAAGAGCCTTGGACGGAAACAGTCTGAACCACCTGGGGCTCAAGCCCAATTCTCCAGAGCTTTGGGCAGCGGTACCGGTTACAGGAGGTTTTCCCCCTGCGGCTCCTTCTTGTTCTCATCCATGCCTTGCAACAGCCCCCGGTAGAGGTACCTCTCGAACATGGAGTGGTAGGAAGTCCATCCATCCCCTTCCCCCGGATCTTCCCACAAGTGATGTTGGAAAGCATCCACCTTGGCATCCAGGTCGTCCAGCATGTACAGCACTAGGGCTTCCAAGGTCTTGGGCCTCTTGGGGGAGCCGAACTCCAGCTGGCCATGATGGCTGGCTATCATGTGCCTGAGCAGCATGGCCTCTTCTTGGGAGATCTCAGGATGCCTGCCCAGGCGCTCATCCAGCATCCTGAGCCCTATCACAACATGCCCCAGGAGCCTTCCCTCGGTGGTGTAGTCAGGCCTCCATGGCTCCTTTAGCTCCTTTATCTTCCCCACGTCGTGCAAGACGCCGGCCACAAGGAGCAAGTCCTTTCTGAGCAGGGGGTAATGGTTCAGAACCAGGCAGGTCATCCGGCAAACCGACAGGGTGTGTTCCAGAAGTCCCCCCAGCCTGGCATGGTGAAGTCTTTTGGCAGCAGGGGCCAGTAGCCAGCCCTCCCTTAGCTGAGGGTCTCTGAGGAAATCCAGGGCCAGTTCCCTGAGGGCTCCTGCCTCAATTTTCTCCAGGATTTCTTCCAGCTCTGAGAGCCTTTGCTGGGAAAGGGCCATCTGAGCCCTGTACCCGGGCACGAACTCCTCCAGGTGCTGAGGCTCCAGGCTCGAGTGGGTTTCCAGGTCCTGTATCCTCACCTGCAATACCCCCTGGTAAATGGAGGCATCCCCTGAGACCCGCACCAGATCTCCTGCCTGGAACCGCCCCCCCAGCTCCTCCACCCGATCCCAGACCCTGGCCTCCACCTCCCCGGTCTTGTCGGCCAATCTGACCAGCAGGTAGCCCTTCCCGGTCTTTCCCCTCAGGGCTTTCTTCTCCTTGGCCAGATAAAGCCCGCTGACCCGCTTTCCCGGAGCTATTTCCTGGACCCACATCCCCTGTTTCAACTGAGGCTCCTTGCCGGCCAATGTCATTCTCTTGAAGCTCTTGATGCAGCCCGAGGGATCTAATTCCACGCCCGAGTGTAACGGGAGGACCAGCAAGGCGTCAATGGGACTTCCCATGGTTTTAGGGAGGGGGCGGCTCTTATTGCCCATGGTGAGCTATGGGGCCTGTTGGGGACTCGAACCTGCGATCTGCCGGGACCTGGAAAGGGTTCAGGAGCGCTCTGGAGACAAGGGGCACTGGACTTCTTGACATCCGGTCCAAGGGATGAGAACTTGCCCTGGGAGAGATTTCTGAGTGTTGCTGGTTTGGGGATCGCGGCAAATTCCAATGGACTTTTCAGGACATGGGATGGGGCGTGCTGGCAGAGCTCGTTGTTGTTTTTCATGCCCTTTTTGTGGTCTTCGTGGCGGCCGGGGGTCTTTTGGCGCTTCGCTGGGGCAAGGTGGCCTTGGTGCATCTGCCCGCTGTGCTCTGGGCAGTTGCGGTGGAGTGCATGGGTTGGATATGCCCCCTTACGCCCTTGGAGAACAAGCTTAGGTCTCTGGCCGGAGCCCGGGGTTACCAAGGGGGTTTCCTGGAGCAACACATTGTCCCTGTTCTTTATCCTGAGGCGCTGAGCAGAGATCTCCAGCTTAGCCTGGCAGGAGGGCTTCTGGCCTTGAACAGTCTGGTTTACTTCCTGCTGGCCAGGAAGGCACGTCAAAGAAGGAAGCTCTTGCAAGGGGCTCTTTCCCGCAGAGTCACGCCCAGGGGGTGGGACCCGTGAGCAGAACCAGTTCTCGCAAGGCTTCTTTTCTCGGACATATAGCAAAGGCTATTGGGTGAGGGAGGGGGATCCATGAGCCACCAAACAGGTTCCTTTACAGGGTCAGGAGACCTGGAGCTCTTTTACCAGAGGTGGAGAGCCGGGGGGGAGGGCCTGGCCACTTTGGTCATAGTGCACGGCTTCGGGGAGCACAGCGGCCGGTACGGGTATTTGGTGGAAAAGCTTCTCTCAGAGGGCTGCTGCATTTACGGTTTCGACCTCAGGGGGCACGGTCATTCCCCTGGTCCCAGGGGTCATATAAGCTCCTGGGCACAGCTGAGGGAGGACCTCAGGCGCTTCTTAAGAATGGTGGAAGCCATGGAGGCCCCGGCCCCTCTCTACCTGATGGGGCATAGCCTGGGGGGTCTCATAGTGATGGAGTGCGCCCTGAGGGGCCTGCCGGGCCTGAGGGGCATAATAGCCTCTGCCCCGGCCCTGGGAAGGCCTCCCGTGCCTGCGTGGATGCTGACGGCCGCAAGCGTCCTGTCCAGAATCTGGCCGGGTCTGTCTTTCCAGGTCCCCCTGGACGCCTCCAAGCTCTCCAGGGACCCGGAAGTGGTCAAGGGCTACAAGGAAGACCCCCTGGTGCACGCTCGGGCCTCGGCCAGATTCGGGGCAGAAATGCAAGCAGCCCGAGACTGGACAATGGCCCACGCCAGGGAGTTTCCCTTCCCCGTGCTCCTGCTGCAGGGAGGGGCCGACAAGTTGGTTTCCCCCGAGGCCACACGCACCTTTTATGGGAGGGTCCTCCTGCGGGACAAGGAACTGCGGATTTACCGAAACGGCTACCATGAACTCCACAATGACATCCACAGGGAGCAGGTATTGGAAGATCTCTGGGCATGGATCCAGCAGCATGTTTGATTTTGACAGGTAGGGGCTCTCTGCCCCTCATCGCTATTGGCTGACTTTGCAAGAATGGAAAGTGAGCTGGTGGTTGGTGCTCAAGGCTCGTGGGGCTGGCTCCTGATACAAGCCTGGGAGGTCTTGGAAGAGGCTTGGGTTTCTTCCCGAGGCCTCTGCAAGGGCCGGCTCCCACACACCGGGCTCTCAAAGGGCACTTTGTGATCCAGGGCCAAACCGCCCTGCTCCACAGGAAAATGGTTTTCCCGTCTTGCGGAGGAAGCGGTTTTGGGTAACCCTATCTTGGGACATGGATGGGGGTCTTGAGTCCGGATGTGGACCTTGATGAACAAATCCATCCGAGGCAATCAGGATTTTGGAGGCAACCGATGAAGCCGGCACTAAGGCGGGTTTTCTGGGTGGGGCTCATTTTCTCTCTGGCTTTCAGCCAAAGCGGGTTTTCCCAAGAGGATTGCCGCAGGGCTGAGGAGTTCGCGGCCAATGCCCTGGGCCACGCCAAGAGGCTCTACAATGTGGACTCCATGGCCGAGGCCAATCTTTACTCTGAGAATCTCCTCAAGGCAGCGCAAGACAGCCTCAAGGCAGCCTCCAGGTGCGGCTGCCCGGATGCCGAGGCCTACTCTGAAGAGACCCTCAAGTATGCCCGCAAGGCCCTCCAGGCCCAAAGCCTGGATGAGGTGCGCATCGAAGCCGAAAATGCCATGGGCTCCTCAGAGGACGCCCTCAGGGCTGCTGTGGCCTGTGGGGACTAAAATCCGGGTGTCCACAGGTTTCCCAGGGGCGGGGTTGCACGGGTTGTTCGAGTTTGGATGTCCACAGGTCTCGTAGGGGCGGATTTCATATCCGCCCGGAAAATCCCAAACCCCATCGGGAGGGGATAAACCCCTCCCCTACGGTAACCCTTGTAATATCAACATGTTAACGTCCTAGGGGCGGGTTACCTGGCCTAGTAGCCCAGGTGCTCCCCTATGAGTTTCACGTGGAT
>JBBIOJ010000013.1:0-20949 GCA_037443445.1 Desulfarculaceae bacterium | reverse complement strand
GGGCGGGTTACCTGGCCTAGTAGCCCAGGTGCTCCCCTATGAGTTTCACGTGGATGCGACCCTGGATCATGTGGCCCTGGATCACGCTCCAGGTATTGCAGATCCTCTGGGGTGAGCGGCAGTCCGCGCACAGCCCCGTTTCCACGCAGGGGTTCTTGAAACCCAGCCTGATGGAGTTTACCGGGGCCGAGTAGTGCTTCACCCGAGCCATGGCCTCTTCCACATTTGCCACCACCTTGTTCATGCCCACGGCCAGGATCACCTTCTTGGGCCCGAAGGTCATGGCTGCCACCCTGTTGCCCATCCCGTCCAGGTTGACCAGCTTCCCGTCCAGGGTGACGGCATTGGTACTTGTGATCATGATGTCGGCCAGGAGCCCCTGCCTCCTTCTCTCCAGGGAATCCTGGGGAGACAGGCCCGGCTCAAAGGGGTCTATGAGTTTCACCCCTGGGATCCTGGCCACCTCCTCCCAGAGCCCCATGGAAACCAGGGTCATGGACCCGCATCTGTACACCGAGGAGCCCTGGGGAATCATGCCCAGGATCTCCTGGCGGGCCTGGGCGGCACTGGGAGCGTAGCTGCCCTCCATTCTGCGCTTCTCCAGCTCAGAGATGATCTTACGAGCCACTTTCTCATTCCAGGAACTCTGATGTGCATCCAACAAAGCCCTCGTCCTCCTTTCAGGTGTGTTTCTTCGGCGCTTTCCAATTTCAGGCCGATGTTACAGGAAACCGCACCCCAGGTCCAGGCCCAGGTCAACGACACGGCAAGTGACCGGCTTCCCCATGGTTCTGCAGAGCCGGGCAGGATGCCGGAGTCGCGGGCCCGGAAGCAGCCTGATCTTCTTGGCCGGGATTCATCACCCCGGTGGAGAGTCCAGGCCAAGGTTTTCCTTGATAATGGCTTTCCGGTGGGGATATCTTAAGGCATATTTGGGGTCTTGGCTTGCCTGGGGGCAGGTCTTGGTTCAGGATGCAGGCTTGAGGTGGAGGCAAAATGGAGCCTGGGTACCTTAGGTTGCACTCACAGGGGGTTCTCAGGGAGAGGGCCGGCAAGGCCATGGAAATTCTTGGCTCCTGCGAGATGTGCCCCCGCAGGTGCAAGGTGGACAGGATTGCCGGCCAGAGAGGCTTTTGCCGTACAGGGGAAAGGGCCCTTGTGTCCAGCTACAATGCCCACTTCGGGGAGGAGGCTCCTTTGGTGGGGCAGGGGGGCTCAGGTACAATTTTTTTCACCCACTGCAACCTTCTTTGCACCTTTTGCCAAAACTACGAGATCAGCCACCAGGGCCTGGGCGAGGAGGTGAGCCCCCAGGTGCTGGCCCGCATGATGGTGCAGCTCCAGAACTGGGGTTGCCACAACATCAACTTCGTGACCCCTTCCCACGTGGCTGCCCAGATACTCCAGGCCCTTCCCATTGCTGTAGAGCTGGGCCTGAGGGTACCCCTGGTATACAACACCGGGGGTTATGACCTGGTTGAGACCTTGGAACTCCTGGAAGGTGTGGTGGACATCTACATGCCGGACATCAAGTTCCTGGATCCATTGGTGGCAGATAGGTTCTGCCGGGCTCCCGACTACCCCCAGGTGGTGAAGGCGGCCGTGAAGGAGATGCACCGCCAGGTAGGGGACCTGGAGCTGGATGCCAGGGGCATAGCAGTAAGAGGATTGCTGGTCAGGCACCTGGTCATGCCCCACGGCTTGTCCCAGACAAGAGAAGTGATGGAATTTCTGGCCGGGGAGATCTCAAGGAACACCTACATCAACATAATGGACCAATGGCGGCCTTGCGGAGAGGCTCACTCCCACCCTGATATCTCAAGAAGGATCTCGGCACAGGAATACAGGGAAGCTGTGGAGGCGGCCCGTAGCGCAGGCCTCAACCGGCTGGATTCCAGGGAAAGGGTGAGGATCCTGAGGCCCTGGTGAAAGACCCAGAGAAACAGGAATTCATGGAATGGCTATCCTCTGACCGGGTCGGATCAGGGAGGGCTCCTGGATGTGATTCAGGGATTTCAGCTCTGTGACGCTGGTCTTGTACATGCTTGCAATGGCCGAAAGGGTCTGGCCCGGCTGCACCACGTGCTCCTTCCTGGGGCTGGATTCCTTGTGCTCCTTTGTGGGTTTGGACTTGGCCTTGCTTTGCGCCTCCTCTCTGGCCAAGATGGGCAAGGCAGGCTCTTTGCCCAGAAACCTGCAGACAGCCTCTGACAAGGCCTGGGCCAGGCGAGCCTGGAAGGAGGGCTCCTTGAGCCTGGCCTCCTCCTCAGGATTGCTCAAAAAGCCCACCTCCACCAGGACTGAAGGCACATCAGGAGCTTTCAGGACCCTGAAGCCCGCCTGCCTGGGGCTGGAGAACTTGATCTCCTGCACAGGCTGGAGAAAACCCAGGAGCATCCCTGCCAGCCTCATGCTCTCGTTGATGGTCTGGGTCTGCACCATGTCCACCAGGATGGTGTTCAGGTCGTGATCCGCACTCAGTCTCACCCCACCGATCAGATCCGAGGAGTTCTCCTTCTCGGCCAGGATGCGGGCAGCCTCATCCGTGGCTCCGGTGAGGGAAAGGCAGTAGGCCGAGGCTCCCCTGGTGGAGCGGTTGGGGGAGGAGTCAGCGTGTATGCTTATGAAAAGGTCAGCCCCATACTCTTTGGCCATCTCCACTCTCTGGCGCAAGCCCAGGAAATAGTCCCCCGTCCTGGTGAGAAAGGCCCTGACCCCGCCGGATTGGTTGAGCCGCTCCTGCAAGGCCCTGGCAATGCCCAGGACCACCTGCTTTTCGTACGTGCCCCGAAACCCCACTGCCCCCGGATCCTCGCCCCCGTGCCCGGCATCTACTACCACCACCTTGGCCTTGCCGCCCTTTTCGGCCTGAACTGCTCTTCTCTGCTCCTGAAGTCTGCGGCCGGCAGCCGGGTTCTCTATGTCCACTACCAGCCGCACGGGGCGTCCGTCCACCTTTGGGAGGAGGAAAACCGTGTGGTGAAAACCAGGGGATCTCTTGCTCACCTTGAGCCTCACCGTGCCCTCCCTGGTACTGCTCAGAAGCACCCCTCCCACCAGGCTGTCCTGAACTTGTTGGATAGGCCTTGCGGGTGCCAGGACCGCCTTGAATTCCACAACCAGCTCGGCCCCTTGGCCTGCAATGGATTCCCTGAGACTCACCTCTTCTGAAAGGTCCACCACCAGCCTGGTGCAAGCCGGCGAGGACCAGCTCCTAAGCCCCAGCACCCTTGCCTCTCCCGCAGCCAAGGCAGGCAGGGCCAAAAGCAGTACCCAGCAAAAAAAGGCCTTCACAAGCCCTGTTCTCCCCAATCCAACCCGCAAGCCTCTTCTCCTTCCAGCCCTCATGACACCATGTGGAAACATCTTATTCAATCAATCAGTTCTTGCCAAGTACTTCAACTTTGTCCAAAAGTCAATATCCAAACCCTTCAAAACAAGGGGTTATTCATAGTCCCCGAACACACCCCATGGGAGGCTTGGATCTGGGGCCTGCCTGGCCACGTCCATGAAACCCTTTCTGTTGACGGTCTTGCTCGGCAAGGCAAGCACACCTGGAAGGGGCATTCTTGAAGTATCCGCGGGCCGCAGGCTCTATGCCCCGTTTCCTGGGGCGCAGGCCTTGGCCGGGAACCCAGAAGAATTCCCTCTTGCCCCATTTTCTGATCTTGCAATTTGTTCGGTCCTGGTTAGAATAGCCCTAATTGGTCTTTTGTCCGGGAGGCATCAAACACTCGGTGAGCAGGAAAGGAGGATGAGAAATGGCGGCATTGGTGGGCGGTATAGTGGCAACCATCCTGGGGGTGGTCTTGTTGGTTGTTTGGTGGAGCTACTTTGTTCAACTCTTGGCCGGTGCGGTTCCCCTGGTATTGGTCTTGGGGGGGGCCCTGGCCATCTATATTGGAATCGACGAGATCAAAGACAAGCTACAGCAGTCCAAGGAGAGCTGATAGAGCCCGCCTTTGCGCAGGAGGCCGGGGCTGCCTGAGATCCCGGCCCCCTGTCTTTCTCAGTCAGGACCGCTCTTGTGCCCCGCTTTTCCCGGGTCCGCTTCTTGGCCTTGAAACCTGGGGGCTTGGTGTTGCCCCGGATCCATTCATCCCTGGTCAGGGGCTTGAGGTGTTTGGGAGCCCTGGTGGAGGAAATACCTTCCCGGCAAGCATTGGGGAGGGATCCTGGTTTTCTGGTGTCCTGGCCCGCCAGGAAAGGGGCCGAGGCAGTCCTGGCCCTGGACATGGGGGCCCGTGCGGACCTGACCCAAGGCATAAGGGAAGTTCAAGCCGGGATGGGTGTGCCGTGGGTCCTGTGGTTCCTGGACCACCCAGAGGGTTACGGTTTCCCGAGCGCCTGCGATCCTGACTGGACCATGGCCTTCTGCTGGGACAAGAGCATCTCCCTGGAGCTTTCCCGCCAGGGGCCCTTGCAGTTGCGGCACCTGCCCCTGGCCTCAGATCCTGCGGTTTTCCATCCCAGAGACTCCCAGGAGCGTCCTGTCCTGTTCTCAGGGGTTTTTGTGGGCTCCACAGCCCATGCCAACCCGCTCTTGGAAGAGGCTGCCAGGAGATGCCCCGGGCTCTCAAGAGCAGCCCAGCAGCTTTGGACCCGCCACAGGGAGCAGATGCACCTCCCCATGGAGAAACTGGCCTGGGAACAGGCGGCTGAAAAGTGGGCCGGCCTCGGCGCGCAGGTGCACACTGATCCCCTTGTGCGCCTGTGGGTGAAAAGCTGTCTTCACCTGGCAGGCAGGCTCAAGCGAGCGGAGGTGGTGGAAAAAGTGCTTGGAGCCCGGGGGGCTGCTTTCGGGGATTCCGGCTGGGCAGACCTGCTCCAGCAAACACCCTTTCTAGGGCCCGTGAGGTACGGGCCGCCCCTTAGGGATGTGTACCTGAGAAGCTCCTTTGTCCTGGAGGTGCGCCAGCCCCAGTCCCAAGGGGGTCTCTCCCAGAGGGTTTTCGACGCCTCTTTGTGCAACAGGCCGGTTCTGGCCGAGTGGTCTCCTGAGCTGGAACATATCCTGGGGGGCCCCAAGAGGGTTTTTTCTTTCAGCAGCTTGGAAGAGGCCGAGGAGGCCAGGGCTCGTTGCCTGGGTTTCCCCGCAGAGGCTCGCGAAATGGCCTCTTTGGCAAGAAAGGAGGTCCTCTCCCGCCACACCTTTCTCCACAGGGCCGCCTTTCTTCTGGAATGCCTTAAGAAAGAGTTCTTCTAGCCTGGATTGCCCAGGGGCCGCGTGCATTAGATCCAAGACCTTCCACCCCTGAACTCTTTTCCCAACCGGAAAGCCTCAGGCAGGAACATCTGGCGGCACTTCCGGGTTTGGGAAGTGGACTTGGTTTTCAATGGCAGGTCCTCCAGGGAGCAGAGAATCCTCAAGGCTCCCTTGACGTCTAATAAACGGGGCAGAAAAGAACAGATGCAGCCCCCGGAGGCAAGGAAATGAAGAGCAATCTTCTTAGAGAAACCCTGGAGGAACTCGAGAGCCTGGAGGTCTGGGAGGATACTGACCCGGCCGCACCCGAAAGAGCCATTCCCCTCCCGCAACAGGAACCGGCTCCATCCGCTTACAGCCTCCAGCAGTACATGAGGGAAGTCAATGGGGTGCCTCTTCTTTCGCACCGGGAGACCATGGAGCTTTTCCGCCGCCTGGAGCAGTGCGGGGAGCTCCTCGAAAAGCTGGAGGCCGAGGGCTCCCAGGCCCTGCAGGAAAGGGCATCCCTGGAGAGGGAGGCCGGAGAGATCAAGCAGCGGCTCATCACCTCCAACTTGAGGCTGGTGGTCTTCCTGGCCAACAGGTACCAGGGCAGGGGCCTGTCCATCCAGGACCTGGTGCAAGAGGGAAACATAGGGCTCATAAGGGCTGTGGAGAAGTTCGACTACAGGTTGGGATACCGCTTCAGCACCTATGCCACCTGGTGGATCAGGCAGGCCATGCTCAGGGCTATCCAGCAGCACGGGAAGCTCATACGCATCCCCAGCCACATGATGGAGAAATATCACCAGTACCTCCGCCTGGCCCAGCAGGAGGAGGAACCAGTGGAAGAACTGGGCGAGGCCCTCGGGGAAACGCCCCGTGAAGAAGAGCCCCTGGAAGAGCATCCTGAGCTGGCTTTTTTGAGGGAGGTGATGAGGGAGCCCATTTCCCTGGATGCCCCCATGACAGAGGACGGCATGGACCTGCAGGAGGTCACCCCGGACGAGAACGAGCCCATTCCTGAGCAGAGAATGATCCAGGAGGACCTGAAAAAGAAGCTCAGGGGAGCCATGCAGACTCTGCCCTTGAGGGACGAGGTGATCCTCAGGCTGAGGTACGGGATTGACCTGACGAGCTCCCACACCCTGGAGGAGGTGGGCCGGCTCTTCAGCCTCACCAAGGAGAGAATCCGGCAGATAGAGGCCAGGGCCCTGAAGAGGCTGAGCTGGCTGGGGAACTGAAAATGGGGGCAGGCCCGGGCCTGCCCCCAGGGGGAAAGGCCCATGTTTTGACACTTCCGGCTCGTCTCTGTTATAGTCCAGGAAAGGATCCAATTCACCAGAGGTGCTTTTGACAGGGATGATACAGGAAGTGGATGACCCTATTTTGCAGCCTGCCGAGCTTGAGCCGCAGGAGCCGCAAGAGCAAGACCCTTCCCTGGAGCTGGAAGAAGATCTGGAGGTGCGCCCTGAGGAAGGGGCGCTTGTGGAGTATGATCCTTTGAGGGTCTACCTGCAGGAGATCCAGAAGTATCCCCTTCTATCCAGGGAGGAGGAACAGGAACTTGCCATCAGGTTCAAAGAGCAGGGGGACAAGAAGGCAGCCTACCACCTCATCACCTCAAACCTCAGGCTGGTGGTCAAGATAGCCATGGAGTTCCACAAGAACTGGATGATAAGCCTCCTGGACCTCATCCAGGAAGGCAATGTGGGGCTCATGCAGGCAGTGCGCAAGTTCGACCCTTACAGAGGGGTGAAGCTCTCCTCGTACGCTTCCTACTGGATCAAGGCCTATATCCTGAAGTTCATACTGGACAACTGGCGCTTGATCAAGATAGGCACCACCCAGGCCCAGAGAAAGCTCTTCTTCAACCTGAAGAAAGAAAAGGACCGGCTCGACAGCCTGGGCTTCGAGCCGGCCCCCCGGCTCATAGCCGAGAAGCTGGAGGTGAGGGAGCACGAGGTGATAGAGATGGACCAGAGGATGGGCAGCTGGGAGTACTCCCTGGACACCCCCCTGGAGGAGGGCTCCCGCTACACCCAGAAGGACTTCCTGACATCCCAGGAGCAAAGCTCCGAGACGCTCCTGGCAGACGCTCAGCTAAGGGAACAGATACATCAGAGGCTCCAGGAAATAAGGGAACACCTGAACGAAAAGGAAAAGGACATACTGGAAAGCAGGCTTCTGGCCGAGAACCCCGTGACCCTTCAGGAAATAGGGGCCAAGTGGGGGATCTCCAGGGAGAGGGTGAGGCAGCTGGAGGAGAGGCTAAAGAAAAAGATCCGGGGTTACCTAGTGGAGCAGATCCCCGGCTTTGAACCCTCCGACCTGAACCTGCCTTGACCTCAAACAAGAAAGCCCGCCTTTTGAGCGGGCTTCCCTCCTTCTCGCTTCCCACTGTCACGGGTATGGCTTAAGTGAACCAGGCTTACCCATCAGCTTTTTCAGCCTGACTGATCCAAAAAAAACAGCTGTCCTAGAAGACCTCCCTCCAGCCTCTGATCGCACCTCCCAACCCCGGCACTCTCTGAATCACAATGGGAGGTTCTCCTTCCAGAGGATTGTGAGGCAAGTTGCTTGTTGTCACATAAACAGTCCCGTTTGTCACAAGGGGAGCTGTGGGCACCCCCGCACCGATCTCCCTCTTCATGATGGGGGTCTCAAGCGGATCGCCACTGGCGTCATACACCAGACCAGCCTGGCCGCCTTCCGTGCTGTCTATTCCCTTGGACATGGTCACGCCCCAGAGGTAGCCTGTACCCGCTCCGCATTGGCCAGATGGTGAATAGGACGTGAAATAAACGACCCTGTTGAATACTGCAGGTCTGGACAGGACCTTTTCCCCCAATGGCAACTGAATCACCCAGTTTACTCTCCCAGTGCAGGTGGCAGGGGAGCCCGAGACCAAAGATCCCCTGTCTTCCACCTCGAAGAAATAATCCTGAGTGCCGGTGGAAGTCGGATTGGTCTCGTCTCCTGTGCCAAAGAAAACCAGGTTGTAACCGCTGTCTCCCCTTGCCACGGCAGGTGGATAAAAGATGGGCCTTGCGCTCAAGACGGGGGGAGAGGTGATATCCGTGTGCCAGTTCGGGGCTGCAGGGTCAAAGAGCTTGCAAGGGACCCAGTTTCCCATGTCCGTGTCTGTGAGGTCCATCTTCCACATCACCCCTGAGGTGTCCCCGAAATATATCTTTTCTATGTATCCGTTTCCGTCCATGTCCACGGCGCGGATCGTGGATGGCACCCGGTTTTGGGCCCCCCCTATTGTCCATTCGGCGTAATTCCCCCCGCTTCTGAGAAGCTCTCCTTTTTCGATGTCAATCATGTACAGACGATTGCCGATGTTGTCGTTGGCGGACAGGGTCGGATCGGTCCATCCCCCCCCAACTATGGCCACCCACTTGTCTTCATTGCCTACCTTCACTTTGCCGATGGCAGGCACCGACCATGTGTACCCCATGTTATTGGCGCCGTGAGTGTCGGTATATTCCCAGAGAATCCTTGGGCTTCCGGGGTTAGTGACATCAAGGGCAAAATATCCGCGGCCTCCTTCCCTCATGCCGCTCACCAACACCGTGTACCATCCTGCGCCTGGGAAGACTGTGCCACCGGTCCCACTGGAGTAAACGTCGGAGACCGTGGGAGGGGAATCCACGTAGAACTGGTGCTCGACCCTTAGGTTCTTCAAGTTGGGAAGGGCCATCTTGGGAATGTAGGACCACCTCTCCTCCCCATTGTCATCGCAGAGTTCTGTTCCCTCGTGGGCGCTGTCACATTCGGCATATCGCCGGGCCTTGAAGGCGTGAAGCATTCCACCGTTGCTTCCCACGTATACGGTGGTATCCCTTTGTGCGTTTGTGGACTTGAAGGTGGGGTAATCGCTGAAGGTGAAGTTGAAAGGCGGCTTGCCCACCACAACAGGCCGCGTGTGATACAGGTCGGCCAGTTTCCAGGAAGGATCCCTGGTCCCCGCGTAGGCCCCTCCGGCAAATCCGGGGTTCAGAATAAAGCTTATGACCGCCTCAGCATCTGCGTCCTCGTTAGGAGTGCCATTTTCATTTATGTCATCAGTGGATTGAAGGAGGTAAGGCTTTAGGTTGGTCACGTTTTCGGTGCTGAAAGCTATTCTCGTGGGCTCGGGGCCGTCCTCCACGGTGGTGTACACTGTTCTTGTGGTCTGGGCATTTAGGGCCGAGCCGGCATCACCCGTCCCACCCCATTCCACACAGGTTGTGTCTCCGGGATCGCACCTCTCCACAGCCCCGCTATCAGTGTCCACGCTGAACTTGGCCAGGTGTCCTCTCCAGCCTGGATACTCGAAATAGGCCATGTATATCCGGTCCCCTTCCCTGGAGATGGTCAGATCAGAGCGAGTGTAGAAATTCGATCCTATCTCCTCGAAGATGGCGCTTAGCTCAGCGGCAAGTTGTTCGGCATCCTGGGCGAAGCGGGCATGATTCGTGCCTCCGGCGTCAGCGATGTTGTTCAATGTGCCTGCTTGGGAAGGATCCAGGCCGAAGCCGATAACGTAAGTCTTGACCTCGTAGGGCTGCTCGTCTATCAGGATGTTCCTCAGGGCCAGGGCTGCAGCCACAGGAGATCTGGGGTCTGTGGTACTGGTGAGACAAGTGGAGTAGTCATCCGCTGCCGGGTCGCAGTCCGCGGTGTCCAGGCCGTCAGTCAGGAGGATTATGTAGTTCTGCCTGCAATAGATAAGGCTTTGGGCGTCCTGCCTGAGATAGCTCTCAAAATAACGCTTTGCCCATCTCAGGCTGGCTGCAAGCGGGGTGGCCTTTCCGCCCCCCCCAGAGGCCCAGGTCTCTGCCTGGCCTGTGTTGGGGGCTATGGAGGAGGTGAAAGGCATGGTTGTGTAGTCGTAGGTAGTGTACCTGGGATGACTGGAAAAACGCTCCAGGCTAACATATCTTTGTATAGCCGCCTTGTTGGCCATGCTGGTGTCATTTCCTGCAGGAAGGTTCACGAAGACCAGGTGGTCGTCACCAATCCTGTTACCTCCCTCGTTGCCCACCTCCGCCGGATAGAAATAGGGGCCGGAATCAGGTGCCCCGATGGGGGGCTGGCTGGCCAGGGCCCAGTTACCGGAGGCGTCTTTCTTGACATAGCTCCAGGCGTGGGGCCTGTTTACCGTTGATGTGCCAGGGTAGGATATATAGTCGCTTGGGTATCTCGCCGGCTCAATATCGCAGATGGTGCCCGAAGTGTTGCAAACTACCCCGTGGATTCCTTCTGGCGGCACCAAGGTCCATGAACCGCTCGTGGCGTAGGGCGTGACTTCCAGGGTGACAGGATCTATGTACTGAGCCTGGCCGGGGACTTTGGACCAGTCGCCGTTTGTCTGGATCCAGGTTGTAGTGTAGTACTCCGGAGTTCCTCCGCTTGTAACGGGGGGGGGATCATACTTTCTCCAGAGCCTGCATCCGGTTCCATCTGTGACCCTTGTGTAGCCGCTGGCCGGACCGGGCAAATTGTTTGGACCGCCTACTGCGGGGTAACTGGTGTGCCAGGTGCCATCCGGGGCTACAGTGGGATCATAAGTATCCGCCGCGTCAGTGATGGTGGTATAACGGTACTGGCGATAGGGGGCCGAGAACTTCCACCGGTACCTGTAGATGACCCCGTCACGATACTCAGGCACTGCTGCCTCGGAGATTGTATATGTAATCATCTCGGTCCTAAGCGAACAACCCGACGGGTCAGGGGGGGAGCTCTGGGCGCACGTTCTTGGGACGCTGAATGTGTCCCCAACACCCAGCCCCGAGAAAGTCTGGCTACAGAAGCTGAAAGAGCTGTCTGTGGAAGAGTAGACTGTTCTGTTGTCGTTGGTAGGATTGTTTGCTAGATCAAGCACTTGCCAGTAGATGGGATCATCGGTGGTAGTGCCAGGAACTGCCGGCACGACACGATAGTACTTGGCCACCACTCTCGGGTCCCTCTGGCTCATGTAGGTGGCAAGGCCAAGGTTGACCTCGCTTATGTTGTCAAGGATTACGTTCAGTGCCAGTTTGGCCTGGTAAAGCTTACTTGAGGGATGGTTTCCGCCTGAAGCCAACCTTGTGGGATTTGCGTTCTCATCCAGCCACGGTAGCACGTCAGGCCAAGTGACGTTAGTCCATCCGGTCACCCTGCTGTTTGAATCCAGCGTGACATTTTGCCTCCACTGCCGGCCAGATGGTCGCACAGAGAGACCGTTAACATCGAGGTAAGGCACATCCTGCATCGAGTCGGAATTGTCGAAGATTATGAAGGCGTTGGGGTATTGGGGCTCGGCCCTAAAAAATGGGGGCTCCTCACCCATGGCTCTTGTATTAACAACAAGCAGGAGCAAGAACGCCCATCCAAGCCTGGCCTTGTGACCAATCATGAAAGCCTCCTTCTGCCTCCTTGGCCCAAAAGCATCAATTGGCGCCGGCGTAGCCGGGAGGGCCCTCTGATCTTACTTCACCTTCTTGAAATGCCACGCGGATCTCGGCCTCGATTTCCACCCGTCCCCGCCCGTTTCGGTCCTGGCCCCTGGACCTCACCCTGTAAACAGCGGCGTTTCCGGCCCTTGGGTCGTTCCATACGAAAACCGGGGGCTGGGGTATCTGAAAACGTATTCCAGAAGCCGCCCCGGCGCTGGCGAGCGCTGCGTTAGTAGAGTCCATGTTGCCTAGCCCGGACATCTCTTCCAGGTCCTGGGTTCGAAGCCACTGGATTCCCGCATCCGCGTTCATCAGGGCCTCGTGGTAGATCTTCTCATTGCTCGCGATCTGGATGTCCGTGTTGCTGGTCATTATGGAGGCAGCCCCCAGCAAGGCACAAATCACCATCACCAGCAGGGCCACCACCAGGGCCGCCCCACGCTCCCCTCTGCCTTGCATTGCTGGCTTGCCTTGTATCTCCCCGGGTTTCATGCCCAGCCCTCGACTCCTTTCCTTTTCCCTTGACGCCCCGGTTTATGGAATGTTTCGAACCCTCACCGTCTCGGTGATGCTCTTTCTCCTTATCCCGCCTATCCCCGGAAGAGGCTTTCTGGTCCTGGCGGTCAAGGTCACTGTGTAGGACCGCTCGTTGGGTGTTGTAGGGTCTACCTGAAGATCCTCGATGTAATCAACCATGGGCTGGGCCCCGTTTAGGCCCACTCCCTCTGTCATGCGCAACACAGGACGGCTGGCATCGCTTAGGTCCACCTCGTAGCGCTTCCTGGTCAGCCGCATCAGCCTGGAACCCGGGCCGTAACCTGGAAATGTTCCATGCCCTCCAGGGTCGTTGTACTCCCCGCAAGGATCTCCCTCTCCGGGGTTGTGCTGGAGCTTCAAGCTGGCGGCCTGGACCTCGGTCACACAGAATATGCTGGAATTCGACCCGTCGGTTATTACCACGAGATCGTTTTCACAGAAGCACCTTCTCCGGCCTCCGGAAAGACACTCCTCTGAGGAATACGATACCCCTGCAGCACATACCCCGCTCACGTTCAACTCAGAGCTGGGGCTTGGCATTGGGTTTGTAATGGTGGTCATCAAGTCTGCGTCACCATACATCACAACCAGCACATCCGGCGCGCCTGAAGACCCGTCTATCACCTCTATGGCGTTAACTGGCCCTGCACCTCCCGTCAAAGGGTTGACCCCGGAGGTGGCCCGGGCGTCTTCCATGCGGTAGCCTGCCATTCTCATGTCCCTGGTTATCATGTTGGCAGCCACCCTCAGGTCCTGGTTCATTTCGGCCATCTGGTCAACAAGAACCTGTGACTTCTCCTGGGAGCCGAAGAGGTTGTAAATGCCGGCTATTAGAATGGCTGTTATCACCATGGCCAGCATCACCTCTGCCAGAGTGAACCCTTTAGGAATTGCAGAATCTCTCACTGGACGGCTCCTCAAAAATTCATCTTTCATGAGCCTTTTTTCTCCCGGTTCCACGCCTTTCCCAAAAGAAAACGTCAGACTTCATTCATTGGGTAAGAAGACTTGTGAGCCTCACCTGTCTTTGCCCCCAGGTCACCACCACCTCAATCTGCCTTATGTTGGCCTGCGCCACACCCGGCCACGCGGCGGTCTGGGTGACCGTCCATGTTCGGGTGAACCGCCCCAGACGCCCCTCGGGATCCAACAGTTGGGGGCATTCTATCCCAGCCTCCACAGCTCCCCCCGGGCAAACCTGTGGACTTGAACTGCTGGCTGCGGTGGCAAAGGTGTTCGTTTGGATCTGTTCTATGACGTCCTGAGCCAGCCTCAGGGCAACCGACATCCTGCCGCTGTACTCGGCCGCATCTATGGACCTGGTCTGCATCCTGGCCATGGCCAGAAGGGCAACGGCAATGACAAAAAGCGCTATTGTCACCTCCAAGAGGGTGAAGCCCGAGTGGTTGCTGACTGATGCCCTTTTCATCACGACCTCTCCAGCGAAACCCTGCCTGTGGGTTCCACCTTCACCTTGTAAGACTGCCCCGTAGTCGTCCTTAGCTCAACCCATCTGTTGGCCTCCGTGGAAGGCACGGAAGCGGTGCCGTCCACATTGAAAATGACACTCCTGTCTTCAAAAGGGGTGCCCTGTACGCTGACCGTGGAGGGCAGTGTATGGAGCGGCAACTCAAGGACATTGCTCCAGGCGCAGTCCGCATCCTGGCTGGCCCTCACGCACCCCGCAGCGCCTTCCTGAATCCTGAAGCTTCGTCCGTCAGCAGCGAAAAGCACCCTGTGGGCCCTCATGGTGGAGACTGCCCTGGCCTTGGCCCTGTTGAACTCCCCAAAGATGTCTCTGGAGGCCTTCTTCAGCTCTCTTAGAGGCTTTCCTGCAATCCAGTTGGGAATGCCGATGGCTGCGGCGATCCCGATTATGGCTACTACCACCATGAGCTCTATCAGGCTGAACCCACTATTGCCATCGGTTTTAACTCTTCCACCCCTAATCATCAAGACCCCCTGGCTATTCTGATCCTTCCGGTCCAGTGCACAATGACCTGGTAGCGGTCCCCGCGGAGGCTTTGCAGGGTCACTCTCCCCGACTCTGCAGTGCCGTCCACGTTGAACACAGCCTTTCTGTCTCCAAACGGGGTTCCCACTACCGTTACGGTTCCCGGCAAGAAAGAGACCGGAACCTCCTCCACCTGACTCCAAACGCACATGTCGGTCCCGGCCTTGAGACATCCAGGCCCCCCTTCCAAGAGCCGCATGGCTTTCGTAGTTTCATCAAACTCCACACAATGGGCCTGCATGGTGGACATGGCCCTTGCCTTGGCCCTCATGAACTCCCCGAATGTCTGCCTGGCTGCGCTTTTCAACTCCCTGAGAGGCTTCCCGGCCACCCAGTTAGGGATGCCGATGGCTGCGGCGATCCCGATTATGGCCAAGACGATCATCAGTTCAAGCAGTGTGAATCCCCTCCCGGGCCCCCTCTTTTCAAACCCGATTCCTCTGAGGCCCCTGTCCTGCCCTCTATGGAATGCAATTCCCATGCCGCACCCCCCCAAATGGACAAGGTCTCTTGAAACCAAGGTTTCAACCGTTCTTTTCCGGGCCTGCCGGAGCTTTTGCTATGAAGCGGAGTTCCGGCTATGAAGGCAATTTCATACTTTTTGCATGCCAGGTCTTTACCTCCAGGTCTCCTCCCACCCCCTTTCCCGCGCCCCAGCCCCGCGGGCCCGCAGCATTGGCAAGCGCCGGACAATGTGGGCCCGGGTGACTCACCCAGGCCGGGCACATTTTGGGGCTCAGGCCCCCCCCCAAGGCTGACAGGTCTTGGCTGGAGATGGGCTGATCATAACCAGAATCTTGAAATTAAAAAAGCCTCGAGGAATCTCCCCGAGGCTCCCTTTTTCCATGGAGGCCCCTGCTTTCTGCATCAGGCAAATTATTTGGGTGAGACCCCAACCCCCAAGCTTGACCTTTCCCGGCTCATGCTTGGGCAGCTGAGCCACTTTCTTGCCCCAAGAGGGGCAGGCCCCCTTCCCGTCAGGTCGGAATTTCTCCTGAGCCGGCCCGGCCCTGGGAGGCCTCCCCGGTCTCCCTGAGTTTGTACATGAGGGCACGATGTGTTATTCCCAGGAGCTTGGCTGCCTGGGTGCGATTCCCTCCGGTCCTTTCCAGGGCCTCTTTTATGAGCTCACTTTCCAAGGCTCTCAGCCTGGGGCGAAGCCTAAGGTCCTCCCTGGCCAGGGCAGGCCTGGGGCCCGCCTGGGTTGTGATCCTCTGGGGCAGGTCCTTCAGGTCAATGCGCCTGGCATCCGAGAGCACCATGGCCCGCTCCAAGACGTTTTCCAGCTCCCTGACGTTTCCGGGCCACGGGTAGCGCATGAGAGCGGAGAGGGCTCTCAGGCTGATCCCCTCCACCTCCACCCTCAGCTTGCTGCGAAACCTCGGGATGAAATGCTCCACCAGGAGGGGTATGTCCTCCACCCGCTCCCTGAGGGGCGGGACCTTTATGGTCACAACGTTCAGCCTGTAGAAGAGATCTTCTCTGAAGCGGCCTTCCCTAACATCCTGTTCCAGATCCCGGGAGGTGGCCGCCAGGATCCTCACATCCACTTTCTGGCTCCTGGTGCCCCCCACGGGCCTCACCTCCTGGTCTTGGAGGACCCTCAGGAGCTTCACCTGCACCTCACGGGGGAGTTCTCCCACCTCGTCCAGGAAAAGGGTGCCCTTGTCAGCAGCCACGAACATGCCTTTCCTTTCCTGCACCGCGTCGGTGAAGGCACCCTTCACATGGCCGAAAAGCTCGCTCTCCATGAGGGTCTGGGGGACCGCCCCGCAATTCAGGGCCAGGAAAGGCTGGGACGAGCGGGGGCTCTTGGTGTGGATGGCCCTGGCAATCAGTTCCTTCCCGGTTCCGCTTTCCCCCAGGATCAACACGGTCACCCCGAAGGGAGCCACCTTCTCTATGGTGGAGAAGATCTCCCTCATGGCCTGGCTTTGACCCACCATGCCCCCGTAGCGGGACTGACGGGCCAGCTCTTCCTTGAGCTTCAGGTTTTCGCTTCTTAGGCGCTCCCTTTCCTCGGCCTTTCTTATGGTGAGTATCACCTCATCAGGCTTGAAGGGCTTCTGCACATAGTCATAGGCCCCGTTTTTCATGGCCTCCAAGGCTGTCTCCAGCGTGCCGTAAGCCGACATGACTATTATGGTGGGCGCAAGGCCCTTTCCCTGGCAGGCTTCCAGGAACTCCATTCCGTCCATCACCGGCATCTTGAGATCGCAAAGCACGATGTCTGCCGGATCAGCCCTCAAGACCTCCAGGGCCTGGGCCCCGTGCTCGGCAGCCGAGACCCTGTAGCCCTCCCTGGCCAGCAGAAGGGAGAGCATGTGACGCATGTTCTCCTCGTCGTCCACCACCAAGATGTGCTTTGGTTCTTCCAAGATTTTCCCTTTTCCCCCAGGCGGCCCTGGGAGATGCGTCTGGAGCCTGCTTTCCCCGAATTCCATTCCGGGAACCCTCGCAATCCCAGACCCACAGCCCTCCCCAAGCCCCGGCCCTGAGATTCACCGCTGCTGGATGACCCGGGCCAGGAGGGGAAAGCCCCTCGGAGCGCGGGTAGAGAAAGGGAGCTGCCCCCCGGGAGGGTCCGGCACTTTTCCGGGGGCAGCTCCCTGCTTTAGAAGTCGAACGAGAAGTACAGGGTCACGCCCTTTCCCTTGGCATAATCCTCCACCTCGGCAGAGGTTGTCATGTAGGTGACAAGAATGGGGAAAAGCTCGGGAGCCGCTTTCTTGAGCCTGCCCAGCTTGCGCCTTAGGAACTCGTCAACCCCCTTCTTGGAGAGCTGGCTTTTAGCCTCTCCCACGATGAGCACCTCACGGCCGTCTCTCCTGGCACGTCCCAGGATGTTCACCTCCAGCATCTCCCCCTCATCGTCCCTCACGTATTTTCTGCGCAGGCGCTCCAGGAGCTGGATGCCAAAGTCTCGCTCCAACAAGGCGGGAAGTGCCTTGAAGGCCTCGTCCTCGAGTCTGTAGCCCACTGTTGTGGAGATTCCCCCCAGCTGCTTCCTGGTCTCCGCGTGCTCACCGATCAACCTGTCCAGACGCCTCTCGGTCCTGGCCTGGGCCTTGGCAAGCTCGGCCAGGGCCTGCTCCAGTCGACCCACCCTCTCCTCTGTGCGGGCCTGGGCCTGGGCTAGTTCTGCCAGTCTCCTCTCTGTGCGGGCCTGGGCTTGGGCAAGCCTCTCTACGGCTTCTTCCAGCTTGCCCAGCCTTTCCTCTGTACGAGCCTGGGCCTCGGCCAGCCTCTCCATGGCCTCTTCCAGGCGACCAACCCTCTCCTCGGTCCTGGCCTGGGCCTGGGCAAGCCTCTCCATCCCGGCCGAGATGGCCTCCATATGCTTCTCGGTGCGCTGCAGTCTTTCCAGGTGCTCGGCAAGGGCCAGGAAGGCCTCCCGGACCTGCGGCTCCAGAAGCTCTATCTTCCTGTAGAAATCGGCACTCACCCCATGTGCACGCCTCGGGTGTTTTTCCTTATTTTACATCAGGTTGGTCTGAACGGAGACATTCTCTTTTCTTCCCACAGGGAAAAAAACCGTAAAAACGCTTCCCTTGCCCGGCTCGCTTTGCACCTGGATCCTCCCGCCGTAAGACTCAACTATTCCGAAGCACACGGTAAGCCCGAGGCCCGTGCCCTTCCCAGCCTCCTTGGTGGTGAAAAAAGGCTCGAAAAGGCGCTCCAGGTGGCCGGGGGGAATTCCGCATCCCGTGTCCTCCACCTGGACAAAAACAAAGGGGCCGGGGCCGGCCTCCACCGAAACCGGCGGAACTCTCCGAAAGGTGCTGAAATCTATGTCCGCAGGGTCATCTTTTCGCCTGGGGGAAAAGACCAGTCCACTTTCCTTGGGGAGCCTGTCCACCCTGCCCACCCTCACGGTTATGCAGCCTTTTCCCCCGAGAGAGTCCATGGCATTGAGCATAAGGTTCAAGAGCACCTGCCTTATCTGGTCCGGGTGCGCCCAGAGCTGATGGGGCCCCTGGGGTGGGACCCAGTTTAGTTCCACCCCTCTCATGCCCTGGTGAGCTTTCAGCACTGCCAGGATCTCATCCACAATCCCCCTCAGGTCAACCAGCTCCCAGCGCTGCCCCGAGGGTCTGCCCACCTCCACCAGTGCCCTGACCGTGCGCTGGATTCTCTCGGCCTCCCCTTTCACCCTCGCAAGGCAGTCTCTCTGGGTTGGGTCCCCGGCCTCCTGCAGAAGCAACTCCATGTATCCCAAGATGCTGCCTATGGGGTTTCCGATCTCGTGGGCCACACCCGCTGCCAGGCGGCCCACGCATGCCAGCTTCTCGGAGCGGACCAGTGCCTGCTGCGCCTCCAGGACAGCACGGTTGGCAGCCTCCAGGTCCCGGATCTTCTGTTCAAGGGCTGCTTGCTTCTCCTCAAGGCTCTGGGACATGGATCTCATGGCCTGGGCCAGCCTGCCCACCTCGTGGGGGGGGTAGTCCTCCCAGGAAACCTCCTGGTGCTGGCCGGAGGCTATCTTCTCTGAGACAGCCATGAGGCGCCTCAAGGGCCTGATCACGTTCTTGGACAGGAGGTAGCTCCCCAGGAAGATGAGCACCCCCATCACAAGCCCCACGTACAGGGGCAGGAACCAGCCCCGCCTCTGAAGCGCCTCCCAGGCCCCTTGGGCCGGCATCTCAACCAGGAGCCCCCCCTTTGCCCTTCCTCCCTCTGGGGGGAAAACCGGGGAGAAGTGCATGATGCTTCTGCTCCCCCAAAGGGGCCAAAGCCCACCCTCTCCCTGGATCCTGGTCAGCTCCAGGCCGGTCTTCAAGGCGCTCAGGAACTCTGGAGAGAGTCCCGGTGGGGAGGCCCCGTCCCCTCCCCAGAGGGTTGTGCCCTTCTCGTCCAGCCAGATGACCTTCAGCTCCCCCTGGTCCATGGTTCCGGCCAGAAGCCCCGTTGCCTCTTTGCGGAAGCTCTCGCTGTCCCGCCACTCGCGGGCCAGGCTCCCCAGGCCCCTGGCCAGGAGGCCGGCGGCGCGCTGTGCCTCCAGGATGCGGCCTTCCACATAGTCCGCGTGCAAGGCCTGCACTATGAGCATTCCAACCAGCAAGATGGCCACTGCGGCCACAAGGGTCACGCTGGCCACCACCTCTGACCTGAGGCTTGTTGGCTGAAGGGCCCTGCTCACTGGAGCCTCCCCAGGCCAAGGTACCACTCCATCCAGCCATCTCCGCCCAACATGTACACCAGGGCCCCCAGGGCCAGGAAGGGGCCAAAGGGAACGGGCTGGCTGGAGTCCTTGCCGGACAGCTTCAAACCAAGATAGCCCACCAGGGCCCCCACCAAGGAGGCGGTGACCAAGGTGAAGACCACTGCCTTCCAGCCCAGAAAAGCCCCCAGCATGGCCAGGAGCTTCACGTCACCGAAACCCATCCCTTCCTTCTTGCGGATCCAAAAGAAAAGAACCGACACAAGCCAAAGGATCCCCCCGCCCAGGGCCAGGCCCAGGAGGGAGTCCTGGAGGCTCACTTGGGGCAGCAGGAAAGAGGCGCACACTCCCAGGGGGATCCCCGGATAGGTGATGCGGTTGGGAATTATCTGGTGGTCCAGGTCGATGAAGCTGATCACTATCAAGGAGCAGGAGAGAACAAAGAAAACAGGAGCCTCCGGCCCCCAGCCGTAACGAAGGGCAAGGGCCAGGGCCACTGCCCCGGTGAGGGTCTCCACCAGCGGATATCTAAAACTTATCCTCTCCTTGCAGCTCCTGCAGCGGCCCCTGAGAAGGAGATAGCTCACCAGGGGGATATTGTCATAAGGCCTCACCGGAGCCCCACAGCCCGGGCAGTGGGAGCCGGGGTACACCAGGGACTCCTCCCTGGGCAGCCTGTATATGCAGACATTCAGGAAACTTCCCACAACCATCCCTGTGATCAGGGAGGCAGCCGGGAAAAGCCAGGTAGTCTGTTCCACCATTTAAACCTGATCAGTGCCCCGGGTCATTCCCCAGGGCCAGGGGTATGGGGGGCTTTGTCCGGGGCCAACCAGATGAGGCTGCCCTCAAAAGGTAGCCCGAATGGCGTCTTGCCTTGTAAAACCTGTGTATGCAGGTGCCCCCTGTGAGATAGAACCCGCTCTGGGCGGAGAAAACCGCCTTGAGGACCCTGTCCTGTCTTTGGTAGAGCTCCACGTAGTTCAGCCTCGGATCCATTCTTCCTCTCCCTCCAGGGGCTCTCCCAGAAGCACCGCCCTCACCAGCTCCTTCCTCCTGGCCAGGTGCCCCGAGGCAGCCACCCGATCCAGGATGATTTTCAATCGTTCCCTGGGAAACAGGGCCAGGAGCCTGGCACTCGGAAAGCTGCTGTGGGCCAGGATGCGGGAGGCCAGGAAGACCTCAAAGGCCTCGTCCCCTCCCTCCAGCCTGCGCTCCACCTCTGTGGAGTCCAAAATGTAGTCCCCCCAGAAGCACTCTCTGAGCACCAGCTCTATGGTCTTTTCCCTGTCCGACATGCTGCCCTACGCCAGACCATATGGCTCGACTCTATATCATTCACACCGCTTTTGCCTTTTTCCGCTGGGCAACGGATTCCAGGAGCTCCAGGTACAGCTCCTCCTGCTTCTTGACCATTTGGTTTATGTCAAACTCCTGGACCCTTTTTCTGCCCTCCTCCCCCATTTTCCGGCGAAGCTCCGGGTCCCTCAAGAGCTGCACGACCCTCCTGGCCATCCCCTCCACGTCCCTGGGCTCCACCACGAAGCCGTTCACCCCGTCCAGTATGGCCTCTGGCGAGCCATCCACCCTTGTCACCACAGCCGGTACGCCCACTGCCATGGCTTGG
>JBBIOJ010000012.1:0-96557 GCA_037443445.1 Desulfarculaceae bacterium | reverse complement strand
GCCCAGGTCAGAGCCTAACTTTGCTGCGCCTGCAGATTCTGGTATGATTTCTCCATGGTCTTCTCACCAAAGAGTTCCTCCCCTCCAGCAGGCTCAAGGCAGGGGAAGGAATCCCCGGTTATAGCCCCGGAGATGGCCTGAGCATGGACTGGGTGGAGCCCGCCAAAGCCTGGGAGTTACTGGGAGCTTGCCTGAATCTCGTGGGAACCGAGAGGGTTTTCCTGGACAAGGGGCTTGGCAGGATCTTGGCCCAGGAAGTAGTCTCCACCAGGGATATCCCTTCCGAGGACAGGGCCCTCAGGGATGGCTATGCCCTTGGGAGGCTTCAGGATCCTGGGAAGCCCCTTGCGGTTCTGGGGCAAAGCCTTGCCGGAAGACCATGGGATCAGGAGTTGAGGGGGGACGGAGCCGTTGGGGTCAGGACAGGGGCTGTGGTGCCCCCGGGCACCTTGGGCATAGTGCCCAAGGAGGAGGTGGAGGAAGCTCCGGACGGGGCTTGGGTAAGGCTCAAGGGAGAACCACCTCTGAAAGACTCCCACATAGGCCGCAAAGGGCATCTTGTGCGAACAGGTTCGAGGCTTCTTGCCCCTGGCACCAAACTGGGCCCGGCAGAGCTCTCGCTCTTGGCAGCAGCCGGAGTGGGCCAGGTAATGGTTGGGAAGAGGCCCAGGGTGCTTTTCCTCCCCACCGGGAGCGAACTTGTGGGCCTGTCCAAACTGCTGGGAGAGGGACAGTCTTTTGTCTCACATGCATGGTACCTGGCCTGGAGAACAGAGGAAGAGGGTGCTCAGGGTGAAGTGCATGAGCCTGTGCCAGATCTGGAGGAAGAGATATGGGGGGCCATCCAGGAGGCTGTGGAGATGGCCCATCTGGTTGTCACAACAGGAGGGACCGGCCCCTCAGACCGGGATTTAGTCTGCAGGGTCCTGCTCTCCCATGGGGCTCGAGTCATTTTCAGGCATATGCCCATTAGACCGGGAGGCACGGTCTCGGCTTTCCTGGTGAGCTCCACCCCGGTCATAGCTCTTCCAGGAGGTGCAGGAGGGGTGGGTCTAGGCTGTGAACTGCTGCTGGCCCCCTCGGTGCGCACTCTTCAAGGGGAACAAGACCCCGGGCCCCGTTGGATAAAGTGCACGGCCCCCAGGGAACTCCAGAGGGACCCTGTGTGCCACAGGTTTTTGGAAGCCTGGTTGAGGGTGGAAGAGGGGATGCTGTGTGCTGAGCTGGTTCCCAGGGATTTTGGAGGAGGCGGGCTGGTGCCATTGCGAGGCCATGGCTGGATTCATGTCCCCCCTGGGCAGGGCAGCCTCGAACAAGGAGAAAAGGCAGGGATGCTCCTGGGGAAATGCACAGGCAGGCTGCTACAGCAATCCCAGGAAGCGCGCGGGCTCTGAGTGGGGCTCATGAAAAGAGCCGGAAGGAGGAGCTGTTGCACGAGTTCAGCTTGGCCCAATCAGTGGTTGAGACTGTCTTGCAGGCTGCGGCGCGGCACGGGGCCGCAGCTGTGGAGGAGGTGAACTTGGAGGTGGGTGAGGTGGCCTTGGTGAACATGGAGCAGTTGGAATGGCACATCCGAGTGCTAACCCAGTCCACCATGGCCGAGGGAGCTCGCCTCAACTGGAAGACGGCACCTGCCAGGATACTTTGCCTGGAGTGCGGGTACCAGGGTGCGGTGGGCCACAAGGAGCTGGACTCCACATCCCACTTTGAAATTCCGATTTTTGAGTGCCCGGCTTGTGAAAGCCCCAGCACCAAGATCACTTCTGGCAGGGAACTTAGGGTGGTGGACATCCATGCCAGGTTCCCGGAGCAAGCCCCAGGGGAGGCAGACCATGCATGACGTGTCCAAGATCTACTTGGGACATGATGTCATAGAGGCCAACAGGGCCCTTGGAAACCAGAATCGGGCCTGGTTGGAACAACGAGGAGTCAAGGCCATAAACGTGATGGGGGCCATTGGATCCGGCAAGACTTCCTTGATAGAGCTTGCCATAGAAAGACTCAAAGGTGAGCTTGGGATTGCTGTCATGGCAGGAGACGTGATTGCGGAGTTCGACTCCGAGAGATTTAGAAGACATGGGGTCAAGGTGATACCCCTCAACACAGGAAAGGAATGCCATTTGGATGCCCATCTGGTCCAACACGGGCTGGAACAGCTGGACCTGGAGGGAGTGGAACTCCTGTTCGTGGAAAATGTGGGCAATCTGATATGTCCAAGTGACTTCTATCTGGGAGAGCATTTGAGGGTCATAGTGGTGAGTGTGACCGAGGGTGACGACATAGTGGCAAAGCATCCCGTCATATTCAAAGACGCGGACGTGGCTATTGTGAACAAGGTGGACCTGGCCGAACTGGTTTCGGCAGATCCCGAAAAGATGGTGCGAGACGCGCTGGCCGGGGTGGGCACGGCTTTCAAGACCAGTGTCCGCACCGGGGAGGGCATAGAGCAATGGATTGGTCTGGTCAGGAAGCTCGCAGGATCAGCTTAGGCACCGAGGCAGAAGCCATGGAACAGCCCCCTTCAGGGAAGAACCCGATTCAAGAGCTGCTGGAGACCCTTCTCAGGATACAGGAGTTGGGCTTTGCCCTGATGGAACACGACGCGGCAGAGTCCCAGAAAGGGAAAGAAGAGATACGCAAGGCAAGGGAGGCGCTGGCCTCAGGGGTCCCGGTGCAGTGGCTGAGGGTGCTGGAGAGGATGCAGAGCACAGGCCAGCCGGCTGTGGTGGCTGCAGCAGACGGCTTCTGCTCCTATTGCCGCATACAGGTTCCTACCAGGATGTTCCAGGAGGTCCTGAAGAACTCCCGCATTTACCAGTGCCCCTGTTGTGCCCGGATTCTGTATGTGCCAGAGGGGGGGGGGCTGCATTCCAAGGGATCCACAATGCGCGCCGGCGCCGGAGGCCTTGCCCGCTTCTCCAGTCCACAGCTCGTGCTACCCAATCTCTCTGGCCGAAGCATGACAGAGGTGCTGGAGGAGCTGGTGGACAGGCTTTCCTCCTTGGGATGGATAGAAGAGCCGCAGGAGGTTCTCAGGGCTGCTGTCCAGAGGGAGGAGCTGGTCACAACCGCCCTTGAGCACGGGCTGGCTTTTCCCCACGTGCGCGGGGTGGAAGGAGGAGGCCTGGTGGTGGCCGTGGGCCTGAGTCGCAGGGGGGTGCGCTTTTGCCCCGGTGAGAGAAGGCTGACTCGGATCCTCTTCTTCTCTGTGATTCCGCAGGCCGCCAGTAACCTGTATCTCAGGATAGTGGGAGGGTTGGTGAAAGCCTTGCGTAGAGATGAGGCCCGCAAAAAGCTCCTTTCCTGCAACGAGTCCTGGACAGCCTGGGAGGTTCTTCTTCAACTGAGCAGTGCAACCTTGCCGTGACCCGGATGGGCATACTTGTGCCGCGCTGGGCATCCAGGCGATCATTTTCCCCCCTCTGCCAGTGGAAAAACCCCCGAGGCTTCAGGCCAAAAAGCAACACTCAGCCACCAATGCCGGCAGTGGGAGGCCCGGGGTGGACCAGGGGGATTTTCTGAATTTTTCTCCCAGCAATGCCAGCCAGGGCAGGATGCCCCTTGGGGCCGCGAAGGCGGATCAGTGGAAGAAGGTGCCATGAGCCAAGAGGAACCCAGGGCCTCCATGCCCAGGTGCTCCAGTCATGAGCAGGGAGAACCCAGGCCCAGAATTGTAGCCACTTGCAAAGGAGCCTCGCCGGGTTTGGGAAGAGCCGGCGGGTGCCACAGTGAATGCCAAAGGGTCTTGCTCCTTGGATTTTGAGGGATCCCGGCTGCCTGGGCTGTGAAGCTCCAGTCCCCCAGGGCCTGAGGAATGATCCAAGCTGGCAAGTTGTGGGGAGGTACTTGGATTTGAGACTCAGAGATCTGATTCTTGTCTTGGTGCAGCTTCTGGGCATGGCAGGAGGGGTGCTCTTTCCCCAATGGGCGAAACACCTGGGGCCATGGGTGCTTTACTTCATGATGAGCATGCTTTTTCTGAGCTTCCTGCGCATAGATCCAGGCCCACTGCTTCGGGTGAAACCAGGGGAAGGGGCCGAGGTGATCATGTGGAGCCTGGTGAAGCTGGCGCTGATGCCTCTGGTGGTTTGGATGGCTGCCCAATGGGCTCTGCCCGAGTACGGGCTGCCGGTACTTCTGGTGGGGGGCGTCTCCACGGGCGTGGTAGCACCCTTCTTGGCCGGCCTGTTGGGGGCAAACACTACGCGGGTGCTGCAGGTGGTGGTCTTGAGCTCTCTTTTGGTCCCTTTCACGCTTCCCAGCTGGGTGAAGCTTCTTTTCCAAGCCGATTTTGAAATCCCTTTCCTCCACATGGTGCGAATGCTGGCCCTGGTGATATTCCTGCCCTTGGGCGCGGCCATGATCTTTCGCCGGGGTATGCCCGCTTTGGTCAGGGGCTTGTCCAGGGCCCAGTATCCCATCTCGCTTTTTCTCTTCCTAATCATTAACCTGGGCATTTTCGCCTCTTATTCCGAGTTCCTCCTCTCCAGACCCGGGGAGGTCCTCTGGGCTTTGGCAGTGGCATGTGCCCTGGCCCTCATTGCCCCCTGCATTGCCCTGGCCTGCGCCAGGGTGGCCCCGCGCCTGCTGGATCCTCTGACCGGCTCGGTTTGCCTCACCTTTGTGAACAACGTCCTGATCGTGATTTTTTCTTTCCGCTTCTTTGATGCTCAGGCTCCTCTAGTGGCGGCCCTGTACATGGTGCCCTTTTTCGCCATGGTGGTGCCGCTCAGGAGGTTCCAGGAGAGATGAGGTCTTCCCTTTGTAGATTGGGCGCGTGGGATCAGGCCAGCCTGCGCCGGTCTGCCCAAAGAATTCTTTGTACCAGCACTTGGGCAAGGGCCCAGATCACGTCCAATGGGAGCTGCTTGTGCACAGAGGCGTCGAAGGTAAAAGTACAATGGGCCGGGAATTCCTCATCCGCAGGCCAGAGGTGCAAGGCCACAGGGATGCGCGGCAGAGGAAGAAATTTTACAGACACAGAAGAGGTCTTCAGCCTGCTTGCCCCTAGCTCCATGGCCACCTTCAGGAGATCCTGGGGCCTGGAGCCAAAGGTTTCCTCCAAGACATTGCCTGGCAGCCTGTGGAGGTGTCTGAAGAAAAGCTCTCCCCCAGGGATCTCCCTCTCGCTCACCATCCGGTTTTCCAGGGGAATGTCCGAAGCCCCAAGCAGAAACATGACGAGCACAAGAGGAAGATAGGGTTCAAGAGGGGCTTCTTCCCTGCAAGGCACCACTTGTCGTGACCGGGGCTCCACCCAGTATCCCTCTCCCAGAAATTCAACCTTGAAGCCCATCCTGGGATCCCAATCACAGCGGCATCCGGAGCTGACCTCCTCTGGCCGAAGTTCCACCAGTTTCCTCCAGTGGAGCTCGTCCACCAATATGGTCTTAGCGGATTTCTCTTTTTCAAGCATGGGGTTTTCCTCAAGCCTGCCCTTTTTCCCCGGAAACAATTGGGCCGGGCAGTGGATTTGTTTGCTCCACTTTGCTGATATCAAAAAAAGTTTGAATCCGTGCTGTTTCTTGTCTGCTTCTCCCCGCCCAAGTCATCCCTGGAGGTTGGGTGCCCGGCTCCTAAAGACCACCCCCCTGTCAAGCACTTTGGTGTGCGAGGCTGGCCGGGAAAGGGTTCTTGGGTCCGGACCTCTCAAGACATCCGAGGGGATCGGGGCATGAGCCCCCAGTTTGCCCGGCTTTGGCCTGTTTTCAAAATCTCCAGTGCAATCCCCCAAGGCTCAGCTTGCCCTGGCCAGAAAAGGATGGATCCGTGACTGAGATAGGCATCTGCCCAAGCTCCCTGAGCCAGCGTTCCTCCTGCTGCCTGTTGTACGTGCGTGCGGCCTCTGCCGCACTTTCTATGCCGCCCAGATACCAGCTCAGCTCCAGAAAGGAAATGATGCCCGAACTCACAAGACATCCTTCTTTGGCACTCCAGACAGAACCTGCCAGAAAGGCAAGGTTCAGGAGAAAGGAGGTCAAGGCCTCCCACGGTCTGCCAGCGTAAAGATGGCCTGCCCCTGGCAAGAGGGCTGAAAGCCCACCGGCAACCCATGCATCCTTCCTGGGAAGCCATGGTGCCTCTGCTTCTATGCGTTGGGCTATCAAGGCGGCTTCATGGGCCTCTGGATCCCCTGGCCGTATCTCCAGCAGCACTGCCCTGGCTCTCTGCCAATCCCTGGCCTCGAGCCATGCCTTGGCCGCAAGCCAAAGTGCCCTGGAGCTGTACCCACCCCAGGCCGGATCTCTGGCCACTGCTTCCAAACTACGAGCCGCTTCCACTGGTTTGCCTGAGTTGAGCAAAGTCTCTCCAAGCCCCACGGCTGCCTCTCCAGACCAGAAGGGATCTCTTGTGCGGGCTGCCTGGACAAAGGCCTCCAGGGCTCCCTCCGCGTTATTCTGGCTCTGCCTGGTCCTGCCCAGGAAAAACCACGCCTCTGCGGCCCTTGGGTGTTGAGGGAAAAGGATCAGAAATGCCATGTATTCTCCCTCTGCCCGGTAAAGGTCTCCCTTTTCCCTCAGGTGATGCGCGAAGGCCAAGAGCTTCTGCGGATCACTGCGCATGGGAGCCTGGGCCTGAAGATCTGCAGCCGAGCAAACACAGGCTATGAGCAAGGAAACAAGGAGGGTCTCCAATCTGCTCATGAGCCGGAGCGCTCCTGTTTCCTCTTGCGCCTCAATTCTCTCCACCGCTTCAGCCTGTCGGCAAGTTCCTGCTCGAATCCCTGGTCGCTGGGCTCCCAAAAAATCTGCGAGAGGAGATCATCTGGGAGGTACTCTTGATCCACGACCCTCTCCGGGTCCTCATGGGGGTAAAGGTACCCGCGGCCATAACCCAACTTGACCATCAACCCTGATACCGGATTCCTGAGGGAAAGGGGTACTGGAAGAGGCCCGGTGCGCTCAATGGCTTGCCTGAGCTTCCCGTAGGCCGCATAAAGGGAGTTACTCTTGGGTGCCAGAGCCAGATAGACTGCTGCCTGGGCCAAAGCCAGAAATCCTTCAGGTGGCCCAAGAAAATGGAAAGCCTCCTTGGCGGCCAAGGCCACCTGCAAGGCCACGGGATCGGCCAAACCAACGTCCTCTGACGCGAAGCGCACCATTCTTCTTGCTATGTAAAGGGGGTCTTCACCTGCCTCCAACATCCTGCCCAGCCAGTAAAGGGATGCGTCGGGATCCCCTCCCCTCAAGCTCTTGTGAAGAGCACTGATGAGGTTGAAGTGCTGCTCCCCGACCCGATCGTAAAGGAGTGGATGCTGATGCAGCAGCCTCCTGGCCTCTTGGAGCGACACCTGACGCACCCCTGTGCTGTCGGGCCTTGTGCCCAGCACAATGGATTCCAGCATGTTCAAGGCCACCCTGGCATCCCCCCCGGCGGCCTGGGCCACCGATTCCAGTACCCCATCCTCCAAGAGGGGTTTC
Source organism: Desulfarculaceae bacterium (assembly GCA_037443445.1). Lineage (GTDB taxonomy): Bacteria > Desulfobacterota > Desulfocorpusculales > Desulfocorpusculum > Desulfocorpusculum > Desulfocorpusculum. The sequence goes on along the minus strand of JBBIOJ010000012.1, from coordinate 89,136 downwards.
AGGCCGGCCAACCCCCTTTCCGAGTCCTCCAGTGAGCGTCGCATGAGCAGCACTATCTGCTGCGGGGTGAGGCTGTAGAGCACAAAGACCTGGCACCTGGAAAGCAAAGCCGCATTCACCTCAAAGGAAGGATTCTCCGTGGTGGCTCCCAGGAATATGATGTCGCCTTTTTCCACGTGGGGGAGAAAGGCATCCTGTTGGGCCTTGTTGAACCTATGCAACTCGTCCACAAAGAGGGCAGTGGGCTTTCCCTGGAGAGACCTGATCCTTCTGGCCTCCTCCAGCACCGCTTTGACTTCCTTCACCCCTGAGAGCACAGCCGAGAAGGCAACCAGCCTACAGCCTGTTTCTTTGGCAAAAAGAAAGGCTATGGTGGTCTTACCGGTCCCAGGCGGCCCCCAAAGAATGAGAGAGAAAGGACTTGCAGCCTCGACGGCTCTATAAAGAGGGCCTCCAGGGCCTGTGAGATGCTCCTGGCCCACCAGCTCCTCCCAACTGCGGGGTCGCATACGGTCGGCCAAGGGGCTTTGGGAAGCCTTTCCTGGCATGTTTGGTCTTTCAAAAAGCTCCATGGAACCAACCCAGCCCAAATCGTTTATATCACAGGGCCCGAGGCTCCACAACAGCTGGGCCCTCGACAGCATGGAGCTCAAGGCATCCATCCCCGAAAAAAGTATGGGTGCATGCGGTCCCAGAGTCCGGTTGATGGTGTTCCTCTGGGCTGCAGTATGGCAGGGCTCCTGGCCGGTTGCACTGCCCCTCGACCAGTCTGCTCAAAAGGTGTAAAGTGGTTCTTTGCGCGCGCCCCCCAAAGCGCTCTGCTCTTTTCGAGGAAAACAAGAAAGTCTGGTTAGGAAGGCCGGTCAGGAGATGGAGTGGTCACTGGCCATTTTGGCTCAGCTTCGATGGCAGGACGTACTGGATATACTGTTTTTGAGCGGGTTGGCCTACTCAATATATGTGTGGTTTTGGGGCACAAAAGCCCTCAGAGCCTTGGTGGGACTTCTGGGGCTGGGGATGGTGTTCGCTCTGGCCAGGCTGTGGGGCCTTTTCTTGACCACCTGGGTGTTCCAGATTCTCTGGCAGGCGGCTGTGCTGGTGGTGATAGTTCTCTTCCAGCCCGAGCTGAGGCAGATCCTGGAAAGGATGAGCCCTTTCAGATGGTTGAAACCAAAGGCTGGATCCCAGCAAGGGGATTGGGTGAGCAACATTGTGGATGGGGTTTTTACCCTTGCCAGATCAAAGGTAGGGGCCTTGTTGGTCTTGGAAAGGGCTGAAAGGGTACGGGAATGGATCGCCGGGGGTGTGCTCTTGCATGCCCAGGCAACAGCCCCGCTAATGATAGCCCTTTTTCAAAAGGAATCCCCTTTGCACGACGGCGCAGTCGTGGTGCATAAAGGTGAGTTCGTGATGGCAGGATGTTATTTGCCTCTGAGTGTCTCCGAAGGGCTGCCCCAACATCTTGGCACCAGACACAGGGCCGCCTTGGGCCTTTCGGAACGATGTGATGCCTTGGCGGTAGTGGTATCTGAGGAGAGGGGCAGCGTTTCTTTGGCCCAGGCTGGAGTACTCAAGGAGATGAGAGCACCAGAAGAGCTCCATAAGGCCTTGGACCCCAGAGAGAATGAGGGCCACGGATCAAGGGGCATGGGAAGAAGAGTTCTGGAGGCGCTTACCAGGAGGCTTGCGGCCAAGATCCTTTCCCTGTTGATTGTGAGTGCGGTGTGGGTCGCCCTGGCCGGGAAGCAGGATGTGGAGGTGAACCTTTCGATCCCTGTGGAGGTTCGCAACTTGCCTGAGCGATGGGAAATCCTGGAGCCCCAAGAGCCCAGGGTGCAAGTTCAACTGCGGGGCATGAGAAAGGATGTGATGACTCTGGACGATTCGCGTGTTTTCGTGGCCTTGGATTTGAGCCTTGCCCGTTTGGGCAGGAGGACCTTTCGCCTGGGACAAAACGAGATAGTGCTGCCCAATGACAGGGTGAAGGTGCTGCGCGTGGAGCCTTCGGAAATAAAGTTTCGATTCCAGGAGAGGAGCTGAGCAATATGGGGCGTTATGCCGAATCAATGCCCAAGCGTGCGGCGAGAGCCCCCAGCACCAGGGACAAGCTGAAGGCGTTCCTGGAACTTTTTGAACATCACGAGAACGTGCTGGTGCTCCTGTATCCGGATCCGGACTCCATGGCCAGTGCGCTGGCCGTAAAGAGGCTTCTCTGGAAGCACGTGCAAAGGGTAGTGATAGCCTACATCGGGGAGATCCAGCGCCTCGAGAACCAGGCCATGATGGAATTGCTGAGGATACCCCTCATACGCATCAGCCAAGTGGACTTGGAGTACTTCCACAGGAAGATCCTGGTGGATTCTCAGCCGCATCACTACGAGGCTTTCGGGAGGCTGAGCTATGATGCCATAATTGACCACCATCCTTTGGCAGCGGACGTGAAAGCTTCCTTTGTGGACATCCGGCCGGAGTACGGAGCCACCGCCACCATCCTCATAGAGTACCTGAGAGCAGCCAAAATCCAGCCCTCCACCAATCTGGCCACGGCATTGCTTTACGCCATAAAGACCGACACCGCCAACTTCGAACGGGACGCCACAGAGCAGGACGTCAAGGAATTCCGGTACGTGTTTCAGTTCGCCAACATGAATCTGCTGCGCAAAATAGAGCTCTCGGAACTTAGACTGAGCGATTTGAGGTACTTCCGCCAGGCACTGGAGCGGATGATCATAAGCAAGAAGGGATTGTTTGCACACCTGGGGGAGGTGGAAACTCCGGACCTTTGCGTTCAAATAGCGGATTTCTTCATGAGGGTCCACGGCATGAAATGGACTTTTGTTTCAGGTCTGTACAGGGGGAAGCTGGTGGTCATAATACGCAACGACGGCTATCGCAAGGACGCCGGAAGGCTGGCCAGAAGGGCTTTCGGGCCTTTCGGCTCGGCCGGGGGTCACCGAGGGGCTGCCAGGGCAGAGGTGCCCCTGGAAGCCTTGAGGGAGATGGGAATGGAAACATCTGACCCGAACATACAGAAGTTCGTGCGCGAACGGCTGGAATTCTGAGAAAAGCTCTCACCCCCCTTGCATCCGGCCAAAGAATGCTTATAAGAAGAACAGATTTTTTCTGGTTCCCCTTTGCTCCAAGGGGGATAAGGTCAAAGCGTAGTTCGGCCGCATAGACGGCCTGAGATCAATCCAGGAAGGAGGTTTCCGCAATGAACGTGAAGCCGCTGCATGACCGAGTCCTCATCAAGCGAATCGAGGAGGAGGAAAAGACAAAGGGTGGGATAATCATTCCTGACACGGCCAAGGAGAAACCCATCCAGGGCAAAGTGATAGCTGTGGGCAAGGGGAAGGTGACTGAGGACGGGAAAGTTGTGCCTCTGGAGGTCAAAGAGGGGGATAGGGTGCTTTTCGGCAAGTATGCAGGGACCGAGGTGAAGATAGACGGCGAGGAGCACCTGATAATGAGGGAAGACGACATCCTGGCCATTATCACCTGATGAGCTCTGTGGTTTCACAGAGCTTTAACAACTTGATAAGACAAGAAAAAAAGGAGGTTTTGAGAGATGGCAGCTAAGGATATCAGGTTCCAGGAGACGGCTCGGGCGGAGGTGCTCAAGGGTGTGAACCGTCTGGCCGACACGGTCAAGCTGACCCTGGGTCCCAAAGGACGCAATGTGATCCTTGAGAAGACCTTCGGATCCCCCAACGTGACCAAGGACGGGGTCACTGTGGCCAAGGAGATCGAGCTGGAGGACAAGTTCGAGAACATCGGCGCCCAGATGATCAAGGAGGTGGCCAGCAAGACCTCGGATGTGGCCGGAGACGGGACCACAACAGCTACGGTCTTGGCACAGGCTATTTACAGAGAGGGATTCAGATTGGTGGCGGCCGGGAGCGATCCCATGGAACTGAAAAGGGGGATCGACAAGGCGGTGGAGGCAGTGGTGGATGAGCTAAAAAAGCTGTCCAAGCCCACCCGCGATCAGAAGGAGATAGCCCAGGTGGGTACCATCTCGGCCAACAATGACTCCACCATCGGGAACATCATAGCCGAGGCCATGAGCAAGGTGGGAAAGGAAGGGGTGATCACCGTAGAAGAGGCCAAGGGGATGGAGACCACCCTGGACATCGTGGAGGGAATGCAGTTCGACCGAGGGTACCTCTCCCCTTACTTTGTAACAGACCCCGAGCGTATGGAGGCGGTTCTGGAGGATCCTTACATACTGCTCCATGAGAAGAAGATCTCCAATATGAAGGACCTGCTCCCGGTGTTGGAGCAGATTGCAAGGCAGGGCAAGCCCCTCTTGGTGGTGGCAGAGGATGTGGAGGGGGAGGCCTTGGCCACTTTGGTGGTCAACAAGATCCGCGGAACCCTGGCCTGCTGCGCTGTGAAGGCCCCGGGTTTTGGGGACAGGCGCAAGGCCATGCTGGAGGACATTGCCATTCTAACCGGCGGCCAGGTGATCAGTGAGGACCTGGGAATCAAGCTCGAGAACGTGACCCTTTCTGACCTCGGGAGAGCTCGAAGGGTTACTGTGACCAAGGACGACACCACCATCGTGGAGGGTCAGGGTTCCAGAAGCGCTCTGGAGGGCAGGGTGAAGCAGATCCGCGCCCAGATAGAGGAGACCACCAGCGATTACGACAGGGAGAAGCTCCAGGAGCGCCTTGCCAAGCTGGTGGGCGGAGTGGCGGTGATCAACGTGGGAGCTGCAACAGAGACCGAAATGAAGGAAAAGAAGGCCAGGGTGGAGGATGCTCTCAATGCTACAAGGGCGGCCGTGGAGGAAGGGATCGTGCCCGGAGGCGGGGTGGCCTACATCCGTGCATTGCCCGCCCTGGAGAAGGTCAAGGCCGAAGGGGATCAGCTCTTCGGAGTGAACATAGTGAAAAGGGCCCTGGAGGAACCCATCAGGCAGATTGCCGAGAACGCAGGAGTGGAAGGCTCGGTTGTGGTTGAAAAGGTGAAGGCCGGAAACGGTGCGTACGGCTTCAATGCGGCCAGCGAGAAGTATGAGGATCTCATGGAGGCCGGCATTGTGGATCCCACCAAGGTGGCCAGACTGGCTCTTCAGAACGCAGCCTCCGTGGCCTCCTTGCTCCTGACCACAGGAGCCGTGGTGGTGGAGAAGCCGAAGGAGGAGAAGGCTCCCAAGATGCCTGGGGGCGGCTACGGCGGGGAGTACTGATACTTCTCCAAGAGGCTATTAAGAAAAACAAAGGCCGGGGCGACCCGGCCTTTGTTTTTGTGCCCGCTTAGGTTGTTCACCCAGAGCAGGGCAGCCAGCTCTGGAGGGGTCCAGCCCGGTTGAACAATTTCTGGGCACTTCCCAAGAGGAAAATCTTTTTTGGGGGGTTTTTCCCACTTAGGTCTTTTTCTCGGTTGACCTGGCTTTTGGGAGTGGCTATGGTTATGGGTAACCGGATGCTTGAGACGCCATGCAGGACCGGTCAATTCAACCGAAGGGACGCCCGCCTATGACGTCCAGGAAGAGCCTCACAGAGGAACAGCTGGCCCAGATAGTAGCCTTGCTCAACCAGAGAAAAAGGGCCATAGAGGAGGAACTCAGAAAGAACCTTACTCGCGCTTTGGAGGAAGGCGGAGAGGAGACCACCATAGTCAATGTGGAGGAAGGCGACGAATCAAGGGTGGATGTGGGCAAGGAGACTGACTTCCAGGTAATGAGTATGCGAAGCCAGGAACTGAAGCAGATCAGGGAGGCCCTCTCCAAGATCGAGTCGGGAGACTATGGGCTTTGCGAGGAATGTGGAAGTGCCATCAGGTTTGAAAGACTAAAGGCAATGCCCTTTGCCCAGCTCTGCCGTGCATGCCAGGAGGAGACAGAGAGGCTGGAGAGGGAGAAACAGTGGGGCCCCAGGTCTCCACACAGAGGCTGAGGCAGGCTGCGGCTTGCACCAACTGTTTGGGGTTTGGGGTCAGAGTACGGCCAAGCGGCCAATCACTGCCATGGGGGAGGCGGTGGATCATCCACTTCATCCCCTTGGTCTGCCTTTGGTGCTGCAACTGTGCTGGGAAAAGCTCTGCGTGGGTGACACGGGCTGAGCCAGAGCCCTGGGGTCATGTGTTTCAAAGCATCCCTGGCCTTGAAGGCCTGAGGCCTTGATCTTCTCGGCCTTACAAGATCTCAAGGCTGACTCGAGCACACTCAAGAGAGGTAGCATCTCCTGGTCTTCCTTGAGGAGGGCTCCTGAGCAGGGACATGTTGAGCCGGATTGTTTTCCATGGAGTCTCAACCCGATATTATCCAGTTACCTTTAACAACTTAGGATCGTTCATCCCAGGGGCCGGGGGGGGTAACCCCAAGGCCGTTGCTCCGGGTGAGAACCCCGGCTAAAGGAGAGTTCATATGCCGCAGATGGTGAAGGACAAAGGACCCAAACCCGCCCCACCCAACTGGCTCCAGGATTTCCTGCCGGGACAGGGTTCAGGCAAGAAAAAGATTCCCCCCAAGACCCATTTCAGCCTTTGGTACTTCCTGATCGTGATCTCAGTGCTGATCCTTTTCCAGAACCTTTATCTGGCCGGGCAGACGCAGACCATTCCGTACAGCCAGTTCAAGTCTCTGGTGAGCCAGGGGAAAGTGGACCAGGTCATAATAGAGCCTGACGTGATAACCGGGACCCTCAAACCCGAGGGGGCTTCGGCCAGGAGCTCCAGGTTCCGTACCTTCAGGGTGGAGGACAAAGCCCTTGTGGAGGCCTTGGAGCAAGGCGGTGTGATTTACTCGGGGAGCTACGAGAACAAGTTCCTAAGCGGGCTGTTGTCCTGGGTGGTGCCCATGGGGGTCTTCCTGATCATATGGTTTTACCTGGTAAGGAAGATGGGAGGAGGGGCCGGGGTCATGTCCTTTGGGAAGAGTAGGGCCCGGATCTATGCCGAGGACGAGGTGAAAGTGAGCTTCCAGGATGTGGCAGGCATAGACGAGGCCAAAGAGGAGCTGGAGGAGGTGGTGGAGTTCCTCCGGAACCCGGAAAAATACAGGCAGCTCGGAGGCCGCATTCCCAAAGGAGTCCTCTTGGTGGGCCCTCCGGGCACGGGAAAGACCTTGCTGGCACGGGCTGTGGCAGGAGAGGCCAAGGTGCCTTTTTTCAGCATGAGTGGCTCTGAATTCGTGGAGATGTTCGTGGGAGTGGGAGCAGCCAGAGTGAGGGACATGTTCCGCCAAGCCCAGGAGAATGCCCCTTGCATCGTTTTCATAGACGAACTGGATGCCCTGGGCAAGGCCAGGGGCCTGAGCCCCCTGGGAGGACACGACGAGAGGGAACAGACCCTCAACCAGCTTCTGGTGGAGATGGACGGTTTTGACCCGGCCAAAGGGGTAATCATAATGGCTGCCACCAACAGGCCGGAGATCTTGGACCCGGCCCTTCTGAGGCCGGGTCGTTTCGACAGGCAGGTACTCATAGACCGGCCCGATATAAAGGGCAGGGAGGCTATCTTGAAGGTTCACGTGGCTGGCGTAAAGCTGGCCAGAAGCGTGAATCTGCACGAGGTGGCAGCCAGGACACCAGGGTTCGTGGGGGCGGATCTGGCCAATCTGGTCAACGAGGCTGCTCTCAGAGCTGCCCGCAAAGGCAAGAAGGCAGTGGATATGCAGGACTTTGACGAGGCCATTGACAGGATAATAGGAGGCCTGGAGAAGAAGAACAGGGTGATGAATGCCAGGGAGAAGCACATAGTGGCCTACCACGAGACAGGCCACGCCCTTGTGGCAGAGGCTGTTCACAACGCAGATCCTGTGAGGAAGATCTCCATAATCCCCAGGGGGATAGCCGCCCTGGGGTACACCCAGCAGCTTCCCACAGAGGATCGGTACCTCATGACCCGTTCCGAGCTGGAAGACCGTATCGCAGTGCTGCTGGGCGGAAGAGTAGCAGAGGAAATAGTGTTTCAAGACGTCTCCACCGGAGCCCAGAACGACTTGCAAAGAGCCACGGACCTGGCCCGTTCCATGATCATGGAATACGGCATGAGCCAGAAGCTGGGGCTTGTCACCTTCCAGAAGGAACGCAGATCAATTTTTCTGGAGGGTTCCTCTGTCCCCAGGGACTACAGCGAGGAAAGGGCCCGCATGATAGACGAGGAGGTGGAGAATATCCTCGGGCAGGCCCACAAGAGGGTCAGCAGGATCCTTCAAGAGAGGCGGGAGCTTCTGGAAAAAGTGGCCAATGCCTTGCTGGAGAAAGAGGTCATGGAAGGCCGGGAATTGCGTTCCATGATCCAGGAGGCTGGTTTTCCGGTGAGGGAAGAACCTCTGGAGCAGGAAAGAGGCAAGCCAAGGAAAAGAACGGAGCCCAGAGCAGAATCGGAGGCCGACTGAGCCCTTTCACGGCCCGGGGTTGGTCCGGCACAGGAGTGGACCTGGCCCAATTCCTGATCCAGGAAGCACAGCATGGGGGCTTTGCCCCCCAGGTCCCCAAGAAAAGGCTCAATACAGACCAGGGCCGACTCGGCCGAAGGATCTTTGCTTTGAGACGCCCCAATTTTTTCTCTTGAGAGAAATGGAACACAGGCTCGGGCAGGAAAGGCAACCGGAGTCGCCATCCCGCAGACAAGCTCAAGGCACGGGAACACAGCTCCAGAACCGGCCTTCTCTGGGAAACAAACCGGCTCAGATCTCCCTCCTTCTCTGGAGGTGCTTTTTGAGCCAGCGGGCGGTGTAAGATACCTCTTCCCGCTCCAGGATCTCAAAGGGGGAACCTTGAGCCACGATGCGGCCCCCCTCTTGGCCGGCTTCAGGGCCTAGGTCAATGATGTGGTCGGCCGAGGCTATAACGTCCAGTTGGTGTTCCACCACAACCACTGTGTCCCCCCTGTCCACCAGGCTTTGGAGAGTCTGGATGAGCCTTTCCACGTCCGCTGCGTGAAGACCTGTGGTGGGCTCGTCCAGCACATAGAGGTTCTTTCCCGCGCTGGGCCTGGAGAGCTCCTCGGCCAGCTTCACCCTCTGGGCCTCTCCACCCGAGAGGGTGGGGCTAGGTTGGCCCAGGGTCAAGTATCCGAGCCCCAGCTCATGCAGTACCCTCAAGGGCCTTCGGATCTGCGGAACTGCTGAGAAAAACTCCAGTGCCTCCTCGATGCTCATTTGAAGCACCTGGCCGATGGATCTGCCCCTGTACGTTACAGAAAGGGTCTCTTTGTTGAACCGGGCCCCTCCACATGCCTCGCACAACACGTATACATCCGGCAGAAAGCTCATCTTTCTGCGAAGGATTCCCTGCCCTTCGCACACAGGACATCGGCCTGCAGCCAGGTTAAAGGAGAACCTGCCAGAGCTGTATCCTCTGGCCCTGGCCTCTGGAAGTCCAGCAAAAAGCCTTCGTATCTCATCCCAGACCTTCACATAGGTGGCGGGGGTGGACCTGGGGGTCCGCCCAATGGGGGAATGGTCCACCTGCAAGACCCGCTCCAGGGCCTCCCATCCCTCTATGCTGTCATGCAGCCCCACATCCCCTTCTTGAGGATTCGCCTCCCTGGACAGAAGTCTCCTGAGTCCCCTGTAAAGCACGTCCTGTACCAAGGAACTTTTCCCCGAGCCTGAGACACCGGTGACACACGTGAGGGTGCCCAAGGGGATTTCCACATCCACTCCCTTGAGGTTGTGCTGGCGGGCATTGCGCACAAGGAGCGTTCTGCCGTCTCTTGCCTTCCTGCCCCTGTACAAGGAGCCCTTGGCCTTTGTTTCCTCCAGGATCCGAATCGTGAAGGAATTGCCTTTCTTTCTTATATCCTCCCAAGTGCCCTGGGCCAGGATCTCTCCACCGTACCTGCCTGCCCCGGGCCCCAGATCCACTATCCAGTCAGCTTCCCGGATGGTGTCCTCGTCGTGCTCCACCAGGATCACCGAGTTGCCGCGGTCCCGCAGTTCCCTCAAGCTGCTGACCAGCAGGGAGTGATCCCTGGGATGTAGCCCTATGGTGGGCTCGTCCAGCACGTAGCAGACCCCCCTTAGGTTGGAGCCCAACTGGGCTGCCAACCTGATCCTTTGGGCCTCCCCGCCCGAGAGGGTTTCTGCAGAGCGGTCCAGCCGCAAGTATCCCACACCCAGACGGATCAAAGTTTCGAGTCTTGTCCTCATCTCTCTGACCAGGGGGTCTCCTATTTTTTTGGCAGCCTCCCGGAAGTTCACCTCCCTCCAAAAACGGGATGCCTCAAAAATAGTCATGGCGACCATCTCCCCTATGCCCAGACCAAGAACTTTCACTGCTCTGGCACGAGGTGCAAGGCGCTCCCCCTGGCACTGGGGACACTTTCGCTCCCCGGCTTCTTCCAGGACCCCAAGCCCTTCACAACTGGGGCAGGCCCCCATGGGGCTATTGAAAGAAAAGTGACGCGGATCCAGCTCTCCGAAACCTTTGAGACATCTGGGACACTGGCGCCGGTTGCTGAAGGTCTCCTGCACACCTTCTCTGGGCAGCACCAGGATGGTCCCTTCCCCGTACAACATGGCCTTCTCCACCAAGGCCTGGAGCCCAGAGAGATCCCTTGGGTCCACCACCAGGTCCTGGGCCACCACCCACTCTATCCAGTGTTCCCTGTACCGGTCCAGTTGGGGGAGTTCGCGCCCATGATATATCTTCCCATCCACCCTCAGGGCCGGGAGTCCCAGTTTCAAGGCCTGGAGCATCACGGACTTATGGGTCCCTTTCCTGCCCACAACCCGGGGGGCCAAAAGGGAGACTTCTTTGCCTTTGAACCGCTCCAGCATGGCCTCCAACACCGAGCCCGGCTTCCCGCTGGAGATGGGGATATTGCAGGTGGGGCAATACTGGACCCCCAGCTTGGCAAACAGGAGCCTCATGAAATGGTAGATTTCAGTCAGGGTGGCCACAGTGGATCTGCGGCCCGCTCTGGCGGTTCTTTGCTCTATGGCCACCGTAGGGGGTACTCCCGCCACCAGGTCAACATCTGGCCTGTCCAGCACCTTCAAATACTGGCGCACGTAAGCCGGCAGGCTCTCCAAATAGCGTCTTTGTCCCTCGTTGAAAAGAATGTCGAAGGCCAAAGTGGACTTGCCCGATCCCGAGACCCCAGTTATCACAACTATCTTCTCCCTGGGAATGTCCAGAGAAACCTCTTTCAGGTTGTGCTCCCTGGCCCCCCTCACCTGGATGGCTCCGTTGAGGGGCCAGGTGGTCTCAGGCTCCCAACGGGAAAATGACTCTCCCAATTCTGTGGAATCCAGCCAGGAGGATCCCTCCAATAAAGCCTTCAAGTACCTGCCCGTGTGGGATTCAGGGCATGAGGCAATGGACTCTGGTGGCCCCTGGGCCACTATCCATCCGCCTTGCTCGCCTCCTTCGGGCCCCAGGTCAATGACCCAGTCCGCTGATTTGATCATGTCCAGGTGGTGCTCTACCACCACCACAGTGTGGCCCATCTCCACCAGCTCCTGCAACACCTCCAGGAGCTTCTCCACATCCTGGAGGTGAAGACCTGTTGTGGGTTCATCCAACAGGAAGAGAGTGCTGGGTTGCCAGGCAGTGAGAAATCTTGCCAGGCGGAGCCTTTGGGCCTCTCCACCCGAAAGGGTGCTCAGGGGCTGGCCCAAGGTAAGGTAACCCAACCCCATCTTCCTTAGAGGCTCCAGGGCCCTGGAGACCGGCACCTCCTCTTGGAAAAACTCACAGGCTTGTTCCACAGTGCTTTCCAGCACATCTGCTATGGACTTCCCCCTCCAGAGAACCTCCAAGACAGGCCCCAGGAACCGGCGACCTGAGCACTCAGGACATCTGAGGAGCACGTCCGAGAGAAACTGCATCTCCACCCTCTGGAAGCCCTCGCCCTTGCAGCTCTCACATCTGCCTCCAGGCACGTTGAAAGAAAACATCCCAGGCCCCCAGCCCCTCATGCGGGCCAGGGGTTCGGTGGCGAAGCCTCTTCGGATATGCTCCCAGGCTCCGCTGTAGGTTGCTGGGTTGGCCCTTGGGGTGCGGCCCAGAGCGGTTTGGTCCACCAGCTCCACCTTGTGTACCCACTGGGCACCCTCCAGCCCGGCATGACGACCAGGCTTCTCTCCGGGGATGTTCTTGGCCCTGAGCATGGCTCTGTAAAGCACATCCAGGAGCAAAGTGCTTTTCCCAGAGCCGGAGGGTCCTGTGATGCAGACAAGGGCCTGCAGGGGAATCTTCACATCCATGCCCTTTAGATTGTTTTCCTGTACCTGCTTGAGCAGCAGGTACCTCCCTTGGGAGAGGTTCCTTCTTCTGGCCGGAAGAGCTATGACACGCCTGCCTGTAAGATACAGGGAAGTGGGGGAATCCTTTGCTTGATCCAGGGTCGCCGGAGGGCCAAAGTGCAGCAGCCTTCCTCCATTGGCTCCGGCCCCAGGTCCCAGATCCAGGACCAGGTCTGCGCTACGGATCAGGCTGGGGTCGTGTTCCACTACCACTGCAGTATTGCCTTGCTCTACCAGGCGTCTGATGGCCCTTGCCAAGCGCTCCGTGTCCCTGGGATGAAGCCCTATGCTGGGCTCGTCCAGCACGAAAAGGGTGTTCACGAGTCTTGAACCCAGGGCCCTGGTCAGGAGCACCCTTTCCACCTCGCCCCCAGAAAGAGTCCGTGAGGGCCTGTCCAGGGTGAGGTACCCCAAGCCCACCTCCTGAAGATAGCTCAAGCGTGCTTTGATCTCGGAAATCAGCATCTGGGAAACCGGATTTGAGTGAAGAGTTGTCTCCAGCTCGGAAAAGAACCTAAATGCATCTTGCACTGGCATGGAGCAGATCTGGGGGAGAGTCTTTCCCAAGATGCGCCACAGGAGAGCCTCTGGCCTCAATCTGGCCCCCTTGCACTCGGGGCACGGGGTATAGGCCCTGAAGCGGGAGAGGAAAACCCTCACGTGCATGCGGTAGCTTTTTTCCTCCAGCCACCTAAAAAAGCCCCTCACCCCGTAGTAGCCATCCGTGCCCTCCAAGATGAGCTCCCTGGCCCCCTGTGGAAGCTGCCACCAGGGCTGATCCAGGGGAATCCTGTTCTTTCGGCAGAAGGCTAGAAGCTCTTGGAACTCGTGGCGAGCAGCGGGCATGGAAAACGGTTTCACGGCACCCTGCCTTATGCTCCGCCATGGTTCCGGAACCACCAGTTCAGGATCTATGTCGATCACACGGCCGAAGCCCTTGCAGGTGGGGCAGGCCCCCACAGGGCTGTTAAAAGAGAAGAGATTTGGCACAGGCTCCTTGACCCCTGTCCCACACCCGCCGCATTCCCACTGGTTGCTAAGGCGCAACATTCTACCGTCAGGCAGTAGGGCTGAGGCCCAGCCCCTGCCAAAGCGAAAGGCAGTCTCCAAAGAGTCGATGAACCTGCCCCTGTCCGAGGAGGCAGCAGGGAAACGGTCCACCAGGACGTAAACCTCCCCCTCGCCCTGCTCGGGTTCCCAGTCTTCCACCGATAGGATTCCCCCTTGGCGCAAGAGCCGGAGAAACCCCATACGGAGAAGCCCGGAGCGCAATTCCTGAGGATCTCTACCCGAGACAGGGAGGCTAAAAAGTATCAGCCATGAGCCCTCCGTGGGCCAGCTCCTGGATTCCTCCCAGAGAGTGTCGGGGCTGCTCTTTCGGATTTCCACACCGCAGTTGGGGCAGACTGGCAGGGCCAGCCTGGCGAAGAGGAGTTTTAGAAAATCCGTCAGTTCGGTCATTGTGCCCACAGTGGAACGGGATGTGCGTACAGGATGACTTCCCTCTATGGCCAAGGCAGGGGGGATGCCCTGGACCTCATCCACAAGGGGCCTGTCCATCCGCTCCAGGAACTGGCGAACATAAGGTGAGAAGGTCTCCACGTATCTGCGCTGCCCCTCTGCATAGAGCACCTCCATGGCCAAGGTGGACTTCCCAGAGCCAGAGACCCCTGTCACCGTGATCCATTTCCCGATGGGGAGCTCCAGGTCCAGCCCCTTGAGATTGTGCTGGCGCACATTGCTCAGCTTTATCACTGCGGTATGCCTAGCCTCCAACCCTTTCCTCCAGGACTTGTGCTGCTGATTCTCTTCGGGTAAATTCCCTTTCCTAGACCCAGGGAGCCCCCCTGGAGCGAGGGCTCAACCCGTTTCAGGGGGTTGTCTATTGGGACTCCCGAATTAATCCTTGTGTAGAACTGATGGATAGCAGCCTCTTGTGCCATGAATTTCCTGGTAACAACGAGCCGCTTGGGGGGGTGGGCCCGTTGTACACTCTTACAGACAACTGTCTCAGAAAAGGCTTCCTGGCCGCATCCCTCAAGTCATTATAACATTGCCACGGGAGGCAGGGCTGCAGAGGCTGAAAGGGTTTGAGATCTGAAATGTTCTTGTGCAAAAGGCCCTGGGAAGGGTGCCCAGAGGCTGCTTGGATGGGAGAGAGACTTCTTTCTTAGGGGTGGGGTTGCCAGGGTACCGGGAGGGGTCCTGGTTCGAAGCAGTGCATGAGGAGGGCACAATGGCAGAAGTGGAACTTCCGAATCCCGAGGAGATGGAGGAAATCAAGGAAAAAGGTTTTACAAGGAAGGTGGCGCTCACAACCGCCATATATGCTGTTGTTTTGGCAATAACCTCTCTTGGCGGGAACAACGCCATGAAGGAGATGCTCCTGGCCCAGCAGCAGGCCTCAGACCAGTGGGCCTATTATCAGGCAAAGGTGATCAGGGAGAACTTGTACCGGCTGGAGAAGATGCGCCTGGAAGCCGGTCTTTTGGAAAGGGGCCAGGGGGTGGGTGAAGAGGTCAGGAAGCACTACGAGGAGCTTCGAAAGAAGATGGAGGCAGAGGAAAAAAGGTACAACTCCGAGAAAAAGGAAATAGAGGCAGAGGCACGCAAACTTGAGCACGAGAGGGATTTGAACCGAGACAGGGATCCCTACTTCGACTACGCGGAGGTGCTCCTCCAGATCGCCATAGTAATGGCCACAGTGGCCATTTTGGCCACTTCGGCCCACATGTACGCGTTTTCCGTCATTTTGGCTTTCATGGGGGCACTCTTGAGCCTAAATGGGTTCTTGTTGCTGGTGAGGCTACCCTTCCTCCACTCATGAGGAGGGCTTTGCGCACACAGGCTTGCCCAAGCTGCCGGGGAGAAGGAGAAAGGCAAGCAGATCATCCTCTCAGGCTTGCGGGCTAGACTTCCAAGACCCAGGGAGGCTCCAAGAGGTTTGCAGAGCAAAGAGACTCTCCCGGATGGCATCCCCAAGGCGGTCCGAACACCGTGGCGTTGGGGCAAGCAAGTCCGGCTTTAGCCTGCATCATCCAATGATGGGGGGACAATGCAGGCTAAAGGATTCCCCCTGGGGCTCAAGGGGCCAGACTCCATCCCCCGGGCGTTCTGCGGGCGCAGAACCTTCGGGCCAGATCCAAGGGGTGGCGTGTTCCTTCTATGTCCACTTCCACTGTGAAGCAGTGGTCCGAGCGATGGAAGCGGTAAGAACCCCTGGGGAACTCCACCCTGTTGGCCCCTGGCCGCACCAAGACCCCCACTGCCTCGGCTACGAGCTCATCCCTGTCCAGCATCAGGATCCTGACATAGCCTGAGACCGGAGAACGGTTAAACAGGCTCACCGAGAACCTGGGCCTTTCTCCTGAAGTTATGGGATCTGGCCGCATGTCCAGGTCTGTGACCCTGAGATCCCCAGGGAAGAGCCTTGGGGGTGGGGGTGCAGGAGGTGGCGGGGGGTAATAGTAGGTCTCGGCAGCGCAGCCCACAATCAGAAGAAAAAGTAATGCCAAAGGAAAAGACCTCTTTCCCATCACGAAGAAGCTTTTCATGATGGCCTCCTGAACCTAGTCTGTTCTGTGAGGAGCCCAGGGAAAGGCCTCCTGGTCTGGATTCTAGGATAGTAACTTGGCCTCTAGCCTGTTTCAAGGTGTTTGCTTCTGCCTGGTATCCAACACAAGTCGGGAAGAGTGCTGATCCCCAGGCTGGGTAGCACCTGCTCAACTTCCGGATGGAGCCCAAAGAGGCTATTATTCAAATCTGTGGCCATGATAGAGATCCTTTCCAGCGAACTTTCCCAAGCCATCCAGTTGGTGGGCCTTCTGAGGCAGGGAAAAAGGCTTGTGCCTTCCAGGGTACTCTTTGCCATTGTGGAGGAGAAAGGCCAAGGGGAAAAAATTCCAAGAGGCCTCTGGCTGGTCAGCAACAGCCTGGTTTCGGTGGAGGCCCTGGAGGATCTTGTCAGGGAATGGTACCAGGGTCCTGGGGAAAAGGCCTGCCTTGTCCAGGCCGGGAAATGTTCTGTTTGCGGTGTGGAGCTGGACAAAGCAGTTGGGAGCATTGCTGGAAGAACCCTTTGTTGGGAGCACCTGGCGGGCGTCTGGGAGGAGCTTCTTGTGGCCCAGCTGGGGGGAGGATGGACACCAGGCAGATGTGCCGGATGCGGTCTGGAGGGGGTTTTTTGTTGGGAGGACAGGGGATATTGCACCAGGTGCCTGGTACAGACAATCAGAAACCTGCCGGGGCCGCAGCGCTGGATACTGGTGGCCGGGCCTCCTTTGCCAGGCAGGGGGAAAGGGGAGCTACGGGCTTTCCTGGAGGCCTGGAGAAGGGTGGGGGCCTGCCCGCGCTGTGCCTCTAGAGCCATCAGGGTGCGAAGACTGCTCATGGATTTTCCCAGGGCTCAAGGACCTCTTTTCCCTGTATGGGAAATCACGAGGCAGGACATGAGCCCCGAGAGGATAATGTGGAGGGAAAGGCAGCTTCGTGTTTTCACAGAAGGGCTCCTCCGGGTCACGGTGGAGTGCCCTCAGTGCGGGTACATGGATTTGGAATTTCCAGGAGCAGGGAGCTGGGCTCAGGGCGATGACTTCTTCCTTCAAACATAAGGGCAGGGCTTGGGGAAAATGGGGGAAGGCACGAACAAGGCAGCTTGGGATCCAAGAAAGCCTGTAGTGGAACCCAGGAGGGGCAGAAGGGAGAAGACAGTTCCTGCAGGGATAATATTGGGATTCACGCCTCCTGATCTGAAACTAATACTTGAACATCTGGGGGTTTCAAAAGTCAGCTACAGAAAGGTGGACTTCTGGAAGCTTTGGACCTGCCAGCTGGAGGGCCATAATGTAGGGGTGGCAGGTCCTGCCCTGGGGGCTCCTGCTGCGGTGCTGCTTCTGGAAAGACTGGTGGTGCTGGGAGCAAGGTCAGTGGTTGGGGTGGGCTCTTGTGGCTCCTTGCAGCCTTGGCTGCCCGTGGGCTCGGTGGTGCTTCCGGACAGCGCCTTGGTGGAGGAGGGCACCACACCCCACTATCTGGCTCCCCATGTGAGGACCAGACCGCACCAGGAAGTGCTTAGGGTTCTTGCGGAAAACCTGGAAACACAGGGACTGAAACCCCAGGTGGGCCGGATCTGGACCACGGACGCGGTTTTTAGGGAGACCAGGGAAAAGGTGATCTTATATCAGAGGGAAGGAGTCTTGGCAGTGGATATGGAAAGTTCGGCCCTCATGAGCGTGGCCAGCTTCCGGGGTGTGCCTTTTGCCTCTGTCCTGGTGGTGAGCGATGAACTGGGCACTTTGAAGTGGCACAGAGGCTTCAACACCAAGGAATTCTGCGAGACACTGGGGCGGGCGGCCCGTGTTGTGGCAAGCTGTCTGGGAAGGTGGGAGGGAAACAAGCTGGATGCTAAGCAGGATGTTGAATCGCAGTGAAAGGGGGGTAGAATAAAAAAACGAGTTTAGCTGACCCCCGCTGGCCAGAAGCAGCGGATGAGACAGGTTCACCAATGGATTTGCTTTTACCAACATCATCCTTCTCAAAGAACATTCCAGATCTGGGAGCATGGCCGGGAAAGGGTTCCAGGCCCAGAGATCTCACGGCCTCCAGAGGGATCTGCGGGGTGAGCCTCCGATGTGGCCGGCCCTGAGAGAGGATGCGGGCTCACTAATTCCAGGAGGAGAGAGGCATGAGCCAGGAAAAAGAGAAACAGAAGATCCTTTACATAGGTACCCATGGACCAGGGGATCCTGAGAGGGCAACCCTTCCTTTTGTGCTGGCCAACGCGGCCTTGGCCATGGGGGTGGAGGCGGTGGTGGCCTTGCAGGGAGACGGGGTTTGGCTGGCCGTGAAGGGCACTGCAGCGCATGTGTTCGCAGGGGGGCTCCCTCCATTGCAGGAACTCATGGAGGGATTTCTGGAACTCGGGGGTAAGCTCCTGGTCTGTTCCCCCTGCATCCAGCACAGGAAAATGAATCCAGAGGCCCTTGTCCCCCAGGCCCAGGTAGTGGCTGCAGCCACACTCACTGGGGAGATTCTCACGGCCAAGGCTGTGCTGAACTACTAGGAGGCAAGAAAGGTTCTTGCTTGTAATTCCATGCCCCTTGGGCGCAAGGGAGCGGGAAAGGGGGGAGGTTACTGTGCAAGCACACAAGACACTGGACTGCAGGGGCATGGCCTGTCCCATGCCCATAGTGAAACTGAGCAAGGCCATAAAGGAGATGTCTCCAGGAGAGATTTTGGCCGTGAGTGCCGACGACCCGGGATTCGAGGCGGATGTGAAAGCCTGGTGCGAAACCACCGGAAACCAGCTCAAAGGCCTGGAGTCGGAAGGGGAGCTTCGCACTGCCTACATAGCCAAGATCTGAGCAAGGATCTTCCCTGAGGAGAGAGAGGTGAGCATGTCCGAGGAAAAACGCATGTCCATGATCCTTTTTTCCGGGGAGATGGACAGGGCATTGGCTGCCCTGGTCTTGGCCACAGGAGCAGCCAGCATGGGCTATAAGGTCACTGTTTTTTGCACCTTTTGGGGGCTCAACCTGATCAAGAAGTCCGAGGCAGTGGCCCACGGGGGGGTCCTGGAGCGCATGATGGGTTTCATGAACAAAGGAGGCCTGGAGCACATGCCTCTTTCCAGGATGAACATGCTGGGGGTGGGTCCCAGATTGCTCAGGAAGATGATGAGGGACAAGAAGGTGACAAGCCTTGGGGACCTGTTGGATACGGCCCTGGAACTGGGGGTCCACTTCGTGGCATGCCAGATGTCCATGAACGTGATGGGAGTCACCAAAGAGGACCTGGCCGTGCCCTGCGAGGTGGGGGGTGTGGCCACATTCCTGAACGAGGCTGGGAAGTCCCAGATCACCCTCTTTGTTTGAAATCCAGCCGCAGTCCAAAAACTACTTTGGGAGCCCTGCCATGAAGATAGGGATCATGGTGCGCACCGGGCCCTATGCCCAGCAGAACATAGACACAGCCCTGAGCCTCCTTGGAGCAGCCCTGGACATGGGCCACCAGGCAGCCCTTTTCCTCTTTGAGGATGGGGTCATAAACGCCACTGCGCTCATGAGGCCCACCGGGGACAGAAACATCGGGCAGAAGGTGCAGGAGCTGGTTTCAAGGGGGGCAGAGGTGGCCATCTGCGGCCAGTGCGCCAATTACAGGGGACTGCAGAAGGAGCACTTGGTGCCAGGGGTAAAGAGGGCAGGAATGGGACAACTGGGCCAGATGGTGGCCACATGCGACAGGTTCTTTTCTCTGGGGCCCTGAGGAGAGAAGGGAATGAAGCGAGCCGTGGTTTTGATTCGAAGCGGACCTTACGGGGAGGCCTCGGCAGCCGAAGGGTTCAGAGTGGTCATGACCTTGCCTGCCATGGGCGTGGAGACAACCGTGGTGGCACTGGAAGACGGCGTTTTCTGCTTGGTCCGGGGAGGGGATGGTGCACGGGTGGGCTGGAGAGGGAGCCTGTCCCAGGTGTTTGCCCAGGCTTCTGAATTTGAGGCCAGGCTCTTGGTTCACAAACCCTCCTTGCTGCAAAGGGGAATCCAAGAGGAGGAACTTGTGGGTCACCACGGCTGTATCGGGGAAGAGGAGCTCTGCCAGTTGCTCAGGAGGGCTTCGGTGCTCTTGGCCTTTTGAAAAAAGGGAGGTTTCATGGAGACCCTTTTCATTTTCAGCAAATCCCCCTGGGCCAGAAGGGACATGGAGACGTGGCTTGCGCGAGTGGGGGAGCAGGATCAGGTGCTTCTGATACAGGACGCGGTTTTGGCTCTAAGGGGTTCCCCTGGGGATATCTCCAGGGAACTTCTTTCCTTGCGGGGCAGGCTGTGGGTCTTGGAGGCGGACTTGGCCGCAAGGGGCCTCCAGGCTGGAGAAGCTGGAGTGGTGGATTACCCCGGGGCGGTGGGACTTGTCCTTGAGGCTGAAAGAGTGCTGGCCCTTTGAGGCTGAGGGCTGAGCAAAACTGGATTCTCCCTGTAGGCCCTCCCCAAGGAAGGCTAAGCTCCCAAAGCCCAGGGGTGCCCAAAGGGGTCAGCCCCGGCCAAAGCTCTTTCTTCTGGAGTATCCCGTAGGCTGTTTAGAAACAAGGTGACCTCACTGAAACTAGATCCAGCTACCAGGGGGCATTGCGCAGTGCCCCTGGGCAAACCAGTCTCACATCAAGGCCAGGAATTATCCTATACCCCCCCCATCTAGAGAAGTATGCAGGGGGCTTCCAAAAGGGAGCCTTGGTATGGAGATGGCAGATAGTGAGGATTAACTGGGACTCAAATAGCTTATAGAATAATAACTTCCGCTCAGCTATGCCAGGATTAAGTTCTTTCTCGACAGAGACTTGACAAAGCAAAAGAGAGTTTCTATTCTATATACCATAGGAGGGTATAGTATGGAGAGGGAAAGACGCGAAATCCTCATGAGGCTCAGGAGGATCGAGGGACAGGTAAGAGGGCTTGCGGGCATGATAGAGAGAGAGGCCCCCTGTCTGGATGTGCTGACCCAAGTGGGGGCAGTGACGGCTGCCATGAAAAAGGTAGGGTTGGTGGTGCTGCAGGCATATCTGGAAGAGTGTTTGGGGCGTGAGACTTCCGGCGAGAAAGAGACCAGGGAGAGCCTCAGAGAATTTCAAAAGGCGGTCTCCCGCTACATCAACTGGGCCTGAGAAGTAAAGGGGGCTGGCTCCGAGCTCCTCTTTCTCCAGGCTCCTGGAGGGAAAGGGTGATGTCCGAGAGGAAAGGTGTCAGCAGGAGAGGCTTTCTCAAGGGTAGTGCCGTGGTGGCAGCCGTGGGGGCTGCTGCGGGCACGGGGATCCCAGGCTCTGCCAGGGCCGGCCGGCCTGGCCGTTTTGCCACCCTAGTGGACCTAAGCCTTTGCGACGGATGCCGGGGTGAGCCCATTCCCAAATGCGTGGATGCCTGCAGGAGAAAGAATAACTCCCGATTCCCCGAGCCCAAGAAACCCATCAAAGATCTCTGGCCTCAGAAGAGCCATGATGATTGGTCAGGGAGGAGGGACGTGATAAGCAGCCTGACCCCTTACAACTGGATCACCGTGCAAAGGGTGGAGGTGGAGGGCCAGGAGCTCTTTGTGCCCCGAAGGTGCATGCACTGTGACAATCCACCCTGTGCCAATCTTTGCCCTTTCGGGGCCTTGAACAAGTTCCAGGACGGCTCCGTGGTCATCAACCCCGGGATCTGTCTGGGGGGGGCCAAGTGCAAGGCCGTCTGCCCCTGGCAGATCCCGCAAAGGCAAAGTGGGGTGGGCCTTTATCTGAAGCTTCAGCCCATGCCTGCAGGTGGTGGGGTAATGTACAAGTGCGATCTTTGCCATGACCTGATCAGCAAGGGTGGAGTACCAGCCTGCGTGGAGGCCTGTGAAGCACGAAAAGGTAACCGGGCTCCCCTTGCATTTGGATCCAGGGAGCAGATCAGGGAAATGGCCCACAAAAGGGCCCAGGAGATAGGAGGTTTCATATACGGGGAAAAGGAAAACGGTGGAACAGCCACCCTGTACGTGAGCAACATACCCTTTGAGAGAATCAACCAGGCCATTGTTGCCTCCAGCAAGGGACCACACATGGGGCCTGTTCAAGCCAGACTGGGGGAAGTGAACCGCTGGGCCAAGGGATTTATTTGGGGGCCGGTGGCTGCAGGGCTAGGAGCCCTTGGGCTCATGTTCTTTCAAAGGGGAAGGGGAAAAGGGGAGGATTGAGAAATGCAGGAGAAAAAACAGGACTGTTCCTTGGTGAGAAGACATTCCCTGGTGGAATTGGCCCAGCACTGGCTCCTGGCCATATCAGGGTTGGTCTTGATTTTCTCAGGCTTCGGGGAACTGCCCATGTACAAGCGATACATGCTCACGCAGCTTCCCCTTCTGGATTGGGCAGGGGATTTTCACATCCAGCTCAAGCTTCATTACCTTTCTGCCATTGTTTTCGTGAGCCTGATGCTCTTCCATTTCTTGTACCATGGGCTGGCAGGGCACCGGGGGCTGGTCCCCAGAAAAGGGGATTTGGCCGGCTCAGTTCGAACGGTGCTGGCCATGTTCGGGCTGGGCAAGGAGCCCCAAGCCGACAAGTTCCTGCCCGAACAACGCCTTGCATATGCTTACATGGCAGTGGTGGGAGGGGTCTTGGTGTTGACCGGTGTGGTGAAAGTAATCAAGAACCTGGACGGTGTGTACCTTCCACCAGGCTGGGTCACTGTAGTCACCCTTGTACACACCTTTGCCACCATTTTTTTCCTGCTGGGTGTCCTGGCGCACCTGGGGGCCCTTCTCATCAAGGCCAACCGCCCTCTTCTCAGGGCCATTTTCACGGGCTGGGTGAATGCCCGCTACGCTCGGGAACGCCACGGAATCTGGTGGGAGAGGACCTTCAGGGGCGAGCAGGGCCCGAGGCCGGGGAAACAGAGTCCTGGAGAAAGCTCCGGTCAAGATTCAGCCGGTGGAGCCTTTCGTACAGCCCCCCCTGTGCCAGGAGTTCCTGATGGGTCCCTTGCTCCAGGATCTTGCCCCGATGCAGCACCACAATCCGATGGGCTGCCCGCACGGTCGAGAGCCGGTGGGCTATGATGATGCAGGTCCTGCCCTGGGCCAGCAGGCCCAGGGCTCTCTGTATCATGAGCTCTGTGGGGGGATCTACGCTGGATGTGGCCTCGTCAAGGACCAGGATCCTGGGATTGTAAAGCACAGCCCTAAGGAAAGCCACCAGCTGCCTTTGGCCAAGGGAGAGATTTTGGCCCCTCTCCTGGATCTGCATCTGGTATCCGCCCGGGAGGGATTGGATCCAGTCCTCCACCCCCAGTTCTCGAGCCAGCTCCTGTATCCTTTGCTGGGGCACCTCCGTGTTCCAGAGCCGGAGGTTGTCCAACAGGGAACCTCTGAACAAGAACACTTCCTGGGGAATTATTCCCACATGCTTCCTGAGCTGCTCCAAATCCCATTTGCGGACCTCCAGGCCATCCACCAGGATTTCCCCTGCCTGAGGATCGTACGAGCGGTTGAAAAGCCCTATGAGGGAGCTCTTGCCCGCTCCGGTGGCCCCGACTATGGCCAGGCTGTGCCCCGCAGGCACATGGAAACTGACTCCTCTCAAAACCCATTCCTCTGGCCTGTAGGAAAACCAGAGATCCTTGACCAGTATTTCCCCGCAGGGCAGATCCGCTCTGGCAGGGGCCTCGGGGGAACTGATGTGGGAGGGGGTGTCCAAGAGGGCAAACACCCTTTCAGAGGAAGCCATGGCAGCTTGAAGCAGATTGTATTTCTCAGCCAGGTCTCTGACCGGCTGAAAAAACCTTCTCATGTACTGTATGAAGGCCACCAGCACCCCAGGCAGCATTTGTTCCTGGATGACCCGGCCGCCTCCGTACCATAGAATCAATCCCAAAGCCAAAGCGGCCATCACTTCCACGAAGGGGAAAAAAATAGAGCTGTACCTAATGGCGCGTAGGTGCTGAGCCCTGGTCTGGCTGTTTAGCTCCTGGAAGGCCTCCTGGTTTCTCTGCTGCCTTCCAAAAAGCTGGACTGTGAGCATCCCGCTTAGAGTTTCCTGTAGGAAGCCGTTTAGCTGAGCCACCTTTTGCCTCAGCTCACGGTATGCCCTGCGAGCCCTTGATCTGTAAAGGGCCGTTGCCAGGGCAAGGGGAGGGGCCACGCAAAGAGTCACCAGAGCAAGCCTCCAGTCCAGCCAAAGCAAAGCCGCGGCTATGGCCAGGAGGCTCACCATGTCTCCGAGAATCACCACCACACCTTGGGTGAAGAGCTCCTGGATCACCTCCACGTCCTGAACAGCCCTGCTGACCAGCCTGCCCACAGGGCTTCGATCGTGAAAGCTCTGGGGCAGCCTGAGAAGCTTTTCCAGAACCTGGACCCTGAGCTGCAGGACAGCTCTCTGTCCAGTGAGCTGAAGCAAGGAAATCCTGAAATACTGAGTCAGTGCCCCGCCTGCCAGGGTTGCCAAATAGAGTAGGGCCACGCGGGTCAGACCTTCAAGGTCACCTTGGCTTATGTGTTCATCTATGGCCAACTTGGTAAGGTAAGGACCCACTATGTCCAGGAAGCTGTCCAGAAGCAGAACCCCCAAGGAAACAAGGGCCAGCCCCATTTGTGGGCGAAGGTAAAGGGAAAGGCGGCCAGCCAGTCGAAGGTCATATCCCTTTGCCTCCAGCTCCTCTTCCGTGTGAGGCCACAATTGGGCTGACCTTCTCATTTGGGAAGGCCCTCCGACCAGGCTTCCATCTCCTCAAGGATTTCCTGTCTCCGGGCTAATTCCTGGAAATAACCTCCTGCTTTCACTAGGGTGGATGGAGAACCCTGCTCAAAGATGCTCCCGCCCATCAACACGATCACCCAGTGGGCTCTCATGAGGGTGGAAATTCTATGGGAAACAAATACCAGGGTCATGTCCGGAAAGGAGCTCAGGAGGTTTCCCATTATCCGGGCCTCGGTTTCGGCATCCAGGTGGGCAAAGGCATCATCCAGAAGCAACACAGCCGGCCTTGCGGCCAGGGCTCGGGCCAGAGCCACCCTCTGTCTCTGGCCTCCGGAAAGCATTACTCCCCGCTCCCCCACCAAGGTGTCCCATCCTTGGGGTAGAACGCGGATCTCCCTTTCCAGGGAAACCATCCGGGCAAAACCACAGAGAATGCCAGAGTCCTGTGCAGAGGCCCCCATCAGGATGTTGGAGGCCACGGATTCAGAAAAGAGAAAAGGTTCCTGGGCAACAAGAGCAACCCTGCTCCTTAGGGTCTCCAGGCTCAACTCCCTCAGGTCCTTCCCGTTCATCAGAATTCTTCCCTCTGTGGGATCTTGAATACGAGGCAGGAGTTCCAGCAAGGTACTCTTCCCACTTCCCAGAGGCCCTGTTATTCCCACCTTTATCCCAGAAGGCAGCTGCAAGTTTATGCCCCTCAGGGCCCATGGCTCAGAGCCTGGATAACGCACCGCGACTTGTTCCAGGAGAATTTCCCGGAGCTGGTTTTCCAAGGGAGCTGGTCTGGGGGGACTGGACACCCTAGGCTTGGCATCCAGCACTTCACCTATTCTCTGAAGGGAAGCCCTGGCCCTCTGCAACAGATTCACCATGAACCCCAGGGACATCATGGGCCAGGAGAGCATCAGCAGATAGGCGTTGAAGGCCACAAAGCTCCCCAGTGTGAGCTCTCCCTTGGCCACACTTGTTCCACCGAGTCCCAGCACTATTACAAAGGCCCCACCTGCCAGGAACCCCAGCACTCCGTAAAAGATCCCTCTCAGGCGGGCTAGGCTCATCTGCCTGTCAAGATAGGTGATGCAGGCCTTCTTGTAACCAAGGATCTTGGCCTGTTCCATGGTGTAGGACTGGACCACCCGTATCCCGCTTAGGATCTCCTGGACCTCCTGGGTGAGCTCGGCTAGCTGGGCCTGCACCTGCAAGGAGTTGACCTTCACCTTCCTTCCAAAATACATGAAGGAGACGGATAGCAGGGGAAGGGGCAAGAGAGCTGCAAAGGTGAGCCCAGGATCTATCCATGCCATCAGAAAAACGCAACTCAGGATGGTCAAGGAGCTGTCCAGGACCAAGAGTCCCACAAAGGCTATGAACTCCTGTATGGAGACCAAGTCATTGGTGCACCTGGACATGATGTCCCCAATGGAGTGCTGCAGATAAAAAGCCCTGTCCAGCCGCTGAAGGGCCCTGAAGAGTTCATTTCGCACTTTGTATTCCACATGGCGGGCTACTCCGAAAAGGGAGGTCCTCCAACCGTAGCGAAAGCCGGCCTGAAGGAGAGCCACAAGGAGAATGGCCCCTGCATATCCCGGGAGTTCTCCCCCTGTGGAGATCCTGCCCAGGCCATCTATGGCCTTCTTGAGGATCCATGGGGGCACCAAAGCCAGCCCATCGGCCGCTGCAAGGCAAAGCAGTCCTCCCAGGATCCACTTGCGATGCTCCCTGACATAAGGTATCAGCCTTCCAAGGCCCTTGGTATGGGCTTGTCCAGGAGATTTAGGGCTCATCTCTGTTCACAACAGGCTGGCTTTCCGAAATCCTGATAACCCCAGGAACAGTTCTTGAGACTCTCCGAGCCGTGGCTCCGGAGCCCGGCTCTGAATTGGTGTTTTTCCAAGCCCTCAGGCCCATGCTCTCAGCATGGGGCTCCGGGCACTACCAGGACAGCATCCGAAGCCCCATGCACCCGACTGGACTCTTCCCGAGCAGTGATGAGGATATCGGCCAATTTCATGGTCCCATCAGACCCCCTAAAAAAGAAAGGGCAAAGCCTTACATACCCAAGCATGGAACGCATTGTTCCCGAGGAGGGCTCCAGGTATGTCCAGTTCCAGGGCCGGGAGGGCACCTCGAGCTGTAAGACCCAGTCCCCCTCGAGCTTTGCCCGACGGCACGCAGCCTCCCACTGCCGCAGGTTCAGCTTCCGGCCGTGGAACAAGGCCCTACTCTCAAAGGAGCGTCCTTTCTTGAGATAAAAGCCCCTGCGGGAGGTGGGCAGGCCCGAGACCTGGCTCATCCTCTGCGGTGTGGCTCTCCAGGTAAGAGGCACATAACTTCGAAGACCCTCCAGCTGCACCGGATCCAGGCAATCGCCCAGCTGCTCTTCAGCTTTGGGGTGGTGTATCAAAGCCAGGATGCGTTTGTCCTCCAGCACGTCCTTCCAAGGGTTCAGGAGCCTGATCCTGTTTTGCCCTAGGGCTTCCAATATTATCTTGGCCTTGGCCTGTGCGTTTCTGAAAACCCCAGGGCTTCGAAAGAGCCTGTGGATAAGTACCACCTTTCTCCCGTCGGGGAGGCTCAGGCTGCCAGAAGGGCTCGGGCTCAAAGCCATCAGGGGAGCCACTGCCAGCCTCCCCCTGTGTAGGCTGCGAGCCAGAAGCAGGTGCTCGTGGCGGTAGGCCGATCTCTTTGCCCCAAGCACAGCCGCCAAGCCTGACTCAGCTCCTCCCATTTCCTCCCATGCCCTCCAAAGGCAGGCTTCATACATGGGCAGAGTTCCAGGGAGTAAAGGGTGGCTACCGTAAGTTTGCCTCAGGGCATGGGTAATGCCCAGGCCTCCCATGACCACCTGGATTTCCAGTAGCCTGGGATGCCTCCCGTTTTCCAATCCCAGATCCAGCCTCATCAGCTCCAATGGTCTTGAACGCTCCAGCTCCCACAGTTCTTCCTCCTGGGGGCATGCCGGGAACCCCAGTTCATTCCTTAGAAACTCCGATTCGCCCAAGTGTTGTTCCAGGCCTCTCAGGAACGCTTCCACAAGTCCGCCCAAGCGGGTTATTTCCTCCAGCAGGGGAATTGGGATCCTGGGTGGCTCCGGGACCACCCGCCAGTTCACCCGGCCCAGGGTTTTGAAAAAAGCCCCCTGTCTAACCAGAGACTCCCAACGATTCCAGGCAAGGGCAAGCGATTCTTGGCCAGGGGGAGCCGTGGGCCTAGGGGCTTCCATGGCCCTTGCCACTTCCTCCAGATCCCAGTAAAGGTAATCTTCTCTCCAGGCTTCGACTTCCAGCATCCAAGCGTGCCTTTCCAGCTCCTAGAGACTCAACTTTGCTTTTTGGTACAGGGCAATTGACCGCAGCGAGGGCCCTCCATATCATGGGCACAAAAAACAAGAATAGCACATGCTTGCCAAAAGCGGAGGCGCAATATGCTTAGTTCCATGGAGCTGGTGATCCAGCTCAAGAAGATTCCTTTGTTTTCAGACCTGCAGGCTAGGGAGCTGGCCGCCATCGGATCCATTCTCAGGGAGCGGGTTTTCCCGGCCGGTGAGGTGATCATCCAGGAGGGCAGCCCGGGCGATACGCTATTCTTGGTCATGAGCGGTAGGGTAAAGGTCATCAAGGAAATGGACTCCCCCAACCCCATCCTGCTCGCAGAGATAGGTCCAGAGGAGTGGTTCGGAGAAATGGCTCTTTTCGATCGCCAGCCCAGATCAGCCTCTGTGGTGGCCGCTGAGGAGACGCACTTGCTGGAGCTGGGCCGCTTCGAGTTCGAGGAAACCATGAGGGAGTTCCCTGGGATTGCCATCCATGCCTGCCAGGTCTTCACCCGACGCCTCAGGGAACTCCAGGAGAAGTTGGGGAGATCGTAGGGGAAGGGCCTTGGACACTTGGCCTCCTCCTGCGTTTTTCCAGCCAGCGGAGCCAAAGCTCAAGATTCACCAGGCTCCAAAGCAACCAGTCCGCTGGCCTTGCCTTTCCATCCAAGCGGGCTCTGATCTCTTTTTCCAGGTTGGCCCTGGAATAGACCGGACGGCCCATGGCCGGGGCCTCCGAGAGCATGTTCCTGTAATCCCGCAGACGGGCGTCTTGGGAATCCCGGATCCAGGTCCTAATGGGAAATGGAAAGCCTATCTTCCTCCTGTAGGCCAAATGGGCTCCGAATCTCATGGCACAAAGGCTCTTGAGAGGTGCCTTGTTCTGTCCCGGCGGGTTTCTTGCCTCCCAGTCCAAGGATCCTAACCAAGAGAGGAAGCCTTGCTCCAGGAAGGGTAGCTCCAGGCCGAGCCCGTGGGCTGTGGCTGCCAGGTCCGCTCTGGTCAAGAGCCTGTGGCCAACCGTGCGCACATGGTAAAAACCTGCCTTTTCCAAGGGATGAGCCTGCGGGTGGTCTTGCAGGCATTTCTTCCAAAGCCCCCTCCTGGGCTCCAAATCCAGAGGCTCCTGGAGCACCTTCTGGACCAGCAAGGGATCATTCAACAGGTGAGTCCTGGAGTTGATCACCACTTGATGGGTTTTCTCCAGGTCCTCCCCTGCCAGCAAGAGGGCCTCCTTTTCTTCCTGGTAAAGCCCACCCGAGATCCATCCATCGGCCCCTTCCCCAGAGAAAACCCTTTTCAAGCAATACTCTGAGGCGGCCTTGCAGAGTATCCACCAAACCACCTGGTTGGTGCTGCTCAGGGGTAATCCGGTTGCGGAAACCGCCTCTTCCCAGGACTTTGAAAACACAGAAGGCTCCAGTGGGATGGGCTCCCATGGCAGCTCCAGCTCCCGGGCCACCCGGTGGGCAAATGGAGCTTCGTCATGAACATACCCAGGGCAGGTGACCGTAAAGCAGTGGGGGGGATTGGAAGGCTCCAATTCCTTGAGCCCCCATGCCAGAAGAGCCGAGTCCACCCCTCCGGAAAGAAAGAGCCCCTTGGGGGCCTCTGGCTTCCTGGAAAGTCCCTTCTGGATTGCTTCCCACAGAGCCTGCCTGGCCCCTGGGTTGTCTGAAGGGGTCCTCTCGGGGAGGCTTTTCAGCCAGCCCGGCCAGAGAGTTCGAAGAGCTGTCTCCCCGGTAGAAAGACTCCCCAGGACCACCTCCCCAGGAAGCAGCTCCCTTACCCCCTGGTACAGGGTGTTTCCTGCCGCCAAATTTTGGAACACCATGTACTCTGGAACCCTCTTCCAGTCCGGCTCTGGAAGTCTTGGCAGGAGATCCAGAAGGGAAGGAATGTCCTGGGCAAAGAACATCCCCTCTTGTGACAAAGACCAGAAAAGGGGCTTCAGCCCCTGGGGAGCTCTGGCCATGATCCAGACATTACTTCGGAGGTCCACCCAAAGAAGTCTGAAGGGCCCCCAGGCACCCTCCAGAAAATTCCATCCCTCCTTGAGGATCCCATCCATGAGGGCCTGCACTTCCTGCATCTCTGGAGTCGAACCCTCTTGGGACCAGCTCCCCTGGGCCTCTCCCAGGCCACCTTCCCAGACCAGCAGGCAAGAGCCTCTTTTCCACACCGGGCCCAAAGCCACCCCGTCTTTTTCAAACCAAGCTGACCAACTCAGGGCTCCTGGCCCTCCACCCTGGTCTGTTCCAGAGCCTTTGCCCCAGGAGGGCCCTAGGCTCCCGGTTGGAGCTCTTTGCCGTCTCCTAAGAAGCATCCCTCTCACTGGTCAGCTCCTTCATCACCTCTCCCAGTACCTGGAGGCCGAAGTCCAATTCCTCGTCAGATGTGCTAAGGGGAGGCAGAAGCCTCAAGACGTTCCTGTAAAGCCCGCCAGAGAGAAGCAGGACCCCGCGTTCCCTGCACCTTTTCACCGCTTCCCTGGCCAGCCTCGGAGCGGGCTCCGGCTCGTTTCTTTGCCTCACCAGCTCCAGGCCCCACATTCCCCCCAGGGCCCTTGCCTCACCCAAGAAGGGTATTTCATGCATCCAGGTCTCCACCCTCTGTCTGAAAAAAACCTCCAATTGAGAGGCCTTTCTGGGGAAATCCTCCTTCACCAGAAGATTCAAGAGCCGATGTCCAGCTGCACAGGCCAGGGGATTCCCACCAAAGGTGCTCCCAAAGCCGCTTGAATCCACCTGGTCCATGAGTTGCGCCTTTCCCACAACAGCTCCCAGGGGCAGCCCGCCGCCAAGGGCCTTACCCAGGACCAGTAGATCCGGATCAACCCCCTGGTGTTGCACACAAAAAAGCTTTCCTGTTCGGCCCAGGCCGGTCTGAATCTCATCTGCCACGAGCAGAATCCCGTGCTTGGAGCAAAGGTCCCTCAGGGCTGGCAGAAAGCCATCCGGGGGCACCACCACTCCCCCTTCACCCTGGACAGGCTCCACCACCACCGCGGCTACATCCTCCGGGGGCCTTTCCAGGAAGAAGAAGCGCTCCAGGGCTTTCAGACAGTCCATGCCACAGCTTTCCCTGTTCCTTCCCAGGACGCATCTGTAACAGTATGGGTAGGGCACATGATACACATCAGGGGCCATGGCGCCGTATCCTGTCCTGTAGGGCTTGGCTCGGCTGGTCAGGCTGGCGGCCAGAAGAGTTCTTCCATGGTAACCTCCCTCAAAGGCCACCACTGCGTTTCTGCCTGTGGCCGAGCGGGCCACCTTCACAGCCCATTCCACAGCCTCAGCCCCTGAGTTGCACAGGAACACCTTGGCCTGGCCTTCCAAGGGCGCCAGCTCGCACAGCTTTCTTGCCAGCTCCAGGTAACCCTCATGCATCATCACGTGGGCGCACAGGTGTACGAGCTTCTTTGCCTGGGCCTCCATGGCCTCCAGTATCCGCCCCTCTCCGTACCCGAGGATCATGACTCCCAGTGCGCTGGTGAGATCCAGAAACTCCCTACCATCCGAGGAA
The DNA here is from genome assembly GCA_037443445.1 of Desulfarculaceae bacterium. Classification (GTDB taxonomy): domain Bacteria; phylum Desulfobacterota; class Desulfocorpusculales; order Desulfocorpusculum; family Desulfocorpusculum; genus Desulfocorpusculum. The sequence goes on along the minus strand of JBBIOJ010000012.1, from coordinate 57,891 downwards.
AAAAGGCGAGTTCCGCTGCCCCTGACTGCCAGCCCAGGATGAAATGTATAGAGCCCCCTGGGGAGCACTTGGGCAGGGAATGCCCCCTGTGCGTTTTCTTTCACATCGCCCCCTTTGGTTTTGGGACCAAGCCTGGGAAGGCGCTTCCCACCCCGGCTTGCCCATCAAGGCCGAGCAGATTGGGCTCAAGAGCTCCCAAGCCCCCGGCGTGCTGAAAGCTGCTGCCGCCCAAGAGCCTTATCAGGCAAGGGCATGAGATCCCGGTGCGCTTCGGTGTGGTGGAGCCATCGAGAGTATCCGGAGCCATCGGTCTTTGTTGCCCGGTTCCTGTGAGTGACCCAGGCTCATTCCTGGAGTTTCCCACTCCTCGACATCATGCTCATCAAGGCCTCAACATCAAGAAGGTTGTGGCAGATCCGCCGTGGGCATTGATGGGGGCGGTTGCCCGGGCCTGCAGCCCCACACGCACGAAAGCCGAGCGGCCGAAAGGGCTCAGCACGAAAGGGAATGCTCCTGTTCGAACGCTGGTTCCGTCCCATGCAACGAAAAGCCTCCTGGAGGGTCGGATCCTGCCTTGGGCCACCCACCTCCGGGGTTCCTCCTTGATTACTTGGGATACCTTGCTCCTTATTTCCCCAGGGTCCAAGATCACATGCCGGCCCCCGTATGAGACCCTCTTCTTGAGCACAAAGCGCTGTCCTGAAAGGAGACTTTGGAAAAGCTCAGGCTCTTGGTCCCTCAGGTGCGGCCCCAGAACAAATGTCCGGGGAAGGTGTGCTCTGAGCTTAGGGTAAGCTTCCCAGAGGAGTTCCAACAGCCCCTTGTCCTGCAACATGGTGGAGCCCAAAGGGTTTACCAGGCACACCCGGCCTGCGCAGGCCGCCTCCCAAAGGAGGCTGGCTCCAAGGGTCTCGCTGGGGGCGTAATGGGACTTCTTTTCCAGCCTCAGTCTCAGGCTGCTGGTGGAGAACTTGCGGAACACCAGGTGCACAGGCTCCCCTTTTAGGAGAAGGCAGTCCCTGTCCGCCTCCAGATCCTCCAGAGTGCCCACCAGGACCCGGTATCCCTTGGCGCGATAATGGGAGGCTATTCCTCTGCATTCCGGCAGCATGAAATAGGCCTGTGCTCTTGAGCTGAGAAGGGCTATGGTGGGCTCACTGGGCATCCAAGCTCGGGCTTTCCTGAACTCCTCATAGCACTCCAGGAGGATCCCCAAAGACTCATCCCTCGGATCCAGGAAGAGCCCTTGGCGCTCAGGGCGGTTTTCAGCCTGCAGGTAGGCCTCTGCCACCAAGGCAGGATCCAGCTCGCCCCCTGGGCACCCGCAGTTGATCTCCATCAGGGCCATGCGGCCTTCGGAATCCATGGCCATGTCCATGCGTCGGACCGGAAGCCGTTTGGAGTAGCCGTGATCCAAGAAGAAAAACTCCTCTTCCAGGCAAGATGAGAACCCAAGCCACTGCCTGGCCAGAGTCCTGTTGCTGGCAAGCCTGGCACCTATTTCCTCCAGGGCTGTGGAAAACAGCTCCACAAGCTCTGCCAGCCCCCGGTGTGCTTCCTGGGAGAGAACCAAAGGGGTGCAAAAAGGGTAGATCTCCTCTGGCCGGCTGTGCAGGAAGCGGAAATTCCTCTTTCTGACAAGAAGGCTTTTCATGTTGAGGACCAGCTCTTGCAGATCTCCACATCTGCCGGGAGCAGTCCCTCTTGAAGAGTTCATGGAGAAAAAACCCCTATCCGGACAGAGTTCCTCACCCTATCCACATCCCTTCGCAAAACATCCAAGTCAGAATTGACTAGGACCACGAAAACAGGGCACCTGAAACCGTCTCTTGCCCATCCCACTTTCTCTCCGGGAGCCACACGCTGTTTCAAGCGATAAAAGGACTCCAGGTTTCTGATCTCCCCGAGCCCCTCTATGGTTCTCAAAACCCCCTTTTGCTGTGGAAAAAGCTCCACCACGGCAACAAATCTCTCCCACCTGGGCTCCCATCTCACGGGCTGTCCCATGGCCACCTCAAGGCTCAGGAGGTCAAGGGAGCATCCCCATGCCAGCTCCATCATCTCGGAGCGGTACCCCCCCACCCTGGGGGCTGCATCCAGGACCCAGACCCTGGGTTCCGAGATAAGAAGGTCTACATGCAAGGGGCTTGCCCTCAGCTGAAGGGCTGCCACCAGATCCCTCACGGCACCCTCCAAGAGCCTCGAGGTGTCAGCCCCCACAGAGGTCTCCACCCACCTCACTGAAACGTGGAAATCCTCCAGGCCCCACTGAATGCCTGTGGTGAGGGCCACGGGGGGACTGAACACCACCTCTCCGTTCAGGCAGACCAACGCATCCAAGGAGAAGTGGCGGCCCTCCAGTTCTTGCTCGGCCAGGAGGGTGGGCTCTAGTGTGACTCCATGACGCTTCTGGGCAGCCTCCCAGCAGTTGCGTATCCTCTCCAGGGCCGACTCCCAATCTTGGGAGGTTCGGCAGGCTGTGATCAACTGGCTCTTGAAGAGGTTACGGGGTTTGAGAAGAAACGGAAAGGGCAGAGGTGGAGCTCCGGCCTCGCTGAGCTCCACTTCCCTGAAGGGGGGGTTCAGGTGGGGTGCTCTTTGCTCCAGGAGCTCTCTCAAGAGCAACTTGTCCCTGAACACCCTGGCCTGCCAGGGTCTGATTCCCGGCCTGTCCAGGGCCTGGTTAAGCAAGGCATGTTCCATCACCCTGCGCTCCCTGCGGTTGAGCACAGCTGCCACCCTGTGTTTCTCGGTCCATTGGGTGATCCAGAGCACCAGGGCTTGCAAGTCCTTGGGATCGTACCCAATCCAATGATCTATTTCCCAGGGTTTGGAGATTTCTTCCCCGGGCTCCACCAGACATGCAGTGGAGAACCCCATGGCCTTGAGCCCCCTGGCCAGCCTCTGAACCCCTGTAAAAAACACAATGGGGTTGTCCGAGGCTACACTGATTCCAGCCCCAGCTCCTGATAAACCCATTGGATCACCCTCAGCACATCCCTGGAAAGGGTCCCTGGCCCTGGGCCCAGAATGCTCTTGAAAAAGACCAACCTTGCAAGCCTTTCCAGCTCAGAACCTTTGCGTAGACAGTACCCTGGGGAGGGAGGCCCGTCCAGGAGAAGGAATTCATCCTGGGGAACTGGTGGGGTGGGAAAGGGCAGTGCCGGGCCGATTCTCTGGGCCCCTGCTGGCTCCTCCATCCACCTGTAGAGCCCAGAGGGGAGTTCCCGGGTGACCCTGGCTCTTCCCGGCTTTTTCTGGAAAAGCAGTACCTGGGCTGCGGGCTGCAAGGGTGTGTGGGTGCTTTGGAGGAGTTCAGGGTCTGGCCCAGTCAGGAATTCCTCAAACCAGCAAAGCAGGTGAAACAGCTCCAGGGGAAGCACGCCTTGCGCCACCTGCAGGAATGTAAGGGTGGGGAAGGCTCCGGTGTACCTGGGATTGCACTCCAGAACCCTCAGAGCCCTTCCCTTGCTGTCCAGCAGGAAGTCCATACCGAAGATTCCCCTGTATCCTTCCCGGGCCATGGCCCGGCCCACCTCCAAGGTTATGCTCCGGGCTGTTTCCTCCACCCACCCCCCCCCTGGAACACCGCAGCCCCATTGATGTCCACAAAATCTCCCGAACCCCCCGGGAGGCAAGACCTCCGGGATGTCCACCAGCTGTAACTGCAGCGGGGAGACCGAAACCCCCCATGGTGTCACACATCCCTCCATGCTAAGGGAGGTGCCACTTAGAAAGGGAGAAACCATGACTTCACCAAAGCAGTGGCCTCTGTGAGTCCCGTTTCCCCATCGGGCTCTGAGCTCAAGTATTTCGCAAGGCTCCCTCACCACAAAGCAGGATCTGCCCCCTCCTTGGGGGAAAGAGGGGATTTGCAGGACCAAGGGTCCTCCCCAGCGATCCATGAGTTCAGAGCATTTGTGGCTGGTGAGGGACTCCAACTCCAGGCTCTCGAACTCCAAAGCCGGAAGCCCCATGCCAAGAAGCCTCTTCCTGAACCGGGACTTGTGGTCCCAGGGAAGTCTTTTCTCGGGGAGGTTGGCCAACACCACCCAGCCCTTCTGCCGAGCCATTTCCAGTATCTGGGTGGTCTGTCTGTAGAGGAGTAATCGAGTCCCTTTGCCCAGCAGCCGGTGGGCTCCCCAGGGGCCTTCTTGCCTCAGGATGGAGTAAGTATCTGCCGGGGGCTCCTGGTGGGGGAATGCTTCCTGGAAGCACTCAGCCTCGGCCCAGTGGCGGACTTCCATGAGGTCGAGGGTCTTGAGGCTGCAGATTATTGAGTAGCCGGGGGCCAGCAAGGCCGGGCCCAGCCTGGGGTATGCCCTCTCGCCCACACCCACCAGACCCGAGATCTTGCGCAGGTGCACTGCCAGTGTTTCCGGGATTTCCAGGGAATCCGGGCTTCCCATGGCCTAGCCGTAGTGAAGAAAACAAGCCGAGTAGTGGCCCTGTTCCACCTCCTGCAGGGGAGCCTCCTGCTCTTGGCAGCGTCCACTGCAACTGGGGCACCGGGCATAGAACGGGCAGCCTCCCTGCTCCGGGGCGGCAAGCACGTCCACGGGGCAGGCTGGTGGTGGAAGCCCTTCCTTGCGGCGCCGGACCGTGGGCACGGCCTTGAGAAGGGCCTGTGTGTAAGGGTGCCTGGGGCTCTGGATGACCGACTCTGCAGGGCCCAGCTCCAGTATCCTGCCTTTGAATATCACACAGATACGGTCAGAAAGGTACCTGGCTGTGGCCAGGTCGTGGGTTATGAAAAGGAGGGTCAGGTTGTGGCGCTCCTTCAGATCCAGGAGCATGTTCAAGAGCTGGGCCTGGATAGAGGCATCCAGCATGGATACTGGTTCGTCCGCCACCACAAAGGTGGGCTCCAAGATCATGGCGCGGGCTATTGCCACACGCTGTCTTTGTCCACCGCTGAGCTGGTGGGGGTACCTGAAGAGAAAATCCTCTGCTGGTCTGAGGCCCACCTCCTCCAGCATCTGCCCCACGCGTTGCTCCCGCTCCCTGTGGGAGCCATATCCTTGAACCAGAAGGGGCTCCACAACGGTCTGGAAGACCGTGAGCTGTGGATTCAGGGACTGGTAGGGGTCCTGGAAAATCATCTGCACCCTGCGCCTGAACTCCTTGATCCTGCTTCCCCGAAGGGAGTCCACCTCAACCCCGTCAAAAATCACCCGGCCTGAGGTGGGTTCCTCCAGGCGCACAAGGAGCCTTCCGCAGGTTGTCTTCCCGCTTCCGCTCTCCCCCACCAGGGAGAAAATCTCCCCCGGCTGTATCTGGAAGGAGACCCTGTCCAGAGCCTTCACGTCCACCCCGGTGCGTTTGAGCAGGGATTGGCGACGCCTGTAAAGCTTTGTGACTTGGCTGAAGATCACCACAGGTTGATTCTCCGGGCCCTTCACTTCTGTCTCCTTAGCCCCGGATTCTGTGACAGAGGGCAAAGTGGTCTTTGTGGTATTCGATCCATTGAGGCCTTTCCGAAGGACACACTCCAGAGTCCTCAGGGCATCTGGGACAGAACCTGCAACCCTTGGGTGGATCCAGGAGATTGGGGGGCTCCCCTGGAATGGGCTCCAACCTCTTCCTGGGGCCTTGAATCTGAGGATAAGACCTCATCAGGCCCTGGGTATAGGGATGCAAAGGAGTTTCCAGGACTTCATCGGTCGGCCCGAACTCCACGAGCTGTCCTGCATACATGACCCCCATGCGGTCGCAGGAACGGGCAATCACCGAGATATCGTGGGATATGTAAAGAATGGAAAGGCCCATTTCCACTTGCAGACGCCGCAGTTGTCCCAGAATCTGGTCAGCCACCACCACGTCCAGGGCTGTGGTGGGCTCGTCGGCCACCAGGATGGATGGTTTGCAAGACAAAGCCATGGCTATCACAGCCCTCTGCCGCATGCCCCCGCTGAACTGGTGAGGATAATCCTTCATTCTGGCCGGGTCGAGTCCCACCATGGCACAGAGTTCCTGGAGCCTACCAAGGGCTTCCTCTTCGGTCATATTCCCGTTGTGGACTCTGATGGCCTCCAGGATCTGTTCCCCCACCCTGTGAACAGGATTCAAGGCATTCATGGCAGCCTGGAACACCATGGCTATTTTCTTCCATCTGATAGCCCTCATCTCTTCAGGGTCCATGGAAAGCAAGTCCCTTCCTTCCAGCTGGATCCTCCCCTCCAAGACTCTGGCATTGGGGGCAAGCAGCCCCAACAAAGCCATGGCCACAGTGGTCTTCCCGCAGCCGGACTCTCCCACAAGCCCCAGCGCCTCGCCAGAGTTGAGCTCCAAGCAGACCTTTTCCAAGGCCCTCACAGTGCCTCGGGCAGTGAGATAGTGCACGGTGAGATTTTCCACCTGGAGAGGTTTCATTGCTCCAGGACCTCCTTGCGGAGCCTGGGGTTCAATACCTCGTCCATGGCCCGGCCCACCAGGTAGAAGGAAAGGGTGATAAGGGAGATGCAGATGCCGGGGGGGAGAAGCCAGTAAGGGGCCCTGAACATGTGCCCGGTCTTCCAGATCCACTGAAGCATCATGCCCCAGGAGACTGTGGAGGGATCCCCAAAGCCCAGGAAGGACAATGCAGCCTCAATCAGTATGGCCGAGGTCACCCCAAAGGTCATGTAAAGAAATGAGAGAGGCAGCACATTGGGTAGAATGTGACGAAGAAGTATTCTTCTATGAGACGCCCCTGCCACCCGGGCTGCCTCCACGTAGGGCCTCACCTTGAGGGAAAGAGTCTGAGACCTTATCACCCTGGATACCCCTGCCCACTTGAGCAAACCGACTATGATCACGAGGTTCCAGATGGAAAGCTGTCCGAAAACCGAGGAAAGGATCAATATGACAAGGAGTCCTGGAAGGACCATGACAATATCTGCCAAACGCATGAGAAGAGTGTCCACAGCTCTTCCAAAGTACCCGGCCACCATTCCCACGAGGGTCCCTATGGCCACTGCCATGAAAGCCGCAGAGACCCCGATCAAGAAAGCCACTCTGGCCCCTGTGAGAAGCTGGGAAAAAATGTCCCTTCCCATGAAGTCCGTGCCCAGCCAATGCTTGGCACTGGGCCCCAGGGACCTGTCAATCTCCGGGTCCACCCCGCTCATGGGATGGTACATGGGATCTATCAAGGGAGGGATGAAGCTGGCCAAGGCCATCAATGCGAACATCACCAGGAGCCCCAGCCCAGCCAGGCCCATGGGGTTTCTTCTGTAGATGGCCCAGTTCTCACCCAAGTGCCTAAGCCAGTGCATGCCAGGCTTGTGATACTCGCCGTGGCTCTTGTCTCGGCTGGGAGATCTGGTTTCCTGGGAGTTCATGTTTCCTCGGCCATCTCAGTATCGGATCCTGGGGTCCAGGTAAGCGTATATTATGTCCACGAGGAGATTCGAGAGCAGTACAAAAGCGGCTATCAGGAGAAAGGCTGCCTGAGCCAAGGGGTAGTCTCCCTGGGCCACAGAGGAGACCAGCTCCCTTCCCAGCCCTGGCCAGGAAAATATGGTCTCGGTGAGGGCCCCTCCGTTTATGGAAAAGGCCAAGCTCAAGCCCAGACTGGTCACAACCGGAAGGGAAGCATTGGGCGCGGCATGGCGGTTCCTTATGATCCTTTCCGGGAGACCCTTGGCCCGGGCTGTCAATATGTAGTCCTCGCGCAGGGTCTCCAGCATGGTGCTTCTCATCACAAGTGTGTAACCTCCGAAGTGGGTCAAGAACAGAACTGCCATGGGTAATGCCATGTGGTGCAGCACGTCCAGAACCTTGAGGAGCAACCCGGAGTCGGGATCCAGCCAGACTTCGGGAGAAACGATTCCGTTGAGAGGGAACCATCCCAGCTGGTAGCCAAAAACCCAAATCAGAAGCAGAGCCAGCCAGGGTAGAAAAAAGGTATGGGTGAGCAAGCCCAGGAAACTCATTCCTGTGTCCAGGAGGCTTCCCCTCTTCCAGGCCAGCATTTTTCCCAAGGAGATACCGGCCAGGGCATAAAGAATGGTCACTGTGGTGAACAGGAGGACTGTCTTGGGAAGTCTGTCCGCTAGGATCTGGACCACAGGCTGCCGATAATAGAAAGAGGTGCCGAACTCCCCCCTGATGAAGTTCCAGAGGTACAGGAGATATTGTTTGTGAAGGGGCTGATCCAAGCCGAACTGGGCCTTGAGGATTTCCACCTCTTCCTGGGTCATCAATGGATCCGCTATGGTGGAGAGCGGATCGCCCGGAGCCATTCGGAAAAGAACGAAAAGCAGGGTCAGGACAATGAAAAACGTGATCAGTATCTGCCAAGTGCGTACTATCAAGAACTTGCGCAGATTCATCCCTGGCAGACTACCTCCCTCAGCCTTGATCTCACTTCTTCACAGGCCTGATCTTCAAGAATGTCCATAAGTTGCCTATCCCACCGGGCATCTCCACCCAGCCGCTGAACTTGTCTGTTCGCACTGCCTCCAGGTTCATGGGCACGTAAAGGGGTATATAGGGCAGATCCCGCATCAGGATCTCCTGGAGCTGCATCACAAGTTGACGCCTCTTTTCCAGATCCATGGTTTCGGCCTGCAGGTCAGCCAGACGGTCGAACTCGGGGTTTTTGTACCCGCAAGAATTCTTCCCCCCCGGCACATCCCCCTTGGAATGGAAAAAGGAGCGCAGGTAATCAGGATCCTGTCCCAGGGCTCCCCACCCAGAGACGAACATGTCAAAGTCCCTGTCGGACTCCACTTTCTTTGTGAGGGCTGCAAAGGCCATGGGTCTCCATTGCACCGGGACTCCAAAATCCCTCATCCACTGCTGTATGAGGTTGCCGGTCTGGGCCCTCTGGGCATCGTAATCCGCAGGTGGGGTGAGCAAAGTCAGCTGCCCCACGGGCTGTCCATTGGGGAGCTTGAGCCCCTCCCCCTTGACCGAGAACTGCCCTGAGAAATCTCCTCCCACAGGTTCCACCTCCCAGCTGTACCCGGCTTGTTTCAGGAGGCTTTTGGCCTTTTCCACCCTTTCCTTCCAGTCCTTACCACGGTCGTATACAGGGGGGTTGCGCAGGCAGTACTGCACGTTGTCAGGCTGGATCAGTGTGTCCAGCCTGCAGCCCTGATCGTGAAGGATCCTTTGGACCACGAAATCCTTGTCCACCAGCATGGCCACAGCATGCCTGAAGGGCAGATCCGACATGGGGGGCTTGCGCAGGTTGAAACCCATGTAGCGGTAACCGCCCTTCAGAGCGGAAAACATTCGGATATTGGGATTCCCCTTCAAGTCTTCAAGGTATCCTGATTCTATTCCCCACCAGAGAAAATCTATGTCACCTTTTTTCAGGGCCAGAACGGCCGTGTCCGTGTTGCTGTAAATCTTGAAGATTATTCCATCCACAAAGGGACCCACATGCTGGCCGGATATTTCCCTGCCCTTGGCAAAAAACCTGTCATTACGCGACAAGTGTATGAAAGCCCCCTTTTGCCATTGTTGCAGCTTGAAGGGCCCCAAGCTTTCGGGATTGCTCACAGGGTGGGTGCTCAAGAGTTCCAAGGGCTTGGCAAGAGCCAAACGGTATGCCTCCTCCCCTGACTTGCCCGAGGCCTCCTGGGCCCTGATCCCCTCCTGGAGCAATTGCTCAGCTTTCTCGGAGAGGGACTTCCAGCGTTTCTTCTGCACAACTATTGAAGTAAGAGTCCGCTCCCAAAGGATGGCCATGGGTTTCTTGAGTACCAGACGGACTGTCCTGGGATCAGGTGCCTCCACCCTCTCCACAAAATTCCAGTTGTTCCAGTAAGCCGGGATTCGGAATCGTCTGATAAGCTCGGCTGTGAAAACCACGTCCTCTGAGGTGAAAGCTGTCCCGTCGTCCCACTGGGCTTCCCTGAGCCGAAAAGTCACGCTCCTGGCCTGGGGGTCCCAAGTGGCTTTCTCGGAGGCCAACCACGGGACAAGCTCATGGCCTTCGGGGTCCCTGTAGTAGAGCCGCTGGTAAGAAAACAAAAGAACCTTTGCGGCCCAGATGTCCTTGGCCCCAAAAACATTAAGGGTCTTGGGCTCCTCCATGAGGCCTACCTTCAGCAATCCACCTGCGGCCCCTGAGGCAGAGCCAGCGGCCCCCATGCTCAGGCCGAGCAACAATGCTAGAAAAAAGGCAAACCCTGAATTCATCTTTAAGCTCACCTGGCTTACTCCCTTCCCACAGAGGATAAGACTGAGCCCTTTCTCCTTAGAACTTCCCTTTCCACAAAATCTATGACTTTCTTTTCAGCCTGGATCCCATAGAGGCGGTCCAGATATGCTATCCCTCCCGGGCTGATGCAGTTTATCTCAATTAGTTTATCACCGATCACGTCTATGGCAACGAAATAGAGGCCGTCTTTCACCAGCCTGTCCTTCACCCTGTTGCAGATATGCACGTCCGAGGGAGTCAAACGGTGCGGATGTGCTTTTGCCCCTGCAAAGAGGTTCGTGCGGAACTCCCCTCGGCATGGAATGCGGCGCATTGCCCCCAGGACTTGCCCGTTCAGCATCATTATTCTCACATCCCCGCCTCTGACCTCCTCCAAGAACTCCTGGACGATTACAGGATTTCTGTCCTCGTACTTCTTGGTGCTGTCCACGTAGAAATTGATAAGTGAATTGAGATTTTCTGGGTCCCTGTTGCTGAGTTTTATGACACCGGTCCCACGGAAACCTATGGTGGGCTTCATGATCACATCCCCGCCGAACTCGTCTATGATTTTTCTCAGTCGGACCGGATCCCTTGATACGTGCGTTTCGGGGATGATGTCCGGGAAGTTCAGAGTATAGAGCTTGCTTGAGGCCTTTATCTGGCCCTGAATGTCGTTGATGATAAATACGTCATCTTTCACGAATTGGAGGAAATCTATGGTCCTGAAATTGACGGGTGGGTTTTTTCTGAGGAAAAGAGCGTCCAGTTCGGTGATGTCCTCGAAGACCCTTCTTTCCTGCATCACGTCCTGAATAAAAATTCTCCAGGTTTCTTCCCTTGAGAGACCCGCTGGTGCTGTGAGCTCCTTCATGCGGGCCCGGATCCTGTTGCTCTTTACGTAAAGGTCGTGGGGCTCCAGGAAGTGGATCTCGTGACCTCTCTGCACGCACTCGTACATGAGGTGTGCCGTGGTATCCTTTAGGGGATCCAGTTCGTGCAGAGGATCCATCAAGAAAGCTATTCTCAAGCCTGTCTCCCTCCTTGGAAATTCTCAGCTCTTTTTAAAGGAACCGAGCCGGGAATTGTTGGCCAAGACCCAGGGGATAGGGGGTTCGCCCCGCCCCAAGTCAGGCACAGTCCAAGACTTCTAGAGCCCCCCTCCAAGGTACTATCGCACACGCGGATCGCTTTCAAGCACGGGCAGGCCAGTTCAAGTAAATCAATTGGTTGGCCTGCCTTATCCACCTCTCCTGAACAATGAAAGCCAGCGGGATGTTGCTCATAGGGCCAACCTCACTGCAGCCTTTACGATCCTGGAGGCCACATCTACCCCCGTGACCCGTTCCAGTTCCCTGAAGCCCGGGGTTGTGTTGACTTCCAAGATCAGGGGCCCCCTTGGACCCTCCAGCATGTCCACTCCTGCCACCTGGAGCTCCAGGACCCTGGCTGCCTCCAGGGCCAGCCCCAGCCATTCTGCCGGAGGATCCCACAGCCTGCCCCGTGCGCGCAAGTGCACGTTGGATCTAAACTCCCCTTTCCTGGGCACCCTTTGCATACAGGCCACCACCCTATCTTCCACCACCACAATGCGGGTGTCTCCCAAGCAAGCCGTGGGCAGGAACTCCTGAAGCAAGATTCCAGCTATGGGATAAGGCGGGTGAGCGGTAACATACCTGGCGAAGTCCCCGTCCTGGATTTTTTCCACTGTGGTACCCTGCCTTCCCCTGAGGCCCTTGGCTACAACCGGGAAGCCTCCCAGGGCTTCCACCGCCCCGGGTATCTGGAGCGGGTCTTGAACCATCAAGCTCCTGGGTACCGGGAGGTTGTGGGCATGGAGCTTTCTCAAGGATAGAAACTTGTCCCTGGCCACAAACAAGGCTCTGAAACTGTTTAGGCTGGGTATGCCCTTTTGTTCCAGGTGAAAAAGCACAGCCAGCTCGTGGTCCTCAATGGTGGAGCCTATCCGGGGTATCAGCACCTGGGGGGACTTCTCCATGAAGGGCTCCATCCCGGCCTGGGGCAGGACAGATCGGGGATGGAGCAAGCTGGCCTCATGCCCCATTTTCTGGGCACTTTCCAGGAGTCGGCGGTTGGGGTGGTACCTTGGGCCCCGGGTGCTCAGGATGGCTATTTGCACCCCTTTTGCGCTCACGGCCCAAGTCCTTCCCAGGAGCCTTCCAGTCCCCTTCTATCAAAGTGCATGGCCAAGGTTCGCTGCACCCCGAAACGATCCAAGTAAAGCTGCAGGTATTCACGCAGCTTTAGATGATACCAAAAAGGCTTTCCATCCGGGCCTTCCAGGAGGCTCTCCTTGGCCTGGCGAGCAAGAGCCGATGCCTCATGAGGGCTCATGCCCGCCTCTGAGGAGTACTCCAGGATATCAAAAAAAGGGGTGGCCTTCCGGCGTATCTCCCCTATGGAAAACTCTCCAGGATTGGCGAAGATGTGGGTGTTCTCGTAAAGCACGAAGGGGTACAGGATGAAGGAGTGGATCTTGTCCCTATGGGATCTCAGGAACTCAAGGGTGGCCTCGGCCTCCTGCCTGGTCTCGGTAGGGAACCCCAAGATGAAGCAGGCATGATTCCAAATTCCAGCCCCGAGGGAACGCTCCAAAACCTCTTTCATGGCCGGGACCGTGGTGCCCTTGCGCATGAGCCTGAGCACCCTGGGATGGGCCGATTCCACCCCCCAGCGGATCTGGCGCACCCCTGCTTGGGACATTTTCTTGAGCCTACTGGCCGTGAAGCCTGAGACTGGTTTGGCCCAGATAAGCATGGAGACCTTCAGCCCTCTGGCCAGGATCTCTTGGGAAAGCTCCTCCCAATACTCGGGGGGCATGCAGTCGTCGTTAACCGTAAAATCCCTAACCCCGTAAAGCTCCCCTAATCTTTCCATTTCTTCAACAACTCTTGGGGGGTTGAGAAAATCCACCCTCTCGGTCCCGTACCTTATACAGAAGGTGCACTTGCCCCAGTAACAGCCTCGAGACATGCGCAAGGGAGCATAGGCGCGGGGGATGAGGTAGTGCTGCCAGTTCACGTCGGAAAAATCTGCCGGGGGGAGTTCCTTGAGATCCAAAGGAGCCTTTGGGGGAGTGAGGCGGGGTTTGCCGTCTTCCATGCATATCAGGCCAGGGATGGGGCCTTTCTTTCCCCCTGGCTTCAAGCTCTCCATGAGCATTCCCAGGGGCTCCTCCCCCTCGTGCAGAACAGCGCTGTGGAAATACTCCTGGAAAAAGAAAGCGTGCTGGAGAAGCTTGTGCTGGACTCTGAGAAGATGCTTGCCTCCCACCACCACGTGGATCTGGGGCATCTTTTCCCTGAGCAACCTGGCCAGGGTCATGGCAGCAACGAACTGATGCACGCTGGAGATGGATATTCCGACCAGGGAGGGTTTCAGCCTCTTGAGCCTCTGGAGCACACGGTCTTCCCAGAAGGGGAGAAAAACATTGCGCACCGGGTCCTTACAAAGTTCTGCCAGATCCTGCCTGCTCCAGATATCTCCCCGCCTGTAGTAATTGAACGAGATCCTGCCTGGCCAGCCCGACAAACTGGCCATCTCCATCAACTGGTAGAGTTCCTCGATGGCAGGCAGTACCTTGTCCGGACTGAAGAAATGCTCTTCGGCTCTGAGGATTTCCTGGATATCCTTGACCCTTTCAATGGCTCCCTTCCAGAAACCGAACCTGCGCAGGGCCTTTTCCCTGAGTTGCTGGGGGAGACCTTGCAGATCTCCCCTGAGCCTCAAGCGCAGCCGCTCCAGCAGCTCTTCCAGGGTCTTTGTGGTCAAGAGGTATTGTGTGAAAAACTCCAGATTGGCATCCAAAGGCACCACGGCAAAGCCCTTTGACCTCAGGTAGGCTGTCAGAACAGGTACTGCCAGATGCGGAACTATGGGCAGCCAAACAGGCGGGAAAATCAGGACTGCAGGCCCCTGCCTGGCCTCTGGCAAGTAGGTCCCAAGGCTTTGGCAAGAAGCCTGTGAAGAGGAGTTGGTTGGGTGTTCAATCATAAGATCGCCTCTTGTCCACTACTTTCCCGTTCTCCAGGACAATGATGGTAGTGATCTTTTGCCCAGAGGCCGGATTGCTCCCTGTGTAAATGAGCCTCTTTGTGCGAACCATCTGGCCGCGGCCGTGGCTGGATTTATTGCGGGCCCAAGCTTTCTGTTTTTCCTGAATCCGGTCTGGAGGCCCCAGACGCTCTATGACCTCCTTCTCCTTCATGCCCAGCTGAATGTGACCGTACTGCACCGTGTCCACCATTCCTGCTGGGATGGCAACGGGCCAGACCAGCAAGGCCGCCAAGACCAATGGGGCCATGGCCCCACCCCTGGAGTGAGTTCCCAGGGACCCCAGCCCGGGCTCTTTGTGCTTCTTGCTCGTTTGTGACACCTGGGGGGCCCCTCCTGTCCTGGGGCTAGAGACATCTCTTGCCCCGAAGTTTTCCAGCTAGGCTGCGACACCAGGGAAGCCAATGGATGGCCCCCTGTTTCTCTGATACTATCTGATCCTGATTCTTGCCCATTCCTCCCATGGGAAGCCACTTTAAGGGCTGGCCCGAGACAGGTCAAGGGGAGGCGTGGAGGCGTATGATGGGCTCCAAGACCGAGAGCTTTAGCCAAGCGGGTATTCTCTTTCTGGTAGGCACCCCCATAGGGAACCTGGAGGACATCACACTTCGTGCCATAAGGGTGCTGGCTCAAGTGGATCTGGTGGCCTGCGAAGACACCAGGCGGACCAGGAAGCTCTTTTCAGCTCATTCCATCCAGACCCCCACGGTGAGCTACCACGAGCAAGGCGAATCCTGGAGAAGGAAGGCCCAGAGGATTGTGGAGATGCTGCTGGAGGGCAAGCGCGTGGCTTTGGTGAGCGAGGCTGGGAACCCCGGGCTTTCAGATCCTGGTTACGGGCTGGTGCGTCTTTGCCTGGAAAAGCACATTCAGGTTCAGGTGATCCCAGGACCTTCAGCCATCTTGGCTGCCCTGGTGGCAAGCGGTCTGCCATCCCAGCGCTTTGCCTTCGAGGGCTTTCTGCCCAGGAAAAAACAGGAGCGCCTAAGGAGGCTGGAACCCCTGCGACGGGAAAGCAGGACACTGGTCTTTTTCGAGGCTCCGGGAAGGCTCGTAACCACACTCCAGGACATGTTGGAGGTATTGGGGGATCGAAAAGGGGCAGTCCTCAGGGAGATAACCAAAGTGTTCGAGGAGGTGCGAAGGGGAACTCTGGAAGAGCTTCTCGGGTGGGCCAAAGAACGGGAGCTCAGAGGGGAGATCACCCTGGTTGTGGAAGGTTCTGAAAAAAGGCCTGTTTCCTCTGAGCTCCTGGAGCAGAGAACAGAGTTCCTGATCAAGCGTTGCTCTTTGGAGCCGAAACAGGCTTTGAGAGTTCTGATGGAGGAAACAGGCCTGCCCAGGAAACTCATCTACCAGGCCATATTGCAGCAAAGGAAAAAGTGAGATTCGCAGGCCAGGACCCCTTCTCAAATCCCACCTGGGGAATCGGCCCTCAGCCTTCTGGAATCCCGGGCAATGGAGCGGAAGGGATGTTTCAGCTTTCCTCCCGCTCTCCTCTGGAGGGTAGACGGATCTGGGCCGAGGTTGCATCTCCAAGGATCTCTAATTGGTACAAGGAATTGCGTGTTTGAAGAAAGGCCCCTGAGACCCTGGTGAGGGGAGAGGTTCGAACAACCCGTCCACTGTCCTGGAAGATCAGATAGCTTTTCCCCAGCTGTGGTTCTCCGTTTTCCCAGCCTTCTATGACCCTGTGAGTCTGGCCCTTTCCTCCCCCCAAGCGGGTGAGGCGTACCCTGCGACGACCTCCTTGGTAGGATCCGGGTCCCTGCTGGGCCACGTTGCAGGCAATTGCTCCTACGGTGGCGCAAAGGGCTTCACCCAGATCTCGATCCTCCTTGCGTCTGCCGAGCTGGTTCTTGAGGCCCACCAGGTCCGCGTAAGCCTCTGTAAAATCGACCTGTTCGCCCCTGGAGAGCTTTTCTACCACGCGCAGTATCTCTACCATTTTCAAGAGGATGCGATCCGACTCCCTACGCAGCTCCTTTCGCCTCTCTGCAGTCATTGAAGATCTCCCCAGCCTGGATCATTCACAAGAAGTGGACAATCCAGGCCAATCAATCACTTGGTCTCCCCGGCTGGACTGTGGCTGAAGGCAGTCTGCTCCTTGGCCACCCCCCCCTTTTAAAAAGAGTCCTGGATCCGCAAATCTGGAATCACCGGTTGAGTTGATTGGGCTGGCCCCGGTTTTCCATTGCCTTGGCCAAGAGACCGGGCTTGGGAGCCCTCCACGGGCAAGCCTCCCCCAGTGGCCCTAAGAATCCAATGGGCCAGCTTCCAAGGTGATTGGAATTTTCTCCCCGAGAGGCTCATCAAGTCCTACTCGTACCTGAGTATCTCCACCGGATCCATCCGGGCTGCCCTCCAGGAAGGATAGAGGCTTGCCAGCAAGGTGATAAGCAGTGTGGCCCCCAATATCAGCGCAAGATCAACAGGATCCGACCTGGAGGTGAGCTGGCCTATATAGTAAACCTCCTCGGGCAGGAATCTGACCTGGAACGCGCTTTCCACCAGTCCCACTATGCGCTCCAGGTTCCACGAGAGCAACAAACCGCCTGTGCAGCCCAACAAGACGCCCAAGGAGGAAACCATAAGACCGTGGTAAACGAATATTCTCATGACCTGGGAAGATCGGGCTCCCATGGCCTTGAGCATGGCTATGTCCCTTTGTTTTTCCATGACCATCATTATCAATATGCTTATGATGAGAAGCCCGGCCACTCCCACGATGCACAGCAAGATGACAAAGATGACCCTCTTCTGCATGGCCAAAGCCGTCATGAGGCTCCTGTTGAGCTGAGTCCAGTCCTGGGCCACGTAATTCAGGCCCAGGGGAGATTCCTGTATGAACCTTCTGGCCTGGGGGGCCTTGTACGGGTCGCTTGTCCTTAGCTCGATCCCGGTTACACGTCCCGGAATCTCAAAGATCTGCTGGGCAGCTGAAATGGAGATGAAGGCCACTTTGGAGTCAAAGTCCCAATAGCCTGCATCGAAGACTCCTTTGATCCTGACCTTTCTCCACTTGGGAAGGTTCCCCCAGGGCGTGAGGGTGCCTTCGGGGGAGACCAGTACCACCGATTCCCCCACCCTGAGCTTCAGATCCCGCAATAGGGCTCTGCCAACTATGATGCCAGGGGGTTCTCCACGGGCCTGTTGTGAGAGGTCCTCCAGTCCTCCCTCCACCAAAATGCTTCCCAAGGGTATGGTGGTCTCCACAGTGGCCGGATCCACGGCTCTTATCACTGCTTGAACACTTCTGGCAGGCCCTTGCAGGAGTACCTCCCTCAGGATGAAAGGGGTAGCTCCGGCAACCCCAGGTACCTGGAGGAGTTGGCGCCGGAGCTCCTCATAATCCATCATTTCCTGGCCCCGCTGGAACACAGTGAGATGGGCGGTGAGCCCAAGTATCTTGTCCCTCAGGTCCTGATTAAACCCGTTGATGGCAGACATGACCACAATCAGGGCGGTCACCCCCACTGCTACGCCGAGAATGGAAAGGGAGGTGACCAGTGAAATGGCTGCCTGTTTTTTCTTGGCCCTGAGAAAGCGGAAGCTGAGCCACCACTCGTAGTGCATGGAACTCTATCCCTGAGCTGGCCATTGAAGCGGCCGATGGCGCTTCAACTCAGTAGTAAAGCACTTTCTTGATCACCCAGCTCTGTGCGTTTTTCAACATTGAGAACTTGGTCGGGAGTCTTTCCTGGCCGAAGGATGAAACAACTTCCAAAACGGCCTTCTCCCCGGAATCCAGGGTAATGAATATGGTGGGCTCCCCGAGCTGCATCTTGGGGAACCTCTCCATGGCAGAGAAGAAGGCCTTGGGCACCATCCCGTCGAGGCTTTCCCCGGTGGGGAAGACCCCTCCCATTTCTGCCACCAGTATGGGGCTTTCATGGAAACAGTTGCTCAACCCAACCTTGTCTCCGGTATTGTAGGCCTGCTCGAAGGCCAGCAGCACTTGGCGAACTTGGCTCTCGGCTTCGCTCTTGGGAGAATAGTCTCTCAAAGTCCCGTAACAACCTGTCAATGCAATGCACCCCAAAAAACTGAAAAAGACTAGCGCTGAATTCCTGCCCATTCCCTCCTCCTTACCGCCCTCCAAGATTCTTGTCTGAGCCCTTTGGATGCCAAAAAACCCATGGAAACCCAACAAGGCCGCAGGAAGGCAAGACTCTTTGCAGGCCCATCAGATTTTCCGGGCTCCTTCCCAAACCAAAGCCCCTGCATGTTAGATCAGACAGTGGGATAGTAACCCATGAGCCTCCCAGGTGCAATCCGAAGATTTCCTGGAACTCCCGGCCGTTGCCTGGTCAAGCCACAAGATCCCCTCCCCTGGACTTGTCAGCAGGGTTCGTTCATTCGTGCTAGAGAAGCTCCATGCTCCCAAAGCACAGCCGGTCATGCAGCCGGAGCATGGAAGGATGCAGGTCAGCTACGCCTTGGGGGCGTGCGGTTTCTTTGGTGGCTCCATCAGATCCCGGGAGGGGAAGTCCGGTTTTTCAGGGCCTGAAAGATTCTCTTGGCCAGAACTTCTCCCCGGGGTCGAATGCCAAGGAACAAGACCTCTGCACTTGTAGATTGACAAACGGCTCCAGCTTTGATTCCATAGCCCCTGGCCTTGGTGATCAGAGCATGAAGCCTGTGTTGGGTCCTGCAAGGAGGCGAGCCGATGAAACTTTCCACCAGGGGACGCTACGGGGTCAGGGCTGTTTTCGACATGGCTTACTACGGAAAGGGGCGGCCGGCACAGATTCGTGCCATTGCCGAACGCCAGGAGATTCCGGTAAGGTACCTGGAACAGATCCTGAACCGCCTCAGAAAGGCGGGCATTGTGCGCACCGTGCGGGGACCCAAAGGAGGTTATTTCCTGGGGAGGAATCCTGCTCAGATTACGGTGGCCGACATTGTCAGGGCCACAGAGGGCCCTTTGAAACTGGTGAAGTGCAAGGAATCGGGCCGCAGGGACGTGGAGTGCCACAGGGCACCCAGGTGCGTGGTGCGTCAGGTTTGGGAGGAGGCCGGCAAGAGGCTCAACGAGTACCTGGAGTCGGTCACCATAGAGAAGCTCTGCTCAGAGGCAGAGGAAATGAGGCTTTGAGAAGCGCTTGGGGCGGTGGAACAGCTCTTGGGAGCCTCGGGGGGTCATGGGATTGCCAGGAGCAGCGCGGTGTTGCGAGAACGCTTTCAGGAGGAGGACGGAAGTTGGAGCGATATCAGGGAGATGTCTCCATGAAGGAACTGGTTCGAGTGGTGGCTTGTGCTCTTGTGGATCGGCCTGAGAAGGTGGAGGTGGTTGAGGTCACCGGCGGCACCACCTCGGTCATAGAACTCAGGGTGGCCAAGGAAGATGTTGGCAAGATCATAGGCAGGCAGGGTCACACGGCCAATGCCATCCGGACCATATTGAACGGGGTTGCGGCCAAGCTCAAGAAAAGAGCGGTCTTGGAGATAGTGGAATAGGGTGCTGGATGACTTTGGCCCTGCCCGTTTATCAAGGCCAGGCATGTGGGGGCTCAGGCCCCCAAGGCTCAAAGAGGCCCCGCTGCATGCGGTCTGGAAACCTCTTGCCTGGGAGGAAGGCAGAGGCAATCTGTTTCCGAACTGCGCAGGGCTCATCACAACCTTTTGGAATTCCCGAGTCGAATCAACTACCCTGGTGAAGATTCCAGGACAGGCGGGCACTTTGAATCGGGCCTGGGGTGGAGAGGCTCAAATACGCTGCCTCAATCTGGACCAGATTCCTGCTCCCACCATGCTCTGGGCCACTTTCAGTATGGCCTTTATCACCTCCAACACATCATGGCTTCCTGCCCAATGACGGCGCAGCAGTCCTGGGTCCAGCTCATTCAACATGGATCCCAGCACATAGGCTGACAGGGCCACGTCGTCGGCGTAGGCAGCAGGCCCGAAGATGGCCTCCGGTACAAGATCCAGGGGAGAGACGAAGTAAACTATGGCTGCAAGCAGCCTCCCCTTGAGGCGTGCCGGCACATCCGGGTCCAAAGAGAGGCGCCACAAGAGGTGAAAAAGATCCGGGGCCCACAGGAGGTACTCCAACCACCTGTGGCCGCTGCCCTGGGTCTTGGCCCAGCCGAGCATTCTATGGCGGAGCCTCTGGTAGAAGTCCTCCTCTCTTGACATTCCCTCGTGCCTCCTTGGGTTAGGAGCCTTCTAGGTGGTGGCCTCCCAGGCATCCCCCCAGCAGCTCTCTGAGGGCATCCCTGGTGCTGGGGAAGGCAAGCTCATCCCAAGGGATCTCTTGGGGAGAGAAGGTGGCCACCTCCAGGGCCTCCTCCCCTGGTTTCAGATCCCCTCCCAGGACCTCAACTCTGTAAACGATTACTATGACCGGCCTTCCGGGATAGGAATACGCGTTCAAAAGACCGGTGGGCTGCACCCTCAAGTTGACCTCTTCCAGGGTCTCCCGCATGGCTGCAGCCTCCAGGGTTTCCCCCCTGTCCACAAAACCCCCAGGGAAGACCCACTTGCCGTACCCGGGCTCTATGGCGCGTCTGAGAAGCACAACGCGGCCTTCCAGCACGGGCACAGTGCCTACAGCCACCTTGGAATCCAAGTAAAAGACAAAACCGCAGGACTTGCACACCAGGCGTTCTGGCTCAGCGGCCTTGAGAAGCCTTTTTTCCAGGCCCTGGCCGCACTTGGGGCAGAACTTGTAACCCGGGTCCTGGGGGTGATATGTGTCCTGGTGAGCCGCCATTGGGCTTCTGACTATATCAAACCTTTTTTTCTGGGGCAAAGCTCTGAAAGCTTCATCCAGCCCGGGCCATCCCCCTGGCTCGAGCCCATTGGAGATTGACCCCGCCAAGCCCCCGAGATGCTTCTAAGATCACAGGATCTTCAGGTCTTTCTCAGCCAACCTCAAAAGCCGAGAGAGGTCCTGGGCCGGCTCTTCTCTTCAAAGCAAATCCCTTCCGGCCTGCAAAGACTCCCACCGGATGCTTTTCTTTCAAGGGTGGGTCCAGCTTCGCCTGCTTCAATCTGTGTGGCGCCAGTAAAAGAGTTTCTCAAGTTGCTTTTTCCTCTCTTTGGAGGTCCTGGCCACGTATATGGTTCTTTGGGAGAATGGCTCCATTCCGCTAAAGTACATGGCGGTGGCCATGGTCATGGGGGTGGGAAGGAAAAGCTGAACTTGCCTGGGTCTTATCCCGGCCTCCCGGAGCCTTTGCTCCAATAAATCCATGTCCTTCATGCTGCAGCCCGGGAACCCGGCCATGAGGTAAGGCACCAGATAGAGCTCTTTGCCGGCCATGCGGGCCAGAGCGCGGAAGCGCTCCTGGAAATCCTGAAACAAGGACCATGGGGGCTTTCGCATCTTGGCCAGCACGGTGTCGCTGGCATGCTCCGGGGCCACCTTCAGATGACCAGGGATATGGTGCTTCACAAGCTCTTTGAGAAATTCAGGCTCCTTCAGTGCCAGGTCATGGCGCAGACCGCTGGAGACAAAGACATGCCTGACCCCTGGCAGACTTGCGGAGCCCTTAAGAAGCTCCAGGTAAGGCTCCTGGCTGAGCTTCAGGTGAGCGCAAATCCGTGGGAACAGGCAAGAAGGCCTGGAGCATTTCCCGTTCTGGAACAAGGAGGTGCACTGCATGCCGTACATGTTGGCCGAGGGTCCGCCCAGATCGCTTATTGTGCCTTCAAAGCCTCTTTGTGAAGCTATTTTCCTGATCTCCTCCATCACGGAACCCATGGACCTGCTTTGGAGAGCCCTTCCCTGATGCAGCCCTATGGAACAAAAGCTGCAGCCTCCTGCACAGCCCCTCACCACGGTCAGTGAATTCTTCACCATGTTGAAGGCAGGTATCTCCCCCTTGTAACGGGGATGAGGTTTTCTGGAAAAGGGAAGGGCATACAGGCTGTCCAGCTCAGGGCCTGCGAGGGGCCTGGAAGGCGGGAAAAGCACCAGGACCCGGCTGTCTGCCCTCTGCAGGAGTGTCCGCCCGCTCCAAGGCTGGCTGTGCAGCTCCAGGATTCTGGTCAGTTCCAAGAGGCTCTCAGGGGAGTGCGTTATATCCTCGTGATCCGGAAGCCAAAGGGCCCCTGGGTAAGAAGATGTCTGAAAGCCGGCCTGTCCCCTGTACACAGCAGTTCCGGGGATCCCCTCCAGGTCCCCACCTGCCTCCAGGCGGTGCGCTATTTCCCCTATTGCCAGCTCCCCCATGCCATAGACCAGTATGGTGGCCTTGCTGTCCAGAAGGACTGACTTTCGGATCCTGTTGCTCCAATGATCATAGTGGCTGACTCTTCTGAGGCTGGCCTCCACCCCGCCTATCACCACTGGCACCCCTGGCATGGCCTGCCTTACTCTGTTGACATATACGAGCACAGCTCTGTCCGGACGGGCTCCTGCTTCGCCCTTCTCGCAATAGTGGTCCTCTTTTCTTGGTTTGCCCAGGGAGGTGTAGCGGTTCACCATGGAGTCCATGGCACCGGATGTAACACCCACGAAGAGCCTTGGCCGCCCCATGGCCAGGAAGGACTCGGGGACCCTCCAGTCCGGTTGGGGAAGCACACCCACCCTGTAGCCCAAGGATTCCAGGTAGCGGCCTATGAGAGCGGTTCCAAAGGAAGGATGATCCACATAGGCGTCCCCTGTGACAAGGAGGATGTCCAGCCTCGGCCACCCCAGGGAGGCCATTTCCTCTTTGGTTGTGGGCAGAAAAGGGGCTGGCCTTTTCCTTGAAGTTCTGTCCATGGTTTTGCCTGGTAAAGGATCCTTTCGTTATCTATCATGGTAGGGATCGGGGACCGAGGCGGTCAAGCCATGAAAGCCGGGCCGCGCGGTTCTTGACGCCCGAGATGTCCTCTCCTATACTCAGGCCGAGACTTGGCCTCTTCCAAGAGGTTACACGGCAAGCCCTACCTGTCTGAGACACTTGGCCTCCCCGAGAGGAACCCCTGGAATGAGAAGCAGAAAGCTCACAAGAGCCGTGCGATTGGGAAACGTGGTTATAGGTGGTGGTGCGCCAGTAGTGGTCCAGTCCATGACAAATACTGACACAAGGGATGTTGCCTCCACAGTGGCTCAGATAAGGAGATTGGAGGTCGCGGGCTGCGAGGTGGTCAGGGTGGCTGTGCCGGACATGGAAGCGGCCAGGGCGCTTGGGAAAATCCGCAAGCAGATTTCCATCCCTCTGGTAGCGGACATTCACTTTGATTACAGGCTTGCCCTGGAGGCCTTGGCACAGGGAGTGGACGGGTTGCGCATAAACCCGGGCAACATAGGTGGGCCCAGGAAAGTGATGGAAGTGGTTGCCGCAGCCAGGGAAAGAAGAGTTCCCATCCGCATCGGGGTCAACTCAGGCTCTCTGGAAAAGCAGATACTGGAGAGCCACGGGGGGGTGACGGCCAAGGGCATGGTGGAAAGCGGGCTTGGCCACGTCAGGATCCTGGAGGACATGGGCTACCAGGAGATCAAGATATCCCTGAAGGCCCCGGACGTAAGGCTGACCTGCGAGGCTTACAGCCTGATGGCAGAAAGCGTGGATTACCCCCTGCATCTCGGGATCACCGAGGCAGGGACTCTCTTTTCAGGAACCGTGAAATCCTCGGTGGGGCTGGGCATCCTGCTCTACGATGGGATAGGGGACACCATAAGAGTCTCCCTCACAGCAGATCCTGTGGAAGAGGTGAGGGTGGCCTGGGGGATATTGAGAGCTCTCGGGTTGAGAAGAAGAGGTGTGGAGCTGGTCTCGTGCCCCACATGCGGCAGGACTCAGGTGGAGCTCATAAGTGTCGCCCAAGAGGTGGAAAGGAGACTCTTGCATGTGGATGTGCCCCTACAGGTGGCTGTGATGGGCTGCGCGGTGAACGGCCCGGGGGAGGCCAGGGAGGCGGACGTGGGCATATGCGGCGGGAAAACCCACTGGCTTCTCTTTAGAAAGGGGCAGGTGATACGGAAGCTGAAGCCCGCGGAAGCTGTGGAGGTGCTTGTAAGGGAAGTGGAGGAGGAAGCCTCGGCACGCAAGAGGGATTCTTCCATTGCGCCAATGTAGGTTCGGGGATTCCTGGGCCGGCATTGTTCAAGGCCAATGGAGGCTGAACAGACTATCGGGCAGGGCCATCTTGGGGCATATTTGAAATTGTGGGTTTGGAGGCGGGGCCCCATACAGGGCCCAGGCCACCAGGCCCAAGGGATGCTCTGAGATGTCCGGAGTCAAGACCCGTGTGTGCCGGGCGAGGTGGCTCTCACAACCAGAAACATTCTTTGATCTGAGCAATGGGATCCGGCAGGAGGAATGATGCGGCTTTCACAGTTTTTCTTACCCACCGAGAAAGAGGATCGTTCTGAGGCAGCTGTGGCCAGTCACCGCCTCATGATAAGGGCCGGGATGATCAGACAGCTCACCGCCGGGGTCTACTCATACCTTCCTCTGGGCCTGAGGGCGGTTCGAAAAGTGGCCCAGATCGTAAGAGAGGAAATGGACAGGGCAGGGGCTCAGGAGGTTCTCCTGCCTGCCCTTCAACCGGCTGATCTGTGGAGAGAAAGCGGTAGGTGGGAGCACTTCGGGCCTGAATTGGTCAGACTGAGGGATAGAAATGAGAGGGAATTCTGCCTGGGGCCCACCCACGAGGAGGTTGTCACAGACCTGGTGCGCAGGGAGGTCCGCTCCTACAGGCAACTTCCCCTTATCTTGTACCAAGTCCAGACCAAGTTCCGGGACGAGCGAAGGCCCAGGTTCGGGGTCATGAGGGCTAGAGAGTTCACCATGAAAGACGCGTACAGTTTTGATTCTGATGAGCAAGGAGCGGAGCAGAGCTACTGGAGAATGTACCGGGCTTACAGCCGAATCTTCCAAAGGAGCGGTCTTCGCTTCAGGGCCGTGGAGGCGGAAACCGGGGCCATAGGTGGGAGTTTCAGCCATGAGTTCATGGTCCTGGCTGAATCAGGAGAGGATACCATAGTCAGCTGCGACAGCTGCGATTATGCGGCCAACGTGGAAAGGGCCGAGCTTTCCCCTCCTCCCCCCATCGGCGGGCAAGGGGAGCGGTCTTGTGCTGTTATGGAACAGGTGGCCACCCCTGGCATGCGCACCGTGGAGGAAGTCTGCGGATTTCTGGGCAAGGATCCCTCCAGCCTCATCAAGACCCTACTTTTTCTGGCGGACGGAAAGCCTGTGGGGGTGTTGGTGAGGGGGGATCGAGAGGTAAACGAGGCTAAAGTGAAAAGAGTCCTTGGATGTGAGGAGCTTAGCCTGGCGGACGAACAGACCGTGGTGAGACTCACTGGAGCTCCGGTGGGTTTTGCCGGGCCAGTTGGGCTCGGGAGCAGGGGGGAAGGGATTCCGGTTTTGGCCGACCAGGAGGTAATGCTGGTGGTGGACGGGGTGACAGGGGCCAACCTGGTGGATGCGCATTTTCTCCACGTGCTGCCTGGCAGGGACTTCCGGGTGGATCGTGTGGAGGACCTCAGGACGGCCGTGGCCGGAGATTTGTGCCCCAGATGTGCCCAGGGCAGGCTTCAGATCTGGAGGGGGATAGAGGTGGGACATATCTTCAAGTTGGGCACCAAGTACAGCAAAGCCATGGGCGCCACGTTCCAGGATGAGAGAGGACAGGAATGGCCAATGGTCATGGGATGTTACGGGATCGGGATAGAGAGGACAGTGGCGGCAGCCGTAGAACAAAACCATGACCAGGAGGGCATCATCTTTCCCATGGCCATAGCCCCGTTTCAGGTGATAGTGCTCTGCTTGCAGCAGGAACTCCAGGAAGTAAGGGAAGCTGCTGAGAGGATTTACACCTCTCTCCAGGAGGAGGGAGTTGAGGTTCTCCTGGATGACAGGGAGGATCGGCCCGGGAGCAAGTTCAAGGACGCGGACCTCATAGGGGTTCCCCTTCGCATCAATGTGGGGGCCAGGTCCCTGGCAAGAGGCTTGGTGGAGCTGCGCCACAGGGCCACGGGCCGGGTTGAGATGCTGGGGCTGGAGAGTGTCTGTGAACGGGTGAAGGAGATCATTCGTGATCAGACTGAACGAGATATTGGATCGAGTTGCTGAATACGATCCCAATGCAGACCTGGACCTCATAGAGAAGGCATACGTGTTCTCGGCCAAGGTCCATCAGGGGCAGTTGCGCCTCTCGGGGGAACCTTACCTGATCCATCCCCTGGCAGTGGCAGGGCTTCTGGCAGAACTCAGGCTGGATGCAGGTACAGTGGCCACAGGGCTGCTCCATGATGTGGTAGAGGACACCCGCACCACCCTGGAGGAAATCAGGGGGCTTTTCGGGGGTGAGATCGCCGAGCTGGTGGATGCGGTGACAAAACTTTCCCGCATGAGCTTCAGTTCCAGGGAGGAGCAACAGGCAGAGAACTTCAGAAAGATGATCCTGGCCATGTCCAGGGACATAAGGGTGATACTGATCAAGCTGGCCGACCGGCTCCACAACATAAGGACCCTTCAGTTCCACAACCGGGAAAACCAGATCAGGATCGCCAGGGAGACCCTTGAGATCTACGCCCCCATTGCCCACAGGTTGGGGATAACCTGGATGAAGAGGGAACTGGAGGATCAGGCCTTCCGATTTCTGGAACCCGAGGTTTACCAGGATATAGTGGACAAGGTGACCCATGCCAGGGTGGAAAGGGAGGACTACATCCGGGAAGTGGAAGGGCTGTTGAAGACCGAACTGGAATCCCATGGTCTGAAGCCCTCCGTTCAGGGACGATTCAAACATTATTACAGTATTTACAAGAAGATGCAGAGCCAGCAGTTGCCCTTTGAGGAACTCTATGACCTTCTGGCCTTTAGGGTGATCCTTCGCAACAAGGCAGAGTGTTACGAGGCCTTGGGCTACGTGCACGCCATGTGGCCTCCCATTCCTGGAAAGTTCAATGACTATATCGGAAGGCCCAAGCCCAACGGTTACCAGTCGCTTCACACAACGGTCTTCGGGCCCCACAAGAAACGCATGGAAGTCCAAATTCGCACAGAGCTCATGCACCGCATCGCCGAAGAGGGCATAGCAGCCCACTGGCGATACAAGGAAGGCCGGATAGTACAGGACAAGGAGGACGAGCGCCTGGCCTGGGTGCGCCAGATCCTTGACTGGCAGAAGGAACTGGAGGATCCCAGGGAGTTCCTGGACATGGTGAAGGTGGAGCTCTTCCCGGACGAGGTTTACGTGCTGACTCCCAAGGGGGCGGTGAAACAGCTACCCAAGGGTTCCACTCCCGTGGACTTCGCTTACTCCATTCACACTGAAGTGGGGCATCAGTGTGTGGGCGCCAGGGTCAACGACAAGATCGTGCCCTTGCGCTACGAACTGCAAAGCGGGGATGTGGTGGAGATCGTAACTCATCCTGACCATAAGCCCTCCAGAGACTGGTTGAAGTTCGTGAAGACCTCCAGGGCGCGAGCCAAGATCCGTCAATGGTTCAAGACAGAGGAGCGCAACCGCTCCCTGGCCCTCGGAAGGGATCTTTGCGAAAAGGAGTTCCGTCGACACGGCTTGAACTTCTCCAAGCTGCTGAAAGGGCCTGAGATGCAGGAGGTTCTGGGCAGGCTGAGCTTCCAGGATGTGGATGAGTTGATGGTGGCAGTGGGTTACGGCAAGCTTTCCCCCAAGGCCTTGGCAACTCATTTCCTGCCTGAAGAACCCCTGGAGCAGGAGGAGCAGCCCGAGGAGCTGCCGCCCATCAAGAGCCGTCGGGGCAAGCTGCGTCCGGTAAGGGGAGGGGTGCGTGTTCACGGGGTGGAGGATGTGATGGTGCATTTTGCCAGGTGCTGCCAGCCTCTGCCCGGGGACAGGGTGCTGGGTTTCATAACCAGAGGCAGGGGTGTGACTGTCCATGCGGCCGACTGCCCCAACATTCAGGCAGCCGAAGCCAGTCGTTTGATCCCGGTGGAGTGGAACCTGGGACATCAGGGAAGCCATCCGGTGCGGGTCAGGGTGGTCTGTACAGACCGCAAAGGCATCCTGGCAGCCATAGCGCAGACCCTGAGCCAGGCGGACATAAACATAACCCATGCCAAGGTACAGACTTCTCCTGACAAGAAAGCCGTGGGCCTTTTCGAGGTGGAGGTGACAGATCTAAAGCACCTGGAGGGGGCCCTGAGGGCCATTCGCCGCATCGAGGAGGTTATCGAGGCAGAAAGGGTGAGGGCCTGAGCTTCCCTTCTGCCTGGGCGACCCTAGGGAACCCCTGAAACAAAGGGTCCAGTGAAGCCCCCGGTCGCTGGCTTCGCTTTGCATTGTCAAATTCTTTCAGTCTCCAGGGCTTTGATTCACACCCGGGGCCGGCCCCCTCAGTTGGTGCGGATGAGCCCCTGTCTCAGCCAGCCGAGGATCTCTCTTTGGAGCAGCGCCTGTGCTTCCCAATCCCCGTCCAGGGCCCCGTGGGCCTGCAGGAGGCCCACCTGCTCCAGGAACCATGGCTCCACTTGGGCTGGCTGCAGGCCAAAGAGTGGTGTTCCGGGAAGAGGCAGGTACATGTGGGCATGGATGCGGACCCTGCCCATGCGTATTAGTTTTTCCATGAGTCTCAAGGTGGCGAGCCTGTCCTGGAGCGTCTCTCCCGGAAGCCCGAAAAGCACGTCCACATGGGCCAGAAACCCAAAGGCCACCGCCTGCCTCACAGCCTCCACCACCTGCTGAACCGTGTGCCCTCTTCTTATCAGTCCAAGCATCCGGTCGCTTCCTGACTGGGCCCCTATCACCAGCTTTCGGTTCTTGCAATAGCGCAGCAACAACTCCAGAAGCTCGGGTTTGACCCGCTCGGGCCTGACCTCGGAGGGGAAGTCACCGAGATGCACCTGGCTTGTTCCCATCTCCCGGCACAGCCTGAGAAGGCTTTCCAGGGAATGCACCTGCCCCCCCAGCCCCGCTGCCCTGTAGGAGAAGGCATCCGGAGCTATGAAGCGGGCTGTGTGTCTGCCCATTTCCACGGAGGCCTTGAGGTATTCTCTCACCGACTCCAAGGACCTATGCCTGACCGCCCCGGGATGGAACCTCGGGGTGAAGCAATAGGTGCAGCCGTGGGGGCACCCCCTGGTGATCTCCAGGGGGGCCATGAAATTGGCCCTGCGGGAAACTGGCATGGCATCCTCCAGCCTGCACGGGCCCGCTGCCCTCCAAATCCCCCGGAGCCCTCGCAGATCCCGGGCCTTGATCCAGGCGCTCAGGAGCTCTGGAAGGACCCCCTCTGCCTCTCCTGCCACCACAGCGTCAAAGCCCAGGCCCAAGGTTCCCCTGGGATCGGCAGAGGCGTGGGGGCCGCCTGCCACCAGAATGTCGCGAGGCCCCAGATGGGAGCGAAGGATCTCCAGCTCCTCCAGTACATCCCCCAGGTGGGGGGTCATGAAGGAATACGCCACAAAAGAGCCTTCCTTGCAGGCCAGCTTGCCCAGGAGTTCTTGGGAAGAGCGAGCCACATCCAGTTCCAAGACTCCTTGCCTATCCCATTTCTCCATCAGATTCAGCAACAAAGGCAGGGTGTAACGGTTGGCCCCGGTTTGCCTGAGAAGGACTTTCAAGGCAGGCTACCTCTTGAGGGAACGGCTGGAAACCCACGCCTCGGCCGCAAAAATGCCCACACCTCCCCATATGCAGCAGAAGGTTAGCAAGTGGGCCCAGCCAAAAGGCTCCCCGTAAACAAAGACCCCCAGCAGAAACTGAAGAGTGGGGGCCAGGTATTGCATCAAGCCCAGGCTGCTCAGCTGGAGCCTCCTGGCTGCATGGGTGAACCAAACCAGCGGGAAGGCGGTCACCGCGCCTGCCATGGCCAGAAGAAAAGTGGTCATGGAATCCACCAGTGCAAAGCAGATCTCTGTGCGAATCCCCAGCAGAACCAGGTACAGCAATGCCAAAGGCCCCATCAGCACAGTTTCCACAAAGAGCCCTTCCACGGGCTCTATGGCAACAGTCTTGCGGAGAAGACCGTAAAGGCCGAAGCTGAAGGCCAGGACAAAGGCAATCCACGGGACCGTACCCTGAAGCACCACCAGGTTCAGGGTGCCTATGGCGGCCAGCCCCACTGCTGCCGCCTGTGTCCTCCTCAGCCTTTCTTTCAGGAACACGGTGCCCAGAAGCACGTTCACCAGGGGATTTATGTAGTAGCCCAGACTCGCCTCCACCACCCTGCCGGAGTGGATGGCGTAGATGAAAACGAACCAGTTCACGAGCACCAAGGAGGAGCTCAGGAACAGGGTTTTGAGCACCTTGGGGGATCTCAAAGAGGCCCTCAGCCTTCCCCAGCTGTGGGTAACGCAAAGCAAGATGGCTGTCACCGGGATGGACCAAAAAACCCTGTGGGCCAGGACCTCCATGGCAGGCACGTGTTGGAGGGCCTTGAAATAGACTGCCACCAGGCCCCAAAAACCAAAGGCGGCCAGAGCATACAGGAAGCCCTCCCTTTGCCGTTTGGCAGAATCCAGAGTGGTTCTGGCTGGGCAGGCATTGCTCTGAGGGGATGTTTTCCCAGGATCAGACATCTGCGCTGCCACCCGGTATTCTCACTGTGAGCCCGTCGCTTGCCACAACCGGCCTCTGGGAGATACCCATGTCCTTGCAGATGCGCTCCACCAGATTCTGCCAATCCGAGTGGCAAAGCGGTTGTGGATAAGGGGCTCTGCTGGAAGGCTCCAGGAGGGGTTCCAGAGGCTTCACTGCCTTGAGACCCTTTGGGAATGGATCCCCTTCCACCTGATACTCGTCTGAAAGATGAACCAGATAAACTTCCTCTGGATTCCACTCCAGTATGTAGCCCAGGGCCCTCTGGAAGCTCATGTGGTGGGGGCGGTTCACCTCTGGCTCGTGAAGCCAGTGGGACTGGATCACCGCCGCATGCAGTGTTCCTTCCCAGATGGGCTTGGTCTTGAGGCCCATAAAGTCGCTGGTGTAAAGGAATCGGATAATACCTCCCCCTTCTTCCTCCTCCAGGAGATATCCCACCGAACCCCTGGCTATGGGTCCGTGCTCCGTGGCAAAGGGTACAACCCTTGTTCGGAGTCCCTCCAGGGGCTTTCCTGGACAGGCCAATCTCTTCTCCAGAAGGTCCTTGAGCAGGTAACCGAACACCGCTTCCACCCTCTCCCATGTCTCCGGGCTGGCATAGACCGGGATGGGCCTCCAGGAATCCCTTTCCATGACCCTCCGGAAAGCCACCAGCTCGTCCAAACCCAGGCAGTGGTCCCCGTGGGAATGGGTGAGCAGAACTGCCTCGGGCGGCCTGCTAAGCCTCCCGGATAGTTGTCGCCTTATGTCGGGCCCGCAGTCCACAAGCAGAGTCTCTGCGCCCTTTACCAGCAAACAGGTCCGGGTCCGTTCTTCCCCGAGCCTTCTCATGGTTTGGCAAACCAGGCACCCGCAGGCCATCTCTGGGAGGCCCCACGCAGCTCCGGTGCCAAGAAAGGTGATCTCCATGGGTTCTTCATCCTACCTGCCGTATATGCCCAGAAGCTGGGCCTCTGACTTAACGTGGCCTGCCATGGCCCTCAGAAGCTGTTCTTTGGAGGCTCCAGGGGGCAGGTTCACCTTGGAGTCCAGGGCATAGAGACGAAAGAGGTAA
The DNA here is from genome assembly GCA_037443445.1 of Desulfarculaceae bacterium. Lineage (GTDB taxonomy): Bacteria > Desulfobacterota > Desulfocorpusculales > Desulfocorpusculum > Desulfocorpusculum > Desulfocorpusculum. The sequence goes on along the minus strand of JBBIOJ010000012.1, from coordinate 26,152 downwards.
CGGTGAGGCCTCCCAGGGGGCGGACACGGCCCCCCGTACCCTATCCTTCCGAAATCGTTTCTGCCTTGGGCTCCTCCCCTGGGCAGGGTTTCGGTGGAAGTTATCCCTTCAGGCAAAGACCTGGCCTCCCCGGGCAGATCGTACACCACCCAGTGGACCCATGTACCGGAAGTGGCATCCGGATCCTCCACCACCAGAGCAAAGGAGTGGGTGCCCGGAGGCACCTCCAACCACTCCAGGGGCGGGGAGAGATCAGGCCCGTCGCAGGTGTATTTCTTGGGGATGTTCCTGCCGTCCTGGAACGCCTTGCTTCTGAGCTCCATGGGCCCACCTCGTGCCAGGGGTGCGCTCTTCCCGGTTCCCCTGAAGCTTCTACCAGTAAGGGAACGGGCCTCAAAAACCGCTACATGATATCACGGCGGGCATCGGGACCACCACTGAACCGCGGCATCTGGCTCCTGTATACTGTTGAAAAGCTTTTGCGGCACAAAGACCACAAGGAGGTGTTTGAAATGGCCGTATTGCTTCACATCCAGGCCTCTCCCAGGGAGAGGTCCCACTCTAGGGCCGTGGCAAAAGCTTTCCTGGAAGCCTACCAAGAAAAGAACCCCCAAGATTCGGTCAGGACCCTGGATCTTTTCACTGCGCAGCTGCCTCCCTTTGACGGTCTTGTTCTCCAGGCCAAGTACAACATTCTCCACGGCCAGGGCCACAGCCCCGAGGAGCTGAAAGCCTGGAGAAGGGTGGAGGAGCTCATAGAGGATTTCAAGTCCGCGGACAAGTACCTCTGGTCCCTTCCCATGTGGAACTTCGGGATTCCCTACCGGCTCAAGCACTACCTGGATATCCTGGTGCAACCGGGATACACCTTTTCCTATTCCCCGCAAGAGGGTTATCAAGGGCTGGTATCAGGCAAGCCTGCGCTCCTTATTTGTGCAAGGGGAGGCGCCTACGGCACAGAGACGCAGGCCGGAGCCATGGATTTCCAGCGGCCTTACATGGAGCTGATACTGGGCTTCATAGGTTTCAAGGGGATAAGGGCAATACTTGTGGAGCCCACCCTGCAGGGGGGCCCCCAGAGGGCCGATAAGGCCAGGCAGGAGGCCATTGCCCTAGCCAGGAAGATGGCGGCCGGCTTCTGAGCCCTCAAGGGTTCATTTGGGCTCCACAGGGAAGCCTCCTTCCAGCCAGCCGCGCCACCCGCTCTTGAGGGCGTACACCTTACTGAAGCCCATTGCAATCATCTGCCGTGCCACACTGGCACTGGTGCCCTCGCTGGGTCAGGCGCAGTAAAGAACAACGGTCTTTTCTTTGGGATATTTGGGCGCCCATTTTCCCACGCTCCTGGGGTCCTCCCTCAAGGCCCCCTGGATCTTCTTGTCGCTGGCTTTCCAGTCAGCCTCTGCACGGACATCCAAGACGATGAGATCTGGCTTGCCCAGGTGGGCAGCCAGCTCCCCAGGGCTCATTCTGGGGACATCCTGGGCTGAAACCGAAGCTGCAAGAAACCCCAAGAAGACAAACCATGCAGCGCTCCCGGGAAACACTCCTTTGGTTCCCCCTGGCTTCATTACAAAACCTCCAGTTTTCCCAGCCTGCCAGTGTCGGCTGCAACAGACTGTGGTATTGGAATCCTCATTCTGATCCCAGTATTTCATGGAAGGCCTCAGGATTCCATAGGAGGTAGAAAAGTATTTTGAGGAGGGCCAAGGGAAAAAGAGCTTAGCTAAGGATAACTCAAGCTCTGGGGGCCTAGGGGGGCTGGAGCAGGGAATGGGCCTGCAGGTTCCGGGCTCACATCAAAGCCTTGGAAAGATGAAGGAGGTGACGGCCTTCTCGGAAGACCCCAGATTCTGGAGAGGGTAAAGGCCCAGTAATATCCCAACTGTGGCACACCCAGGGCCGATCACTCTGCGTGAAAACCCCTTTGCTCGTATGCGTCAAGAGCGACAGAGCCGGAACCGGGGGAGATTTTGGACCACCCGGGAGAGGTCGGCGACCCCCTCGGCCCGGCCGGTTGCGCCGCCCGCGTGGCCGCCTCCGGCCCTTCGACAGGCTCAGGGCAAGCTTTCCCCGGCGAGACGTTCCGCATGCTCAAGCAGAAGGAAATCCGCGATTACGGCGAGTACCGCCCCCGCCGCCGTTGCTGGAGGCGTGGGGGCGGCAATCCACCTAGAACACGGAGGGTGAAGCATGACTACCTCTCGGCGATGGTCGCGGGGTGCGAGTGAAGCAGCCGTTGCGCGCAGAGGGTAAGAGCATGACTTTTTGCGCACAACACAAGAGCGTGGCCCTCTTTGACCGCCTTCCGGTTGTTGCCTGGGTGAAGAGTGTAGAATTTGCTTCCGAGATTACCACATTGGTAATTATCGTAGTATAATATGCACTATGACTGACTCGACTTACGCCCAAACGCAAGGTATTCGCCTGCTGGAAAGCGCCGTGCAGGCCTACGGCCCACTCTTCACGCGTCGGGACCTGGAACCGCTGGCCGAACGACAGGGTCTCTCCACCGCTCATCTATCCAAAATCATCAGTCTGCTGAACACCTCAGGATATCTCCAGATCCTCAAGCGCGGCCTCTATCTGGCGCGTTCGCCGCTCTTCGCCGACGAAGTCCACCCGTTTGCCATCGCCACTGCCCTGATACGTCCTTCGGCAGTCAGTCACTGGTCGGCGCTGGCGCACCACGGCTTCACCACACAACTGCCGCTGATGGTGCAGGTCTCCACCACCGCCGGTGTGGTCACGCCCGAAATGCGGCGCGGACAGGCGCACCGTCCGCGTGGCCGCACCGTCTGGCAGACGGGGGATATTGAAGTGGAGTTCATCCACGTTCGCTCGGCAGCCTTTTTCGGGCATCAGCGCATCTGGCTCAGCCGCTGGCATGAGGTAGCAATCACCGATCCGGAACGCACCGCTCTCGACCTGCTGGCGCGGTCCGACCTGTTCGGCGGGACGGGCGCTGCCCTGGAATTGCTCGAAGGTGCCCTGCCGCACTTGCGTTTGGACATTCTGGTGGATTATGCCTTACGTCTCGGTGTTGGCGCAGTGATCAAGCGGCTGGGTTGGGCGCTGGAGCAGATGGGCGTCGCGCCGGAAGCCGTCGAACCGCTGCGCTCCGTGCTTGCTCGCACCGACTACTGCCTCGACCCGCAAAAACCCCCGGTCGGGAAGCGTTCGGCGCGCTGGCGTATCATCGAAAACCTGGAGACGAGCGCCTATGCCTGATGTCGTTGCCCTGCTCAAACAACGGGCGCGGGAAACCCAAAACCGGTTGGATGTTCTCGAAAAGGATTACGCCCTCAGTTATGTGCTGGCGGGCATTGCTCACTCGCCGCTTAGCGAACGCCTGGTGTTGAAAGGCGGCACGGCCTTGAGCAAGTTCTACTATCCGGGCTATCGGTTCTCCGAAGACCTGGATTTCTCGATCCGCTCACCTGCCCCTCTCCCCAATCTCGACGGTGAACTGGAAAGCGCCCTGCAGCGAACGCGCGAACTCCTGGCCGAACGTGGTCCTTTTGAGGTCCGTGCCGAGCCGCTCTATCTGCGCGAGCCGCATCCCTTCGAGCAGGCGGCGTTCCTGGTGTACTTCCAGTTTCCTCATCATCGTCAGCCGCTATGCCGTCTGAAGGTGGAAATCACCGTTGACGAAGTACTCCTCTTGCCGCCTCACCAGCGAGGGCTATTCCACGACTACAATGAGCGGCTGTCTTGTCAGATGCAGGTTTACGACCTGGCAGAAATTGTGGCAGAGAAGATGCGGGCACTCCTGCAAAGCCGCCAGCGGCTGAAGGCGCGCGGGTGGGGCGCCAGCCGTGTCTGCCGCGATTTCTACGACTTGTGGTTCATCCTGAAGCGTGAAAAGCTCGCCGACCGCGGCGTCCCCGACCTGGTGCGGCAAAAATGTGCATGGCGCGGGGTCTCTTTCACCGCGCCTCATGAGCTGGTGGTAGAGGAATTGCTCCAAACGGCGCGCCGTGAGTGGCAGGTTCAGATTCTGCCTTTTCCGAAAACGCGGATTTCCCACGAGCAAGTTCTGGAAGAAGTCGTTCCGTTGATCCTTGCGCTGTATCAACATGGGAGCCAGGCATGACCACACGCCGCCGTCCCGGACAAATACCGCACCCGCCGCTTGGTGCTGGAGGCTTGGGAGCACCTCAAGGGAAAGATGACCGATGAGTGGAACGATATTTGATCCCCCCGGGAAGTCCTGGCCGACTACTGCGACTTTGTGCGCTTGGGAGTTCGTGGATCAGGCCTTGGCCGAAGCAGGGCATCTGTGGCCCGAGCTGCTGCTGCAATAGAGGATCCGGAAGGGATCATCCACCCGGTGGTACGCAACCTTGCAAAAATCGCATCATGATGCGATTTTTGCAAGGAGTCCACATGGCAAGGCAACTTCCTTCACTACCCCTTGGGAGGGGGAGAATCAATGCGGTGGGTGCCCCGGAGCCATCAGCAATGGTTTGGCCGATGCCCATAATCTAAGGGAGCATGGGATTTACTGCTGCTCATGAACAAGGGAAGGGGGAACCCGGAGGGCCCGGCAAGAGGCAGGAGAAGCCCGGCGAGTTTCTTGCCAAGGCGCCCTATACTTCATGGGGACCCTTTGGGGCTTTGAAGGGCCGCCACGGGTGAAAATGGGTGGGCTATGCAAGGAGAAGGTGCCGGATCTGACAAAGGCCTGAGGATGGACATGGGAAATGTGGGGAAATAACGGTGAGAAGCCACACTTGGATTGCCATTGGACGAAGAATTGGGAGTTCCCGGAGCTGGGAATCCCAACCCAGGCCACGCCCCCACAAGTTCCTGGGGGGGCACGATATAGGGAGTTAATCTCTTCAAAAAATTAGCGGCAGTTCCTCTCCATGGCTTTTCTGCACCTGTAGAGGATGGATAGCACCTCGAAAGGCTCCTCTATGAAGAAAAATGTGGGCACACCTCTGGGCTCCAAGTAGGCCTTGGCCTCTTCCATGCAATCCTTGTCCCCGCTGAAAGTGACATATATTGGCTTTTCCGGATATTTCTGGGCCAGCTCCACCAGGAAATCCAGGGGGGGCACCCCGATGAGTTTGGTGAGCATCAGAATGGGGACCACGGCGTCTATGTTCGGATCCTTGAGCACGGCCTCCATGGCTTCCCTGTACGCGAACTCTATCCCGTGCAGGTACGCGGCAGGCCAGATGTCCACGGGGTTTCTCATGCGGATGTAAGATGGGCTTATTTCCTGGAGCCTGTGCCTGGTGATTTCCTCCACCTGGGGCACCTCTAGACCCCATCTCCTGCGGCAAAGGTCTGTGAGGATAACCAGCATTGCGCCCGAGGGGGCCATGAAGCTCACCCGGTTCCCCCTGGGAAGCTCCATCCCGGACAGGGCCTTGGCCGCCAGCACCAGGTGCGTGTAGTCCTCCACCTGAACCACCCCTGCCTGTGCCAAGGCTCCCTGGGCTATGCGCTCGTCAGAGGCCAAAGCCGCGGTATGGGCCACTGCGGCCTGGGCTCCTTCCCTTGTGAGGCCGCCCTTGAGCAGGATCAAAGGTTTCCTGGGCGTCATGGCCCTGGCCAGCTCCAGGAAGCGCCTGGGCCTCTGAAAACTTTCCAGGTAGGCCAGCACAGCGAACGTCTCAGGGTCCTGGGCATAGTATTCCAGAACATCGCACTCGTCCACGTCCACCTTGTTGCCCAGACCCACAAAGCGGGCGATTCCGAAGTTCTCGCCTGTGATGATGTATCTCATGGTGTGGGTGGCAAAGTTGCCTGTCTGGGCCAGGTAGGAGACCCTTCCTCTCGGAATGGGGCCCAAAGGGAAAAAGCTGGAGGTGAACCTGAAGGGAGTGGATGTGTGGCCCGAGGTGTTGGGGCCAATGACCCTCACGCCAGTTTCCCGGATAACTTCTCGAAGCTCTTCCTGCAATTCAGCCCCCTGCTGGTCCACTTCAGAGAACCCCCCTGCTGCAAGCACTATGGCCTTTATCCCCTTAGCCGCGCATTCCCTGACGGCCTGCGGATTGGAGCCTGCCGGCAGAATCACCACGGCCAGGTCTATGCCTTGGGGGAGTTCCCCTATGGAGGGGTAGGTTCTCATGCCCAGGATTTCCCTGGATTTGGGATTGACCAGATACAGCTTTCCATCGTATTGATTGGCCAGGATATTTCTTATGACGTCGTTTCCGGGCTTGTGGGCTGTGGCCGAGGCTCCCACTATGGCAACGCTTCTGGGTTCAAAAAATCTCTGGAGGGTCTGATCCAAGGGGTTCCTCCCCAGGAGAAATGATTATCCGGCCAGAAAGCCGGTCTTGTCTGGGCAGAGAATCCTATCAGATGAAGCCGGGGAGAGACAAGGCAAACCCAACAAGAAAGTATTCAATAATCTAAGGAGGAAGCCACATGAAAGGCGAAGAGGCCGGGGCAAGTGTGATGGTCCAGAAAGGGAAAAAAATAGGCAAGAGCATGGCAGCCCTTGGAATAGGGGCTTTGATTCTCTTTCTTTTCAATCCTTTTGTGATAATAGGGGCAGGGGAAAGGGGAGTTGTGCTGAATTTTGGAGCCGTGCAGGACACGGTGCTGGAGGAGGGTCTGCACCTCAGGGTGCCCATAATGCAGAGGGTTGTGAAAATGGATGTCAAGGTACAGAAATCCCAGACCGGGGCCGAATCCGTGTCCAAGGATCTGCAGGAGGCCCACTCCACCATTGCTGTGAACTACCATGTCTCACCCTCCAAGGCCAACTGGGTCTACCAGAACCTGGGCAGGGAGTACAAGGAGAGGATCATCGATCCGGCCGTGCAGGAGGTGGTCAAGGCCATCACCGCCAGATACACAGCTGTGGAGCTCATCACGCAAAGGGAGAATGTGCGTCACGAAATCAAGAAGCTGCTCAGCGAGAGGCTGAGCGCTTACAACATCCTGGTGGATGATTTCTCCATCGTCAACTTTGCCTTCTCCAAACAATTCACCCAGGCCATCGAGGCCAAGCAGGCAGCAGAGCAGCTGGCCTTGAAAGCCCAGAGGGATTTGGAGCGGGTCAAGATAGAGGCAGAGCAAAAAGTGGCCCAGGCCAAAGCAGAGGCAGAAGCCCTGAGGCTCCAGAAGGAAAACGTGACACCTGAGCTGGTGAAGCTGAGGCAAATCGAAGCTGCCATGAGGGCCATAGAAAAATGGGACGGGCACCTGCCCCGGGTTACTGCCTCGGCTGTTCCCTTTATCGACGTGAAGGGTTACGAACAATAAGGCGGGCCAGCGGCCCCGGTCAAGGACCGGGGCAGGTCCCTCTCAGCCTTTGCGGCTCCAGAACCTCTTTTTCTTCCCAGGGGTGCTTTTTTCGGAATTCAGATCGCTCAGCCTCCTTCTGACCAGCTTGCCCTGATGCCTTGGGAAATCCACCCTTAACCAGACGCTTTTCTCGCACACCTTGACCACCGTGCCCTCTTTGGTCCCATTTCCAAAGGGGATGCTCAGCTTCTCTCCCACATTCATGGATCACCTCCCCAATCTCTTTTCCCTTCACTCCAAGACTGAATCGGCTGGTATCACCACCACCCCTTCCTCGGAGACCGTGAAAAGCCTCCTGTCCTCCACCTCGTCATAACCTATGGCCCGGCCCTCGGGAATGATGGAGCGCTTGTCAACTATCACCTTGTTTAGCCTGGCTCCCCTTCCTACCTTGACCCCTTCCAGGAGAATGGAGTCTCTTATCTCCGCCCCCTTTTCCACTCGCACGTTGGGGGATAGCACCGAGCGAACCAGGCATCTTCCGTCCACCACGCACCCATTGGATAGAATGCAGTCCCTGATCTCCAAGCTTCCCCCGGATCCTGAGGGCAGAACCCTAGCAGGCGGGGCCCAAACCTCATGGGTAAGAATGGGCCAGTCGGGCTCCTGGAGGTCAAAGGCCGGATCCTCCCCAAGGAGGTCCATGTGGGCTTTCCAATAAGAGCCCACTGTTCCCACATCCCTCCAATAGAGGGGCTCCAGAGTGCGGGAATCTCTGAACACATAGGAATAGACCCTGTCTCCTGCATCCACCATCCTGGGGATGATGTTGCGGCCGAAATCGTGCTGGGAATCGCTCTTGGCATCCTCTATGAGTCTGCGCACCATCTTGCGGGTCTCAAACACGTAGATCCCCATGGAGGCCAGGATCCTGCTGGGGTCGTCCGGCATGCACCTGGGCTGCAGAGGTTTTTCCTGGAATGAGACCACCCGGTTCTCGGTGTCGGTCTCGATCACTCCCAGATGAATCGAGAGCTCCTTGGGTTGAGGGAGAGTGGCCACCGTTAGGTCTGCCCGCCGCTGCAAATGGAACTCCAACATGGGCCTGTAGTCCATCTTGTACAGGTGGTCCCCCGAGAGAATGAGGGTCAACTCGGGCCGGATCTGCTGGAGTATGTAAAGGTTCTGATAAACCGCGTCAGCAGTCCCCTGGTACCAGAGTTCGTCGACCCTTTGCTGGGCAGAGACCACGTGGAGGAACTCCCCCAGTTTGGTACACAGGATGTTCCACCCAAGCTGTATGTGTTTCTCCAGAGAAAAGGAACGGTATTGTGTCAGGATGAGGATCTGTTTGAAGCCGGAGTGAAGGCAGTTGGTTAGTGTGAAGTCAATTATACGATATATGCCCCCGAAGGGGACTGCTGGCTTTGCCCGGTCACGCGTGAGGGGATATAGCCTCTCCCCCCTCCCTCCTGCCAGGATGAGCGTCAGGACCTGCATGAGTCACAACTCGAGGATTTCTTGAGAACCCTCTCCAAGGCCCTTTTCAGCTCGGTGACATCCGAGGATTTGATCACGTACTCTTCAGCCGCCCAGGCCCTGAAGTCCTCCTGGTAGGCCGGGAAAGCTGTGTTGATTATCACCGGGATGTTCTTGTGCCGCGCCACCACCTTACCCAGTGCCTCAATCCCATCCATCTCAGGCATACGGATGTCCATTACCACCACGTCCGGTTTCTTCTTCTGGAGCAGCTCCACAGCCTCTTTCCCAGTGGAGGCCAAAAGAACATCGTAGCCTTCAGCGGAAAGTTCGCTCTTGTAGAGCTCCAGTAGATTCCTTTCGTCGTCCACTATGAGCACGGTAGGCACTTCCATTGCCTCCATGGCTTACCTCTTGCTTATACCACAGGCCCCTCGGCCTGGGCAACCCCACGGAAACCCATAATTTCTGACCCCTGTTCCCCGCTCCAGCATGAATCACCCAGGTGGGAACCCCCCCACATGGAGTCGTGGGCACAAGCTCGAATGTCCAGGAAGCAAATGGATAGTCCCGCTGGAGCCTCCTTGCCCACGGGTTCTCGAGGCCTATTCCAGCACCTGGATGCCCTGCTCCACGAGACGGCTTTTCAGCACATCTTTGTGATCCGGGCCTTGCGTCTCCAGGTCGAACTCTACCCGGGAGAGGTGAAGAGGTTGCTCGGGGGAGAGACGGTCGTGAAAAACCTGGAGAATATTGGCCCCTGTTTCGGCTATTATCTGGGTCACCCTTGCCAAGGAGCCCGGGACATCTGGCAGCACCACCTTGAGCCGCATCCTCCTGCCCAGACTTATGGCACCTCTTTGTATGAGCCTGTCCATCCATTGAAGATCCAGATTCCCGCCGCTAACCAAGATTACCACCTTGCTGCCCCTAAGCAGGCCCTCTTCCTGAAACAGGAGGGCCAGGCCCGCGGCTCCTGCGCCTTCCACCACCAGGTGCTTTCGCTCCAAAAAGGTCACCACAGCCAGCTCGATGAAAGCTTCTTCCACCGTGAAGACGCGGTCCACGAACTTCTGGATGAGCTGCATGGGGATTTCCCCGGGGGTTGCCACAGCTATGCCGTCGGCAAGTGTTCTTCCGCAAGGTACACTCAACCTGGAGCCTGCCTCCAAAGACTTGGCAATGGCAGGAGCCTTCTGGCTTTGGACCCCGAAGACCCGCACGCGTGGCAGGCTGGATTTCACGGCCAGGGCCACCCCTGCCAGGAGTCCCCCTCCTCCTGCCGGCACCAGGAGCGCATCCATTTCCTGGAGCTCCTCACAGATCTCCAGGCCGGCCGTGCCCTGGCCTGCAATCACCTCTGCATCGTCGAAGCCGGGGATCCAGGAGGCACCATTGAGCTCGGCAAATCTCTTGGCCTCGAGGGCGCACTCCTCGTAGTTCTCCCCGTGCTGGATCACACTGGCGCCATAGCCTCGAGTTGCCAGAAGCTTGGCTATGGGGGCATGCAAGGGCATGAAGAGAGTGGCTTGCAGTCCCAGCTTGCGGGCGGCCCAAGCCACCCCCTGGGCGTGATTCCCTGCACTTGCGGCCACCACTCCCCTTTTCCTTTCATCAGGTGACAGGCCGAGCATCTTGTTGAGTGCACCCCTTATCTTGAAAGAGCCCGTGTCCTGGACATTCTCCAGTTTCAGGAATATCTCCAGGCCGAGCCTCTCTGAGAGGTGATTGGAGCGCAAGAGGGGAGTCCTGCGCACCAAAGGGCCGATCCGCTCCCTGGCCTTCAATATGTCCTGGATGCCGAGCATCTGGTTTTTCTCCAGGAGCCAGGCTATCCCCGGGGGGCTTTTCTGTCAATTCCAGAAATCCCACGCGCAACCGGGAATGGGCCCTCTAAGTGGAATGAACTACTCCAGTTTGTTGCCTGCGCCATGTTTCTCTCCCATAGCTTGCCTGCGGGTACCACGGAGTTCTGCTGGGACTTGTGTCTTGATTCCATGGCCCAGTTTTCGCATAGTACTTAAGGGTGAGAGATCCAATATGATGCCAAGGAGGTGTGGCAAGCATGGGAGCCTCAAAGCAGGCTCAGGAGAGGCTTGGCACGTTCTTTCAATGGTTCACTAGAAGGGCCTTCCAGGATCTTCAAAGCAGAGACTGGGAGGTGGCGGATTACCTCTCGCAGGTGCTGGCGCGCTTTGTGAGGACCGAGCAGCTTCGCCGGGTGAGGGATCCCGAGGGGGAGGCTTTGGACAGTGTGGTGGAGATGCTCCTGGAAATCCATACCGCCTCGCAAGACCCGGAGCTGGAGAGGGACAGGTTTCAGTTCATAGGGGACTATCTCCTTTTTATGGCAGGGCTTTTCAGGGAATATGCCCAGGCCAGGGGATTCCTGGGCTACTATCTGGCCGAAGGCCCAAGGGCCTACCACAGGGTCTGGGAGGTGGAAAGGGGGCTTTTCAGGCCCTCGGCCAGGCTGTTCGAGAGGCTCTCCCAGGGCTTCGAGTTCCACGCCGGGGCTCTTCACTACATGAGAAAGACCTTCTTTCACGAGCCCTCACCGGAGGATACGGTGGAGGACTGGAGGAGGAGGGTGCTTCACCTGCTGAACTAGAGACTCCTCGAGACTACTGCTCCTGTTCGACGGCCTTGGCCTCCTCCCAAAGCTGTTCCATTTGCTCCAGGCCGGCCTCTCTGGGGGAGATTCCCCGGGCCTTTAGGGCCTGTTCCATCATCTCGAAGCGTCGCTGGAACTTCTGGTTGGCCTGGCGCAGAACCCCCTCGGGTTCTCTGCCCAGGTGACGGGCCAGGTTGGCTAGGGCGAAGAGCAGATCCCCCAGCTCCTGAGAGGCTCTGGCCGTCTGCTGCTTCTCCAGGGCTTTTTCCAACTCCCCTAGTTCCTCCCTGACCTTGTCCATGACTTCCCGGGGCCCGGGCCAGTCGAAGCCCACCTTTGCCGCTTTGAGACCAAGGCGGTAAGCGCGGTAAAGGGCCGGCAATCCCTCGGGGATTCCTGAAAGGGCGGAAGTGCCATAGGATTTCCCCTCGGCCTTCTTGATGGAGTCCCACTGGTTCAGGACCTCCTGGGGGGTGGATGCCGAAGCGTCTGCGAAAACGTGGGGGTGCCGCCGGATCATCTTCTCCTCTATTCGGGATATCACCTCTTCCAGGTCGAAGGAGCCTTGCTCCTGGGCCAATCGGGCCATAAAGACGATCTGGAAAAGAAGATCCCCCAGCTCCTCACAAAGCAGTTGCGGGTCTCCCGAGTCTACAGCCTGCAGCACCTCGTAAGCCTCATCTATCAAGTAAACCTTCAGGTTTTGCAGGGTCTGCTTCCTGTCCCAGGGACAGCCCTGGGGACCTCTCAAGCGTTCCATGAGGCCGGCCAGTTTGGGAAGGCTGCTTCCTTGCTTTTTCATGTCTTACCTCTTGGGGGTTGCACAAAGCTAGTGGCGAGTCCAAAGGCCCTTGGGAAAGGGCTTCCAGATTCTAACACAGCGGGGTCCTTGGTAGAGAAGGGTTATCCCAGTGCAGGCAATTGCTAGGCATTCCCCAAGAAGCGTGCTATGATCGCAACATTCGGTGCACAAAAGAGGGGACAAGGCCTCAGATGGCTCCTGGCAAAGGGGCCGGACTTATGTTCTAGGCCAAGGAGGTTATCAGTGATGTCGGATGAAATCTATCGCAAGCTGGCCAAGGTGCTGGACACCCTGCCCAATGGATTCCCGGCCACCGAAAGCGGGATTGAGATCCAGCTTCTCAAGAAGATTTTCACCCCAGAGGAGGCGGATCTCTTCTGCGATCTGAGGCTCAGCTTCGAGACCCCTCAGCAGATAGCCGAGAGGACCGGCAGGCCCCTGGAGGGCCTGGAGGAGAGGCTGGTCTCCATGTGGAAGAGGGGGGAGATCTTTGGAGTAGATTTCGGGGCAGTAAAGGTGTTCAAGATGCTTCCTTGGGCTTTTGGGATCTACGAAATGCAGCTAAACCGCATGGATGAAGAGTTCGCCCGCATGTGCCAAGAGTACGAGCCAGCCTTCGGTAGGAATTTCTTTGCCGGCAAGCCCCAGTTAATGCAAGTGATCCCCATAGAGCAAGAGATTCCCAACAGGCAGCAGGCTCTTCCGTACGAACAGGTCTCCTCCCTGGTGGAGAAGAGCAAGTCCTTTGCCGTGGCTGATTGCATCTGCAAGAAAGAAAAGAGGATGGTGGGCAAGGGCTGTGATAAACCCCTTGAAGTCTGCCTGGCCATGGCCCCCGTCCCCAACGTGTTTGATAACTATCATTGGGGAAGGCCCATTACAAGGGAGCAGGCTCAGGAATTGCTGAAAAAGGCCGAGGAGGCCGCTCTGGTTCACATGACTTACAACATAGAGAGCGGCCATTTCTTCATCTGCAACTGTTGCGGGTGCTGCTGCGGGGTCTTGAGGGGGATCAACGAGCTGGGGATCACCGATGCCGTAAACACAAACTACTATGCCCAAATAGACCCCGACAGGTGCGTGGCCTGCGGAAAATGCGCCGAGGAGCGCTGCCAGGTCAAGGCCATCAGGGATGCTGGGGATTCATACCAAGTCATCCGTGAGAAGTGCATAGGCTGCGGTCTGTGCGTCACCACTTGCCCCTCGGAGGCCATCTGCCTGGTTCGAAAGGCTCCAGGGGAGATAGAGCTCCCACCCAAAGACGAAAAGGCCTGGTTCGAGGAAAGGGCAAGACGAAGGGGGGTGGACTTCAGCCCCTACAAATGATACCTGGAGATCCCAGGCTGGCAGGCAGAAGGGCCGGGAAAAAACAGGTGAGGAAGATTCCGCACGAAAGGAAAGATGCTTCCGAACCTTCTTGCAATACCTCGAAATAATAGAGCCGGTGAGAGGAGTTGAACCTCCGACCCGCTGATTACGAATCAGCTGCTCTGCCTCTGAGCTACACCGGCGGAAGCCAGACTATTTTCGGGTGGGAGGAACACGGGTGTCAAGCCGCCCCGGGAAACCCTCAAGGCCCTGACCCTTTCATGGGCCAGGAGTCTTTTTACACCCTGGGAATCGGAGCAAACCCCCTGGCTTTGGGCTATTTCTTGTGGAGGCAGGGCTGTCCTGAGAAGATCCCCGGATTCAGATTCGGGGACTTGCTAACCCGGCTCTCCACTCCCTGCGGGCAAAGCAGGTCACAGCCTCATTTCCTTGTAGATAAACGGGGCTTCCCGCACCAAGGCCTCTAGCAGCCTCTGGGTGTGCTGGAAGTCCTCCAGCAGCATGAGGCTGGCGGGGGAGTGGCTGTACCTGCAGGGGACTGAAATCACCGCGGTGAGCACGCCCAGCCCGCTTGACTGTATTGCCCCGGCATCCGTGGAGCCTACCAGCGGAGTCTTGATCTGATAAGGGATTTCAAGCTGTTCCGCCCTGTTGATTATCCACTCCACCAGTCTTTCCGGCACAATGAGGCTCTTGTCCATGGTGGTGACCACAGGACCCCCTCCCAGGGCCGAAACCCTTTGGCCAGGCTTCACACCGGGGGTGTCTGTGGCCATGGTGCCCTCTACGGCCAAAGCCAGATGGGGGCTCCACCTCTGGGCAGCCACTCTGGCCCCCCTGCATCCCACCTCCTCTGTGGATGAGAAGCTCAGCACCACCCGCCCCCGGGGCCTTTGCCTGGCAAGGTTCTCCAGGGTCAGCACCAGCAAAGCGCATCCTGCCCGGTCATCCAGGGCCTTGGCCATGACCGTCCCATTCCAAAGGACCCTGAGCTCTTGAGGTATCACAGCGGCACAGCCCAACCTTATCCCCATCTGCCTCAGTTCCCCCGGGTTCCTGGCTCCCACGTCCACGAAAATATCCTCCCAGCCCAGCACCCTGTTCTTGTCCTGCGGCTCTTGCACGTGGGGTGGGATGGAGCCCACGAGGCCAGGGTAGTAACGCCCTGCTGTGGCCCTGATCAGGATGGTCTGGCCGGGCAGGAGGCGAACATCCCACCCCCCCACGGGTGCCAACCTCAAGAAACCGTCTTGCTGAATCCCCTTCACCACGAAGCCCACCTCGTCCATGTGGGCGTCCAACATGAGTGTGAATTCTTCATCTGGATTCAAGACCGCATAGAGGTTGCCCATGGAGTCCAGCTCCACTCGGTCTGCAATGGGCTTCACCCTGGCCAGGATCTTGCCCCTCACTTCCTCCTCGAATCCCGAGACCCCAAAAGCCTCGGTGAACTCCCTCAGTAGCTCCAGCACGTGCTCCCTGTTGTGTCCCTGTGTCATGCCCTTGCTGCCTCCTTAGAAAGAAGGTGGGTTTTCATCTCCAAGCTCCGTATGCCCGCAAGCGGATCTGTTCGTTGGCCAGGCGGATAACGTTCCAAGCTTCCTCTTGGTTCATATCAACCGGGGCCTCTATGGGAAAGAATCCCTTCTCTGCCACCAGAGAGGTGAGGCGGTTCAGCCAGTAGCCCGCGTGTTCCTCCAAGGCCTGGGAAAAGAACTCAGGATAATCCTTTTTCCCCATCATGCCCAGGAGAAGTCCCCTTACGTGCACAGCATGAATTCCTGCCCCTCTCAGTTCCGCCATGTCAAGGCCCACATCCCTCTGGAAGCTGAAGATCAGCACGGGCCGGCTCGGCTCTCCCAAACCTCTGAGAAGCCCCCTGTAAAACCATCTGTGCAGTATCCCGGCCATGTAACAGCCCAACACCCAATCGGGCCTGATGGAGTGCACTGCTTTCTTCAAGCTGCGCCCCATTTGCTCGGCCCTTCTTTCCAGAAAAGAGTAGTAAGACTCCAGCAGACCCTCTTCTCTGAGCCAACCAAAACGCTGGGAGGTCTCCAGCTTCCAGGTCTTGGAGCCCATGGGTTCGCCCAGGTATTGCAAGAAAGATTCAAAAGGTGCATCTCCAAAATCAACCCCGCTTCCGAAAAACAGGGGATCTCTTCTATACATTTCCAGATCCAACACCAGGCCAGCCATGGCCGGGTGGCTCCTAGACCAATAGGCTGCCACCCTTGCAGAAGAGACAATCTCTTTTTCCCAGGACTCTTTGTCCCAGGGTGAGGGGGCGCTCCAAGTCTTCCCCTCTGCTCCCACTGCATAGGATGTGAGCTCCCTGGTGTGGGGCCCCCCTGGATAATTCACCCCCAGAAGCCATCTCACCCCTGAGTTGTCCAGTAAGGAGGCCATTTTCTCCCAGGCTAGAAGCAGTCTCACCCTTTCTGCTTCAGATCCCCAAGCCCCTGTCAAGACCTGCGGGTGACCGACTCCCCAGAAAGTGGTGAGGCCCGAGAGCATCATCCTGTGGGCCAGCCTCTCCAGCTCTTTATCATCCTTGTCCATGTGAGCCCAGCCGCAGCGAACCCCCTCGCGAGCAATCCACCTGTGAGATGCGGCCAAGGGGGCTGGAGAGGGGAGCTTGGGCGGCTTCCAAGCTGACACCTCTCTTGTGCCCCGAGGGGGAGCGTCCGGGAAGGCCTCTCTAGGAACCTGAAAGTCGGGTGGAACATCAGGGGGCAGAGAAGCCTCTGATGGGCGGGCAAGGGGGAAGATCTCCTGTTTGAGAATTCCCGTGAGGCTTCTCAAGAAAACCCTCAAGCGGGCCTCTTCCCCGGGCATGGGGAGCATGGGGGAAGCCGGTTCCTTGGAGTTTGCCCCCCCTTGGGTAAGCACATGACGGCTGATGACCAGGACCTTACCTTTCCCGCAACGTGCCTGCGCTGCCATGGTAAAAGGGCCTCTTTCTTGAGAGGCATGCCTCAGGAAGGCAGAGCCATAAGATCGCACCAAGGGGGTCGCCCCTTCCCCGGTCCACAGGGAGGGGCTCCTGTCGTACACCATGGGTGCTTGGGAGTCAAGTTTCGGGAAAAGGCTCTCCTGCGCAAGCACCAAAGGGGACTTGTAAAGGGGGGCTTTGAAACAGTTCTCCTCATCGGCTACCCAGTCGTCCTGGATTCTGATGGGGGCCCCCAAGCTGTGGAGCAGATAATTGAAAAGGTAACGCTCATTGTCTGCTATGCGGTTCTGTGGACTCCCAGAGGAGGTGCCCAGGATCAGGAGGCCGCCTCCCTGGACAAAATCCACCAATGCCCGAACCTCCTCCAAGCTCATTCCAGTGCCCGGGGCCCCAGGGGCTGAGCCTGAAAGTACCACCACCAGTCCAAAGTGTCTCAGGTCCACCTGAGTCAGCCTGGGATAAAAGGGCCTATAAACCGGCAGAAACCCTCCCAGCTTGAGATTGTCCATGAGCCCGGCCAGGACGCAAGGAGGATTCATCTCCATGTCCACTATCAGGGCACGATCCTGCCCCACAGCACCCCACGGACAGAGACACAGAGACAAGGCCAGAAAAGGAATGGAGCACCATGTGGCTTTCATGGCAATCCACCTCTAGCCCGGGGAATTCCCCAAGGCCGGTGAGATTGGGGCCCACCTCCCCAAGCCCCGGGATGCTTGAGGATGTGCGGACCAAAAGGCCTTTCACCGGCTCCACACCAAGTGCAGAGTCACCTGAAACACAGTAAGGTTATTACAAGTAAATCAGCCAGTTAACCTACATTATCCACTGCCCTTGAACAATGCAAGCCAGATTAATCCAGAAAGGAACTCGATCCCTGCCCCAAAGGCCCAAGATGGCCTTGCAAAACTAACTGAAGGGGTTCTTTTTCCCCTTGACAGCTGGATTTATCTTTGCTAGGAGTTTGCCCTGAGTTCCGTAACAGTTCAGGGCAAATCGGCTCAGGGCTTCAAGCGCAAAGGGGGGGCTGTGCGGGCTGCTCTGCGCAGACCAAGGGGTTGATTTTATCTGAGAAAAGGAGGCAAGGGAAATGATCCGGAGAACTCCTGGGAAAGTGCTTTGTCTGGCTGTTTCCGTGGGATTGTGCCTGCTTTTGGCCCCATCTTTGGGGCTTTCCAGCTCCAAGCCCATAGTCCTCGGGCTTCCCACATCCTTCTTCCAGCCCCTGTGCAAGTCGGGGAAGCTTGCCGTGGAGATGGCCATAGATGAGATAAACGCTCAAGGGGGTATCCTGGTCAAGGAGGAAGGGCTCAAGCGCCCCCTCAAGCTGGTGACCGCGGATACGCGCTGTGGGGAGCCTGGCACCCCTGTCCAGCAGGCTCTCATGGCCGTGGACAAGCTCATAAGCGAGGACAAACCTGATGCCCTGGTGGTAGCCCCGTTTAGATCAGAAGCCATGGTGGCAACCATGGACCTGATCGCCAAGTACAAGATAGTGACCATCCAGACCATAGCCCAGACTCCCAAGCTCATAGAGATTTTCCAGGGTGACCCTGAAAAGTACAAATACTGGTTCAGGGCAACCACCAACTCCACATATGTGGGCACCGCAGCGGCCAACACCATAGACGGCGTGAGAAAACAGTTCGGCCATGACAAGCTCTTCATCATAGCCCAGGACACGCTCTGGGCCAGGGCAGCGGCCGATGCCCTCAAGGGCAGGCTTGAGTCCCTGGGATGGAAGACCGTGGGCTACGAGCCCGTGGCAGTGGGCACAAACGATTTCTCGCCGGTGCTCAGCAAGGCCAGGGCCTCTGGGGCCCAGATGCTCTATGTGGCAGGAGACATGCCCACTCTCCCCGTCTGCTTCAAGCAATGGAAATCCATGAGAATCCCCACAATGCTTTTTCTGGATTTCGCAGTGGTGACTTCTTCCAGGGCCTGGGAGACCTACGGGGAGGACCTGGATTACGTGTTGGTTCTCCCATTTCCAGGGGGGACGGGGGCCCCAGTGAAGGCATTGGCCAAGTCCATAGAGTTCCATGAAAAGTGGAAGGCGAAGAAGTATCCTGCAATGGATGATCCACGGACAGTCTCCTCGGCCTACGATGCGGTCTATATTCTCAAGGACGCCATCGAGAGGGCTGGCTTTGTGCCGTCCAAGGACCCGGACAAGTTCGTCTCCTTTGTGGAGGCGACCGACATGATGGGGGTGTCCGGGAAGATAAGGTTCGACAAGAAAACCCATCAGCAGGTCTTTGATGGGAATCCCCAGGAGAGCTCCATCATAGTGGCCTATCAGTGGAGAAAAGGAAAGATGGTTCCGGTTTACCCGGAGCTTGTGGCTGAGGGCAAGATAGAGCTGGCTCCCTGGGTGAAGTAGGGAAGAGGGCAGCAACAGCTTCGCCTTCAAGAATGGGTCCCCCCTTGCCTCCAGGGAGGAAAGGGGGGATTTCGCTGAGGTGGGAATGGCACAGTTGGTGGAGATCCTTTTCTACGGTTTTTCCAACAGTATGGCCTTGGCGCTCATGGCCATAGGTTTCAGCCTTACTTTCGGTATAAGCGGTGTGGCCAACTTTGCTTACGGGGCCTTCTACATCCTGGGGGGGATAATCACCTGGATCTTCATGAACCAGATAGGGATTCCCTATGTTCTGGCAGGAATTCTCTCGGTAATCGTGGTGGGTTTGGCCGGATTCCTCATGTATTGGGGGCTCATCTTCAGACTCAGGGGATTGGCAATAAACGAAGTGATAGTGACTCTGGCCGTGGCCATAGTGATCATAGAGGTGCTCAGGTGGATGGGGTTTTCGGGGTACACCTACTCCCTTCCTACTTTTGTAAAGGGAAGCCTCAAGATCGGGGAGGTGTGGGTGGACTACCAGAGAATAAGTGTGATCGCCATAGGCGTATGCCTCTTCGTGTGCCTTTACTTTTTCACGCGAAGGACCAGGGTCGGGCTTTCCCTCAGGGCCATAGCTCAGAACGAAAGGACGGCCATATCCCTGGGAATAGACTCTGACTGGACAGCCGCTTTGAGCTCGGCTTTGGGGTCGGCTTTGGCCGTGGTGGCAAGCTTGGCCATTCTCCCCCTGGGTTCGGTGGATACAGAGCTGGGATACGATGTGCTCATCTACGCTCTGGCCGTGGGCATCGTGGGAGGCCTGGAGAGCATCCCAGGCATCCTTCTTGCCAGCTTTCTCCTCGGGTTCTGTCAGATCCTTGTGGGGACTTTTCTGAGGGCCCAGTGGCAGACGGTTGTTACCCTGGGAGCAATCGTGATGGTCCTGGCCATAAAGCCCTCGGGACTCTTGGGCAAGTACAAGGAGCTGGAAGAGAGAGTCTAGAATGCAAGCTGCCGGGAAGTACAGAAAGGAGAGGATAGACAGGGGGATCAAGGCCAGAAGCGACACCATATATGTCCTTTCAACCTACAGCGACATGCTCTATCTTTTTCTGCCTCGTTTCTTGCCCCTGGCAGCCCTGCTTTCCATCCCACTGTTTCTGGGGGGGGGGTACTGGGGGAAAGTCCTGTTTTACTCCTGCGTGTTCGCACTCCTGGCTCTGAGCTGGGATCTCATGGCCTCCGTGGGGCTGGTTTCCCTGGGCCAGGCTCTTTTTTTCGGGGTTGGCTCGTACGTGGCAGGGGGGCTCAATCATTACCTCAACTGGCCCATATTTCTGACTGTGCCAGCAGCCACCCTGGGAGGCGCCCTTCTGTGCACGATCCTGGTGGTTCCGGTACTGAGACTCAGGGGAGTGTATTTCTCCATGGTCACACTGATACTACCCCTGTTGTTCTCGCACCTGATAGAGACCCTGGAGATACTGGGCGGTACCCATGGGCTCTTGTCCCTCAGTCCTTTCCCCAGCCACTGGCTGGCCACGTACCTGGCTGCGCTGTCCGTGGGGGTGGTCCTTTTCGGGTTCAGAAGGCTCATGAACGAGGACTTCGGCATGGTGCTCAGGGGCATAAAGGACGACGACAGGGTGGTCATGGCCGGGGCCATAAACGTGCACTGGTACAAGGCTCAAGCCGTGTTTCTTGCGGGGATGGTGGGCAGCTTTGCCGGAGCCCTCATGACCCATTATTACCAGTTTGTGGGCAGATCCGCCTTTGCCCTGGATTACACCATCTTGCCGCTGGCAGCAGCTGTGCTGGGAGGTCCGGGCAGCTTTGCCGGTGCCACTTTGGGGGCCTTCATACTGGTGCCCCTCTCTGAGGCTCTTCGAGCCTTGGGAGGGCTGCGCATAGCTCTGTACGGAGTAATACTCATAGGCGCGCTGGTCTTGCTGCCCGAGGGGGTGTTCCACTACCTGGAGAGGAAATACCACCAGTTCGAAAGAGAAGTGGAGATCTGACGTGGCAGGAGAGGTCATACTAAGGGTGGAGCATCTGACCAAGCATTTCGGTGGTGTCACAGCTGTTGCCCGGGTGAGCTTCCAGGTCCAAAGGGGAGAGTTCGTGGGGCTCATAGGGCCCAATGGCTCTGGGAAGACCACCCTGATAAACCTGATAACGGGCTTTGTCAGACCATCTTCAGGCAGGATCAGCTTCAAAGCCAAGGACATAACCGGCAAGGCGCCTTACAGCATTGCACAGCTCGGAATTGCTCGCACCTTCCAGATGGCCAGAGCCCTGCACAAGCTTCCAGCTTACAAGAACCTGATAGTCCCCCTGTACTCCAGGAGGGTCAAGCAGTTCACAGGGGGTAGGTACGGGGAGAGGGATGACATAGCCATTGATCTTCTAGATGACCTGGGCTTCGAGAGGGATTCCTCTGTTCCATACAAGGCTGCAGGAAGCCTACCCCATGGTTATCTGAAACGGCTGGACCTTGCCAGATGTATGGCGCTGAGGCCTGAGCTGTTGATTCTGGACGAGCTTTTCTCTGGCATGTCCATGTCCGAGGTGGCAGCCACCCTTCCCATAATAGAGAAGCTCCACCGTGAGGGACTCACCATCATAATGGCGGAACATCGCCTCAAGGAGCTCTTCAGGGTGGCAAACAGGGTCATAGTGCTCAACTTCGGGCAAAAGATCGCCGACGGCTCTCCGCTGGAGGCCATGGGGCAAGAGGAGGTTCAAAAGGCTTATCTGGGCACCGAGGTGGAGGATTGAGCCATCCCGCTGGATGCAGGAGGGCTGGAAAGTCTGGGGTTTGGGCCTCCAACCCCGAGGGATGCCTTGCGGTGTCCGGAGCCGAGGGTCTTCTTGAGGGGGCATGGAGCCAGCAGATCCTTTGCAAGCACAGTGACATGGGTGGGAGTGGATCCAGCTGCGGGTCGGCTTTATCCGATGCCCGTCAGTATTAGAGAGCAAGCCTTCGGCAAGGGACTTGCTCCTGTCAGGAAAGGCAAGATGCTTCAGGTCAAGGGATTGATGGTCTTCTTCGAGAACGCTTTGGCCCTAAACGATCTGTCCCTGGAGGTCAGAGAAGGTGAAATAGTGTGCGGGCTTGGTTCCAACAGCGCAGGCAAGACAACCCTAATGAACACCATCTCTGGCCTGATCATAGACATGAAGGTGAAGGAGGAAAGAAGGGGCGGGGAGAGAATAACGCTTATGGGCGAGATCTGGTTCGAGGGTGAGGAGATCCTTTTTGCCAAACCCAGCCATCGCATAAAAAGGGGAATAGCCCTGAGCAGGGAACGTCATCCGATTTTCCCTGAGAGCGACGTGGAGGAGAATCTCCGAATCAGCGCTTACCTTCGCAAGGACAAGGATCTGGGAAAGAGTTTCGAGTTTGTGTACAGCATATTCCCGCCCCTGCGAGACTTGAGAAAGAGACGGGCGGGGTTTTGCAGCGGAGGCGAGCAGCAGATGCTCTCCATAGGTATGGCCCTCATGACCAAGCCCAGGCTGTTGCTTCTGGACGAACCACTCTTGGGGTTGAGCCCCTTCATGCAAAAGAGCCTCATAGGGGCCATAAGGCAGATCCGGGAACAGGGCATCACTGTCTTGGTGATGGAGCAGTACGCGAGGCCCCTCCTTCCCGTAGTGGATAGGGGATACGTGATCCAGAACGGCATGCTGACCCTGGAGGGAACCGGCAGGGAGTTGAGGGACAACCCAGAGGTCAGGTCCACCTTCATGGGGGTGTAGAGGAGGGGAGATGCTAGAGCAACGCCAGGACACCACCTTCCTCTCGTTCGAGGCAGTCTGCAGGGAGCAGGGGCAAAAGACAGCCATCATCTTCCTGGGGGAGACTTACTCCTTCTCCCAACTGAACCAGATGGTGCTGAACATGGCCTGCTCCATGTGCGGCTTGGGCATTGAGCCGGGCGACAGGGTGGTGATCTACCTCTACAATCTCCCCCAGACCCTCATAGTCTGGCTGGCCCTCCAAAGGATCGGGGCCATTCCGGTGATGGTGGCGCCGGTATACACCGGTTACGACGTGCAGTACATGGCCAATGACGTGGAGGCCAGGGTAATCTTTTGTATGGACACCAATGTCTCGTACGTGCTGGATGTCTTGGACAGGACCTCCGTAACCAAGGTGGTAATAACCAACATGGTGGAGCTTCTCCCAGGCTGGAAGAGGCTCTTCGGGAGAGGTTTCAACAGGATTCCCAAAGGACAGATCCCCAGGGGCAGGCAATTCCAACTCTTCAGGGAACTTCTTCGCAGAGGGGATCCCCGAAGGCTTCCTTCCCTCCAAAGAGACCCTCTGGGCACAGCGGTCATGCTCTACACAGGCGGGACCACCGGATTCCCCAAGGGGGTCCCCATCTCCGCCGGCCTTTTCCTCTCCAGGAGCCTGGAGTGGGGCAAGGCGGCAGAGGGGCTCGTGAGCCAGGGCGAGGGTCGAACTCTTCTGTCGGCCCCGCTCTATCACGTCATAGGACAGATGGACGCCTTCACTCCGCTGCTCATCACAGGGGAGACCCTCATCCTGCTCCCCAGGGTGGTCTTGGACGCCCTCTTGCATCACGTCCAGACACACAAGGCCACCCGCATGTTCGCAGTGCCTGCCCTCTATCGGATGATCCTGGAGCATGACAGAGTGGATCAGTACGACCTGAGGTCCCTCAAATACTGTGGAACAGGTGGGGATGTAATGCCCGTGGAGGTGGCCAGGAGGTGGCGCAGGAAGTTCGGTATACCGCTCTACCAGGGCTATGGGAGCACGGAGCTGGGCGGAGCCGTATCCCTGAGCTATGCCAAAGATGGAGAGCCACCCGAAGGGGCTGCCGGGAGAATATCCCCAGGGGTCATGTACAGGCTGGTGGACCCGGACACTCTGGAGCCGCTTGCCCCAGGGGAGCCAGGAGAGCTTCTGGCCACCTCCCCCTATGCTGTGCAGGAATACTGGAGGAAGCCAGAGGAGACCGAGAAATGCTTTCTTAGAAGCGCCGGGGAAACATGGTATCGGACCAAGGACCTGGTGGAGGTGGATCAGGACAGATGGTTGTACTTCAGGGATCGTTCCGTGGATTTGATCAAGCACAAGGGTTACAGAGTGGCCGCAGCAGAGGTGGAAAGGGTGTTGCAAGAGCACCCGGCTGTCATCGCAGCCAGTGTGGTGGGTGTGCCGGACGAGAAACTGGGCGAACGCATAAAGGCCTTCGTGGTGCTCAAGGAGGACATAAAGGGTGTGAGCGGCTACGAGCTCATCAGGTGGTGCAAGGAGAGGCTGGCCCCTTACAAGGTCCCCCAGTATATAGAGTTCAGGGACATGTTGCCCAAGTCAAAGGTGGGAAAATTCTTGAGAAGGGAGCTCAGGGAGGAGGAATACAGGAAGCTCTCAGGGTAGAGGCAGGATAGGTCAAAAAGGGAAACATATCCTTTGTTTGGTCTTCAATTGGGGCCTGGGTCACACCCACACCAAGGCCTGTAGAGAACTCCACTCCTATTGGCCGGGGAGGATCAAGGCTTTTCCAGGACCGCCAGGTAAAGCTCCGAGCGGTCCTCATAGCGGATCAAGAGAAACGGAAGATCTTTGACCAGGCGTCTCAGTTGTGGAAATATGGGCAGAGGATCCAGGGGGAAGGGCACCACATCCCTGAGCCGCTCCACGAATAGGCGCCCTTCTGGGTGGCTTATGACCAGCCGCCCCGAAGGGGCCAGCATGCGTGCGGAGTTGGCCAGGGCTCTGGGCTTGTCCACCAGGTTCGGGAAAACCGCATTCATGAAGATCACATTGAAATAGCCTTGGGGGAGCTTTATTTCGGCTATGTCCGAGAGGTGAGTTTCCACCTCCGGGAATTTTTCAGCCAGCCGGGCCAGCATCTTGCCCGAGATTTCACATGCCACGATATGGGCAGGTTTGTATTGCTGTATGAAGGGAATGAGCACCCCCACCCCGGCCCCCACATCCAGCACACGGTCTCCCGGCTGGATCCCGGCTGCATCCACTATGAGTTCCAGGTTCTGAAGGATGTGCGGTGGCTGCTCCTGGTCAAAGAGTTCCACAACCCCGTCGAAGTAACGGGCCTGCCTCTGGTTGGTGAGGAGCCGCTCTCCGGGCTCCATTGACTCCAGCATGAAAAACTCCTTCCTGGGAGGTTACCACCCTCAAGGGGGCTCGACCTGCATCTGTGCTGCCCGAAGCATCAATCCGACAGACCAATCAGCCGCGGGGTTCAGTCCAAATCATTTCCCAAGGCCGAGGAAATTGGAAGCTGAGGCCCCCCAACCCCGGGAGAGCTTTGGCACTTCTGTCCCAGAATGCAAATCAGATGACCTTGTTCAGGGAGTACTCGATAATCCCCTGGGCTCCTGCTTCCTGAAGTCTCGGAATGATCTCCCGCACCAGGTCCTGATCCACGATGGTCTCCACAGCGAACCAGTCTTGCCCGTAAAGCTTGGAGATGGTGGGTGCCTTGAGACTGGGAAGCACCGCCACCACATTGGGGATGTCCTCCTCTGAGACGTTCATCTTGAGGCCAACCTTCTTGTACGCAGCCATGGCTCCCTTGAGCAGCATGCGGATTTGCTCTATCTTGCGATGTTTCCAGGGATCCTCCCATGCCTCGGGGTTGGCTATGAGCTGAGGGGCTGTGCTCATGAGCTCTTCCACTATCCTGAGCCCGTTGGCCCTGAGGGTTGTGCCGGTCTCCGTCACCTCCACCACAGCATCGGCCAGGCCTTCCAAGACCTTGGCCTCGGTAGCCCCCCAGCTGAACTCCACCTCCACCTTGATGCCCCGCTCCTGGAACAGCCTTCGCGTGAAATTGACCAGTTCTGTGGCCACACGCTTTCCCCCCAGATCTTCCAGCCTTCGCACCGGGGAGTCCTCTGGTACTGCCAGCACCCAGCGAGCCGGCCTTCTGCTGACCTTTGAGTATATGAGCTCCTCCAGGATGAGTACCTTGGAGTCGTTCTCCAGGATCCAGTCCTTGCCAGTGAGCCCCACATCCAGCACTCCGCTTTCCACGTACCTGGAGATCTCCTGGGCCCTGATGAGGTAGCAGGATATCTCCTCGTCGTCTATTCCGGGGAAATAGCTCCTGTCCGGAAGCCTTATGTTCCAACCTGCTCTCCTGAATATCTCAATGGTTGCCTCCTGGAGGCTCCCTTTGGGTATACCCAACTTGAGCTTTTCCATGGACTCCTCCCGTGTCTGCACAAAAAAAGCACCCTAGACCGCATCATCCACTTGCTTGCGGAGAATGCCGGCCAAGTGCCACAGGCCCTTGTATTTCTAAGCTTTTTTACTACCCTGGGGGTGCCCGTGTCAAGCCCTGGGCTTCCCAGGGCACTGTTAACCTCCAGTGTTGAAATTGAGTTGGAGTTGGTAGGGGGTAGTTC